>NZ_JBDJOA010000001.1:0-585089 GCF_039674765.1 Stenotrophomonas sp. TWI273
GGGTTTCCCGCCCGGGGGGTGTCCTGGGGCTCTCCTTGGCGCTGGGCCACCCGTGTGGCGGCGGGCCCGCGGCCGCCACTACCGTGGAGTGCTCGCCTGCCTGGGTAGTGCCGGCCGCTGGTCGGCAGCGCGCGCAGGACGAACACGCAATGCACAGGTAGTGCCGGCCGCTGGCCGGCAGCGCGGGCAGGGCGAACACGCAATGCACAGGTAGTGCCGGCCGCTGGCCGGCAGCGCGGGTCACCACACCTGCGAGAGAATTACCCCGAGTGCCCCGCACCAGCACACGATCACGAACCAGGCCAGCACCGCATTGGCACTGATGCCGCGGTGGCGGACGAACAGGCTCAGCACCAGCGCCGCCACCAGGGGCAGCACGAACAGGCTGACGATCCAGACCAGCGGATGGCCATGCATGGGAACTCCTTGGCCTGCCGGCTCAGTTCAATGTCTTGTCGGGGTAGTAGCGGGTGCCTTTGACGGTCAGCTCCGCCGCCAGGCCGCTTTCGGTCATCTGGTACACCCAGACGTTCTCGGAAATCTGCACCGCGCCGGTGAGTCCACCGCCGGCCTTGTCCACCTTCGCTGCCAACGTTGCCTGGCCGCCGATCTCGATGCCGCGGGTGATGAAGTCCTGGTACGCCTCGGGCGTCTTGAAGACCCAGACCAGGTCGAAGGTCTTGGCGCCAAAGCCCAGGCCCGCCTGGATCTCGACCATGCGCATGAAGGTCTCGCGGCCGCTGCGGTTGTCGATGGCCACACCATGCCCGCCGCCGCCGCCGGCAATCAATACCTTGACCCCGAAGCTGCGGAAGACCGCGTAACCCGCCGATTGCTCCACGGCCTGGCGTGCACCGGGCTGCGCGGCATACAACCGCGAGAGCACCGCGGCGGTGGCGGTACGCGCCTGGTTCTGCGCCTCGATCTTTTCGGTGGAGGGCGGTGCGTCACTGCGTGCGGGCGTGGAGGTGCTGCAGCCGAGGGGGGCCACGCCCAGCAGGATCAGGGCGGTGCCGACAAGAAGAGAACGGTTCATGGGAAGCAGCCTCATTCGGGAAAGACCAGGGTCACGATCAACCGGCCGGTCCAGCGACTGGCGTACTGCGGCCGGTCCACGTTGTAGAAGCCGCCGACACCGATGCTGATCGGGGTATGCCCGAGCCTGAGCACTTTGGAGACGGTGGCACCCAGCGGTACCGTCCAGGCATCGCCGCTGGCCGCCTTCCAGTTGTAATTGGTTTCCGAGGTGACACTGAGTGACCAGCCATCGGGCAGGTTGCGGGTCACGAACGGCTGCACGCTGGTGCTGCTGACATCCTCGCGGTCGTCATCGCCGGCAACGGACCAGACATGGTTGGCCAGTGCGCCGACGGTCCACGCCTTGGTCTTGTGGACCAGGATGAAGGCCGGGCCGAGCGAGTACTTGCCCGTGCCCAGACTCTCGTGCGAAGCGGTGTCCAGCAGCGCGGCGAAGCCGTAGCCGAATTCGGTGCCATGCGCTTCCGCCGCGGTCTTGGGGATGTAATACCCCTGCACGAACAGATCGCCGGTGCCGTGTTTGTCCTGCGGAAACTGGTTCCAGCTCAGCGGCAGGATAGGGCGCAGGATGAACTTGCCGCTGTCGCCGACGAACGGAATCACCGGCTGGATCTTCAACTGCTGGTTGTGCGCGTCGCCGCCAGGCCCGACCGAGCCTTGGTAGTTGTACTGGAACGGCACGGAGATCAGCGCCGCACCGGGATCGGCCAGCTTGCGTGCGATGTCGTCGGAGGACGCCGATCCGGCCGGCGCCTGCTGCGCGGCGAGGGGCGCGGCACCCAGCAGGGCGAGCAGCGCCAGCCAGGCCCGATGCCGCCGACACCTCATCGCGGCGCATCCACGACGATGTACTGCACCGTCGTGCCCGCATAGCGCGGCTGATACCAGGCGTTGTCGCACTGCTGGTAGCCGATGCCATTGACGACGACCGTGCTGCAGTCCACCGGCAAGGAGTACACCACCGAGCCGATCACGGCCGACGTGACGGCCACGCCTGCGGTGAACGCGGCGGCGTCCCAGAACGGATGGTCCCAGTACGGCGGCGGGGGCGGCGGAGGGGGTGGCCCGGGCGGATGCGGCCCGGGGCCAGGACCGGGTCCAGGTCCAGGGCCTGGGCCTGGGCCTGGTCCAGGACCTGGAGGATGAGGTCCCGGGCCGGGACCCGGCCCCGGAGCAGGGTGGGGACCGGGACCTGGGCCAGGATGCGGGCCGGGCTCCGGGCGCGGGCCCGGACCGGGATGCGGGGCGGGGCCAGGCCCCGGCGGGTGCGGCGCGAACCCGCCGCCTCCATGAGGCAGACCGCCGCCGCCGAAGCCGCCGGCATGGGCGATCGAGGGATGGGCAAAGCCGCGCAGCCCGGGGCGCGCGTCGGCGTCGGCAGGCAGCAGCGCGGCGCCGAGCATCAGGGTCATCAGGGCCGGGGCCAGCGTGGCGCGCAGGCAAGCGGAACGGTCCATGCTCAGTTCTCCCCGTCAGTGGTCTGTACGGCCAGCGCGACCGGTACGAACACGATCTTCGTCGCGCACTTGGGATCGAACGCCAACTCCCTGGCGGTCACCGCGCGCCGCGTATCCCAGTTCAACGTGGCCTGGTAGGTCGGCAACGCGGGGTCGCTATGGCTGGTGATCGCCAGCTGGCGGGGCAGGTGGGTCGCGTCGGAAATCCAGACCTGCCAATCCACCCCGGGTTGCCGGAAGGCGTAGTGCTGGGTTGCCTCGCCACCGATGCGGGCGCTGCCGATGCGCAGCGCGGACTGCAGCTGATCGGTCGGAAACGCCGGCGTGCCCCACAGGAACAGATCCGCCAGCGGCAACTCGATGCCATACGTCGTCGCCGATTCGGTCAACAGCGCCTGACTGCTTTTGTTCAGACCATCCAACGTGGCGTAGTACTTCAGCCGCGGCGAGTAGATCGTCAGCGCCTTGCCGTCGTAGAACAGCTGGCGGTGCTGGTCCTCGCTCTGTATCTCCACGAAGAAGTGGTCCGGTCCCAGCACGCGATACGCGACGGTGCCCGGCAGGGCGATCTTCTGCCCATCGTCGAGCACGTACTCGGTGCTGGTAGTGGCATTGAGGGTGAAGTGCGGCAGCGCGCGCAGGGCTGCGCCCATGCGGGTGAGTGCCTGTACGGCCTGGGCATCAACGCTGGCCGCCGCGGGCTGCGCCGCCAGCGGAGGAGGAAGCAGCAGCAGGGGGCCGGCCAGGACCAGCGCCAACAGCAGGCTCGATGAGGTGCGCGGCATGACAGTCTCCAGAGTGTCGTCAGTGGGGCGCGCGACGGGCCGACCCTGCTGACACTCTGCGCACCGCCCACGCGACGGACAACCGGAGTTACACGGTAAGTCGCTAGGTATTTATACGCAGGCACCGGCCAGCGGCCGGCACCTGTGCAGGGGCGTCATGGTGTCCGGGTGGAGGCCGGTCCGCCGGCGGCGATCCAGGCGTCCACGGCCTGGCTGACCACCGTCATCGGCATGGCGCCGTTGCCCAGGATCAGGTCGTGGAACGCACGGATGTCGAAGCGGTCGCCCAGCTCCCGGCGTGCCTGCTCGCGCAGTTCCAGCAGCCGCAGTTGGCCCATCTTGTAGGAGGCGGCCTGACCGGGCTGCACCAGGTAGCGGTAGACCTCGATGCGCACATCCGCCGGGGTCATGCCGGTCTTGTCCTGCATGTAGGCGATGGCCTGCTCGGGGGTCCATCGTTTGCGATGCAGGCCGGTGTCGACCACCAGCCGCACCGACCGGAACATCTCGGCCTGCAGGCGGCCCAGATCACCGGCGGGGTCGTCGCGGTACACGCCGGTCTCGGCCATCAGCTGTTCGGCATACAGTGCCCAGCCTTCGCTGAAGGCGCTGGGATTGAGACTGCGGCGGAGCATCGGCAGCGCGGTCAGGGTCTGGCCGATCGAGATCTGGAAATGATGCCCCGGCGAGCCCTCGTGATAGGTGAGGGTGGGAATGCTCCAGCGCGTATTGGAGGTGATATCGCCCAGGTTGATGAAGAAGGTGCCCGGCCGCGAGCCGTCCATCGCCGGTGGGTAATAGTAGCCGCCGGGCGAAGTGGCCTGCATGTGCGCGGGTACCGGTTGAACCAGCAGCTCCTGCGTCGGCAGATGGCCGAAGTAGGTCGGCAGGATCGGATCAAGATCACGCAGGCGCTGTTCGATGTCGCCGATCAGCTGCCTGCGGCCGGCGTCGCTGTCCTCATACAGGTAGCGCGGGTCCTTGCGTAGCTGTTCGATGCGGGCGGCCACGCTGCCCTCGCGCAGGCCCAGCTGCTTCAGGCGGTCATCCATCGCCGTGTCCAGCCGCGCCACTTCGCGCAGGCCGATCTGGTGGATCGCATCGGCATCCAGGTCGGTGCTGGTATACCAGCGCAGCGCGGCATCGTAGTAGGCCTTGCCCTCGGGCAGCGCCCACACACCGTTGTTGCCGGGATGGGTCGCCAGCGTGGCCTGCACGTTGTCGAGCAGGCGTTGATACCCCGGGTTCACCGCGTCTCGCACCGCAGCGGTGGCCTGCGCGATCAGTTCAGCGCGCCGGGCCGCCGGGATGGACGGGACCTTGTCCAGCTTGCGCTGCAACGACTGCACCCACAGGCTGTCCTGCGGCGCCGGTTTCAGCAGGGCACGGTACTGGTTGGCCGCCCCTTCCAGCGCAACCGCCGGCGGCACCACGCCCTGTTGGGCCTGCATGTCGACGTTGGCGCGGACCTGGTCCAGCTTGGTGCCCATCGCCTGGAGCCGTTCAATGTAGCGGCGGGCGCTGGTGTCGTCGGTCACCGCATGCTGGTTGTCCATGAACTGCGGCAGGTTGACCGGCAGGCTGAACAACTGGTCGATCGCGTAGGTGCTGCCGCCGACCGGCAACCAGGCCGCGGCCCATGGCACGGCCATCAGATCGATCTGGGTCTGGTAGAACCAGCGCGCCAGGCCGTCGCTGAGGCGTTGCTGCGGATCCAGCGGTGCACCTTTCCAGGCACGGATCTGCGCCAGGTTGTCGACAAGAAAGCGGCGGTTGATCGCGCGCCGGGCCAGCGAGACGTCGGTCAGCTGGCCGGACAGATCACCGCCTGCATCGTCGCTGATGCCGAGCATCGTGCGCAGTTCCGGATCGGCGTTGATCGCGGCCATCGTCTGCGCATCGAGCAGGGCATTGAACGAGGGGGTGGCCGATGTGCTCGCGGTGGACGGGGCCTGCGCATGTGCGTCGGCTCGCGGCAGCAGCAGTGCGCCGGCGATGGCCAGTGCGAGCAGGACAGGAACACGGCGGGCAGGCGAGGTCGTAATCACGGGGCGATCTCCGTTGGCGGCAGGCTGCGGGCAGGCTACGCCTGCACGGGTGCGGCTGCACCTGCGGATTGTCATGTCTGCGCAGGTGGGCAGATGCGGGCAGGGTACAGGCACTGCCGGTCGCGCACGGTTGGCTATCTGGATATGCCTGGAAGTAAGGACCCCGGTGCGAGGCCGTTGGCCGCGCCGAATGAAATCAGTGACTTGCCCCGCGCTCGTTACCCACCTGAGCAGCCCGGCGCGAATGCACGAGTCCGCACCGATTGACGCTCTGCAACAAGTTTGCAACATGTCCGGCAGGGTCACCTGGGGACGTGTCTTGCCTGCTTCGAATCTGCCACGGCGATGTCGCCGCTGACGTACCGCCTGCGCTGTTCCATCGTCTTCCTCGGGCTTGATGCCCGATCTCTTCGGAGTTGTCATGAATCCTCGCACCACCGCGCTGCGACGTCGCCGCTTGTCCGTCGCCGTGCTTGCCAGCCTGTTCACCGCCGTTCCGGTGCATGCTCAAACCGCGGCAAGTGCGCCCGCGGTCACCCAGCTCGACCAGCTCACCGTCCTGGGTAACCGCACCCAGGCCCGCACCGTGCTCGAATCGCCGGTGCCGATCGATGTGCTGGGCGCGCAGGACATCCGCAGCAGCGGCTACACCGATATCAGCCAGATCCTGCAGTCGCTGTTGCCCTCGTTCAACTTCCCGCACCCGACCACACCGGACGGCAACACGCATATCCGGTCGGCAACGCTGCGCGGGCTGTCGCCGGATCAGACCCTGGTGCTGGTCAACGGCAAGCGGCGGCATGCCAGTGCATGGGTGAATACCGGCGGGACGGTGGGCAAAGGCGCGGTCTCGACCGATCTCAATGCGATCCCGGTGAGTGCGATCGAGCGGATCGAAGTGCTGCGTGATGGCGCGTCAGCCCAGTACGGTTCCGATGCCATTGCCGGGGTGATCAACATCGTGCTGCGCGAGGATGCCGGCTTCGAAGGGCGGGTCAGCCGCGGCACCACCCGCGATGGCGGCGGTGGCACCACCGCCGTCGCCCTGGACACCGGCGTGGCCTTTGCCGACGGCGGCGGTCTGCACCTCACCTGGGACTATCGTGATCGCAAGGCCGCCAACCGCGCCCTGCCCGATACACGTCAGCAGTACTTCGGGATCGGTCGCAACGGTGCGCCGGTGGCGCCGTCGGGCACCTTCGGCTCCGGCACCGGCCTGGCACCGATCGGGGGCGCGGCAGCGGGTGCCGTGGCCGACCCACGCGAAGCCACCATCGACCGCGATGCCCTGTGGCGCTTCGCCGACTCGGCCGACACCGTGGAAAAGACCGTGTTCGGCAACCTGCGCAAGCCGCTCGCCTGGGCTGAAGGATTGGAGGCGTATGCCTTTGGCGGCTACGGAGTAAGCGAGGGCAGTTCCAACGCCTCCCTACGCCGCGCCAGCCAGGTCGAGAACGTGCGCGCGATCTACCCGGACGGGTTCCTGCCGTGGGTCGATACCCAGAGCACCAACGCCTCGCTCGGCGCAGGCATCAAAGGTCTGCTCGGCGACTGGCACTGGGACCTGAGCAGCGTCTACGGCCGCAACAAGCTGGTCTACCGCACCCGCAACACGCTCAACGCCACGCTGGGTGCGGCCAGCCCCACCGCGTTCTACAACGGTGCGCTGGAGGCCTCGCAGTGGACCACCAATCTGGATGCCAACAACAGCATCGAGCTGGGCTGGCATGCACCGCTGCGGCTGGCGCTCGGGGCAGAGTTCCGCCGCGATACCTACGGCATTTCACCCGGTGAGCTGAACGCATACGTCTGGGGGCCGGCGCGGGTGCTTGATGGCCCCTCGGCCGGTGCCGTGCCGACGATCGGCTCGCAGGGCTTCGCGGGCATCCAGCCGGCGGACGCCGGCAACCATCACCGTCACAACGTCTCGGCCTACGCCGAAGCGGAAACCGATGTGACCGATCGCTTCCTGGTGTCGCTGGCCGGGCGCTGGGAGGACTACAGCGATTTCGGCAGCACCACCAACGGCAAGCTGGCCCTGCGCTACCAGCTCGACGGCGGGGTGGCGGTGCGGGCCTCGGTCAGCACCGGCTTCCATGCGCCGGCCTTGGCCCAGCAGTACTTCAGTTCGACCAGCAGCCGCACGCTCAACAACGCGGTGACCGGGGTGCCCGAGTATGTGCTGGTGCGCACCGCACCGGTGGATACGGTGGAAGCGCGTGCCCTGGGGGCGCGCTCGCTGGAGCCGGAGCAGGCGACCAATGTCACGGCGGGCCTCACCTGGGGCATCGGTGGGCTGAGCGCATCGGTGGATGTGTACCGGATCGACATCGACGACCGGATCTTCCTGTCCAGCAACTTCGTTGATGCGGCCGGGTCGAGCGCGATCCGTGACTACCTGGCCGCGCTGGGCTCGCCGGGCGTGACCAGCGTGCGCTACTTCAGCAACGCCGCCGATACCCGTACCACCGGCGTGGACGCCTCGGCGCGCTACCGCTGGGAGCTGGCGGACTATGGCAGGCTCACCGCGACCGTCGCGTACAACCGCAACAAGACCGAGCTGACCCATGTCGCCTCGACCCCGGCGCAGCTCACCGCGCTCGGCGTGCGCACGCCGTTGTTCGATGTCACCGAGCGCACCCGCGTGGAGAAAGGCCAGCCGCGCGACAATCTGACCGTCGCGCTGGGCTGGGATGTCGGCCGCTGGGGCATCCACCTGGGCACGCACCGCTACGGTGAGATCGAAGGGGTGGCGGCAACCAACCAGAGCGCGGCCAATGTCGCCGCCTTTGCGCAGGGTTCGACCCGGTTCCGTACGCTGCCGACCGAAGCGGGTAGTGCTGGCAATGTCGACGTGATCCAGAAACTGGAGGCGCGCTGGGTCACCGATCTGGACATCGCCTTCCGCGCCACCGACACGGTCACTGTCGTGCTGGGCGCGAACAATCTGTTCAACACCTATCCGACGCGCAACATCGCGACCACCCCGCAGGTCTCCGGCGCGGATACCTTTGGCGTGTTCCCGTACAGCGAGCTGTCGCCGTTCGGTTGGAGTGGCACCTACTACTACGCACGCCTGGAGGCCCGTTTCCAATGACCCGTAAGACGACTGCAGGCCACCTGCCTGCCGACCCGCAGCGCCGCCACTGGCTGCGTGCCGGGCTGACCAGTGCCGCAGCGGTCGCGCTGGCGCCGGCCGCTGGATCCGCTGCGCCGCCCGCGCCGGCCGCCGTGACGTCCGCCGGCCGCACCACGGACCTGCTGCGGCTGGATCTCAATGAGAGCAGCTACGGCCCGTCACCTCGGGTCGGGCCCGCGGTACAGCGTGCGCTGGCGGAGGCGCCGCGGTATGTCAGCGCCGCGCAGCTGCAGGCGTTGCAGGGCCAGATCGCCACGCTGGAAGGGGTCGCGCCCGAACAGGTCATCGTCGGTGAAGTGCTCGAAGCATTGGGCCAGCATCTTGCGCTGAGCCAGGGCGCGGGCGGTTTCATCTACAGCGTGCCCGGGTATGGCGCCCTGGTGGATGCGGCCAGGCCCTTTGGCGGCCGGGCCGTGGAAGTGCCGTTGAACGCGCAGCTGGAAAATGATCTGCCCGCATTGCTGGCGGCGATCGCGCCGGATACCCGCGCGCTGTTCGTGGTCAATCCGCACAACCCGTCCGGCACGCTGAGCCCCGGGGCCGAGTTCGATCGTTTCGTGAGCGCCGCGCAGGCGCGCACGCTGGTGATCGTCGACGAGGCGTACCTCGACTACCGCGAGGATGCCGCCACGTTGAGCGCGGTGCGGCTGCTGCGGCAGGGCCAGAACGTGGTGGTATTCCGCACGCTGGGCAAGATCCATGCGCTGGCCGGGCTGCAGGTCGGGTATGCGCTGGTGCCTGTGGCGCTCGCCGAGGCACTGCGCCAGCGCGGCGTCGGCGGCGCGCACGCGCAGAACCAGTTGTCGCTGGCCGCTGCATCGGCGGCACTCGCCGATCCCGCCCACGTGGCCCAGGTCCGGCGCAGCGTGGCGGCGGAGCGGCAGCACTGGCAGCAGGTCCTGAGCGGGCTGCGCCTGCGCTCGACTGAAGCGGCCGGCAATTTCGTGTTCGTCGATACCGGGCACCCCCATGCAGTCGTCGCCGCCGGGCTGCTGCAACAGGGCGTGCGCATCGCCCGGGTGTTCGCCCCGTATGACACCTGGGTACGGATCACCCTCGGCACGCCGGCGGAGAACCGGCGTGCGCAGCAGGCGTTGCGCAGCGTGCTCGCCCAGCTGGGCAAGGCCCAGGGTGGAGCGGCGGCGTAGACGCTGCCCGTCGCGCCGTCAGCCGCCGATGCGCTCGAAGCCGTCCGCGCTCCAGTCCTCGCTGCCCACGCCGTGATGGATCACGAACAGGCCCTGCGGATCGTAGCGGCGCTTGGCGGCCTGCAGCCGTGGGTAGTTCGGCCCCCAGAACGCCTGCTGCCAGTCCTGCTGGAAGTAGTCGCTCTCCGAGACATAGGCCGGGGCCGAGGGCGCCACCACGCTCAGGGCCTGGTAGGCGCGCGCCACGTTCAAGGCGCCCCGGCGTGCCCGGGGCTCATCCACGGTCCGGCCCAGGCCCGGATACACCGGCCCGCTGGCATTGCCGATGATCGCCAGCGCGAAGGCGTCCAGTACCGCCGGATGGGTGGCCGTGTCGCGGCTCGCGGCCAGCGCGGCCGCCGGTGCACCGAACAGGCCCTTGTTGCAGTGCAGGCCGACATCCATGTGATCGGCGGCGGCACAGATCGCGGCGGCCGCCTGCTCACGCTGCGCATCGTCCAACAATCCCGACGGCAGCCAGGCCGATGCGTAGCCATGCAGGAACCAGCCGACCTGGCCCTGGTCGCCCTTCCACAGCATGTGCCGGGAGGAGGCGCCTTCGCGGGTGTCCTCGGCGATGAGGGCAGGGGCGTGCTGGCGGAAGAAATCCGCGTCCCAGAAGTCTCTGGCCGGCATCGCCAGTGCCTGCAGGGGTTCGGTGATGGTATAGGCCGGTCGTGCGCGGACCCAGTCCAGGAACGGCGTCCAGGTCGCCTCGGCGACGTCCCGCGACATGCCCTGGAACACCATCGAGATCGACAGCCGGCGCGTGTCCTTGAAGGTGAACTGCTCACCCCAGTGCGGGTTGCACAGCGTGTCGCGGTAGAAGCGGAGCATCTCTGCCGCCAGTGCCCGCCAGCTGGCGTCGTCGCTGGCCTGGATCTGGCAGGAGACGCCGCCGAAGGTATCGGGCAGGTCATGGGTCCGCAGCGTCATCCGGGTGACGATCCCGAAACTCGCGGCGCAGCCGCCCTTCAAGGCCCAGAACAGGTCTGGCTCGTTGTCGGCGTTGACGATGCGGATCTGCCCGTCGGCGGTGACGATCTCGGCTTCGAGCAGGCTGGCCGCGGCCGTGCCATGCGCCTTGGAGAAACTGCCGAAGCCGCCGCCGGTGACCAGGCCGGTCACGCCCACCGAGGTGCAGCCGCCGCCCTGGACATAGCGCCCGCCGCGGGTGGTGACCGCATCGTAGGCATCGATCCACATCGCCCCGGCGCCCACGCTGACCGCCGGCTGCGGCGCCGTGCCCGGGCGGGCGTTGTGGGCGACGAAGGCATCGTGCAGCTCGACCTGGTTCATCGCGCGGGTCCAGACCAGCAGCGAATCCGGCGCGCAGGAGGTGCCGTGATAGCTGTGCCCGCCGCCTTTGACCACCAGCCGCAGGCGGTGGGTGCGGGCGAAGTTCACCGCCGCGGCCACATCGGCGCTGTTGGCGGCGGCCACCACCTTCGCGCTGGGCACTGACCGCCATGCGCCGAAGTAACCACTGGTCTGGGTGAGCGCGGGCGCATCGCCGAGGAAGAATGGATTCTGCAACTGTTCCAGCGCGGCGGCCCGGGTGGCGGCGTCAGCGAGGAAGGGGGACTGCGGCACCGACAGCCGACCGCCGACCGCACGCGACAATCGGTCCCACTCGGCGGCAGCGGGCCACCCCGCAGCGCCCGGCCGGACCCTCGAACGCATCGCTGCGAAGGCAGGGCCGGCCTTGAGCAGCATCGGCAGCAGCGGGAGGGTCAGCCCGGCTTTGAGGCAATCGCGTCGTTTCATGAGGGTCGTTCCTGCGGCGGCAGCGTGGTCGATGCCAGCGAGTGTGTTCCCGCAGAGGCCCGCGGGCCTTGGCCTGGGGCCGGATGTGGGTGATGAAGGGACGAGTGGCGGGGGCTCAGGGGCGGGTGGTGCCAGGCGGAGACGCGTCGGTCCCGCGCCGATTGACGGATGCCCGACGCGGCATACCCTAGTCTGGTTCCATTGCGCTCGCGGCCGTCGCTGGGCGAGCGTCCCATGACATCCGGATCCATGCCCACCTCGAACGACCCCGCCCCCGGCGCACTGGCCACCTTCACTCCGGCCACGCGCGATTGGTTCACGGCAGCCTTCGCTGCGCCCACGCCCGTGCAGGACCATGCCTGGGCGGCGATCAGCGCCGGCCAGCACACGCTGGTCATCGCGCCGACCGGCTCGGGCAAGACCCTCGCCGCGTTCCTGCAGGCGATCGACCAGCTGTTCCGCAGCGGTGAGCCTCCCAGCGATGAGCAGCCGGGCGATGCGCAGCCGGAGGCGTCGGCGCCGAAGAAGCGCGGCACCCGTGTGCTGTATCTCTCGCCGATCAAGGCCCTCGGCGCCGATGTCCAGCGCAACCTGCAGATACCCCTGCAGGGCGTCAGCGCCGAACGTGCGCGGCGTGGCGATCCGGCGGTCACCCTGTCCGTCGCGATCCGGACCGGCGACACCACCCCGGCAGAGCGGGCGCGGCTGCTGCGGCGTCCGCCCGACATCCTGATCACCACGCCCGAATCGCTGTTCCTGATGCTCACCTCACAGGCGCGCGAGACGTTGCGCGACGTGCATACCGTGATCATCGATGAGATCCACGCGGTGGCCGGCAGCAAGCGCGGCACCCACCTGGCGTTGAGCCTGGAGCGGCTGGATGCCCTGCTGCAGGTGCCCGCGCAGCGCATCGGGCTCTCGGCCACGGTGCGCCCGGTGGAGGAGGTCGCGCGGTTCCTCGGCGGCGACCGTCCGGTCACCGTGGTCCATCCGCCGTCGCAGCGGGCGCTGGAGGTCCGGATCGTGGTGCCGGTCGAGGATATGGGCGACATCCCGCCGCATCCCGCTGCCGCCGATGCACCCGCGTCCGCGGGCCGGGTCGGCTCGATCTGGCCGCATGTGGAGGCCAGCATCCTGGACCAGGTGCTGGCGCGACGTTCGACGATTGTGTTCGCCAACTCACGGGGCGTGGCCGAAAAGCTGACTGCCCGGTTGAATGAACTGCATGCCGACCGTGTCGCCCGTGGCCAGCTCCCGGCGCGTGCCTCGATGGCGGCGGCTGCCCCCGAGCACTACGGGTCGTTCAACGGCGGCACCGCCGGGCGGGCCGCCGGAGCGGAGGCGCTGATCGCCCGGTCGCACCATGGTTCGGTCTCCAAGGAACAGCGCCGCGAGATCGAACAGGCGCTCAAGACCGGCGAGCTGCGCTGTGTCGTGGCGACCTCCAGCCTGGAGCTGGGCATCGACATGGGGCTGGTCGACCTGGTGATCCAGGTCGCCGCGCCGCCTTCGGTCGCCAGCGCGCTGCAGCGGGTGGGGCGGGCCAGCCATCAGGTCGGGGGCATCTCCACCGGCCTGGTCTACCCGCGCACGCGGCGCGACCTGATCGATGCGTCCGTGGCAGTGGAGCGGATGCTGGCCGGTGAGATCGAAGCGATCGATCCGCCGCGCAACCCGCTGGACGTACTGGCCCAGCAGACAGTGGCCGCCGCGGCGATGGAAACACTGGACGTGGAGGCCTGGTATGCGCGCGTACGCCGCGCTGCGCCGTACCGTTCGCTGCCGCGCAGCGCGTTCGATGCCACCCTGGACATGCTGGCCGGGCGTTATCCCTCCGATGATTTCGCCGGCTTCCGCCCGCGGCTGGTCTGGAACCGCGACACCGGTGCACTGAGCGCGCGGCCGGGCGCGAAACAGCTGGCGGTCACCAGCGGGGGCACCATCCCCGACCGCGGCATGTTCGGTGTGGTGCTTCCGGAAGGCGAAGAGCGTGCCGGGTCGCGCCGGGTCGGTGAGCTCGATGAGGAGATGGTCCACGAATCACGGGTCAATGATGTGATCACCTTGGGCGCCACCTCGTGGCGGATCGAGCAGATCACCCATGACCAGGTCGTGGTGACCCCCGCGCCGGGGCGTTCGGCGCGCTTGCCGTTCTGGCGCGGTGAGGGCGTGGGCCGCCCGGCCGAACTGGGCGAGGCGGTGGGTGCCTTCATCGGTGCGCTGGATGCCGGTGCCGCGGAAGCGGGCCTGCCGGCCGGGCTGCGCGAGCGGCTGCAGGCCTGCGGATTGGCCGACAACGCGATCACCAACATCGCCGGCCTGCTGGCCGAACAGCGTGAGGCCACCGGCGTCCTGCCCACCGATCGCACGCTGGTACTGGAGCGCTGCCGCGATGAGGCCGGCGACTGGCGGCTGATGCTGCATTCGCCGTATGGGCGGCGCGTACACGATCCCTGGGCGCTGGCGGTGGCCGCGCGCATCCGCGAACGCTGGGGCGTGGATCCAGCAGTGGTCGCCAGCGACGACGGCATCATCGCGCGGCTGCCCGACGCACAGGGGCGCCTGCCGGGCGCGGAGCTGTTCCTGTTCGAGCCCGAGCGTCTGCGCAGCGACGTCACGCGCGCCGTGGGCGGCTCGGCCCTGTTCGCTGCGCGCTTCCGCGAATGTGCCGCACGCGCGCTGTTGCTGCCGCGGCGCACGCCGGGTCGTCGCTCGCCGCTGTGGCAGCAGCGCCTGCGCGCCGGTGAACTGCTGGCCATCGCGCAGGGCTATCCCGAGTTCCCGATCCTGATCGAGACCGCGCGTGAGTGCCTGCAGGACGTCTACGATCTCGATGCGCTGGGCGTGCTGATGCATCGGCTCACCGACGGCCGCGTGGCGATCGCCGATGTCACCACCGAGGTACCGTCGCCATTCGCGGCGAACCTGCTGTTCGGCTATGTCGCCGAGTTCATGTACGGCACCGATGTGCCGCTGGCCGAGCGCCGTGCGTCGGTGCTGTCACTGGACAGCGGCCTGTTGGGCGATCTGCTCGGCCAGGTCGATCTGGGCGAACTGCTGGATGCGGCCGTGGTGGAGCAGGTGGGCAACGAGCTGCAGCGCCTGGCGCCCGACCGCCGTGCGCGCGGCAAGGAAGGGGTGGCCGATCTGCTGCGGGAACTGGGCCCGCTCACCGATGAAGCGATGGCGCTGCGGCGGGTCGATGACGAACCTGCCGGGGATCTGCACAATCTCGCCGCTGAGCGGCGTGCGATCCAGGTCCAGCTCGCCGGCCGCCTGCACTGGGCCGCCATCGAAGATGCTGCGCGCCTGCGCGATGCGCTGGGGGTCACCCTCCCGCGCGGAATCCCCGAGCCCTTCCTGCAGGCCTCATCGGACCCGCTGGGCGAGCTGCTGGGCCGATATGCGCGTACCCATGCGCCGTTTACCACGGCCGAGGTGGCGGCCGCGTTTGGATTGGGCGTGGCCGTGGCCGATGCGGCACTCACGCAGCTGGAAACGCAGGGCAAGCTGCTCAAGGGTCGTTTCGGTGTGGCGCGTCGCGATGCCGAGGCCGTCGGCGCGGCCGCCGAGCCGGCGCCGCTGGCCCGTCACGAATGGGTGGGTGAGGCGGTGTTCCGTCGGTTGCGGGTGCGCTCGCTGCAGGCGGCGCGCGAGGCGACCCGGCCGGTCGCGCGCGACGCCTATGCCCTGTTGTTGCTGGAGCGGCATGGGCTGCTGAGCGATGCCGAACAGGCTGCACGTGGCATCGCTCACCGCGGGCCGGGTGCGCTGGAAGGCATCGACGGCGTGCTGCGCGTGGTGGAACTGCTGGCGGGCGTGGCGCTGCCGGCGTCGGTGTGGGAACAGCAGATCCTGCCCGCGCGCGTGGTCGATTACGCGCCGGCGATGCTCGATGCGCTGCTCGCCACGGGTACCGTGGTGTGGGCCGGGCACGGGCGGCTCGGCGAGGAGGACGGCCTGGTCTCGCTGCACCTGCAGGAATTCGCGGCAGAAACGCTGCCCGCGCCTGCAGTGGCAACCGCGCTGTCGCCGCTGCAGGATGCGCTGCTGCAGGTGCTGGCCGACGGTGGCGCGTACTTCGCGCGTCAGCTGGTCACCGCGGTGGGCACGCACGGGGGGCGGGCCGGCAGCCCGCCCATGGAGATCACCGCCGCGCAGCTGCACGACGCCTTGTGGGGCCTGGCATGGTCGGGGTACCTGACCACGGATCTGTGGGCGCCGCTGCGCGGCATGGCCGGGGGCCGCGCGCCGCGGCCGCGGGTCGCGCGCGCCTCGCGGCGCGGTCGACGCGTCCGTGGCGTCCCGATGCACGACATGCCCTTGGCCGACGGCGCGCCGGCCGTGATCGCCAGCTTTGCGGCCCCCGCGCTGGCCGGGCGCTGGTCGCTGTTGCAGCGTGAGGCGATCAGCGACACGGCGCGCGCGGTGGCGCTGGCCGAGGGGCTGCTGGACCGGCACGGCATCGTGACCCGCGGGGCCGCGATGGCCGAAGGGATCGCCGGCGGCTTCCCGGCGCTGCAACAGGTGTATCGCGGCATGGAGGATGCAGGCCGGGTGCTGCGCGGCCGCTTCGTCGAAGGGCTGGGCGGGGCCCAGTTCGCCGATCGCCTGATCGTGGATCGACTGCGTGGCGTCGCCGATGCCCTGCGGCCCGGTGCTGGCGAGGTGGCGATCGGGCTGTCCGCGGTGGACCCGGCCAACCCGTTCGGGACCGTGGTGCCCTGGCCGGTGCACGGCTCGGCGGCCCGGCCGGTGCGCCGCGCCGGTGCCGTGGTGGTGATCGGCGGTGGACGGCTGCTGATGTACCTGGCCCAGGGGGGCCGCCAGCTGCTGACGTTCTTCGATGCGGACGATCCGTCCCTGGCAGGCACGACGGCTGCCGCGGCGCAGGCGCTGGCCAGCGCACTGCGGTGGGGCCGGCGCAGCTCGTTCACCGTGGAGCTGATCGACGCTGCGCCGGCCCGACGCGACGGCCTGATGGACGCGCTGCGGGCCGCCGGTTTCTCCAGTGCGCCAAAAGGCATCAGCTGGGAGGGATGAGCGGGGGAGGCGAAGACTTACTGACGCCGTCTAAGTAGAAACACGCTGGCCGCGACGATGACCGACACGGACTATTGAGCACCACCGTCGTCGGAGAAGTGCATGGCCAGCTCATCCGCAAAGAAGAAGCCCGGTTCATCCGCAAAGAAGCCCAACATCCTTGTCATCTGGGGAGACGACATCGGCATCTCCAACCTGAGCTGCTACTCGCGCGGCTTGATGGGATACCAGACGCCGAACATCGACCGCCTGGCCAACGAGGGCATGCTTTTCACCGATTCCTACGGCGAACAGTCCTGTACGGCAGGGCGTTCGTCCTTCATCACCGGCCAGAGCGTCCTGCGGACCGGCCTGTCGAAGGTCGGCATTCCGGGCGCGCCGGTCGGCATGAACGAGAAGATCGTCACCATCGCCGCCCTGCTGAAGAACGAGGGCTATACCACCGGGCAGTTCGGCAAGAACCACCTCGGCGACCTCAACCACATGCTGCCCACCAACCATGGGTTCGATGAGTTCTACGGCAATCTGTACCACCTCAATGCCGAAGAAGAGCCGGAGATGTACGACTACTTCCCGAAGGACGAGTTCGGGGATTTCATCGAGACCATCAAGCCGCGCGGGGTGATCCACAGTTTCGCCACCGATAAGGATGACAGCACCGACCAGAAGCGCTGGGGCAAGGTAGGCAAGCAGAAGATCGAGGATACCGGCCCGCTGGACCGCAAGCGCATGCTGACCTGCGATGACGACTTCGCCGACCGCGCCAAGGGCTTCATCAAGAAGGCGAACGACGACGACACGCCGTTCTTCGTCTGGGTCAACTTCACCCACATGCACCTGATCACGCATACCAAGAAGGAAAGCCTGGGGCAGGCCGGGCGCTGGCAGTCGCCGTATCACGACACGATGATCGACCACGACAAGAACGTGGGCGCGTTGCTCGATTACCTCGACGAACTGGGCATCGCCGAAGACACCCTGGTGGTGTACTCCACCGACAACGGGCCGCACCGCAATTCGTGGCCGGATGGCGGCATGACGCCGTTCCGCAGTGAGAAGGACACCAACTGGGAAGGCGCGTTCCGGATTCCCCTGGTGGTTCGCTACCCGGGCAAGATCAAGCCGGGCTCGGTGTCCAACGAGATCGTGCAGCACCATGACTGGCTGCCCACCTTCCTGGAACTGGCGGGCAACAAGGGCGTGGTCGAGGACCTCAAGAAGGGGGTCAAGGCGATCGGGCGCACCTACAAGAACCACATCGACGGCGTCAGCCTGTTGCCGTACCTCACCGGCAAGCAGGACAAGTCGCCGCGCAAGCTGTTCGTCTACATCTCCGATGATGGCGACATGCTCGGCATCCGTTACGACAACTGGAAGGTGACCTTCATCGAGCAGCGCTGCAAAGGCACGATGCAGCTGTGGGGCGAACCGTTCACGGTCATGCGCATCCCCAAGATCTACAACCTGCGCACCGATCCGTACGAGTTCGCGGATGTGACCTCCAATACCTATTGGGACTGGTACATCAACCACGTCTACATCGTGTACGGCGCGATCGCGCTGCTCACGAAATTCAACGAGACGTTCGTGGACTTCCCCAAGATCCAGAAGCCGAACACGTTCACGGCCGACCAGGCGGTGGAGAAGCTGCAGGAAGCGGTGACGGGCAAGTAGCGGCGAGGTCCATCGCAGCGCTGGCATGGCGACGAACCGGGGGGCAGGCTGTCCCCCGGTTTCGTGTGGGCGGCATCTCAGCACCCCCATCACACCAGGGGTGGCAGGATCGGGAGAGATTCGCCCCCTCACCAGGAGACCACCATGGCTTCGACCGTTGTCCTGACCCGATCATGGGTCATCCATCCGTTCCACGCCGCTGTACTGGGCGGGGTGCTGCCGCTGTTCCTCGGCGCACTGCTGGCGGACTACGCCTACTGGAGTTCGTACGAGATCCAGTGGGCCAACTTCGCCTCCTGGCTGCTGATCGGTGCGATGGTGATGACCACGCTGGCCCTGCTGTGCGGGATCGTCGGCCTGGTCCGTCGCAGCCGCAACCTGGCCTACGTCGTGATTCTGGCGGTGACCTGGGGCGTGGGCTTCATCAACTGTCTCCACCATGCGCGGGATGCATGGGCGGTGATGCCGGCGGGCCTGGTGCTCTCGGTGATCCTGACGGTGCTGGCGCTGCTCGCGACCTGGGTGGGGCTGTCCAGCCTGCGCGTGGGAGGTGTGCGATGAGCCGCCAGATGACGATCCGGGTGCTCTCGGTTTCCGCGCTTGCGGTCGCGCTGGCGGCCTGCAGCGGCAAGGCCCCCGAGCTGGAACAGTACGGCGGCAACCCGGAGATGCCCAAGCCGCATCGCGGGCTGATGCCGGACATGACCATCGCCAAGCCGGCGCAGTGGGGCGACACCCTGCCGACGGTGCCCAAGGGCTACCGCATCTCGGCGATCGCCACCGATCTGAACATTCCGCGGCAGACCCTGGTGCTGCCCAACGGTGACATTCTGGTCGCGGAAGGTCGCGGCGGCAGTGCGCCTGCCCTCAAGCCGAAGGATGTGATCGCCGGCAAGATCAAGGCCAAGGGCAACACGGCGGTCAAGAGCGGCAATCGCCTGACCCTGCTGCGCGACGCCGATGGCGACGGCACCTACGAACTGAAGACGGTCTTCGCCGACAAGCTCAATGCGCCGTACGGCCTGGCGATGATCGGCAACGCGATCTACGTGGCCAACCAGGATGCGGTGGTGCGCTTTGACTACCAGGAAGGCCAGACCAAGGCGAGCGGCGCACCGGCGAAACTGACCGATCTGCCCGCGGCGATCAACCATCACTGGACCAAGGCGATGACCGCCAGTGCCGATGGCCGCTATCTCTATGTAGGCATCGGCTCCAACAGCAACATCACCGAGCGCGGCATGGCGGTGGAGATCGATCGTGCGCGGATCTGGCAGATCGATGTGGCCACCGGCGCACACAAGGATTACGCCACCGGTATCCGCAATCCCACCGCGCTGGCGATCCAGCCGGGCACCGGCACGCTGTGGGCCGTGGTCAATGAACGCGATGAGATCGGCCCGAACCTCGTGCCCGATTACCTCACCTCGGTGAAGGAGGGCGGCTTCTATGGCTGGCCGTACAGCTACTGGGGCAAGAATGTGGATCGCCGGGTGATGCCGCAGAATCCGGACAAGGTCGCCTCGGCCATCGCGCCGGATTACGCGCTGGGCTCGCATGTGGCCGCACTCGGCGTGGCCTTCTCGTCGCCGGTGATGGGCACCCAGTTTGCCGATGGCGTCTTCGTGGGCGAGCACGGCAGCTGGAACCGCAATCCACCGGTCGGCTACAAGGTGGTGTTCGTGCCCTTCAGCAATGGCCGTCCGGCCGGCGAGCCGATCGATTTCGTGAGCGGCTTCTTCGGCGAAGACGGCAAGACCCGCGGCCGCCCGGTGGGTGTCACGGTCGACCCGCGTGGGGCACTGATCGTTGCCGATGACCTCTCCAACACGATCTGGCGGGTCACCCACGACGGCACGCCCGCCCAGCCGTAAAGCGCCTTGACGGGGACGGAGGGGATGAATAATTACCTCCGTCCCCATCAAGCGGGGGCTTGACCTTCCCACGATGGGAATCTTTAGGGTGGCGGGTAACCTCACCCCAAGGACTGCCCCATGTCTTCTGTTGCTTCCCGGTCCGGCGCGCCGCTCAGCCGCCTGAGCCTGCCCATCGAGGGCATGACCTGCGCCTCCTGTGTGGGCCGGGTGGAGCGCGCGCTGACGGCCGTCCCCGGCGTGCAGACGGCGTCGGTCAACCTGGCCACGGAGCGGGCCGATCTCAGCTTCATCGGGGCGCCCGATCCCCAGGCGGCGGTGCGTGCCATCGAACGCGCGGGCTACACCGTGCGCGAAGCCACCACCGAGCTGAGCATCGAGGGAATGACCTGCGCGTCCTGCGTTGGTCGCGTGGAGCGCGGCCTTGCGCAGCTGCCGGGCGTGATCGCGGCCAGCGTCAACCTGGCGACCGAACGGGCGCAGGTGCGCCATCTGGCCGGTACGGTCTCCGTCGCTGATCTGGTCGCAGCCGTGGAAAACGCCGGCTACACCGCGCGCGCTGCAGGCGTGAGCACGGCTGCGGCCGGTGACCAGGAGGAGGAACGCCGCGAGGCTGAAGCCCGTGCGCTGCGCCGCTCCCTGTTGCTGGCGGCGGTGCTGACGCTGCCGGTCTTCATTCTGGAAATGGGCTCGCACCTTGTCCCAGCCATGCACCACTGGGTGATGCATGCCGTCGGCCTGCAGACCAGCTGGTACCTGCAGTTCGCGCTGGCCACGCTGGTGCTGTTCGGGCCGGGCCTGCGCTTCTTCCGCAAAGGCGTGCCGGCACTGCTGCGCGGCGCCCCGGACATGAACTCGCTGGTTTCGCTCGGCACCGCGGCGGCCTATGGCTACTCGGTGGTCGCCACCTTCGCCCCGGGCGTGCTGCCGCCGGGCACCGCCAACGTCTACTTCGAAGCGGCCGTGGTGATCGTCACCCTGATCCTGCTGGGGCGCACGCTGGAGGCGCGGGCCAAGGGCCGCACGTCGCAGGCGATCAAGCGCCTGGTCGGGCTGCAGGCGCGGACTGCACGCGTGCAGCGTGGCGATGAGACGGTCGAGGTGCCGCTCGACGAGGTCACGCTCGGCGATGTCGTGCTGGTCCGCCCGGGCGAGAAAGTGCCCGTGGACGGCGCGGTGTTGGAGGGGGCGTCCTATGTGGATGAGAGCATGATCACCGGCGAGCCGGTACCGGTGGCCAAAGCCGTGGGCGCCGAGGTGGTCGGCGGCACCCTCAACACCACCGGTGCCTTCAGTTTCCGTGTCACCAAGGTGGGCGGGGACACCGTGCTGGCCCAGATCATCCGTCTGGTCGAGCAGGCACAGGGCTCCAAGCTGCCGATCCAGGCGCTGGTCGACAGGGTCACCATGTGGTTCGTGCCGGCGGTGATGGCTGCTGCCGCGCTGACCTTCCTGGTGTGGCTGGTGCTCGGCCCGGCACCGGCGCTGACCTTTGCGCTGGTCAATGCGGTGGCGGTGCTGATCATTGCCTGTCCCTGCGCGATGGGCCTGGCCACGCCGACCTCGATCATGGTCGGGACCGGCCGCGCGGCGGAGCTGGGCGTGCTGTTCCGCAAGGGCGAGGCGCTGCAGGCACTGCGCGATGTGAGTGTGATCGCGCTGGACAAGACCGGTACGTTGACCAAGGGCCGCCCCGAACTGACCGACCTGGAGCCGGCCGATGGTTTCCAGGCGGATGAGGTGCTGGCCCTGGTTGCCGCGGTGGAAACCCGCTCCGAGCATCCCATCGCCGAGGCGATCGTTGCGGCCGCCAGAGCGCGCGGTCTCGCACTGGCCACCATCGAACGCTTCGAGGCGGTGCCGGGCTTCGGCGTTTCCGCGCGTGTCGCCGGCCGCACCGTGGCCGTCGGCGCGGACCGCTACATGACCCGGCTCGGCCTGGAGGTGGCGGCGTTCCGGCCCACCGCCCAGCGGTTGGGTGAGCAGGGCAGGAGCCCGCTGTACGCCGCAATCGATGGCCGCCTGGCGGCCGTGATCGCGGTGGCCGATCCGATCAAGGAAAGCACGCCGGCGGCGATCCAGGCGCTGCACGCCCTGGGCCTGAAGGTCGCGATGATCACCGGCGACAACGCGGCCACCGCCGCGGCGATCGCACGCCAGCTTGGCATCGATGAGGTGGCGGCCGAAGTGCTGCCCGATGGCAAGGTCGCCGCGCTCAAGCGTTTCCGTGCTGGTGGCGCCAAGGTGGCCTTCGTCGGGGACGGGATCAATGACGCACCGGCGCTGGCCGAGGCCGATGTCGGCCTGGCGATCGGCACCGGCACCGATGTGGCGATCGAGGCGGCCGACGTGGTGCTGATGTCCGGCGACCTGCGCGGCGTGCCCAACGCGATCGCCCTGAGCCAGGCAACGATCCGCAACATCAAGCAGAACCTGTTCTGGGCGTTCGCCTACAACGCGGTGCTGATCCCGGTGGCCGCTGGCCTGCTGTACCCGTTCAACGGCACGCTGCTCTCGCCGATCTTCGCCGCGGCGGCGATGGCATTGTCCAGTGTGTTCGTGCTCGGCAATGCGCTGCGGCTCAAGCGCTTCCATGCACCGATGCAGGCCGATACGCTGGGCACCGGCATGGCGGAAAGTGAGAGGGAGACCGGACGATGAATATCGGGGAAGCCGCGACGTTTTCGGGCGTGTCGGCAAAGATGATCCGCTATTACGAGCAGATCGGCCTGATCCCGCCGGCGGCGCGCTCGGAGGCGGGCTACCGGCATTACAGCCCGCAGGACGCGCACAGCCTGCGCTTCATCCGCCGTGCGCGTGACCTGGGGTTTTCGGTCGAGCAGATCGGCGAGCTGCTGGTGCTGTGGCGCGATCGCGAACGCGCCAGCGCCGACGTCAAGGCGGTGGCGCTGTCCCATGTGGCCGGGTTGAAGGCGAAGATCGCCGAGCTGCAGGCGATGGTGCAGACATTGGAGCATCTGGCCGAACACTGCCACGGCAATGACCGCCCGGATTGCCCGATCATCGCCGACCTGGCCCAGCCCGTTTCCGCGCCGGCGGAGACTGCATCCGCCGGGAAGCCCCGCAAAACGCCGCTGTTCGGTGCGGATACGCCGGTGTCCTCGCGCGGGCGCGCGGCCCGCAAGCCACGTTCCTGATCGACCCGGCCGCGTCCATGCCCTGCAAAAAGGACACGGACGCGCTAAGGCCTTGACCTTGCCACGTTGTCAGCCCCGACAGTGGGCTCATACCCACCACGGCGAGGTCGCCCGATGCATCGTTTCACCCTTCCCACCATGACCTGCGGCGGCTGCGCCCGCTCCGTCACCAAGGCCCTGCAGGGCGTCGATCCGCACGCACGCATCGAGACCGATCCGCCCGCGCGCGAAGTACGTGTGGAGAGCGACCGCGAGCGGGCCGCCTTCCTGGCCGCGCTGGCCGATGCTGGATTCCCTGCCACGCCATGAGCGGGCGGTCCCACGCCATCCCGGAGGACAACGCATGTGCATGAAACATCTTCTGCCGCTGCTGCCGTCCCTGGCGGCGTGGGGCACCGTGACATCCGATGCCGTCGCGGCGGCTCAGGCCTTGGTGGCGGACGCGAGTCGCTCCACCAGCACCTCAGCCGCTTCGGCCGACGAGGCCGGATTCTGGCCGGTGATCAGCAAGCCATCGCTGACGACATACGAGCCCCAGTCCGGCCCCTTGGAGTAGGAACCGCCCGCGGCCTTGAGCATGTCCTCGACCAGGAAGGGCACCACCTCGGTCAGGCCGACGCCCTCTTCTTCGGTGTTGGTGAAGCCTGTGACCTTCTTGCCCTGCACCAGTGGGGCACCCTCGGCCGTCTTGACGTGACGCAGCACGCCCGGCGCATGGCAGACCAGCGCGACCGGCTTGCCGGCGGCGATGAAGGCTTCGATCAGCGCGATGGAGTGGGTGTCTTCGGCGAGGTCCCACAGCGGGCCGTGGCCGCCGGGATAGAACACGGTATCGAACGCGTCCTGCGAAACGCTGTCCAGGCGCACGGTGTTGGCCAGCTGCGCGTTGGCATCCGCGTCTGCCTCGAAGCGGCGGGTGGCGTCGGTCTTGAAGTCCGGTTCGTTGCTTTTGGGATCCAGCGGCGGCCGCCCACCCTTGGGCGAGGCCAGCACGATCTCGGCGCCCGCATCCTTGAAGGTGTAGTAAGGCGCAGCCAGCTCTTCCAGCCAGAAGCCGGTCTTCTTGCCGGTGGTGCCGAGTTCGTCGTGCGAGGTCAGAACGATGAGGACTTTCATGGATGATGCTCCTGTGGGTGCTTGATTAGACTGGTCGTCTAGTGATGGGGCCGAGAAAAACACGCCGATGCCGGCGTGCGTGAGACATGCCTTTGTCAGGGGCCGGTATGCAGAAGGCGGGCGGTCAACGCCACGGCGTCGTCGAACGGGCCGGTGGTGCGGGCGATCTTGACCATGATGCTGGTCCCCAGCCACAGCTGATACACGCTTCGGGCGACCGCCTCGGGTGGCTCCCGGGTCGCCACCGATCCGTCGGCCAGGCCCGCTGCAATGGCACGCGCCAGCCGATCGGTGATCCCCGTGGTGCCACGCTGGAGTGCGGCCCGCATGGGTTCGGAGAGGTCCGCCACTTCGGCACCAAGCTTTACGGCCAGGCACTTGCCCTGGCAGTCCTCGAAGGACTGGCTGTCCTGCCAGGCGCGGAAGTACGCGGCCAGTTGCTCGGCCTTGGTCTGGCCCGGCTGGCGGAAGATGCGGTCCATATCGGCGAGATAGGCGCTGAAGTAGTCCTCCAGCAATGCCTCGCCGAAGGCTTCCTTCGAGGCGAAGTAGTGGTAGAACGAGCCTTTGGGGACGCCCGCCGCCGCGAGCACTTCATTGAGGCCGACGGCGGAGAAGCCCTTGGCGCCCATGATCCGCTGGCCGCTGGCCAGGATCGTGTCGCGGACGGTGGAGGGGGTGGTGGGCGAGTTCATGGACGCCACTGTACGCCTGATTAGACCGGTCGTCTAGTGCCTGCTTGCGTGGTCCACGGGAAGCCGGCCAGCGGCCGGCACTACCCCGTCCCCGGGCGGCGATTGCCGACGGGAAGGGGGCGGATCAAGGTATATTCCCCGGCCCCATTTTCATTGCCAGATATCGCCCCGCCATGAGCACGCCCCGCAAGCACTACAAACACCCCGCAGAATCCGAGATCGGCAACGGCACGATCTACCTCGAGGCGCAGGGCGATGTGATCGTGCGGCAGGTGGAAAGCTACCGCAGCGTGCTGGTCTGGGCGGACAAATCCGGGCAGGCCGATGAGCGCTTCCCGCTGTCCGATCAGCCGCTGTCCTGGCTGGATCTGGATTCGGATGACGCCATCACTGCCAGTCAGTTTGAAGCCGTCTGGAAGCAGGCCAAAGCCGTTTCCGGCTGAGCGTGCCGAAAGGCGGGCGTCACACCGTCCAGCCGGGGCTTTCCGCCGCCACATGCATCAGCTGATCCAGCTGGCGCAGCGCCCGGTGCAGTTCCTGCCGGTTGGCGGCCGCGCCCAATGAGATCCGCACCGCATCGTTGATCGCTACCCCGTCGGGCGTGAACGCCGATGACGGTGCGATGCCCAGCCCCTGCAGGCGCGCGGCGTGGGTGAGGCTGGCATCGGTCCAGTGCGCGGGAAGACGGCACCAGGCGTGCACGCCCGCGCAATGCTGCAGGAACCGCGGCGACAACGCCGACCGCGCCAGATAGCGTCGTTCGGCCGCTTCGTCCTGCACCAGTTTCAGCATGGCCTGCGCGGAGCCATCCAGGATCAGCTGCGTCACCAGGGCGTTCATCAGCGGTGGCGCCATCAGGTTGACCGCGCGCAGGGCGTCGAGCACCGGTTGCCGGTCCATGCCGTCGGGCAGGCGCACGAAACCGGTGTGCAATCCCGGACTGAGGCACTTGGAGAGCGTGGAGATGTAGCAGGCCTGCTGCGGTGCCAGCAGCGCGAGCGGGGCAGGGGCGTCCTCCAGCAGCAGCCAGTAGGGGTCGTCTTCGATCAGCAGCAGGTGCTGCGCGCGGATCACCTCGGCCAGTGCCTCGCGGCGTGCCTGCGGCATCGTGTGGGCGGTGGGGTTCTGTGCGGTCGGGTTGAGATAGATCAGCCGTGCGCCCTGCTGCTTCGCGGCGCGCGCCAGCGCGTCTGGACGCATGCCGTGCGCGTCGCACTCGACCACGTGCAGCCGCCGCTCCAGCACCCGCGCGGCGTGCAGCAGTCCCGGGTAGACCAGGGGCTCGCACAGGATCGTGTCGCCGGCGTCGGTCAACGCCAGCAGCAGGGCAGACAGCGCCGCCTGCGCGCCTTCCGTGACGACCAGCGTATCGGCATCGACCTTGCCGAGGATCGGTTTGAGCCAGTGCTGGGCCGCCCGGTGATCGGCGCGGCTGCCACCGCCCACGTGATACGTCATCAGATTGTCCGCATCACTGCGGGTGAGCACGGACGACAGTCCACGCCGCAACACGTCGGCGACCTGGCCGCCGCCGGGGCTGGGCGGCAGGTTCATGCTCAGGTCCACCAGCTGGGTAAGTTCCACCTGCGGCGGCGCGACGAACGACCCCAGCGGGCCACGGGCATCGATCAGCCCGCGCTTGCGTGCCTCGGTGAAGGCACGGGTGATGGTGGTGAGGTCCACCTTCAGCTCGGTGGCCAGCGTGCGCTGTGCGGGCAGGCGCTGGCCGGGACGTAACGCACCGGACCACACCGCACGTTCCAGGGCCTGCACGATGCGCAGGTACACCGGCCCGTGCCCATCGGCGATGAGGGGGCTCCATTCCATGCGCGCATGGTACGCGCGGCCGGGAGAGCGGCTGCGACAGTGTGTCGCATCATGTATGGATCATGTCGTTGCCTAACGTACGCGGCTGCGGCGGGCACCCCCCATGCATATCGGTCATGCAGGGGGGTGTTCGCCACTTTTCATGATCCGGGCCGCCCGGCCCGGCACTGCGTTGGAAGGGCCGTCACGCATGAACCCCGCTACACACTCCGCTCGCCGCGCCACCCCGGCCGGTCGAGCCCGCGCCGGACGCTGGTTCGGCCTGGCAGCGCTGCTGCCATTGCTCACAGGGTGCAAGAACCTGGAGCTGTTCAATCCCATGGGCAGCATCGCCGAGCAGGAAATGCAGCTGATCCTGGTCTGCACCGGCCTGATGCTGCTGGTGGTGATCCCGGTGATCATCCTGACGCTGTACTTCGCGTGGCACTACCGCGAGTCCAACAAAGAGGCCACCTACGCGCCGACCTGGTCGCATTCCACCGCGATCGAAGTGGTGGTGTGGACGATTCCGTGCCTGATCGTGGTGGTGCTCGGCGTGTTGATCTGGAAGAGCACCCACGCGCTGGATCCCTACCGCCCGATCGCGTCGGACACGCCCGCACTGCGCGTGGAAGTGGTCTCGCTCAACTGGAAATGGTTGTTCATCTACCCGGACCACAACGTGGCCACGGTCAATGAACTGGTGATGCCGGTCGATACGCCGGTCGCCTTCAAGCTGACCTCCGAGTCGATGATGAATGCCTTCTTCGTGCCGCAACTGGGCAGCATGGTCTACACCATGCCCGCGATGCAGACCCGCCTGCACCTGATCGGGCACACGCCGGGCACCTATGCCGGGATGTCATCGGCCTACAGCGGCTCGGGCTTCTCGGACATGACGTTCGATGCGCGGGTGATGACCGAGGCGGACTTCGACCAGTGGCTGGCGCAGTCGCGTGGCACCGCCCAGCACCTGGACCAGGCCCGCCTGGCCGAACTGGAGAAGCCGACCCACGGTGCGCCGATGCAGCGCTTCGCCAGCGTGGATACCGGACTGTTCGACAGCATCCTGCGCCGTTACGGCGGCATGCCTGATGACGAGATCTGCCTGCCCGGCGAAGAACCCGGCGCAAAATCCCAACTCGTAAGCCTGGCCGCGTCTGCCAGCCGTACCGCGGAGAACTGATTGTGCTTGGAAAGTTGAACCTCGACGCGATTCCCTACCACGACCCGATCATCATGTCGGCGCTGGTGGGCTCGCTGCTGCTGGGCGTGGCGATCGTCGCGGCCATCACGTATTACAAAAAGTGGGGCTATATCTGGACCGAGTGGATCACCTCGGTGGACCATAAGAAGATTGGCGTGATGTACATCATCCTGGCCCTGGTCATGCTGGTGCGCGGCTTCGCCGATGCGCTGATGATGCGTGCCCAGCAGGCCATCGCCGCCAATGACAGTGCCGGCTACCTGCCGCCGGAGCACTACGACCAGATCTTCACCGCGCATGGCGTGATCATGATCTTCTTCGTGGCCACCCCGCTGATCGTGGGTCTGATGAACATCGTGGTGCCGCTGCAGATCGGCGCGCGCGACGTGGCCTTCCCGTTCGTCAACTCGCTCAGCTTCTGGCTGTCTGCCGTGGGTGCGGTGCTGGTGATGCTGTCGATGTTCGTCGGCGATTTCGCCGCGACCGGCTGGGTGGCGTATCCGCCGCTGTCCGGCATCGAGTACAGCCCCACGGTGGGCGTTGACTACTACATCTGGTCATTGCAGGTCTCGGGCATCGGCACCACGCTGACCGGCCTGAACTTCATCGTCACCATCCTCAAAATGCGTGCGCCGGGCATGGACCTGATGAAGATGCCGGTGTTCACCTGGACCGCATTGATCACCAACATCCTGATCGTGGCGATCTTCCCGGTGCTGACCGCGACCCTGGCGCTGCTGACCATGGATCGCTATTTCGGGATGCATTTCTTCACCAATGACGCCGGCGGCAACGCCATGATGTACGTCAACCTGATCTGGATCTGGGGCCACCCGGAAGTCTACGTGCTGATCCTGCCGTGCTTCGGCGCGTTCTCGGAGATCATCGCCACGTTCTCGGGCAAGCCGCTGTTCGGCTACCGCTCGATGGTCTATGCGACCTCGTCGATCGGCATCCTGTCGTTCTTCGTGTGGCTGCACCACTTCTTCACCATGGGCTCGGGCGCGAACGTCAATGCCTTCTTCGGCATCATGACCTCCATCATCTCGATCCCCACCGGGGTGAAGCTGTTCAACTGGCTGTTCACCATGTACCGCGGGCGGATCCGCTACCACTCCTCAACGTTGTGGACCATCGGCTTCATGGTCACCTTCGCGCTGGGCGGCATGACCGGCGTGATGCTGGCGATCCCGGGGGCGGATTTCGTGCTGCACAACAGCCTGTTCCTGATCGCGCACTTCCATAACGTGATCATCGGCGGCGTGGTGTTCGGCTGCCTGGCCGGGATCAGCTTCTGGTTCCCGAAGGCGTTCGGCTTCACCCTCAACGAGCGCTGGGGCAAGATTTCGTTCTGGTGCTGGCTGGTTGGCTTCTATCTGGCCTTCATGCCGCTGTACGTGCTGGGCTTCAAGGGCATGACCCGGCGCATGAACCACTACGGGGTGGAGGGCTACCAGCCGTGGCTGATCGTGGCCGCCATCGGTGCGCTGGTGATCGCCGCCGGTATCGCCGCGATGTTCATCCAGTTCTATGTCAGCGTGCGTGACCGCAAGGCCAACATGGATCTCACCGGCGACCCGTGGAATGCGCGCAGCCTGGAGTGGGCGACGTCTTCGCCACCGCCGTTCTACAACTTCGCCAAGCTCCCCGCGATCACCTCGCTGGAACAGCATTGGGACGACAAGCAGCACGGCCGTGCCTGGCAGCGCCAGGACACCTACGAGGACATTCACATGCCGCGCAATACCGCGTCGGGTGTGGTGATCTCGGTGTTCAGCCTGGTGTTGTGCTTCGCCCTGGTCTGGCACATGTGGGTGCTGGCCGGCATCGGCCTGATCGGGGTGATCGCGACTTTCGTGCTGCGTTCGTATGACCGTGACGTGGACTACTACGTGCCCGCCGCCGAGGTGAAGCGCATCGAAGACGCGCACTTCGCGCAGATGGAAGGAGCCAAGGCATGAGCGGGGATACCCTGACCGCTGCCACGCAGCACGGGCAGCTCGCGGCCGGTCACCACGACCACGCCCATGAGCACCACGACGACGGCAACAAGACCGTCGTCGGGTTCTGGATGTACCTGATGGGCGACTGCCTGATCTTCGCGGTGCTGTTCGCCACCTTTGGCGTGCTGCTCAACGGGACGGCCGATGGCCCCAGTGGCAAGGAACTGTTCAAGCTGGGCTTCGTGCTCTCCGAAACGGTGGTGCTGCTGCTCAGCAGCTTCACCTTCGGCCTGGCGATGCTCGGCATGCAGGCCGGAAAGCGCAACCAGGTGGTGGGCTGGCTGGCCGTGACAGGCGTGCTCGGTGCGGTCTTCATCGGCATGGAGCTGTATGAGTTCGCCGAGCTGATCCATGAAGGCGCCACCCCGGACGTGAGTGCATATCTGTCGGCGTACTTCACGCTGGTGGCCACCCACGGCCTGCACGTCACCTTCGGCCTGCTGTGGCTGGCGATCATGATCCACCAGGTGCTGAAGTTCGGCCTGGACGGCATCGTGCGTCGCCGCCTGGCCTGCCTGAGCCTGTTCTGGCATTTCCTGGATCTGATCTGGATCTGTGTGTTCACCTTCGTCTACCTGAGGGAGTTTGTATGAGCGCGAACGCGCCTGATGCCGATCACGGTGGCGGCCACGCCACCCTGAAGGGCTACCTCCTCGGCCTGCTGCTGTGCCTGGTGCTCACCGGTGCCTCGTTCGGCGTGGTCATGACCGATCTGGTGCCGCAGCCGCTGCGCCTGACCGCCATCGTGGTGCTGTGCGTGGTGCAGCTGGTCGCCCAGCTGGTGCTGTTCCTGCATATCGGGGCAGGGCGCAGCCAGCGCGAGAACACCGGCATCTTCCTGTGCACCGCGTTCCTGATCGCCATCGTGGTGGCCGGCTCGCTGTGGGTGATGCACAACGCCAACCTCAACATGATGCCGATGCAGATGTCGGGCACGCCATGAGCGGGTCACGCTCGGGTGTCCTGGCTGCCGGTCTGCTGTTGACGTGTTCCGTGATGCCGGTGGTGGCTGCGGCCGCGCAGGCCCACACCGCGGCAACGGTGTCGGTCAGCGATCCGTGGGTGCGCCTGCCACCACCGGCGGCCAACGTGGCCGCCGGCTATGTGCAGCTGCATAACGGCGGCGGCGAGGACCGGCTGCTGTCGGCCGCGTCCTCGGCGTTTGCCGAGGTGCAGATCCATGCCATGCGCATGGACGGGGAAGTGATGCGCATGCAGGCGCTGCCCGATGGCCTGGCGTTGCCTGGCGGCCAGACGTTGGCGCTGCAGCCCGGGGGGGTCCACCTGATGCTGCTGAAGCCGAAGCGGCCGTTGTCGGCCGGCCAGACGGTACGGGTGACGCTGCAGTTTGCCCGCAGCGCAGCGCAGGTGGTGAACTTCAGTGTGCGCGATGGCCTGGTGCCGCACGGGGCGGTGAAGTGACGCGCTGGGCGGCCGCGGGCCTGCTTACACTGGGGCTGCTGGCCGGCTGCGCCGACGGCCAGGCGCCGGTGATGGGCCAGGCGGCACTCGGGGCGGTCAAGCTTGCGAGCAGCGACGGGCGCACGCTTGCCATCCGCGATCTGCAGGGCACGCCGACCCTGCTGTTCTTCGGCTTCACCCATTGCCCCGAAGTGTGCCCGCTGAGCCTGGTCAAAGCGGTTCAGATCAAGCGGCTGCTGGGCCCGGCGGCAGAGCACCTGCAGGTCATCTTCGTGACGGTCGACCCGCAGCGCGATACGCCGGCGCACCTGCGCGAGTATCTGGCGGCCTTCGATACCACGTTCCTGGGCCTGGCCGGTGACGAGGCCGGTACCCGCGCCATCGCCGAGAGCCTGGGCGTGAGTTATCGGCGCGTCGGCGAGGGTGACGCGGCCACGTTCGAGCACACCGCCTCCTGGTTCCTGCTCGGCGCTGACGGGCAGCTGCAGGATGTGTACGGCTATGCGATGAGCGAGCAGGCTATCGTGGAGAAGCTTCGCATGCGGCTGGCGGCGGCCGAAGGGTGAGCCGGCGGACCGCCACACCCCGGGGAATTGCGCTGCCATGAGCCGTGCCGGCGCGCACCGCGCGGATGCCGTCCTGCTGCTCGGCTCGGCCGGCTGCGCGCTCACCGTGCTCGATACCAACGTGGTCGGTGTGGTGCTGCCGACCCTCGCCCGCGATCTGTCGGCCTCGTTCGCAGACATCGAATGGGTGGTCAGTGCCTACGTGCTGTGCTTCGCCTCGCTGCTGCTGCCCGCCGGCACCCTGGCCGATCGGATCGGGCGTCGCCGTCTGTTCCTGGTCGGCTTGAGCCTGTTCGCGCTGACCTCGGTGGCGTGCGGCATCGCCGGCACCGCGATGGCCTTGTCTCTGGCACGGGCCGGGCAGGGTGCTGCGGCCGCGTTCATGCTGGCACCGGCGCTGTCGTTGATCGGGCATGCGCACCAGAGCGCGCCCTCGCGTGCGCGTGCCTGGGCAATCTGGGGCGCGATCATGGGCCTGACCATGGTGCTCGCCCCGCTGATCGGGGGCGCCATCGCGACCTGGTGGGGTTGGCGCTGGGCCTTCCATATCAATCTTCCGCTGTGCCTGCTGCTGGCGGGCCTGAGCGGGGCTTTCGTGCCGGAGTCGCGCGATCCGGTCAGCCGCCGCATCGACGTGCCGGGCGTGCTGCTGTTCGCCGGCAGCATGCTGTGCTGGACCTGGGCGCTGATCCGTGGCCCGGTGGAGGGCTGGGGCAGTGCCACGGTGCTGCCATGGTTGCTGGCCGGCACCGCGTTGGGCGCAGGCTTCATCGTGGTCGAGCAGCGCCGCGCCCAGCCCATGCTGGATCTGCGCCTGTTCCGCGCGCCGGCACTGGTCGGTGCGGTGCTGGCGATGTTCGCCTACGCCGCCTGCGTACAGGTGATGGCCTCGTTGCTGCCGTTGCTGCTGCAGAACGCCCGCGGCGACAGCGTGCTGCAGGCCGGCGTGCACATGCTGCCGTTCGCACTGGCGATGCTGCTGCTTCCGTTCGTGGGGCGCCGGCTGGGGACGCGGTGGGCCTCCGGGCGGATCCTGGCGCTGGGCCTGGGCGTTGCCGTGATCGGCAACCTGGGCATCGCGGTGGCGTTGTGGCAACACAGCGATCTCGGCCTGCTGCTGGCGATGGCGGTGCTCGGCAGTGGCGGTGGCCTGCTCAACGGCGAAACACAGAAGGCGATCATGAGCGTGATTCCGCCGGACCGCGCCGGGATGGCCTCCGGCATCAGCACCACCGCGCGCTTCTCCGGCATCCTGATCGGGTTCGCCACGCTGGGCGCGGTGTTGTCCAGCCACGTCCGTGACGCCGCCCGCGGGGCGCTGACCGAGGCCGGGCAGGCAGGGTCGCCGGCGCTGATCGAGCGCGTGGTGGCCGGCGAGCTGTCCGTGTCCGGGGCTGCACACGACACCCTGACACTGGTGGCGCGCCAAGCCTATGGCGATGGCGCGGCGTATGCATTCGTGACCGCGGCGGCCATGGCATGGGTGGCGATGCTGCTGACCAGCACGTTGATGGCCAGGCGCTAGACAGTCCGAAGGTGGCGTCCGCGCATGGCGTGGATCCGGCCGGCGGTCACCACGCGCGGGCGCGCACGTCCCAGCAGGCGGCAGTGAATGTCACCGAATCGCCGTCGACGAACGGCTCGAAGGCATGCAGCACCGCGTCGAGCACGTGCGTTTGGACGTCCGCGGCGAGGTCGCCGTTTCGCAGCGCGCTCCCGACCGGTCCGAGCAGCGAGACGTACGTCGCCAGATCCGCACGGTCGATGCGGCATACGACATCCAGCGGCAGCAGCTCGATATCCTCCCAGCCGCCGTCGCTCAGGATCTGCTCGACCCGGACCTGGTCGGCAAACGCGAACTGACCCGGTGCCCCGGGTTGACGCGGCGGCAACTGCAGCCAGGGTGCCGCCGCGCGCTCGGCGGTGGTCATGAACGCGTTCTCGTCCGTCCCGCGCCAGGCCAGCGCCTGCAGCACGCCGCCGCGTTTGGCGGCGCGCTGCAACTGACCGAAGGCCTGCACCGGGTCATCGAAGAACATCACGCCGAAGCGCGACACGATCCGGTCCAGACGTCCGGGTGCGAACGTATGCTGCTGCGCGTCGGCGACGATGAAGTCCACTGCCAGCCCGGCTCGCTGCGCGCGCTCACGCGCCAAGGCGATCATCGGGGCGGAGAGGTCGACTCCGATGACGTGTGCCTCCGGAGCCAGCCGTCCGGCAATGGCCAGCGCCACCGCCCCAGTCCCGCAGCCCACATCCAGCACCTGCGCATCGGTGCCCGGCGCGATGGCATCGAGCAGGTGAGTGGCCAGCGGCGCGAACATCTGATCGAGAATGCGCTGCGCTTCCACCCATGCCTCACCGGCCGGGCCATTCCATAACGCGTGCTGCGAGGTGTCGGTCATTGCAGGGCTCGATCTGGCATTGCCAGTGGGATGAGGAGGCTGCACTGTGCCACCTCAACCATCGTTGAGGTCAAGCGCGCAGGCCTCAGCCCCGCCACACGTCCACCAGCAGCTTCACGTTCAACACGATGATCAGGCCGCCGATCAGCCAGGACAGCACGATGAGCCAGCGTGGCGCCACCAGCGCGCCCATCTTGGCCTTGTCCGAGACGAACCGGACCAGCGGCACCACCGCGAACGGCAGCTGCATCGAGAGCAGTACCTGGCTCAGCACCAGCAACCGTGCGGTGCCTTGCTCCCCATAGATCGCGGTCACCACCACCACCGGCACGATCGCAATGCCGCGGGTGATCAGGCGCCGTGCCCACGGGGCGATCCGCAGGCGCAGGAAACCTTCCATCACGATCTGGCCGGCCAGCGTCGCCGTCACGGTGGAGTTGATGCCCGAGGCGAGCAGGGCGACCGCGAACAGGGTCGAGGCCAGTCCGACGCCGAGCATCGGCGCCAGCAGCTCGTACGCCTGTTCGATCTCCTGCACGTCGGTACGGCCCTGCGCATGGAACACCGCGGCGGCCAGGATCAGGATCGAGGCGTTGATGAACAGTGCCAGCATCAACGCAATGGTGCTGTCCGTCACCGCCCAGCGCAGCGCACTGCGGCGCCCGGCATCGGTGCGCGGATAAGCGCGGGTCTGCACGATGGAGGAATGCAGGTACAGATTGTGCGGCATCACGGTGGCACCGATGATGCCGATCGCCAGGTACAGCGCCTTGGGGTCGGTCACCACCTGCGCATGCGGAATGAACCCGGCCAGCACCGCCTGCAGCGGCGGCGCGGCGATGACCATCTGGATCGCAAAGCAGCCGAAGATCACCAGCAGCAGCGCGATCACGAAGGCCTCCAGCGCGCGGAAGCCGCGGTTCATCAGCAGCAGCACCAGCACCACATCCACCGCGGTGATGATCGCGCCGGCCAGCAGCGGGATGCCGAACAGCAGTTTCAACGCGATCGCGGTGCCGATCACCTCGGCCAGGTCGCAGGCAATGATCGCGATCTCGCACAGCAGCCACAGGCCGAGGTTCACCGGGCGTGAGTAGTGGTCGCGGCAGGCCTGCGCCAGATCCCGCCCGGTTGCGATCCCCAGCCGCGCCGACAGCCCCTGCAGCACGATCGCCATCAGGTTGGAGAGCAGGATCACCGAGAGCAGCAGGTAGCCGAACTGCGCGCCACCGGCGATATCGGTGGCCCAGTTGCCCGGGTCCATGTAGCCGACCGAGATCATGTAGCCCGGGCCGAGGAAGGCCAGCAGGCGGAACCACCAGTGGCCGCCCGTAGGCACCGCGACGCTGGCGTTCATCTCGCCCAGGCTGGGCGTATGCCCGGCCGACGAAGGCCAGGCGGGGGAGCTCTCGGGGCGGCGGCGACTGTCCACGGGCGCAATATAGCAGAGGCTATGTTAGTAAGGCTTTGCAATCTGAGGCATCCCAGCGCCTTAACCCTGAACCGCGTATCGTCACCGCTCTTTTCAGATGGAGTGGGTGCATGCGTTGGATCGTGTTGTTGGCCGCATTGGCCATGCCCGTGGTGGCGTGGCTCTCACAGACCGGCATGTTCGGCCCGACCAACGGTGCAGTCTCCGACCAGTACCCCACGTTGCTGGTCGCGGCCGGGTACGCCTTCGCGATCTGGGGCGTGATCTTCCTGTGGGATGTGCTGTTCGGGTTCTGGCAGCTGCGCCTGCGCAAACCGGACATCACCGGGGTTCGCCCGTGGGCCGCGGCGGGCTTTGCGCTGACCGCCGCCTGGATGCCGGTGTTCTCCAACCAGTGGTTCCTGCCGGCGCTGGCGATCATCTGGGCGGCCCTGATCTGCCTGATCGTGGCCGCCTACCGCGCCTCACCGATCACCGCCCCGGGCGGTCAGCGTGCCTGGGCGGCGTACCCACTGGGGCTGCACGCCGGCTGGCTGTCGTTGGCGGCCTACCTCAATACCGCCCAGGTGATCGTCGCCTACCGCTGGCTGCCGACCGACAACATGCTCGGCTGGAGCCTGGTTCTGCTGGTCCTGGCCACGCTGCTGGTGCTGGTGGTCAACCAGCTGCTGCGCGGGCACTTCGCCTATCCAGCCGCCGTCATCTGGGCGCTGGCCGGGATGTACGTCAAGCAGTCCGGCTGGGATCTGCCGGGCGCGGCCAACATCGCCACCCTGGCCCTGGTGCTGATCATCATCGTGGTGATCCAGACCGTGTGGCTGCGCGTACGCGCGTACCGCCAGCCGCGCGCGATCGCCGCCGCCCACCGTCATCGCCGTTGATTCTTTCTGCAGGAGACACGCCCATGCACATCGTGATGAAGGAGCGCTGCTGATGCGCGCTGCCGTCCACACCACCTTCGGTGACCCGACCCAGGTCCTCCACGGCGGCGATGTGCCGCAGCCGACCCCCGCGGCCGGTGAGGTGCGGATCCGCACCGTGCTGGCGCCGATCCACAACCACGACCTGTGGACGGTGCGCGGCCAGTATGGCTACAAGCCCGAGCTGCCCGCAGTCGGTGGCAGCGAAGGCACCGGCGTGATCGAGGCGCTGGGCGAAGGCGTCGAGGGGCTCAAGATCGGCCAGCGGGTCAGCGCTGCCTCGGTGCATGGCACCTGGGCCGAGTCCTTCATCGCGCCGGCGCGCATGGTCATCCCCATGCCGGACAGCATCGATGACAACACGGCCGCGCAGCTGATCGCCATGCCGCTGAGTGCGCTGATGCTGCTGGAATTCCTGCAGGTGCAGGAAGGCCAGTGGATCCTCCAGAACGCCGCCAATGGTGCGGTCGGCAAGGCGTTGGCGATGCTGGCCAAGGCGCGTGGGGTGCACTGCATCAACCTGGTGCGGCGCGATGCCGGTGTGGCCGAGATGGCCGAGCTCGGCATCGACCACACCATCTCCACCGCGCAGTCGGATTGGATGGCCCAGGTGCAGGCAAAGGTAGGCAAGGCCTCGATTGCGGCCGCCGTGGATTCGGTGGGCGGTCGCGCCAGCAGCGAGCTGATGACGCTGTTGGGCGATGGCGGCACACTGGTCTCGTTTGGCTCCATGACCGGCGAGCCGATGCAGTTCAGCTCGGGCGATGTGATCTTCAAGCAGGCCACGGTGAAGGGCTTCTGGGGCAGCAAGGTCAGCCAGGCGATGGCGCCGGATGACAAGCGTCGCCTTGTTGGCGAACTGCTGCAGCTGGCCGCGCGCGGTGGATTGAGCCTGCCGGTGGACGGCGTGTTCGGGCTGGATGAGGTGGCCGATGCCGCCAAGGCCAGCCTGGAACCGGGCCGCAACGGCAAGGTGCTGCTGCACCCCTGAGGTGCACGGTAGAGCCGACCGTTGGTCGGCTGCCCTTGATCGGGCGCTGCGTCAGCCGACCAACGGTCGGCTCTACGGGTGATCGGGCCTGCGTCAGCCGACCAACGGTCGGCTCTACGGGTGATCGGGCGCTGCGCCAGCCGACCAACGGTCGGCTCTACCGGTCTGCGCGCAATGCTTCGATCACGACCTTCATGGCGCTCGAGGATTGCCGGCGGCTGGGGTAGTAGGCGTAGTACCCGTCGAACGGATCGCACCAGTCTTCCATGACACGCCGCAGTGCGCCGGCGGCGATGTCATCGCGCACCATGTCCTCGGGCAGATAGGCCAGGCCCGCACCGGCCAGCGCCGCGCGGTGGATCGCACTGCTGCCGTTGAAGGTCCATTGGCCATCCACGCGCACGTTTACTTCTTCGCCGTTCTTTTCCAGGTCCCACACCATCAGCCCGCCATGGGTTGGCAGGCGCAGGCCGATGCAGTTGTGCGCGGCCAGGTCGGCCGGCAGCTGCGGCGCGGCATGCGTGGCGAAGTAGGCGGGGCTGGCCACGATGGCCATGCGCAGCGGCGGGCTGATCGGCACCTCGATCATGTCCTTGGCCACGCGGCCGCCGAGACGGATGCCGATGTCGTAGCGCTGGGCGACGATGTCGGCCAGGCCATAGTCGATGGTCAGTTCCACATGCAGATCGGGGTAGGCGGGCAGCACGGCGGACAGCCGGGGCCAGACGATCGTGTTGGCGGCATGCTCGGCCGTGGTGATGCGGATCGTGCCAGCGGGCCGGTCACGGTACTCGCTGATCGCGGCGACCTCGGCCTCGATCTCCTGCATGCGCGGGGCGACGGTCTCGTACAGCCGCTCGCCGGCCTCGGTCATCGAGACGCTGCGCGTGGTGCGGGTCAGCAGGCGCACGCCGAGGCGCTCTTCCAGCCCGCGCACCGTGTGGCTGAGTGCGGATTGTGAGACACCCAACTGCGCGGCCGCACGGGTAAAGCTGCGCTCGCGCGCGACGGTGACGAACACGTGCAGGTCGTTGAAATTCTCGCGGGCCATGGGCAGGGCCAAGGGCGCATGGCAGTCATGCGCGTCCATGATGCGCGCTGCCGACTGATGAGCTCAAGGAGCTTCGCTTTGCGATTGATGAGCTGCGATCATGGCTGCATGCCGATCGCGATGGCTAGTACCCACGTGGGTGCGCGCCTACAGTGACCCTCCCGGCGGTGCGAACCGCTGCTCCCCACAGGAGATCGCTTCATGGACCTGTTCACCGCAGCACTGTCGCTTTCCATGGTGGCCACCGTACCCGCCGAGACCGCGCCCATCCGCATCACCACTGCCGGTACTGCCCCTTCGGCCGCCGGCCCGGCCGAGTACTTCACCGGGCGGGTGCGCATCGATGCACCGTTCCAGACCGATGCGCCGGCGCGCGTCAGCGGCGCCACGGTCACCTTCGAGCCCGGCGCACGCACCGCGTGGCATACCCATCCGCTGGGCCAGACCCTGATCGTCACCGCGGGCGTGGGTAGCGTGCAGGAATGGGGCAAGCCCGCCCGTGAGATCCGCCCGGGCGACATCGTCTGGATTCCGCCGGGCGTCAAACATTGGCATGGTGCGAAAGCTGCCACCGCAATGACCCATATCGCGATCGCCGAAGCGGTCGATGGCTCACCGGTGACGTGGCTGGAGCAGGTCAGCGACGCGCAGTACAGCGGCAACTGAACCACGCTCCGCGATGGGGACGGCCGTGTCACATCCACCTACGTACCCTCACAGGCCGATTGAAACAGGAGAACCGTCTTGAGTACCGTTTTCATCGTCGGCGCGGCCGGCAAGGTCGGCCGTCCCCTGGTCAAGCAGTTGGCCGACAAGCAACATCGCGTGCTGGCGCTGCATCGCCGCGCCGAGCAGGGCACTGAACTGAGCGACCTGGGCGCAACGCCGGTCACCGGCGATCTCACCGTCACCGACGTGAACACGCTGGCCGGCCAGATGCGCGGCAGTGACGCGGTTGTTTTCACCGCCGGTGCGGGTGGTGCCGGTATCGAGGTCACTAACGCCATCGATGGCCGCGGCTTGGAGCTTGCGGTGGATGCGGCGCGGCAGGCGGGCGTGCGCCGCTTCCTGCTGGTCTCGGCATTCCCGGAAGCCGGCCGCAACAAAGGCATGGGCGAGGGCTTCGAGAATTACATGACGGTCAAGAAGCGCGCCGATGTGTATCTGGCCGCGACTGATCTGGATTGGGTGATCCTGCGCCCCGGCACCTTGAGCGATGCGCCGGGCACCGGCCGCGTCACGGCGGGCCCGGCGATTGCCTATGGTGATATCCCGCGCGCCGATGTGGCCGCCACGCTGGTGGCGCTGGTGGAGCATCCGCAGGTGCGGCGCACGATCATCGAGTTGACTGAAGGTGACCGGCCTGCCGATGAGGCGATCGCGCAGCTTGCCCGGGCGTAACTCGGGCCGCCGTGTGCGGCGATGGTAAAATCACGTTTCCACCCGCAGCACAGACGAGCACGCCATGACCAACGCCCCCTTCTATCCCATCGGCACCCCCGGCCAGCCCTGGGGCGCAGCGGAGAAGGCGCTGTGGCGCGCTCGTCAGGTGCCGCAGCGCCGCTATGCCGATGACGTGTTGCCGGCCGTCGAGGCGCTGCGCGGCAGCTTCGACGTGACCCGGTACGGCACGCTCGAGTACGCCCCGGACCAATACCCGCTGTTTGCCGTGCGCAGCCGCGACTGGAACCCCGCACTGCCGACGATGCTGGTCACCGGCGGGATCCACGGTTACGAAACCAGCGGCGTGCAGGGCGCGTTGCAGTTCCTGCAGACCCGCGCGGCCGAATACGCCGGGCGCGCCAATCTGCTGGTCGTGCCCTGCGTCAGCCCGTGGGGCTACGAGCGCATCCAGCGCTGGAACGCCGAGGCGATCGATCCGAACCGTTCGTTCATGGCCAACAGCCCGGCGGCCGAATCGGCTGCGCTGATCGCACTGGTCGCGCCCCTGCGCGGCAGCATCGTGATGCATATCGACCTGCACGAAACCACGGACACCGATGAAACCGAGTTCCGCCCGGCGTTGGCCGCGCGCGACGGCAAGCCGTTCGAGCCCGGCCTGATCCCGGATGGTTTCTACCTGGTCGATGACACCGAAAACCCGCAGCCGGCCTTCCAGACCGCGGTCAATGCGGCCGTCGAGCGGGTGACCCATATCGCCCCGGCCGACGACAAGGGCGAGATCATCGGTTCCCCGGTGGTCGCCCCGGGGGTGATCGAGTACCCGCTGGAAAAACTGGGCCTGTGCGCCAGCGTCAGTGGTGCCCGGTACACCACCACTACCGAGGTGTATCCGGACAGCCCGCGCGCCACCCCGCAGCAGTGCAACGACGCCCAGGTGGCGGCAATCTGCGCGGCGATCGATTACGCGTTGGCCGCCCCCAGGAACTGATCCAGCAACCACAGCGCCGCTGGCCCCAGCGGCGCGCCTTTGTGCCATACCGCATCGGTGGAGACCAGCCGCGGCCAGCCGGGCAGGGGCAGCTCCACCAGCATGCCCCGGCCATAGCGCGCCACCAGTGCGCGCGGCAATGCCGCCCAGCCGAAGCCATCCTCGGCCATCTCCAGCACCATCAGATAGTCCGAGGCCGACCACGTGCGCCCGCGTGCGTGGCCCTCGCGCGCCGCATCGCCACTCAGGCAGATCTGACGGTGGCTGGCCAGGTGGGATTCGTCCGGCGCGTGCAGCGCGGCCAGCGGATGACCGGCGGCAACAAACACCGCCATCTCTGCGCGCAGGGGCAGGGCGCGCACCGCCAGTTCGGACGGGTAGGCCGGCTGATGCGGCATCAGCCCGAGATGGGCACGCCCACGCTGCACCACGTCCAGCACGTCACTGCCTTCGGCATCCAGCCACTCCAGTTCGATATCCGGAAAACGCTGCTCGAACCGGCGCAGCAGGTGCTGGTCCGGGTTGAGCTGGTAAATGTCCGAGAACACCAGGCTCAGGCGCGGCTCGACCTCATCCGCCAAGCGGATGCTGAGCTGCTCCAGACGGTCGGCGGCCGCGAGGATTTCCTGTGCATGGCCGAGCACCTTGCGGCCGTCCTCGGTCAGGACCGGGTAGCGGCCGCTGCGGTCGAACAGCGTGAGGCCCAGGTCGGCCTCGAGCGTGGCGATCGCGGTGCTGATGGTCGACTGGGTCTTTTTCAGGCGGCGCGCGGCGGCGGAGAACGAGCCTAGCGCAGCCGCTTCCACGAAGGCGTGCAGGGATTCGGGGCCGTAGCGCATTGATGTATCGCCTTTATCGATGGATTCCATCTTTGGTCTGATGGAAATGGCGATGATAATGGGCGCGTCGCCCGGGTGTCATCCCGCGGCCGCAATCAAGGAGCTTTCCATGCACACACAGGTGCATTCGCAACCCCGTGCCCGTGGCGGTCTGATCGCCTGGGCCTGCCTGGCCGTGGCGATCGTCGCCGAAGTGGTCGGCACCTCGTTCATGGCCGATGCCGCCCGTCATGGGGGCTATCTGGGCTATGTGGTAATGGCCGTGGCGCTGGCCATTGCGTACTACTTCCTGGCGCTGTCGGTGCGCGGCATCGCGGTGGGCGTGGCCTACGCCGTGTGGGAAGGCCTGGGCCTGACCTTGCTGACGCTGGTCGGCATGTTCGTGTTCAAGGACAGTCTGTCCGTGCAGCAGATGATCGGACTGGTGATGGCGGCGGTCGGCATCGTCTGCGTCACCCTCGGCGAGGCGCACACGCCATGAACCTCACTGCCTTCCTGTTCGTGCTGTGCTCGGCACTGATCGATATCGCGGCCAACATGATGGTGGCCAAATCTGATGGCTTCCGTAAGCCGGCCTGGGGTTTTGCCGCGATCGTGCTGGTCTGGATCGCCTTCGCGCTGCTCGGTCAGGCGGTCAAAACCATGGATCTGGCCACGGCCTATGCGATGTGGGGTGCCATCGGCGTGATCGGCACGGCCCTCTGCGGGCGCGTGCTGTTCGGCAACCGGCTGCGCCCGATCGGCTGGGTCGGGATCGCGCTGGTCACCGGTGCGGTGGTGGTGCTGTCGAGCCATTGATCCCCGATCAGCGGAACAACTGATTCAACACCGCCCCGGAGGCCGCATCGGCGAAGCCGTCGAAGCGGCCTTCGTCCATCAGTAGCTGCGAGGCCCGCATCATCCCGCCCCAGGCGGTGCGCGCCATCGCACCACCCACGCTGACCCGGCGCACGCCCATGCCGGCGATGTCCTGCAGGGTGAACGGCAGCGCGCTGCCAACCAGCAGGTTGACCGGCCGCGGCGCCACCGCGGCCACCACCGCTTCGATCTGCTCGCGGTTGGTGATGCCCGGCGCATACACGCAATCCGCACCGGCTTCTGCATAGGCACGCAGGCGGGTGATCGCATCGTCCAGGTCGGGCCGGCCGACGAAGAAATTCTCAGCGCGGCCGATCAGCAGCACGTCCTCGCCGGACGCGTCGATCGCGCGGCGGGCGGCACGTACCCGTGCCACCGCATCGTCCAGCGTGCGCAGCGGATGCGCGGGATCCGGGCTGGCATCCTCGATGGAGATGCCGGCCACGCCGGTGGCGACGGCAAGGGTGACGTTGCGGCCGACTGCTTCCAGCGAGCCGAAGCCATCGCCGAAATCGGCATTCAACGGCAACGGGGTCGCCGCGGCCAGGCTGCGCAGATGTGCGAGGGTCTCCTCCAGCGTCAGCGTGCCGTCGGCCTGGGCCTGGCTCCACGCATAACCCGAACTGGTCGAGGCCAACGCCTGGAAGCCGAGACTGTGCAGGTAGCGTGCGCTGCCTGCATCCCACGGGTTGGGCAGCACGAAGCAGCCTTCCTCGTGCAGCGCACGGAAGGCCGCGCGGCGCGGCCGGGGATCGAAGGAAAGGTCCGTCATGGTGCGCATCCGGTCAGCAGTCACCCGATGGTAACGCCAGCGGCCGCCACGCCCTTGTTGAGGGAGCGGCGTGCGGGAAGGGTGTGCATGCGTACGGCGGTCCGGAGCGGGCAGGGGCAGGTTGCGCGTGTGCTGCGAGGCTGAGCGGGGTTGCCCGGGGCCTTGCCGCGTGCAACGCTGGCGCAGCGCCGTTGGCCCGGGCGCCCAAGGAGACAGGGATGCTCGAGGTGATCGATCTGCTGTTGGCGCCGCTGTTCAGGATCAGCCCCATCCGTTATCTGCGTGACCCGGCCTACCGCCAGCGCCTGCGCCGCGAACAGGGCAAGGCCGCGCGCTATCGCATGGTCTTCCTGCTGGTGCTGGTACTGAGCGCCATCGCGCTGCTGGCGCTGGTGATCCTCGCGCGCCACGGGCGCTAGCGTCTGAGCGGCCTGGGCGGCCTCAGGCGCGCACCCACCGCGCGCACAGCCCGACCAGTACCAGCGTCACTGCCACCGCGCTGAACGCTAACACCAGGCTGCTGGCCTGCGCGACGAAGCCGATCAACGCCGGGCCGGCCAACACACCGGCATAGCCGAGCGTGGTGATTGCCGGGATGGCCAGGCTCTCCGGCATGACCTTCTGGTTGCCGGCCATCGAGAACAGCGCCGGAACGATGTTCGCGCAGCCCAGGCCGACCAGCGCATACCCGCACAGTGCCAGTGGCATCCAGGTGGCGAACGTTGCCAGGGCGAAGCCGGATGCCGCCACCAGGCTGCCGATCAGGATCGAACGATGGCGGCCGAGCTTGGCCACCACGCCATCGCCGACGAGCCGGGTGATGGTCATCGCGATGGCAAAGGCCAGATAGCCGAGGCCGGCGCGGGAGGGATCAACGTGCTGCACTTCATGCAGGAACACCGCGCTCCAGTCCAGCACCGAGCCTTCGGCCAGGAACGCCACGAAACACAGCACGCCGATCGCCAGCACCACCCCATGCGGCACCGCGAACATCGGCGCATCGCTGGGTGCCTTGTCGGTCCGCCAGTACGGCAGCGAGAGTGCCAGCAGGGCGGCCATCACCGCCGAGGCCAGCAGGCACACCAGCCACGGCGGCAGGTGGAACGCCAGCAGAGCGGTCATCGCACCGGCACCGACCGCGCCGCCGATGCTGTAGAAGGCATGGAAGCCGGACATCATCGGCCGGCCGCTGTCGCGCTCGACCATGATCGCCTGCATGTTCATCACGCAGTCGCAGGCACCCACGCCGGCGCCGAACACGAACAACACCAGGCCCAGGGTCAGCGGCGAAGGGGCAACGGCGAGCAGGGGCAGGGTGGCGATCACCATCAACAGCGTGGCGATCATGACCGCGCGGCAGCCGTGGCGCGCAGCGAGCATGCCTGCGATCGGCATCGCCAGCAGCGAACCGGCACCCAGGCACAGCAGCACCAGGCCGAGCGACCCTTCATCCAGGGCGGTGCGGTTCTTGGCGAACGGGACCAGCGGCGCCCAGGCTGCGGTGGCGAAGCCGGGCAGGAAGAAGGCTGCGCGGGTGGCGTGCTGCTGGCTGCGGGCAAGCAGGGACGAAGGAGCGGAAAGCGTCGACATGGAATTCGGGCCTCAGTGCTGCGCAGCGCGCTGGAGGGTGACACCGCGACGCTCGAACGCCACCACCTGGGCGGGCGGGGCATCGGCTTCGACAACCAGCAGATCGATCTGGTCCACATCGCCGATGCGGTGTGAGGCTTGTGCACCGAGCTTGTCATTGGTGGCGACCACCACGCAGCGGCTGCTGGCGGCAAGCAGGGCGCGCTTGAGCGTTGCTTCCTCGCCATCCACTGCCCAGATGCCAGCCTCGGCATCCACCGCGCAGGTGCCGACGAAGCACACGTCCACGCGCAGCGCACGGATCGCTTCCAGTGTCTGCGCCCCCACCGTCGCGCCGATGCGCGGGTCCATGCGGCCGCCGACCAGGCTGACCTCGATGCCCGGACGCGCCATCAAGGCCAACGCGATATCCGGCGCGTTGGTGACCACCCGCAGGCCCTGGTGCTCGGGCAGGCAGCTGGCGATCACGGTATTGGTCGAGCCGGCGTCCAGGAAGACCAGCTCCCCGGGCAGGACCTGGGCCGCCGCGATCCGCGCCAACGCGCGCTTGCGGTCATGGTCCTTTTCGTGGCGCTCGGCCAACGCCGGGAACGCCGGGGCCGCCGGCAGTGCGCCGCCATGCACCTTGCGGCACAGACCCTGCGCAGCCAGCTCGCGCAGGTCGCGGCGGATCGAGTCTTCCGAGACCTGCAGCTCGATGGCCAGCTGCGCGGACATGACGCGGCCGTGGTCGCGCAGCAGGCGCAGGATGGTCTGTTGGCGTTCGCCCGGCAGGGCGTCCTGGATGGTCATGGGTAACCTCGGTCAGGGCGGGTAGCACCATGCCGACATGCCTGAGCATGCGCATTCGTGCGTGGTACTGCTTGTATTGGCCGCAGACTTTACCAGAGTTGGCGCGCTTGTGTGCGGTAATCTGCATGAAGGTGCGTCAATTTGCGCCTTTGCGCTGCGCCCGCGCTGTTGCGTCACAGGGCAGGGAGCAGTTCCGGCCGGATCACCGCTGCCGCCCAGTCCATGAAGGCGGCGACGCGACGCGGCAGGTGGCGGCGCTGGGCATAGAGCAGCGTCACCGGCATCGGCTCAGCCTGCAGCCCGGGAAGGATCTCCACCAGCGTTCCTGCGGTCAGCGCCGGGCGCGCGCCGAGCAGCGGCACCTGGATGATGCCCAGCCCGGCCAGCGCCGCAGCGGTATACCCATCCCCACTGTTGACGGTCACCGCCCCGCCCATCGGCAGGCTGCGATAGGCCTCGCCGTCGTGATACTCAAACCCCGGTGAGCGCTGGCCCAGCGTGCCGACATAGTGGACCAGGGCGTGGCTGGCGAGATCGTCCAGCGTGGCGGGCGTACCGCGGGCCGCCAGATACGCGGGACTGGCGCAGTTGATGATCCGTAGCTGCCCGAGTGGGCGGGCGACCAGGGTGTTGTCATCCAGCGGCCCGACCCGCAGCACGCAGTCGAAGCCCTCGCGGATCAGATCCACCCGGCGGTCGGTACCGCTCAGTTCGATTTCCACCCCGGGGTGCTGGGCCAGGAAGTCCGGCAACTGCGGGATCACCAGCTGGCGGGCCAGTCCGCTGGACATATCCACCCGCAGGCGGCCCTTCAACTGACTGGTGTCCACCCGGAACATGCCCTGCAGGTCGTCCATGTCGTGCAGCAGATCGTGCGCGCGGGTCTGGAACTGGGCGCCATCGGCGGTCAGCTGCACACGGCGCGTGGTGCGGTGGAGCAACTGCACACCCACCTCTGCTTCCAGGCGCTGAACGGCGAGGGACACACTGGCCTTGGGCAAACCGAGGCTGTCGGCGGCCCCGGTGAACGAGCCCAGTTCGGCGACGCGCAGGAAGCAGCGCAGGTGATCGAGGCGATCCATGGATTGTTCGCAATGTCTGGACAGTCAAATCAGCATCCACTGATTTATGCCGCACGGCAATATCAATACGCTGGCCCCACTCCCCAAGCAGGTGCACTGACATGAGCAACGCAACCCGAGTCGTCCTGATCACCGGCGGCAGCCGTGGCCTCGGCCGCAACGCCGCCCTCGCGTTGGCCGCCGATGGCGCCGACATCGTGCTCACCTACCGCAGCCAGGCCGATGCCGCGCAGGACGTGGTCGCCAAGATCGAAGCACTGGGCCGCCGCGCCGCCGCGATTCCGTTGGACATGGCCGATAGCGCCGGCTTCCCCGCATTCGCCAGCCAGGTCCGCCGCGTGCTGGAGGGATGGGGGGAAACCCAGCTGCAGGGCCTGCTCAACAACGCCGGCGAAGGCCTGCACGCAATGATCGCCGACACCACGGTCGAGCAGTTCGACGCGCTGGTCGCCGTGCACCTCAAGGGCCCGTACTTCCTGACCCAGGCGTTGTTGCCGCTGATCGCCGATGGCGGCCGCATTCTCAACGTGTCCAGCGGGCTGGCGCGTTTCTCGCTGCCGGGCAGCTCGGCCTACGCGATGATGAAGGGCGGCATCGAGGTATTCACCCGCTACCTGGCCAAGGAACTGGGCGCACGTGGCATCAGTGCCAACACACTCGCCCCGGGCGCGATCGAAACCGACTTCGGCGGTGGGCGCGTGCGCGACGATGCGCAGGTCAATGCGATGGTGTCCTCGGTCACCGCGATGGGCCGCCCCGGCAAACCCGATGACATCGGCCCGGTGGCGGTGGCGCTGCTGTCGCCGCAGACCGCGTGGATCACTGCGCAGCGCGTGGAAGCCTCGGGCGGCATGTTCGTCTGAGGGGGTCGTCACGGCCATGACCCCCATGGCCGGGCGGCAGCTGTTTATGAACGGATTCATTAAAAAAGTGTGATGAATAGCCGGTGGGTTGATGGGAGTGGCCTGTTTTCCACGGTTATTTGGCAAGGGACACTTTTTGATCACTCCAGGGGGAACCACCATGAAGCAGCTGCTCATCTACGAACGTCCGATCCAGCTCAACCGCGTTGCCCATCGCAACCATCGGGTGGTGGCGACCCCGGGCGATTTTGCCTTCGCCGCCGCGCTCAATTCCGTCCCGCTGGCCTGCGTGGAATTCGCGCCGGTCGCCCGCGAGTACCCGATCCTGTTCGCCGGCAGCAGCGCCGACGCGGTGGTGCCGGCCGCACTGCTGGGCCTGCGCGCCGGCCAGAACCTGATGGTCGATGAGCAGGGCAGCTGGGCCGAAGGGGCCTATGTCCCGGCGTTTCTGCGCCGCTATCCCTTCGTGCTTGCCGAACGCGATGAGAAGGGCAGCGACTTCACCGTGTGCCTGGATGAGGCATATGCGGGCATCCGCGAAGGTGGCGAGGAAGGTGCGCCGCTGTTCGATGACGAGGGCAAGGACAGCCCGCTGCTGAGCAACGCACTGCAGTTCCTGCAGGAATACCAGGTGCATCTGGCGCGTACGCGTGCCTTCAGTGCGGCGCTGGCCAGCCATGGGCTGCTGGTGCCGCGGCAGGTGAACGTGCAGACCGCGCTGGGCGAGGGCTTCTCGCTGGATGGCTTCTTTGTGGTCGATGAGCAGAAGCTGCGCGAATTGAAGGGCAAGGCGCTCCAGGATCTGGCGCGTTCGGGCGACCTCGGGTTGATCTACGCCCATCTGCTTTCGCTGGGCAATGTCGAGCTGCTCAGCCGCGCGCTGGACAGCCGTCCAGCCGCTGCCGCAACGCACTGATCCCTTTCCAGTAACGCCACCGAGCGGCAAGGCACGCCTGCCTTGCCGCGACCCTTGCTGGCCCGCGGTTGCCCCGCCTGCCACTGCCCGGAGCCTGCCATGAACCATCGCGACCCTTCGTCCTGCCCGTCCTCCAGCGTGCGTCATGTGCCCCCGGCGCAACGCCGCCTGCGTCCTGCGGGCCTGGCCGTGGCCATCGGCTCCGTGCTGGGGCTGGCGTTGCCAGGCAGCGTGATTGCCGGCGATGACGGCAGTGCGATGGTCACCGACGGTCGCACCGATACCCGCGTGACCCGCCAGGGCAACGATCTGCACTGGAAGGTGACCACCGGTACAGTGAAGGGGGCCGCCGGCAACCAGGTCGCCTTCAACGCCTTCCGCGAATTCGGGGTGGACGTCGGCCAGACCGTTGATCTTGTGCTGCCCACCCAGGGTCAGCAACAGGTGCACAACCTGGTCAACCTGGTCACCGACGCGCGTGCCTACATCAACGGCAACCTCAACAGCGTGCTGGAGTCGACCAATGCGGTGGGCGGCAAGGTGTTCTTCGTCGCCCCGGATGGCCTGTTGGTCGGCAACGGTGGCGTGCTCAATGTCGGCTCGCTGTCGGTGGCCACGGCCAACCGCGCCACGGCCGACGACATCCTCAACGCCGGAAAGGGCCTGGATGCCCTGATGTACGGCACGCTGACGCCGGGTCAACTCACCGACAAGACGGTGGCGCTGCACGGGACGGTGAATGCAAGCAACGGCATCCGCGTACAGGCCAGGGCCATTGATGTCACCGGCACGCTGTTCGTACAGGCCGGCCCGCGCGATGCCAATGGCGATCTGCAGGGCATCGAGGCGGCCGTCAATACCGGCGCCTCGCAGCCGCTGGTACTGGTCAACGAGGGCGGCCGGATCCAACTGCGCGCGGCGGCGATCTCCGATACCGGGTTGGGTGTGCGCAGTGCCGAGGCAACGGTAACGGTGGGCGGCAACGCACGTCTGGCGGCGGACGATATCGAGTTGACCGCGCTTGCGGTCATCGATTCCGGCTACGACAAGGACGGTGCGGTATTCGACGAGCTCAAGGCCGATCTCGTCAACAGCGTCACCGACTCCAGCACCCTCACGGACCTCGGCGATGCGTTGGTGAACCTGGGGGCGGGCAAGCTGCTGGGTGAGCAGATTTCGTTCCTGCATGGCGCCACCACGGCGCGGGTAGAGGTGAAGGACAACGCAGTACTGGACGCGCGCGACGACATTACGCTGCATGCCAGCACCCGCCAGGCCATCGACAACTCGGCGGCCGGCAAGGCGTACGAGAAAGGTGATGTCGTCACCGATGCCAACGGCGATCCCGTGAAGGATGCCAATGGCAACAGCATTCCGAAGAAGCACATGCTCAGCCTCGGTGCGGCGTACGCGCAGATCAACGCCACCACGGAAGCCATCGTGCGTTCGGGCGCAACCCTTGCGGCTGGCGGCGACGTGGCGGTGAAGGCCGATGCCGATACGACGCTGAAGCTTGCGGCCGAATCGTTCGCGGTGAACAACACGGCCGCTGCGTTCACGGCGGCGATCAGCAATGTCAACGTTGACACCCGCGCGGTGATTGAAGCGGGTGGGCCACTGCAGGCCGGCAGTGTCAACGTTTCGGCGGTCAACGCGGTCTCTCTGGACACCTCCGCCACGGCGCGCGCCGACAAGAATGGCGCGGTCGGCCTGGCTGGCGCGATCAGTCTGCAGGATATCGCGGCCGAAGCGCGCCTGGACCGCGACACCCGCACCACGGCAGGCGACGTCACCGTGCAGGCGGCCAGCATCACCCGCCTCAACAAGACCAGCACGCTGATCACCGGCCCGAAGAGCGAGCCGCTGCCCGGCCAGGAGCAGGTGGAAGCGATCAGCAGCGGCAGCGATGGCCTGATGAGCGTGGCGCAGTCGCTGGCCGGCGCCGGCGTGGGTGGCGCCATCGCCAAACTGACCGGCAGCCAGGACGGCGGCAGCACGCCGCCGGCCACTACACCGACCACGGCGTCGCCCTTCCGCCTCGGCGGGGCGATCAGCGTTGTCGACGGCGACCATACGGCCACCGCCAGTATCGGCGCCGGTACGACCATCGACAGCGCCGGCGCGATCGTGGTCGACAGCCAGGTAACCGATGCACAGATCGGCAACCATGCGATGAGCAATGTGCTGGCCAAGGGCAAGAGCGCGGATGGTTCGGCGTTCGCGTTGTCCGGGGCGGTCAACATCGCCAACCTCACCCATGAGGCACGGACCTTGGTGGGCAGTTCGGCTGAGCTCTCGGCGCAACGCATCGGGTTGTCGTCGGATGTGCGCCTGCCTCGGGATTTCAGTGCGCTCACCGGGGCCGTCCCGGACTTCAGCAGCTTCGACGCGTTCAAGACGTCGATCTCCGCCGCCAAGGACCTGATCACCGACCCATCGGAGTTGTTCGCCTCGTACGCGGCGGCGCGCGGCTCGGCCGAGGAAGTGGCCATCGGGGGCGCGGTGAGTTGGTTCAAGGCGACCAACAGCGCACGTACCGATGTCGCCGCCGGTGCTTCGCTGACCACCCGCGACACCAGCACCGCAGCGTGGAGCGCCGCACTGGAAGGTGAGGACCATGCCGGCGCTGCGCGCGGCCGGACGTTTGACGCCACCGCCACCGTGCGTGCCAACACCGATGTCACCGGTCTGCACGCGGCGGGTGATCTTGCCCTGAAGAACCTCAAGGACAGCAACGTCGGCAACGGCGGAACTGCCTTGGGCGGCAGCGTCGGCTATATCGACTACCAGAACACGGCGGCAGCGATCCTCCATGATGGCGTCCGCGTCGACGCCGGTGCAGGCAGCCTGGCAGTGCAGGCCGACAACAAGGAAACCGTGGTGGCGCTGGCGCTGCAGTCAGGCCAGGGCGGCAGCATCGGTGTCAGCGGAACCGCCACCGCGCTGGACCTGGACAGCACCACGCTGGCGGGGATCAGCAACCGTGCCGACATCCGCGCCGCAACGGTCGGCGTACGTGCCGACGAAGATCTGTTCGTGTGGTCCGTGGCCGGCGCGGTTGCGATGAGCGACAGTGTGTCGGTGGGGGCCAGCGTCGCCTACCAGCAGCTGGATACCGATACCCGCGCCTTCATCGGTGCGGTGCCTGCAGCCTTCGCGACCGGCAGCAGCACGGCGCCGGTCGGCGCGATCACCACGGGTGAGCTGGCGGTCAACGCCACCAGCGGTGGCCTGGCCGGTGCGGTGGCCGCCGCCGGCGCAGTTGCCAAGAGCTCGTCCGAACAGCTGCAGAAGGCTCAGGACGAGCTGGCGGCAAAGCAGAACGCGGAGAATCCCGGCTTCCTGGATTCACTCAAGACCCGTGCGCTCGGCAAGGTGACCGCGCTGGAAGGCATGGCCAACAAGGCCGACAGCAACGGCAGCGCCGGGCTGACCGCCTACTTCGACAAGGCCAAGGGCCTGCTGGGTAGTGGGAATGCAGCACCGGGGCAGGGCCAGGGCGCGCAGACGCCGCAACCCAAGTTCGGCATCGCCCTGTCCGGCAGTGCGACGGTGAATCGTGCCCGGCAGAACACCAAGGCGGACATCAGCTCGGCCGTGATCAAGGACAACAGCGGCAACGGCCTGAAGCTGGATCTTGCCGCGACCAACCAGACGCTGCTGGTCAGCGTCAGCGGCGCGTTGTCGGTGGCCGCGGCCGGGTCGGATAACACCCAGGGCAGCGCATCGCTGGCCGGTGGCGTGGCCTACGGTGACATCCAGAACACGACCACCGCGCAGTTGCGTGACAGTACCGTGGAGGATGCCGGCACCGTCACGGTGACCGCACGCAACGAAAGCGAACAGGTCAACGTCGGGCTGAGCGTGGGCGTGAATGCCTCCTCCAACCAGAGCTCGGCCGGTGCCGGCGCGATCTCGGCGACCGTGGCGATGTCCCACAACGATACGGCCGCCAGCATCGTCGGGGGCAGCCTCCGCGGCATGGGCGGCGCGGCGGCCGATGTTGATGTCAAGGCCGTGAACGCCTCCAAGATCGCCAACGGGGGTGGCGCACTGTATGCGGGTGGCAAGGCCGGCCTCGGGGCGGCAGTGACGTATGCCGAAGTGGGCGACAGCACCCGCGCGTCAGTCAGTGGCGCCGACATCGAAGGCGTACAGGACGTGCGCGTGCGTGCGGCCGATGCATCCCGGATCGTGGCGGCGGCCGCCAGTGGAGGGGCGTCCACGCGCAGCGACGGCGTGGCGATCGCCGGTTCGGTGCTGGTCAACCAGATCGCCAGCCAGACCGCCGCCAGCATTGACGGCGGCAGCCGCATCACTGCCAGTGGTGACATTGAAGCCTTCGCCGGGACGGCGACGATCGACGACGTGCGTGGCACCGGTGACGGCTGCGGCTCGGGCGTTGCGGTCGATTACTGTGGCACCGGGATCGGCAGCATCGAGGTGGATGCCAATGCCGATACCGCGAGCACTGACGATACGCGGGTGGATGCGGCGGGTCGCAACAATGGCCGCAGCTCGATCATCGCTGTTGCCGGCATGGTCCAGGTGGGTGGCAACAATGCCGGCGTGGCCTTCGCCTACAACACCATCAACAACACACATACCGTCTCGGTCAACGATGCCACGCTCACCGCCGGGCGCATTGCGCTCACGGCCAGTGACCAGTCCGACATCCTGGCAGTGAGTGCCGGCATCGGCGGCAGCACCGGCAACTTCACCGGGGTGGGCAGTGCGTCCTACAACGCCATCGGCAACACCACCTCGGTGCTGGTCGGTCGTGGCCTGGCGGACGCGCAGGGCCAGGTGCCCCGGGATGGCGCACAGCTCAACGCGGGCAGCATCCACCTGCAGGCACGCGATGAATCCTTCATCGGCTCGCTGGCGGGGGCGGCAACGCTGGGCTCCAAGGTCGCCGTGGGTGCGGCGTTGACCATCAATGACATCGGCAATACCACGCTGGCGCTGGTCGATGATGCGCAGCTGACCGCTGGCACCGGCCGGGTCGACCTCGAGGCCGCCAATGCCGCCAGGATCCTGTCCGGTGCGGTTGCCGCAGGCGCAGCCAACAATGTCGCCATTCAAGGCTCGGTGGGCTGGAGCATGATCGACAATCATGCCGAGGCAGCATTGCAGGGCGGCACGGTGCAGGCAGGCATCGTGCAGGTGGCCGGCAGCAACGAATCGCGTATCCACACACTGGCCGGTGCGGTTGCCGGCAGCGGCACCGCCGCCATCGGCGCGGCGATCAACGTGGCCACCATCGGCGATACCACGCTGGGCGAGGTGGATGGCACCGCGCTGGAGGTGAGTACTGCGCTGGAGGTCAGTGCGACGTCGGCCGCCACCACCAAGACACTGGCCATTGCCGGTGCGCTGGGGGGCACCGCGTCCGTTGCCGGCAGCAACACCACCAACCTGATCGACACCCTCACCGAGGCCCGCCTGCGGGGTGTCACCGGGCAGGGGAGTGGTATCACCGGTGCGGTGTCCGTCAGCGCCGACACCTTGGGTGCGGCCTATTCGTTGGGGGGCGCGCTGTCGGCGGGGGGGACGGCAGGCATCGGTGCAGCCAGCAGCGTCAACGACATCGGCGGCCGTACCCGTGCCGTGGTGGAGAATGCCAGGCTGGGCGGCGCCAGTGCGCTGAGCATCGATGCGGCCAACCGCAGCCTGGTGCGTACCGCGGCCGTGTCCGGTGCGGGGGCGGGCACGGCAGCGGTGGCCGGCAGTGTCACCACCAACCTGATCCATTCCGATACGCAGGCCAGCCTCAGTGACAGCAGCCTGCACAACACGCTGGCCGATGTGAAGGTGAGCGCCCGTGACGAGCGCAGCATCGATTCGCTGGCGGGTGGCGCAGCGGTCGGCGGCAGCGTGGGCGTGGGCGCGGCAGTGGCCTACAACGATATCGGCGGCACTACCTCAGCGGTGGTTGCCGGCAGTGCGCTGGACCTGGATGTCCGCAATCTGCTGGTGCAGGCCGATGCCTCTGGACAGGCCGGCGGTCAGGGCAACCGCATCCGCACCGTGGCTGCTGGCCTGGGCGGCGGCGGCGCGGTCGGTGGCGCAGCGTCGGTGGCGGTGAACCGGATGAAGGGCGCCGTCTCGGCACGGATTGAAGCAGGCGCCAATGTCCTGGCACAGGACAACGTCGGCGTGCTCGCCGCCCAGGCGCAGCAGATTGACGTGTACGCCGGCAGCATCGGCGGGGGCGTCAACGCGGGCATCGGCCTGGGTACCGTCGTCAACCTGGTGGATGGCAGCACCGAGGCGGCGATCACCGGTGCCGGAACTGCCGTGACCGCGCTGGGCCTGGGCGATGCGCTGGCAGGCGTGGACAGTGGCCGGCGCACGGCGGGCAATACCCACAGCACCCGTACCGACGCCGCCGGCATGGCCTTCGATACCGTGGACCTGGGCACCGGCCATATCGACGTGCATGGCATCGCGGTCAATGCGGCCACGCGCCAGCAGGTCAGGACCATCGGCGTCAGTGGCGCGCTGGGTACCACCCCGATCGCCAGTGGTGCGGTAGCGGTAATGGCGGCCGTCAACGACATCGCCGGCAGTACCACCGCGATCATCAAGGACGCACGGATCAACCAGCATGGGCTGGGCACCAGCAGCGACCCCGACCAGGACAGCGCAGGGCTCGCCGCAGCGGAGCAGAGCGTGGATGTGCGCGCCAGCCATCACGTGGCCTCGGCCAATTATGTGGCCGGCATCGCCGCCAGCGCGGGCGTCTTCTCGGGCGCAGGGGCGCTGTCGACCAACCTGTTCGACAGCCATGCCAGCGCCAGCATCGAGGGCGCCACCGTGTCGGCCGCCGACGCGGTGACCGTGGAGGCCAATGCCAGCCAGAACGCGCTGGCGATCGTGGTCGGCGCGGCCGCGGGCCTGACCGGCGGCGCTGCCACCGGCGTGGTCAACAATTTCACCACCGATACCCGTGCAAGCGTGCTGGGCGGCACCCTGCGGGCGGGCTCCCTTGCGGTCAACGCCAACAGCGATAACGCCGCCTCGCTGGTCGGCGGCGCAGGCGCGGTCGGGGGGGGCGCGGCGGTGGCCGGCACCGCGCTGGTCAACATGGGCACTGCAACCACGCTGGCGCAGGTGGGCGAACGTGCGCGCGTGACCCACATTTCCGTGTCACGCGACCTCGACGTGAACGCGCACAGCCGTTCGGATTTCAACGGCGTGGCGGTGAGTGGCGCGGGTGCCGGCGCCGCCGGCATCGCCGGCATGGCACAGGTGCACCTGCTGCAGAACGACACCCGTGCGCTGGTCACCCAGGCCTCGGTGGATGCCACCGATATGGCGGTGGTGGCCGAGGATATCCTGCGGCTGTCCGCGTACTCCGGTGCGGTGGGCGTGGGCATCGCCGGCAGCGGTGTAGGTGCCGGCGCTTCGGTGGCCATTCTTGGCAGCACCGTCAAGGCCACCGTGGAAGACAGCACGCTGTCGACCACGGGCAGCGTTGAAGTGAATGCCGTCTCCGATCGTGCGGTGGACATGGTCACCGTGACGGCTGGCGTGGGCGCCACCACCGGCATCGGCGGCGCTGCCGGGCTGCTGCTGGCCGGCATTGGCGACCGCGGTGACAGTGATACGGAACTGGGTGGCACCTTTGCCAGCCTGAAGCAGCTGGGGACTGGCCAGAAGATCGACGCCGCCGCGCTGGACGGCACCCTGGGGGCGCAGGGCGCCGGCGCGCTGAACAGCCGCGCCCAGGTGGACATCGGCAGTCTGCAGGGACGTGGCGATCTGGTGAGCGCCAGCATCCGCGGTGGCACCGTGCAGGCACGCGCGCTTGAGGTGAGCGCGCAGACCCTGATGAGCAGCAGCAACACCGTCGGTGGCATCGGCGCTGGTGGCGTGGGCGTGGGCGGCGCATTCGGCATGACCGGCCTGTATGGCAGCACCGAGGCGGTACTGGCGGCGAACAGCACGCGGGCCGGATCCATCGCGGTGCTCGCCAACGCCGGCGACGGCAGCGCAGGCAAGGCCGCAGGTCTGGACGTCTATGCCGGCGGTGCCGGCCTGGTGGGCGTCGGCGCGGCCATCGGCTTGGCGCGCCTGGAACAGACGGTCACGGCCACGGTGGCCGGTGACCTGCAGGCAGGCAGCCAGGGCGAGGGTCTTGCGGTCCGTGCCAGCGATGCCAGCACGCTGGATGTGACAGCCACCGGCATGGCGGCCGGTGCACTCGCGGCCGGTGCGGTCGTCGCAACCGCTGCTCGCAACGCCAACGTCCAGGCGTGGTTGCAGAACGACAGTACCTTGGCCGGCTTTGGCAACGTGACCTTCGCCGCCAGCTCGCTGGGCGGCGCGCATGCGGGCGCGTGGGGTGCGGCCGGTGGCGTGTTGGCCGGCGTCAGCGCCGCCGTCGCACTGGCCGACGATGGCTCCGACGTGCGCGCCTGGCTGGGCGAGCGGACACGCGTATCGGGGGTGGGTGGCGGCATTGAGGTGCATGCCGAGGCCACCCCGCAGGTGTCCGCCGAAGCCTTCGGTGCTGCACTGGCCGGCGGCCTGGCGGTCGGTGCGGCGGTCGCTGATGCCACCTCCCGTGCCAAAGTGGACGCCCATGTAGGCAATGGCGCGGTGCTGTCCAACCGCGGTGGGCTGGACATCCTGGCCAGCGTCCACGGCGGGAGCGTGGATGCACGCGCGGTCGCCGGTTCCGGTGGTCTGTATCTGGCCGGCGCCGGCGCCTTCGCCACCGCTGCCAGCACCAACGCGGTGCAGGCAGCGCTTGGATCCGACGTGGTGGTGCAGGGTGAGGCCTATTCCATCAACAACATCATCGACTACGCGCGCGGCGGCACTATCGCGATGCGCGCAGTCAACAACAGCAACCAGCGTGCCGATGCCACCGGCCTGAGCGTGGCGGGCCTGCTGGCCGCCGGCATCGTCGACGCCAACGCCCGGGCCTCGGCGACCACCGGCGTCACCGTGGGGGCAGGGAGCCTGCTGTACGCAGGCAACACCACGCTCGCCGCCAGCGGCAAGGACGAGAATCGCGCCAACGCCACGGCGGGCACCGGCGGGCTCATTGCGGGCAACGCGGCGCTGGCAGCGACGCACACCGACAGCACCACGCAATTGTCCATTGGCCGCAACGCGGTGCTGGATGTCAGTCGCCTTGATGCCCGTGCGCTGCACGACAGCAACTACGCGGGCAGCGCGAACAGCACCAGCGCCGGCGTACTCAACGCCAGTGGCGCCGACGTGAAGAACCGTGCGGACGCGACCGTCGGCCTGCTGGTGGACGAGGATGCCCAGATTGTCTCGGCCGGATCGCTGGTGCTGCGCACCGACAACAACTACACCGGCACGCTGGGCAGCGAGCTTGCCGCGAGCGCGGCCGGCGGCGGTGTCCTCAGTGGCAGTGCCGCACAGGTGGTCACCCGGCTGGATGGCAGCAGCACCATCGATATCGGCAAGGGCGCCCTGCTGCGCGCCGGCGTCGCACCGACGCCGGGCGATGGCGGCGCGCTGGACATCGTGGCAAACACCCGTGCGAACACCGATGACCGGGCGGGGCTGACCACCGGCGGGGCGATCAATGCCGCCGTGGTCAAGGCGCGCACCGATGCGGTGCTCGGCAACCGCGTGAACATCGGCGATGATGCGCGCCTGCAGAGCAGCTACATGCTCAACGTCGGTACCTACGCCGCGACCGACATCGGCGCCACCGCCCTGGTGAACACCTGGGGTGTGCTGGCCGCGGTCGGCATCTCCGACGCGGACGTGGCGCTGGCGATGGACCAGCAGGTCAATGTCGGCCGCGGCGCGAAGCTGGAATCGCTGCACAACGCCTTCGTCTCCGCCGGCCAGGATGGCATGAATGGCTGGACCTCACGGCTGGCCGCCAATGCGGTCTCGCAGGGGTACAGCCGCGGGCTGATCGCGGTGCCGGATTCCTCGGCGTCCTCCACGGTGGACAGCAACGCGAGCACCGCTCTGGCGGCGGGTAGTGAGCTGCTCAGCGGCGCATTCGTGTCGCTCGGTGCCTACGGTGAGAATGTCTTCCGCAACGCCGATGGCGCCGCCACCGGCTACCAGTTGGGGTTCATTCCGGTCACCGTGCGCGACAGCCGCAGTGGTGGCAGCACCCGCGGTGATGTGCTGATCGATGGCCGCGTCGTTGCCGGGCGCTACAACGTGCTGGACATCCTGATCGATGCCAATGGCAAGCTGACCAGCAGCGGCGCGGGCGGCGATGTGCTGCCGTTCGATACCCAGCGCGAGCTCAGCAGCGCGCTGAAGGCGCGACTGAACGCGTCGGGCATCCACGATTTCGACGCGATCGCCGGCAATGCGCTCTATACCCACACCATCGGCGACCTGTATGCGGCCGGCGGCGATGTGATTCTGTATGGCCGCAACATCCGCGGTGGCGGGTCCGTCACCGCCAAGGGCGCGCCGAAGATCACCATCACCAACCGTAGTACCGACAACCTCCTGCTGGCGGGCGACATCCTGGTGCCGGAGTACAGCGGCGGCAACGTGCTGTTCACCGGCAACAGCAACCAGGCCGTGGGCATCGGCGTCAGCCAGAACCCGGGGCAGAGCAATGCGCTGGTGAGCATCCGCAACGAGGCGGCCACGGGCACCGGCGCGATCGGTGCGGGCGGGCTGATTTCGGTCACGGGTGGCGACCTGGACATGTACAACGCGCTCGGCAACATCCAGAGCTGGGGCGAGCAGCTCGCCGAAAGCGTGACGATCAATGCGCCCAACGGTGAGGTCGGCTACAACCTGGGCTCGGCAAACTGGTACGGCAATGTCGTGAGCGCGCTGTGGGCACGCCACAGCGTGGCATCGGGCATCACCAATGCCGATGACGCCGCGGCGTACATCGCCAACGCCAAGTACGGCGCAGCGGCCGCCGCCGCGGGCATGAGCTTGACCGACTACCTGTTGTATGGCACCGGTAACGACGTCAACAACCCCAGCATCCTTGTGTTTGGGGCATGCCGCTATCGCATCGGCGACAAGGACTGCACCGCTTCAGCGCTGGGTGGGCAGTATTACGACGGTGGCGTGGTATCGCGGTACAGCCACAAGGACACCAATTACCTGCCAAAGGTGAATGCCCGGAATCTGCGCACCGTGCTCAACACGCAGCCCGACGACGTCAGCAACGCCAGCCTTGGCCAGGTGCCCAGCACGGGCAGCGGTGTGAACGCCGGCAGTGGCATCAAGATCACGGCCAACTACATCGACGTCAACGTCGCGCTGAAGGCGGGCCGGCCGGTGGATTACTCGGCAATCCTGGTCGAAAGCAGCGCGTTGCGCGCCTGGATCGACGGCAAGGACAACCAGGCCAGCAAGGGCATCTTCGATGTGCCTGCCATGTTCGTGGCGAAGTCCGGCGCAGATTCTTCCCGCATCGCCCTGAAGTACGATTCGCTCAACCGCCAGTTCATCGTGCCGGACATTTCGGCCAACGGGGGCGGTTCGATCTACCTCGATGGCCGTATCGTCAGCACGTCCACCGCCGGCTCGCTCAATGTGGTCAGTGGCAAGGGCTCGGTGGTCATCAACAATGGCCTGGCCGATGTGGGCCTGCAGCTCGGCAACATCCTGGTCGGCAACGGGGCGCCTGGGCAGATCACCATCCGCGACCGTGAGCTCAATACCGCGTCGTGGTATCTGCGCGACGGCAACGGCAACGTGAAGGGTTATCAGGGCGGAGTCAATGCCCTGAGCTGGGATGCCCCGGGGGTATCGGCCATCAGCAACACGACCGGGTATGACCCGCGCGCCGGCATGTTTGCGCGTTGGACACAGACGGCCCGCATCGCGCGCAACATCCAGTCCGATAACGGCGTGCTTACTGCTGAGAACTGGCGCTGGGTGGACAGGAACAACAACACCGTCTTCAACGGCCAGCAGTGGGAAACCTCGGGCGTCACGTACGGCAACAAGGCCGGCGGCGTGGCGGTGTTCGAGTCGCAGCTGACCGGCGACTTCGGCAGCAACCTCAATTCACGCGTCAACTACCGCTGCGAAAAGAAGAACGAAAGTGGCTGCCGCTACAATTACGGCTTCCCCGGCAGCAATCAATTCGATGACGGCGGCACGTGGCGCACGAGCTGGTACCAGCGCGCCCCGCGCACTGGCACGCTGGTCGTCACCAACACGGCCAAGGCCGACAACCGGATCGGCATCAACTTCAGCGCCAACGATGCAGGCCTGCTCGACGTCGACTCCGGCCAGACCATCCGCATCAATGGGGTGCTGAAGAACACCGATGGCCGGACCTTCCTGACCAGCGAGAACGGAAGCATCGTCAGCGCATCGCGTGACGCCCGGATCATCACGAACCAGCTCACCCTCGACGCGGCCGGCAGCATCGGCAGCATTGTCGGCGCACAGGCCGGCGAGGCCGCCAACCCGCTGGATGTCCAGATGGTGTCCTACACCAACGCCAACGGCGCCACCGTGGCCGCCGGCAACCTGGTGGCCCGTGCGGGCGGTGACATCGCGCTGGATGTCGATTCGGCAGCCAAGGTGCTGATCAGCGCCGGCAGTGGCACCGGCCGTGGCGATGTGTGGCTGCGCGCCAAGTACGACATTGAAGGTGCCGCCACCGGCAATGCTGCTTCGATCATCGGTGCCGACATCACCCTGGACAGCGTCTACGGTGCCATCGGCTCGCTCGCCCGGCCCCTGGTGGTCGATGCCGGCGAGCGTACCCGCAGCGACGGCGTGCTGGAGGGTGGGCTCATCTCGGCTCGGGCGACCGGCGACATCGCGCTGCGTGACCTCGGCGGCGACTTCTGGGTACAGCGCATCGAGTCGCTGGCCGGTGACGTGCTGATCGAGGCACCCTCGGGCTCGATCTACAGCGGTGCCCAGCGCGCCTCGTCCAGCTTCCTCAGCGAAGCGCAGCTGGCCAGCCTGCGCGACAACCTCAAGCTGTTCCAGGGCGGCGGCCAGCAGTCGATCGTCAGCTACCAGAGCCAGGTCGACGCCAGCTACGCCGAGTACTTCCAGCTCCGCGCGCTGGGCAGTGTCGTCGATGGGCGCTACCTGGCCGGTGGCACTGCCATCAACCTGTTCCGCTCCATGGCGGAAGCCGCGCGGGGCGGCAGCCTGGATGATGCAGGGGTAAGTGACTACCTCGCCGAGCGCTTCAACCGTCTGGGGACGGTGTTCACCGATGCCTTCGGCACCGGCTGGCAGCAGGAAGCGATCTTCGCGTCCTTCAACGCGGGCTACCGCTATGAGCTGGCCGCCAGCAGTGGCGACAGCGCGAGTGTCGCGGCACGCAAGGCCACACTTGTTGATGGCATGACGGCTGACTCACAGTGGAGCCAGGACCAGCTGCGCTACGTGTTCAACGCCAATGCGCTGGAACCCTCCACCGGTTCCGCCCTGAATGCCGAACCGGTGATCATCGGGCGCAATGTCAGCCTGCGTGCCCGCGATGACCTGGGCCGCCTGGACAAGGAATACACGGTCAGCCTGGCCGACGTGAACAGCGGCAACCTCAGTGCCGAGGCGATGCTGGCCATGCGGCTTGCGACCACGCCGGGCGATGTGCAGATGCTTGACGCGGCCGGCCATGTGCTCACGCCCGATCAGGTGCGCAGCGGTGCGGTGGTGGTCTCGCTGCGCATTCGCAGCACGGCTCCGGTGGTACTGGCAGCCACGGGCGGGATCGATGCCGATGTGGGCGGCGATGCCTACCTGCACGGCAACACGTCGCTGGCGCTGAACAGCTTCGCCGCCGGTGGCGATGCACGCATCGGCAGTGACGGCGATATCACCGATGCCGGGGGCAGTGCGGGCGGTGCGATCCTGAGGGTCGGCAGGGACCTCAGCCTGAGCGCCCTGCGCAGCATCATGGGCCACGATGGTCAGCCGCTGCGCGTGCAGATCAACGGTCGCCTGCTGCTGGCCAACGCCGGTGAACACGTGCGCGTGGCGCAGCAGAACGGGAACCTGCGTATCGGCCTGGTGAGGGCGAACCAGGACGTCGTACTGGACGTCGGCGGCGGCAGCCTGCTGTCGTACCTGAAGGGCGTGAGCACGCTGACCGGGCGCGACATCCAGCTCGCCGTGCGCGACGACATCCGCGATGAGGACGGCGGTTCGCTGGCCTTGCGGATCGTTGCCGGCGGTCGGCTGGATGGCGCGGCAGGGGGCGAGGTGCGTCTTTCCAGCGACGTGGACATGCCGATCGGCACGCTTACCGCGGGGGGCGACCTGCAGCTGATGAGCACAGCGGGCAAGCTGAGCGCAGTGCGTTTGCTGGCCGGTGGCGATCTGGGCGCCACCGGGTACAGCGGTGCCGACCTGGCTTCGGTGCAGGCTGCGGGCGAAGCGATTGTCAGCGCCCCGATGGGGGACATCCGCATCGGCAACCTGCGCGCAGCATCTGCCAATGTCGCCGCCGGTGGCGGCCTGCAGTTGGGGGATGCGGCCATTGACCAGGTCCTGCAGCTGCTCTCGCTGCAGGCCACATCGCTGGCGGCAGGCGCGCAGGTCAACGCCGGCGACAGCGTGCAGATCGACGCGGGCGGCGTCGCGATGGGCGCCGGAAGCCAGTTGAGTGCTGGCCGGGTGGTCGCGGTGCGTTCCAGTGCGGATATCAGCGTGGGCCAGCTGGCCGTGACCGGCAACTCGGCCACCGGCAACGTGATGCTCGAGGCGGACGGTCGTATTCACTCCAATGGGGATGCCGCGGTCAATGTCGGTGGCGGCAGTCGCGTGGTGGCCAGCCTGCAGGCCGGCGAGGGAATCGGGAGCGACGCGCAGGCCCTCACGATCGATGTCGGCCGGCTTGTCCTGGCACGCAGCGATCGCGGCGACATCCACCTGCGCCTCCCCAACGGGGGTGTTGTGGGCGACGTGGTTGCCGCATCGGGAGCGCTGTCGCTGCACAGTGACGCGCACCTGCAGGTAGAGCTGCTGGATGCGGCAACCGATGTCCGGCTGGGGACGGCCTCTGCCGACGTCGGCCACGGGGTCGCCGGTCACTCGGTGGCGATGCAGGCGCAAGGAGCGCTGGACATCGGCCGTCTGGAGGCGGGCGCGGAGGCCGTGGTGACCAGCGCCGGCACCCTTGCCCTGGGCCAAGGAAGGATCGGTGGCGATGCGCAGCTTCGCAGTACCGGGGCCATGCGCATTGGCGAACTGCAGGCGCAGGGCGCAATGAACGCGGCCAGCGGTGCCGCGCTGGTGGCGCAGACACTGTCTTCCGGTGCGGCGATGCAGCTGGAGGCGTCCGATGCGTTGGATGTGCAGCAGCTGGGCAGCGGGGGCGATCTTGCCGCCACGGCAGGTGGGCTGCTCGCCATCGTCGATACGGTGGCCGGGGGTGATGCGCGCCTCGAAGGTGACGCCGATGTGCGCCTGGGCCAGGCGGTGGTCGGGCAGTCGCTGGACGTTGCCGCGGCCGGCACGCTGGATATGCGTACCGCCACGGTCGGCGGCGATGCGCAGCTTCGCAGCGGCGGGGCGATGGGCATTGGCGAACTGCAGGCGCAAGGCGCAATGAACGCGGCCAGCGGTGCCGCGCTGGTGGCGCAGACACTGTCTTCCGGTGCGGCGATGCAGCTGCAGGCGTCCGGTGCGTTGGATGTGCAGCAGCTGCGCAGCGGGGGCGATCTTGCCGCCACGGCAGGTGGGCTGCTCGCCATCGGCGATCTGGTGGCCGATGGCGATGCGCGGCTTGAAGGCGACGCGGATGTACGCCTGGCCCAGGCGATGATCGGTCAGTCGCTGGACGTTGCCGCGGCCGGCACGCTGGATATGCGAACCGCCACGGTCGGCGGCGATGCGCAGCTTCGCAGCGGCGGGGCGATGGGCATTGGCGAACTGCAGGCGCAGGGCGCAATGAACGCGGCCAGCGGTGCCGCGCTGGTGGCGCAGACACTGTCTTCCGGGGCGGCGATGCAGCTGGAGGCGTCTGGTGCGCTGCAGATTCAGCAGCTGACCAGCAAGGGCGACCTCATCGCGGACGCTGGCGGTCTGCTGGCCATCGACGATGCCGCCGTGGGCGCGCAGGCACGCCTGGATGGCGGCACGGATGTGCAGCTTGGCAGTGCAACGGTCGCGCAGTCACTGGGGCTGAACGCTGGCGGTAACGTGGATGTTGGCAGGGCACGCATCGGCGGCAACGCCCAGGTCGGCAGCGGTGGCGATACCCGCCTCCAGCATTTCGATGGCCGCGGTGACCTGGTGGCGGATGCCGGCGGCGCTATCACCCTCGTCAGCGCGGCGGTCGACGGTTCGATGACGCTGCGCGCCGGCCAGTCCATCGATGTGGGCACCGCGGTGATCGGTGTGGATGGTGACTGGATCGCAGGCACCGACCTTTCCGCCGATGAGGTGACCGTGGGCTGCAACTTCCGCGGCGATGCCGGTGTCGCGTTGGTCATCGGCACGCTCAACGTGGGCTGCAATCTTGGGCTGTCCTCCAGCGAAGCGCTGCGGTTCGACGCCTTGCAGGCGGCCGGCGGTATCGCCCTGGCATCGCGCGGCTCGGATGTCCAGGGCCGGCAGGTGGATGCAGGGAAGGCGCTGCGGGTGCAGGCCGCGGGCGATATCCGGATCGAAGCTGTCCGCGCCGGCAGCGACCTGGTGGCCACCAGCGGCGGCAGCCAGCAATGGGGTCTCTACCAGGCCGGCGGCGATGCAGCGCTGCAGGCGGGTGGGGATATCCATTTCGATGACGGTCGCAGCGGTGCCGCACAGTCGATCCTTGCGGGCGGCAGCATCGGCTTCGGGCGGGCCAGCGCCGGTACCACGGCCTACATGGACGCCCAGGCCGGTTCGCTGGCCGGCGGGCAGTTGCAGGGGGCGTCTGCACAGCTGGCCGCGCGCGACACCTTGTCGTTGGCACAGGCGATGGTCGATACCCGCCTGAACCTGGCCGCCGATGAGGTGCAGGCGCAGGTAAGCCAGTCCGATGCTGGCCCAGGCCTGCTGACGACGACCCTGACCGGCTACCGCAACGGTGTGGCAAGCCGGATCGTGGTGGATGTTCAGCCGCGTGATGCCTGGCTGATCGATGCGCTGCAGGCCATGGAGGCAGAGCTGACGTCCTCCTCGGCGCGCGTTGCCATCGCCGATGGCCAGGTGGAACGCACGATGAGGCTGACCACCCCGGCACTGCAGGTGCTGATGGACAACACCAGCCCGTTGCTGCGCCCGGCGGACGCGCAGCTGCTGCAGTTGAACCGTCGCTTCCACCTGGCGGCCGATGGCCGCCTGCTGGATACCGACGCCTATGTGGTGCGGTTCAACGATGGGGTCCGGGTGAACAGCCCGAACTACAACCGCGACCACCTCGAGGCCGGGCCGGCCTACCTGGGCGAAAGCGCGGTGCGCTACATGGGCCGCATGCTCAATCTCCGGTCGCCGGAGATGGCGGTACCCGCCCGTGCGCCCGCGGAAGGTGATGAAGCAAACGCCCGCGACGTGGTGGCTCCGGCCCTGGGCGGCGCGGTCAACCTCGGGGCGCCCAACTGATGAACGACGGAAAACACACCATGTACCGAGGGATGTTCCTGATCGGCAGCGCGCTGCTGCCCTGTCTTGCACATGCACAGAACAGTAGTGGCACCGCGGGGAAGGACACCGCACAGCGCATTGACGGCTACTACGAGCAGCGCCAGCCGTTGCAGCCGGAGCGCCCGGTGGTGGACCCGGTGCAGCCGGCGACTGCGCCGGCGGGGCAAAGCGGGCTGGCCGACGTCCGCGGCAGCTTCGTGCTCCGCGAGGTGCGTTTCAGTCCATCGGCGCTGCTGCCGAAGGCCACGCTCGATGCGATCGCCGCCCGCTACCAGGGGCGCGAGGTGCACCTGGCCGAGCTGGAAACACTGGTGGCCGACGTCAATGCGGCTTACGAGGCCGCCGGGATCAGTACGGCACGCGCGCTTCTGCGCGAGCAGTCGATCAACGAAGGGCGCGTTGACGTCACCCTGCTGGAAGGCACGCTGGGTACGCTGGAGGTGACCGGGGAGGGCAAGGTGCCGGTGCGCTTTGTGGAACGGCGGGTGCGGCAGCCGGTAGGCGAAGTGGTGCGCAGCGATCGCCTGCGCGATGAACTGATCTACCTCAACCGCACCACCGATCTGCAGGTGCGCGCACTGATGCGGCCCGGCCAGGCCGCCGGCCAGACCGATATCGTGCTGCTGGCGGAGGTGCCGGACCGAAGCAACTGGGGCGTGTTCGTCGATAATTCCGGCGTAGAGACCACGGGCCGCGAGCGCTACGGTGCGCATGGCCAGTTCTGGGGTCTGGCGGGTATCAGTGACCTGCTGGCCGGCTCGGTGGCGTGGTCGCGCGGTGGCCTGGAAGGGCGCATCGGCTACTCCGGCATCGTCAACACGCGCAACGGCCGTGTCGGCGCCAGCGTGTCGCGCAGCCAGATCAACATCATCGACGGCGCATACCGGGCCCTGGACATCACTGGCGAGTCGACCAGCTATGGTCTGGACTTCACCCAGCCATGGGTGGCCACGCCGAACTGGCTGCTGTCCACCATCGCCAACGTCTCGCGCAGCAACGCCGTGTCCGATATCGGTGATGTGCGGGTGTCGGAGGTCGATTCGACCACGGTGACCCTGGGTGTCAGCACCGGCTACCGCAATGACGGCTACGACTGGACGTTCTATCAGGGCGTGTCGCGCATCCGTACCGATGAGACGCTGGCCGAGGGGCGTGCCTTCACGACCGCCAACGGATCCACCAGCTGGACACAGCGCATCGGCAGCAGCGGCCTGCTGTACCGGGCACAGTTGGGATGGCAGTTCACCAACGGCGATTTCCTGCCCTCAAGCAACCTGTTCCAGGTGGGCGGCATCGGCAGCGTGCGTGGCTATGTTCGCGGCACCCTCTCCGGGGTGAAAGGCTATTTCGGTAGCGTCGAACTGCACCGGCCCTATCGGCAGGCGCACGATGTCTACGTGTTCTTCGATCACGGCGAGGTGCGTGGCGACTATCCCACCTCGGCCAGCATCAGCAGCGTCGGCGTCGGCCTGAATGGACAGCTCGCCACGCGCTACAGCTACAGCCTTGACCTTGGCCACCCATTGGACAAAGTGCTGCAGGACGATGACAGCCTGCGCGCCGACTTCCGGATCAGTGCACGCTGGTGAACGGCAGGGCCGGCGCTGCATGCTGAGAATGATTCGCATCAAAACCGTTCGCTGGCTATGATGCGGGTCCTTTCCGTTACGACCCCGAGCCCATCTTGAAGCGTGCCTTGCCAATCAGCCCCATGGGCCGCGTGTTCGCCACGGTCGCCTTCGTCGAAGCCCTGACGTGGGCCGGCCTGTTGATCGGCATGTACTTCAAGTACCAGGCGGCCGATCCGACCCCGGTCGGGGTCAAGATCTTCGGCCCGGTGCACGGTGTGGCCTTCATGGTCTACGTGGTTGTGTCGGTGCTCGCCGCGATCCGGCTGCGTTGGCCGTGGTGGGCCGCGCTGCTGGCGCTGGCCGCGGCGGTGCCACCGCTGGTGACGCTGCCGTTGGAGTGGTGGTTCAAGCGTCGTGGGCTGTTGTCGGCAGCGGTGCGATAACGCACGCGCAATGAGGTCTCTGCTCCTTGCGGGGGCCTCCTTGGCTCAGGCATCACCCAGCCCCCAGCACCGCCAGAATCTGCTTCGGCGACTGGAACCCCGCCAGCCGCGTGGTTTCGTGACCGTCGCGCACCACCAGCAGCGTCGGCGTCTGGCGCAGGCCCAACTCCCGGAACAAGCCCTCACCGACTGTCTCCAGCTTGACCTTCAACACCGTCATCCCTGCATCCGCGATGGCGCCAGCGACACTGGCCAACGACATCTCCAGCATCCGGCACCCCGGGCAGTCGTCCTTATGGAAATCCACCAGCAGGGCCGGGTGCTCGCGCACGGCGGCGTGGTAATCCTCAGCGGTCTGGGCGTGCAGGGTCAGCATGTCGTAGGGCTCTCGGTATGGGCCAACACGGTGTCGGTCCAGTGGTGGATGGTGTGGGTGTCTTCGGCGCCGTGCGGCATCTGCTCGATCTCCAGCACCGGGTACGGGGAGCCGAAGAACCGCGCCAGCCGATGCGCGGCGCCGCAGTAGTACTCCTCGCCCCATTGGGTCTCGCCGGTGCCGAACACCGCCACCGGGAAGGGCAGAGGCAACCCGAAGCGATCACGCAGCGCGGCCACGCAGTCCTTCATTTCCACCGGGGTACGCCCGGCGTTGTCCGTCCAGGAACCGACCAGACACAGGGCGGGCGGCTCTCCCGCCAGCGCCACGGCCACGTCAACGGCATCCACGTCGACCCAGTCCACACGGTGCCCCAGGGCCTCGCAGCGTGCCCGGATCAGCGCAGCCACCTCACGGGTGTTGCCGCTCAATGAGGCGAAGGCCAGCAGGATGTGCATCTACGTGCCTCCTTACAGGTCGTCGAAGCCGTTGTCCGAGTTGGTCTTCTTGTAGCTGGCGTTGCGCATTTCGAAGAAGTCGGTCTTGGTTTCGGTGAAGTTGTCGGCGTAGGCCTTGATCCACGGCATCACGTTGACATTGGTCTCGCTGTACAGCTTCTCGATGCCGAGCATGCCGGCCATCTTGTTGGCGCGGTACTTCACGTAGCGGATCATCTCGTCCACGTCGATGCCGTCGATGCCATCGAGCACTTCTCCGGTCCAGCGCGTTTCAAGCTGGATGGCGTGCTCGAAGGCCTCATGCACGTAGGCGGTCAGCTGCTCGCCCTGCAGCGCCGGGTTCTCGCCGATGATGGCCCGGATCAGCTCACTGATGAACTTGGTGTGGGCCAGCTCGTCGCGGTTGATGAAGCTGATGATCTTGCCGGTTCCGGTCATGCGGTTCTGGCGGACCAGGTTGTAGAAGAACGCGAAGCCGGAGTAGAAGTTGATGCCTTCCAGGATCGAGGACTGGATCAGCGACCGGATCAGCGTCTCGGCGGTCTTCTCGCGCATGAAGTCATCGTAGGACTGCATGATCGGTGCGTTGCGGGCGAGGATGGTCGGGTGCGTGCGGGCGATCTCGAACACCCGGTTCTGGTCGGCCAGGCCGGCGATGGAGGCGAGCACGTAGCTGTAGCTTTCGTTGTGGATCACTTCCTGCTGGCCGATGATCGCCGCATTGGCGTGCGCGGCCGGGTCGGTGATGTACTCGGCGACGTTGTAGATGAAGCGCGTCTGCGGCGAGTCCAGCGTGGCGAGCAGGCCAATGATCGAGTCGTACGCGTTCTTCTCGCGCGCATTGAGCTCGCCGTACTGGCGCGCGTCGCCCTTCATGTCGACTTCGTCGGGAATCCAGAAGTTGGTCGAGAGCTCCTTGTACGCCCGGTAGAAGGACGGGTAGGGGATGTCGTTCCAGTTGAGGATGCCGCTGGTGCGGCCATTGATGATGCCGGTGGAGCGGTTGGGGTGGCGCGGTTCGAGGATCTTGATGCGCTCGAGGGGGATGGCCATCGGGGTGTGTCCTTGTTTCTCTTCGGGTGATGCGAGTTGCCGGCCAGCGGCCGGCACTACAGGTCAAGGGGCTGACGTGCGTCAGCTGCTGCACCATTCGCACTCGCTTATGTCGATATCGTTGGAGCGCACGTAGTAGGTCGTCTTCAGTCCCTCGCGCCAGGCACTCATGTGCAGCGCGAGCAGGGTGCTGGCGCGGATGGTGCTGGGCACGTACAGGTTGAAGCTGATCGACTGGTCCACGTGGCGCTGGCGGCGGGCGTTCTGGCGGATGCTGGCGAACTGGTCGACCCGGTAGGCGCCTTTCTCGTAATACGGATAGGTCTCCAGCGACAGGCCAGGCGCAGCGACCGGGCGGCGGAAGTCCTTCTTCTCCTCGTAGTAGAAAGCGCCGTACACCGGATCGATCGAGGCCGTGGAGCCGGCGATCTGGGCGGTGCTCATGTTCGGTGCCACCGCCATCAGCCAGCCGTTGCGCAGCCCGTTGACGCCCACCTGCGCCGCCATTTCACGCCAGGCCGGGCTGTCATAACCACGGGCGCGGAAGTACTCGCCGTTCTGCCAGTCGCTGCCGACGAAGGCGCTGTAGCGCCCCTTTTCCTTGGCCAGCGTCATACTGGCCTGGATGGTCAGGTAGTTGATGCGCTCGTAGAGGGTATCGGCGTACTCCTCGGCCTGGACTCCGTTCCACTCGATCTGCTGCAGGGCCAGCAGGTGATGCCAGCCGAACGTGCCCAGGCCGATCGCGCGGTACTTGCGGTTGGTGATGGTGGCCTGCGGCACCGGCAGCTGGTTGAGGTCGATCACGTTGTCCAGCATCCGCACCTGGATCGGCACCAGGCGCTCCAGCACGTCACTGGTGAGCAGGTCCGGTGCGGCCGTCACCGCGCGGCCCAGGTTGATCGAGGACAGGTTGCACACCACGAAATCGCCGGCCTGTTTTGTCGTCACGATCTGGTCGCCGCTGATCATCTCCTGGATCATGCGGGTGGGGCTCATGTTCTGCAGGATCTCCGTGCACAGGTTGCTGGAGTAGATGCTGCCGGCATGCTTGTTCGGGTTCTTCCGGTTCACTTCATCCCGGTAGAACATGAAGGGATTGCCGGTCTCCAGCTGGCTCACCATGATCCGCTTGAACAGGTCGATGGCCTTGATGGTGCGCCGGCTGATCCGTTCGTCGGCCACGACCTCCTCGTACTTCTCGCGGAAGCTGCCCTGGCCGCGCTGCTCATCATGGAAGTCCTGCAGGTACCAGCCCTTGATCCGCTTCACCTCGTACGGGTCGAACAGATACCAGTCGCCACGGCGCTCCACCGCTTCCATGAACAGGTCGGGCAGGCACACCGAGGTGAACACATCGTGCGCGCGCAGGCGCTGGTCGCCGTTGTTCAGGCGTAGATCGAGGAAGGCCTCGATATCGCGATGCCAGACATCCAGGTACACCGCGATCGCGCCCTTGCGCTGGCCGAGCTGGTCCACGCTCACCGCGGTGTTGTTGAGCTGCTTGATCCACGGCACCACGCCGCCTGAGGAATTGGCCACCCCGCGGATCGAGGAACCGGCCGAGCGCACATAGCCCAGATAGGCGCCCACGCCGCCGCCGTGCTTGGAGACGCGCGCGACATCGGTGTTGGAGTCGTAGATGCCCTGCAGGCTGTCGTCCACCGTGTCGATGAAGCACGACGACAGCTGGCCGCCCACCTTGCCGGCATTGGCAAGCGTAGGCGTCGCCACGGTCATGTACAGGTTGGACAGCGCCCAGTAGGCCTCACGCACCAGCAGCATGCGCCGCCGCCGCGAGCGGTCGCCGTGCTCGTGTTCGTGCTGCATCAGGTACAGCGCAATGGTCAGCCAGCGCTCCTGCGGCAACTCGTAGACGGCGCGCGAGTGATCGGTGGCGAGGTAGCGGGTGGCCAGAAGGTACAGGCCGTTGTAGGCGAACAAGGTGTCGCGCTCGGGCTCGATCATCTGCCCGGCCTCGTCCAGTTCGTCCTTGGAATACGCCTTGAGGATGTCGATCGAGTAGACGTTGCGGTCGGCCAGGCTCTCCTGCAGCCCCACATACGAGCCGTACTTCAGCGTGGCATCGTAGAACCTGTTCTTGCTGGCGCGCTTGTACAGCCGCCGCAGGTAGAGGCGGGCGGCGAAGTGCTCCCAGTCCGGTGCGGTCAGGTCGATGCGCGATTCGGCCTCGCGGATCAGCAGGTCCACCATCTCATCGGCGCTGAGCTGCTGCCGCCGCGCGATCTGCCCCAGCACGCTGCGCAGGTAATCGGCCACGTCCAGCTGGGGGAACTCGGCATGCACGCTGTGCACCGTGCGCTGCAGCCGCGCCTGGTCGAACGGCATGCGTCGATTGCCGCCCTCCTTGGTGATCCACAGCGTGTCACTGCCGGGGGCCGCATCAACGGGGGTGTCCGTGGGCGGGGTGAGGGTCGAAGCGACGGTGTCGTCGGTGTTCATGCGTTCTCCATGCATGGCGCAGAGCCCGGCAGGCAGCGCGGCAGCGCCGTGCGGCAGCCGGACAGAAGGCGTGATTGGTGGGCAGGCCCTGCGTGTGCAGGAATACGTCGCCGCAGGCTCACATCGGTGGCGACGGGCCATGCTTCCAGGCGCCGGTCAGGTGGGCGCAACGGGGCGTCAAACAGCAACGCGGCGTTGCGACGATGCACCGGGCCTGGCGGAAGCGGGGAGCCGATGGACACAACATAGTGGGGTTAAGTTGGATCGTCAACCGGATATGTAGTGCTTTTTTGTCGCAGGGGGCTCTCCTGTACACATGAACATCCCATACAGATTGCACTATCAAACGCAAATGCGAGCCGTTATCATTTGATGGATCACAGGGCGGTGATGCGTTCGCAACCGGATGGCGGAACCGCGGGCGCGTCAGCGCACCGCGTGGTTCAACTTCTTATTGGCTGTGGTGTTCAATGTCTTCACGTCCTGTCGTTTCCGGTTTGCCCGCCCTCGTTTCCGCCGCGCTGCTCGGCACCATGGCAATGATGGCGTTCGTGTCCGTGATCGGCCCGGTGGTGCGGGTGTTGGGCCTGGCCGAGTGGCACGCTGGCCTCTCGGTCACCGCGGCGGGTGTGTTGTGGATGCTGTCGGCACGTCGCTGGGGTGCACTCAGCGATCGCGTCGGGCGCAAGCGCGTGCTGCTGATCGCACTGGCGGCCTATGCCGTGATCTATGTAGCGCTGGCGGTGTTCGTGGATGTGGCGCTGACCTCGCCGCCGGCGGTCTGGATCTCCGTGCTGGCACTGGTCGGCACGCGTGCCCTGGTCGGGCTGTTCTACGCCGCCGTCCCGCCAACCGCTGCGGCCATCATCGCCGACCAGGCCGCCCCGGGGCAGCGTGGCAGCGTGATGGCCAAGCTCGGCACGGCCAATGCGCTGGGCATGGTGCTGGGTCCGGCCGCTGCCGGTTGGATCGCCTACCAGAATCTCTCGCTCACGCTGTATGTCGCCGCGTTGCTGCCGCTGCTGTCGCTGTTGATGATCTGGTGGCGACTACCGAACACGCCGCCCGTCGCGCCGACGCACACCGGCCCCAAACCGACGCTGGGCCTGGGCGATGCGCGCCTGCGCCTGCCGTTGCTGGCGGTCTTCGCCGCGATGATCTCGGTCACCATCGCGCAGGTGACGGTCGGCTTCTTCGCGATTGATCGCCTGCAGCTCTCCCCGGCAGACGGCGCACGCATGGCCGGGCTGGCCCTGACCGCCGTCGGCGTCGGCCTGATCTTCGCGCAGGGCCTGGTGATGAAGCTCAAGGACATCCGCCCGACGCGCTGGATCCTGGTCGGCGCGCTGATCTCCGGGCTGGGCTTTGCGTCGGTCGCGCTGGTCAGCGTGCCGTGGCAGCTGCTGGCCGGTTATGCGATCGCCGCGTTCGGCATGGGTTTCGTGTTCCCCAATTTCCAGGCGCTGGCGGCCGATTCGGTGGAGGCGCACGAGCAGGGCGCTGCCGCAGGTACGGTCGCCTCGGTGCAGGGAATGGGCATGGTGGTCGGGCCGATGATCGGCACGCTGCTGTATCGGTGGTCGCCGAGCGCACCGTACCTGCTGGTGGGCGTGGTGCTGCTGATCCTGGCGCTCTCTGCCGCGCTGCATCGCGCGCGGGGTGCGGCATGAACGAGATGCTCGCCAGCGGCGTGGTCGATGCGCTGGCCGAGACCGCCACCGTTGATGCGGCCGACGCCCCGTACTTCCTGCTGCGCAGCCCGCAGCAGGCGATGGAAGCGCACGGTTTGCGTGCGCGGCTGCCGTCCGGTGCCACCGCCACCTTGGCCGAGCGCGTCGCCGCGTTCTTCGCCGCGCCGCGCTCCGGCCCGCGCCTGTTGGTGGGGGCGGTGCCGTTTGATCCCGAGCAGGGCGATGCGCTCTATCAGCCGGATCAAGTGACTGGCCACCCCACGGTGGTCCACGTGGAAACACCGACGCTGGTCGGGGATGTGCTCGCCGAGCCATCCGCGGAGGCCTATGCAGAGGCGGTGGCGACCGCAGTCACGGAACTGCAGCGCACCGACAGCCCGTTGGAAAAAGTCGTGCTTGCACGCAGCCTGCGGGTCACCACCGCGCAGCCGCTGCATCCGCGCGTGCTGGCCGCGCGCCTGGGGAAAGACCCCAGCGTGGCGACTTACGTGGTGCCGGTACCCGCAGCGGGCGCCGCCGATCCGGCCTGGCTGGTCGGCGCCACCCCGGAGCTGCTGGTCTCCAAGCGCGGTGATCGTGTGCTCTCGCACCCACTGGCCGGCTCAGCGCGTCGTTCGGCTGATCCCGCCGAGGATGCACGCGCCGCGCAGACGCTGCTGGCGTCGGCCAAGGACCATGACGAGCACCGCCATGTGGTCGAGGCCATCGTGGCCGCGTTGGCCCCGCTGTGCCATCACGTCGAGGCACAGCCGCGCCCGACGCTGCACGCCACCGCCACCATGTGGCATCTCGGGACCCGCATCCACGGCACGCTGAAGGATGCCTCGGTGTCCTCGGCCGCCCTGGTCGCGCTGCTGCATCCCACCCCGGCGGTCTGCGGCACGCCGCGTCCGCAGGCACTGGCGCTGATCCGTCAGGCCGAACCGGTCGCACGGGGCTTCTACGCCGGCGCCGTCGGCTGGACCGAGGCGCAGGGCGATGGTGACTGGTACGTGGCGATCCGCTGCGCACGCGTGCAGGGCACGCAGGTGCGCCTGTATGCCGGTGCCGGCATCGTCGCCGAGTCCCAACCCGATCTCGAGGTGGCCGAAACGGCTGCCAAGTTCATGGCCCTGCTGACCGCGCTCGGCGTCCATGACGTTCGTCCTTTCTGATGTGCGGGAGCTGTCCATGAACACATCCCTCTCTTCTTCCCGGGTGCCGCTGCGCCAGGTATGGCCGCCGGCCCTGGTCTCGCGCTATCGCGCGGCCGGCCATTGGCGCGGCGAGACCTTTCCGGGCTTCCTGCGCGAACGCGCCGAGCGCTTCGCCGGTGATATCGCGGTGGTCGGCGGCGATACGCGCCTCACCTATGGCCAGCTGTGGCAGGAGGCCGGTCGCATCGGCGCCGGCCTGCTCGCGCAGGGCTTGATCCCGGGTGACCGGGTGGTGGTGCAGCTCGGTAACGTGCCGGAATTCGTGACCGTGGTCTGCGGGTTGTTCCGCGCTGGTTTGATTCCCGTGTATGCATTGCCCGCGCATCGCCTCACCGAGGTTGCGCACTTCGCGCGCAAGGCCGAGGCCAATGCCTATATCGCTGCCTCCAGCTACGAGGGGTTCGATTACCGCACCCTTGCGCGCGAACTGCAGGCGCAGGTACCCGACGTGCAGCACGTCATCATCGCCGGTGACGCGGCCGGGTTCACCGCGCTGGAGGTGCTGGCGGGCGATCTCGAACAGCTGCCGCCCGATCCTGACCCGCAATCCGTTGCGTTCCTGCAGATCTCCGGGGGCAGCACCGGTCTGTCCAAGCTGATTCCGCGCACGCACGACGACTACCTGTATTCCTTCCGCGCCAGCAACGCGATCTGCGGCATCACCCAGGACAGCGTCTATCTGGTGGCGCTGCCTGCCGCGCACAACTTCCCGATGAGCTCGCCGGGGTTCTTCGGCACGCTGTACGCCGGTGGCCGCGTGGTGCTGAGCCCGGGCGCCGGCCCGGAGACCGCGTTCGGCCTGATCGCGCGCGAGCGGGTGACCTGTGTCGGCCTGGTACCGCCGCTGGCGCTGCTGTGGGCGCAGGCCGCAGCATCCACCACGCACGACCTCTCCAGCCTGCAGGTGGTGCAGGTCGGCGGCGCCAAGCTGGTGCCAGAGGCTGCGCGCCGGGTGATCGCAGGGCTGGGCTGCACCCTGCAGCAGGTATTCGGCATGGCCGAGGGCCTGGTCAACTACACCCGCCTGCACGACAGCGAGGAGATCATCGTCTCCACCCAGGGCCGCCCGATCAGCGAAGACGACGAAGTGCTGGTGGTCGACGACCACGGCAACCCGGTTGCAGACGGTGAGACCGGCCACCTGCTTACCCGCGGCCCGTACACCATCCGCGGCTATCACAACGATCCCGCCGCGAACGCGCGTGCCTTCACCGAGGACGGCTTCTACCGCACTGGCGACAGGGTGCAGCGCCTCCCCGGTGGCTATCTGGTGGTGCAGGGCAGGGCCACCGACCACATCAACCGTGCGGGTGAAAAGATCTCCGCCGAAGAGATCGAAGACCATCTGCTGGCGCACCCGAGCGTGTTCGATGCGGCGGTGGTCTCCATTCCCGACGCCTACCTTGGCGAGCGCAGCTGCGCCTTCATCATTGCCCAGGGCGAGCCGACCAAGGCTGCCAGCCTCAAGGCCTGGGTGCGCAGCCGCGGCCTGGCCGCGTTCAAAGTGCCGGACCAGATCGTGTTCGTCGATGCCTTCGGCACCACGGCGGTCGGCAAGATCAGCCGCCGCGAGCTGCGTGCGCAGCTGCGCGAACGTTTCATGCAACAGACAGGAGAAACGCGCTGATGGCGCTGCCCAGGATCCAACCGTACCCGCTGCCGACCCACGCCGAACTGCCCACGCCGCGCGGCGCCTGGCAGCCCCGGACCGAGCGCCTGGCGCTGCTGGTGCATGACATGCAGCGCTACTTCCTGGCCGCCTTCGCGCCGGATGCCGCGCCGCTGGCACCGGCCGTGGCCAACATCGCCCGCCTGCTCGTGCATTGCCGCGCCCGTGGCATTCCGGTGTTCTACACCGCCCAGCGGGGCAACCAGGATCGCCGCGACCGTGGCCTGCAGGCCGATCTGTGGGGCCCGGGCATGTCCGCCACCGAGGACCACGAAGCCATCGTCGAGGCCGTGGCCCCGGCGCCAGGCGACCATGTGCTGGTCAAGCACCGTTACAGCGCGTTCCAGCGCAGCAATCTGGAGACGATGATGCGCGCCCGTGGCCGCGACCAGCTGCTGGTCACTGGCGTGTACGCGCACATCGGCTGCACGGCCACCGTCGCCGAGGGCTTCCAGCGCGACATCGAGAGCTTCATCGCCGCCGATGCCGTCGCCGACTTCTCGCGTGCCGATCATGACCTGGCCCTGCACTGGATCGCCCGTACCTGCGGCGTTGCGATGACCACCGATCACCTGCTGGAGACACTGGCATGACCGTACTTACCCTGGAGCGCATGCGCGCCGATGTCGCCGAGATGATCGGCGAAGCGCCCGAGGACATCAGCACCGATGAGAATCTGATGGACCTCGGGCTGGATTCGATGCGGGTGCTGGGACTGGTATTGGCGTGGGGCAACACCGGCATCGCACTGGAGTTCAGCCACCTGGCCGAGCACGCCACGCTGGGCGGCTGGTGGACGGTGGTGCAACGCCTGCAGGCACAGGCTGCGGCCAGCGCATGAATGCCCGTGCGGTGCCGGGTGCGGCCGAGCCCATCATGCGCGGGCTGAGCGAGGCGCAGGCGGGGCTGTGGTATGCGCAGCGCGTGGCGCCGGACAATCCGGCGTTCAACACCGCCCATGCGGTGTGGATCGAGGGTGCGCTTGAGGTCGCTGCGTTCGTCCGCGCGGCCGATCAGGCCGCGCGCGAAGCCGACGCGCTGGCGCTGCGCATCGTCGAGAGCGCACAAGGTCTGCCCGAGCAGTGGGTTGACCCGCAGCACGCGCCGACCGTGCAGGTGGTGGATCTGCGCGATCAGCCGGACCCGGCCGCCGCCGCGTGCGAGGCAATGCGGCGTGACCGGCTCACCCCCGTCGATCCCGCCCGCGACCGGCTCAGTCAGCAGCGCCTGTTCCTGCTCGGCCCGGCGCGCAGCGTCTGGTATCTGCGTGTGCATCACCTGGCCACCGATGGCTACGGCATGGGTCTGCTCACCGAGCGGGTCTGCGCGCTGTATGCAGGCACCCCGCAACATGCCGCACTGGCACCACTGGCCCCCGCGCTTGATGAAGACACCGCCTACCGTGACGGCGAGCGCCGCACGCGCGACGCAGCGTACTGGCATGAGCACATGGCCGACGCGCCGGCCGCCACCGGTCTGCAGGCCGGTCTCGCTGCCGCCGCGCCGGATGCCCTGCGCCACGTACACCCCGTTGATCCGGGCCTGCGCGAGCGTCTGCACCGTGCCGCGGCCGCGATCGGCCAGCCGTGGCCGGACCTGCTGACGGCGCTCGGTGCCGAATACTGCCGCCGGATCAGCGGCGAAGCCGAGGCCATCATCGGCGTGCCCTTCATGGGCCGCCTCGGCAGCGTCTCGGCCCGTGTGCCGGCGATGGTGATGAACGTGTTGCCGCTTCGGGTCACGGCCGGGGAGGGCAGCGTGGATGCCTTCGTGCGTGACGTCGCCCTGCGCCTGATGCGCGGCCGCCGCCACGGGCGTTACCGCGGTGAGCAGCTGCGCCGTGACCTTGGCCTGATCGGCGGCCAGCGTCGCCTGCATGGGCCGCTGGTCAACGTGCAGCCGTTCTATCGGCCGGTGCAGCTGGCCGGCGTCACCGCTACCCTGGACGTGCTCTCCACCGGTCCAGTCGATGACGTGACGCTCGGCTTCCGTGGCGATGGCACGGCCGTGCTCGATCTGGAGATCGAGGCCAATCCCACCCTGTACACCCCGACACAGGTGCAGGCGCATGCCGCGCGCCTGCTGCATTTCGTGTCGGCGGCGCTGGACGTCCAGGCCACCGGCGGCACGATCACCTCGGTGCCGCTGTGCACGCCCGCCGAAGCGCAGCGCTATCTGCATGGCATCAATGCCACGGCGCATCCAGTGCCCGATCTCAGCCTGGCCGCGCTGATCACCGCACGGATGGAGGCGACGCCGACGGCCATCGCCGTGGTCGTTGGCACGCAGCACCTTACCTACGCCGAGCTGGAGCAGCGCAGCCGTGCCTTGGGGCTGCAACTGCAGGCCCATGGCGTCGGCCGAGAGGCAAGGGTGCTGGTCGCACTGCCGCGCTCGCTGGAGCTGATCATCGCCCTGGTGGCGGTGCTGCGCGCGGGCGGCGCGTATCTGCCGGTGGATCTGGCCCACCCGGATGAGCGCCTGGCCCGGATCCTGCGTTCGGCGCAACCGGTGTGCGTGCTGGCGCTGGCGCAGGATCGCGAGCGTTTCGCGGGCACACCGGTGCTCGCGCCGGCGCAGTGGGACACCCACCGGGATGCCGCCCTGACCGCCACGCCGCAGCCGGCCGACGCCGCGTACGTCATCTACACCTCCGGCTCCACCGGCGAGCCCAAGGGTGTGCTGATCGAGCACCGCGCCATCGTCAACCGCCTGGAATGGATGCGTGAGCACTATGCCTTCCAGGCCGACGACCGCATCCTGCAGAAAACCCCGGCCACCTTCGATGTCTCGGTATGGGAGTTCTTCCTGCCCCTGATCAGCGGCGCGACGCTGGTGGTCGCCCCGCCCGAGGCGCATCGCGATCCGCTGGCACTGGCCGCGCTGATCCGTGAGCACGCCATCACCACGGTGCATTTCGTGCCGTCGATGCTCGCGACGTTCCTGACCGCGCCAGCCGCGCGCGGGCTGCAGCTGCGGCGCGTGTTCACCAGTGGCGAAGCGCTGGATGCCGCGCTGCGTGACCGCTTCCATGCCACCGTCCAGGCCGAGCTGCACAACCTCTACGGGCCCACCGAGGCCGCCGTGGATGTCAGTTTCTGGCCGGCCAGTCAGCAGGACACTTCCGCGTCGGTGCCGATCGGACATCCGGTCTGGAACACGCGCCTGTACGTGCTCGACGCCCGGATGCAGCCGCTGCCGCCGGGTGTCGCCGGCGATCTGTATCTCGGCGGGGTGCAGCTGGCGCGCGGCTATCTGGGCCGCGATGACCTCACCGATGAACGTTTCCTTGCCGATCCATTTGTCCCCGGCGGCCGCCTGTACCGCACCGGTGACGTAGCGCGCTGGCGTGAGGATGGGGCAGTGGAGTACCTCGGTCGCAACGACCATCAGATCAAGCTGCGCGGCCTGCGCATCGAACTAGGCGAGATCGATGCCGCGCTGCGCTCGGCGCCCGGCGTCATCCGCGCCGAGGTAGTGCTGCGCGAGGATCGACCCGGTGAGCCGCGGCTGGTGGCCTACGTCAATGCCGATGGGCCAGACCAGGACACGCTGCGCGCCCATCTGGGCGCGCGCCTGCCCGATTACATGGTGCCCAGCGCCTTGGTGGCCCTGGAACAGTGGCCGGTTACCGCCAATGGCAAGCTGGATCGTGCCGCGCTGCCGGCGCCCGCCCTGGTGGTCTCCACGGGAGTGGCACCGGTGACCGCGACCGAGCAGGCGCTGGCCACGCTGTTTGCCGAAACGCTGTCGCTGAGCGCACCGGTCTGCGCTGATGCCGATTTCTTCGCGCTGGGCGGCGACTCGCTCAGTGCCGTGCACCTGCTGCTGGCCATCCAGCAGCGGTGGCGCTGCGACCTCGGCCTGGGCGCGGTGTTTGCGGCCCCGACCGTGGCCGGGCTGGCGGCGCGCATCGATGCGCCGCCGACGGCGACCGATCACGGCCTGGCGCCGATGATCCGGCTGGCGAGCGGCGACGCTGCGCTCGCGCCGCTGTATGTGATCCATCCCGCCGGCGGCATCGCGTGGAACTATCGTGATCTTGCCCGGACGCTATCGCCGGCGCGCGAGGTCCACGGCCTGCAGTCGCCCGTGCTCGACCCCACCCAGCCGCTGCCCAGCAGCATCGAGGCACTGGCGGCTGACTACGCCGACCGCATTCTCGCGTTGGGTCGGTCCGGCCCGGTGCATCTGCTGGGCTGGTCGGTCGGTGGCATCCTCGCCCAGGCGATGGCGGTGCATCTGCGTGGGCGCGGTCACCAGGTCGGTGTGCTGGCGTTGCTCGACGCCTATCCCAGCGAGTGCTGGCGGGCCGAGCCGGAGCCGGATCCGATCGCCGCGCTGCGCGCCTTGCTCGCCATCGCCGGGCACGACCCGGAAGCGCATCCCGAGCTGGACAGCCGCGCAGCCATCCTGGCCTTCCTGCGCCGCGGCGACAGTGCGCTGGGCAACCTTCCCGATGTCGTTCTGGACGGCGTGGTCAGGGCCGTCACCGGCACCAATCGTCTGATCCGCGCCCATCACCACACGCACTACGATGGCCTGCTGCTGCACGTGCGCGCAGGCCACGATCATGTTGCCCGCCCGCAGTTGCAATCCGCGTTGTGGCAGGCACATGCCGCCCGCGTGGAGGCCATCGACCTTCCTTACCTGCACGCTGAATTGACCGGCCGCGATGCCGTGGCGCAGATCGCGCCCTGGCTTGACGCGCACCTTCGGCGGCACGACCTACACAGGACACCTGCATGAAGCTCTCTGGATTTGCCGGCACCATTGCCCTGGTCACCGGTGCCAGCGGCGGCATCGGCGCAGCGTTGGTCACTCTGTTGAGTGACAGCGGCAGCATCGTCGTCGCTACCGACATCACCGCGCCCGTGCTTGAGCACCGGGCAGGGCAACCCCCCGTCCACGCCCGCGCACTGGATGTCACCGATGCCGCTGCGGTCGAGGCGCTGGTCGACTGGATCGAGACGGAGATCGGTCCAATCGGCTTCGGCGTCAACGTGGCTGGCGTGCTGCAGGTCGGTACCGTCACCGCAACCGATGACGCGCAGTGGCGACGCGTGTTTGCAGTCAATGCCGACGGCGTGTTCCATGTCTGCCGGGCGTTGGCGCGCGTGATGAGTCCACGCCGCGCCGGCGCCATCGTCACGGTCAGCTCCAACGCCGCGGGTGTCCCGCGCCACGGGATGGCCGCCTATGCCGCCTCCAAGGCGGCGGCGACCATGTTCACCCGTTGCCTGGGCCTGGAGCTTGCACCGTTGGGGATCCGCTGCAACATCGTGGCCCCCGGCTCGACGCTGACCCCGATGCAGACCGGCATGTGGGCCGACGCTCAGGGTGGCCAAGGTGTGATCGATGGCAATCCCGATATCTATAAGGCGGGCATTCCGCTACGCAAATTGGCGACGCCGGACGACATTGCCGCATCGGTGATGTTCCTGCTCTCCGACCAGGCCGGTCACATCGCGATGAGCGATCTGTACGTGGATGGCGGCGCCACGCTGCGCGGATGAACGCGCTCCGGCCCGTGCCGCTGCCCGGCACGGTGCCAACCGGCAGAAGGCGCATGGCGCTCCCCCGCAACGGGGTCGAGTACGGTCCGGCCGTGTCGCTTTCGAAACAGGCTCTGCGCCATCTCCGGACCGTCCCCGGATAGTGCTGTCGTGACCGGCATCGCGCCGTGGCGAGACCCTGTCTCGTCACGAATGCCCATGCCGCATCTGCCCCCGATATAGAGATTCAATGCCGGAATCAGCACATCTGGAACCGGGCGCGCAGATTTCAAATTATGCAAGTTGATGCATGGCTGACCCGTGAGCGCACCCCTATCGTGCGATCCAACCACGTGGGATACGCACGCGCTCAACCGGAGCGACCTGCTGACAGCCAAGCGCTGGGTGGCCATGGACCAAATGGGAACTGACCTGCACGCCGTCGCGTGTGGCGAGCCCCTGTGTCCCGTCCGCGCACAACACTTTGAGGCCCCGTCATGAAACGCATTCTGCTTGCGGACGACCATCCGGTCATTCGCACCGGCCTTCACTCCGTCCTCAGTGGCGACGCCCGATTTTCCGTGGTCGGTGAAGCGGCCGATGCCGAGCAGCTGGAAGCGCTGCTGGCCGCGCGCGGCTGCGATCTGGTCATCACCGATCTTTCCATGCCCTGGGGTAGACGCCCCGATGGCCTGCGCATGCTCGCCGGCATCCGCCGCGACTATCCGGACGTCGCCTTGCTGGTGGTGACCTCGTTCGGCAACCTGGAGGTGCTGCGCGCGGTCGCCAAGCTGGGCGTCTGCGGCATCCTCGCCAAAACCTGCGCCCTGCAGATGCTGATCGATGCGGTGGACACCGTGCTCGCCGGCGGGGTCTATTATCCGGCTGATCTGGCGCAGCGACTGATGCCGCCGATCCATCGCGTGCGCGGGCTCACCGCGCGCGAAAGCGAGGTGGTGCGGTTGCTGGCGCACGGCCTCGGGGTCAAGGAAATCGCCGACATCCATCGTCGCACCGTGAGCACCATAAGCCGTCAGAAAGGCGCGGCGATGAAACGCCTCGGGCTGCGGACCGAGTTCGAACTAATGGACTACGCACGCGCGGTCGGGCTGTCGCCGAGCAGCAGTTGAGACAACGTGCTCGAGTGCATCCACGCATGGCGGTTGCGCACAGCATTGCGTTGCAGTGCGCATCGCGTTCGCAGTTCCGGGTCGTCATGGGAATTAGTCAAGTTGTTGCATGGTGCGTCGCAACCTGCACGCCTATCGTTGCCCCCTGTCTGCGAGGGTCGCACTGCGACACCCCACGCCTCGCGGGCAGTTACCTCCACGACACACTTGCCAAGGAACGAACGCAATGAACATCGTCAAGAAGCTCGCTTTCGCTGTAGCGCTGAGCACAGCATCACTGTCGGCCAACGCCGCCGAATCCCACATCAAGGTCTACACCGATGTCGACCTCACGCTGGCCCTGCTCAAGGCGGACGGTAGTCCGCTGTCGGACACCATGGAGATGGTCCACGTGCCCGGTGACGGCCTGCGCACGGTCACCGAACGCGTTCGTGTTTTCACCAACGATGAAAGCAAGGACATCGAAGTGAACGTGATGCACGACCCGGTGCTGGTGCTGCAGACCGGTACCGGCCCGTCCGTGCCACTGACCGTCAGCCTCAACAAGACGCCGCTGACCGTCGCGGCGAAGGACTTCCGGGCCTCGGATATCTTCGATGGTGCACTGCCGGGTGCATCGTTCATCATGGATCTGGATATCGCCCAGACCACCAAGGCCCCGCTGACCGTCGCCGGTACCTATGACGGCATCGTCAGCATCGCCATGAAGCAGAAGACCGCTTCGCCGTAATACCCCACGCCGGCCCGGATCCCGGGCCGGCGGCCTCAGGCCGTACTCCCCATGAAAGCTCACGCACCCGCCATTACCCGGCTGGCGCTGGCGCTCGCCTTGTCGTTGGCCACACCGCTGGTCGCCACGGGCGGCGTCCCCGCCGGTTTTGAAGACCTGGTTGCCGGCCAGACCGAGCAGCTTGATGTGCGCCTGTTCGGGCGCACGGCGGGCCTGTCGCCGGTGCGCGTCACTCTTGAGAGCGTGCAGCTGGAAGATCCGGCGCGCGTACTTGAGGCGCTCGACCTCTCTCCCGAGGCCCAGGCAGCACTGCTGCCGGCCCTCTCCGAGCCACTCCCGCGGAACAGCCATCTTGCCTGCCGTTACGGCGGCGGCAGCGCCGGCTGTGGCTATCTCGACCCACCCGAGGATCCCAACACCGTGCGTGCTCTCTACGACGAAGGCGAAGGCGCGGTGCGTCTGTTCGTTGCCCGCCAGTGGATCAGCGCCGAACCGGCCGCCGATCGCTTCCACCAGGTCAGCAGCAACGCCGAGAATGCGTTCCTGCACCAGCAGACCGTCAATTTCAGTGGCGGCCGTGGCTACCAGGCGCTGACCGCACAAGGTGCCGGCGCGCTGGGCGTGCTGCAGCGCGGCCACATCGCGGTGGACTGGAACTTCAACAGCCAGCAGTACCGCGGCAGCCGGCGCCGCCAGGATTTCCAGTTCGACAACGCCTACTACCGCCATGACCTGGGCCAGCAGCACTACCTGCAGGCCGGGCGCATGGACCGCCGCAACCTGTCCAGTCCCCAGGGCGGCACCTTCAGCTTCAGCCTGCTGCCGATGGACCGCTTCGCCGGCCTGCGCGTGGGCACCACCCAGGCCTACGTGGACGCCGAGGCTGCCGTGCAGGCGCTGCCGCTGACCGTGCTGCTGGCGCGCGACGCGCGCGTGGATGCCTTCGACGGCGAGCGCCTGCTGCAGACCTTCTACCTCCAGGCGGGCATCAACCAGCTTGATACCCGCCGCTTTCCGTTCGGCAGCTACAGCGTGACCCTGCGCATCTACGAAGACGGCGTGCTGGTGCGCAGCGAAGAGGCACCGTTCGACAAGGGCGGCGACTGGACCAACAGCAGCGTGCAGTGGTTCCTGCAGGGCGGCCGCCGCAGCGAGCGCCGCAGTGACCGTTTCGACGGCGAGATGGCGGCCATGGCCGGACTGCGCCTGCCGCTGGGGCGGACTACCGCCATCACCGCCGGTGTCGCCGACCTTGGCGGGGTCAGCTATGGCGAGCTGCGCGTGGACCTGCGCCATGCCTTCGCCACCCAGGACATCCGCGCCACCTTCAGTGGCCTGCAGGGCAGTGATGGCAGCACCGGCCAGCAGCATCAGTTGTCGTACCGTCGGCGCGCGTCCTGGAACCTGTACCAGCAGCGCATGCGCGGCAAGGCCTGCCAGTTCGAGGACGACGCGCGCGACCGGCTGGGCTGCGCCGATTCACTCAGTGCCTCGATGGCGCTGCCGCTTGCCGGCGGCAGTGCGTATGTGGCCTATACCCGGCGCCAGACCTGGAGCCGCGGGCGACTGCTTGGCGGGGACATCGACGACCCGTTGGCCGGACTGGACCCGCTGCTGCCGCCGTCGGAGCAGCGCTACAGCCGCGAGCCCAGTCTCACCCGCACCTGGCAGGCCAGCTACAACCGCGTGCAGCGCTGGCAGGAGTTCAGTATCTCCACCCGCGTCGGCGTGTGGCAGCAGCAGAGCCACAGCAGCCTGCGCGACGGCCGGGACCGCGGCATCTTCCTCAACCTCAGTCTGACCCGCCTGCAGCGCGGTGACCGCGGCACTTCGCAGCGCCGCTACGGTCTGGACGTGCGCCAGCCACAGCACGCGCGGCCGGAGGTCAACTACAGCGCCGGGCAGACCCTGCGCCAGGACGTGGAGGCGCAGTACCGCGAAGCCACCGTGGACCTGCGTGGCAACAACAGCGACCGCTACAGCGCCGCACTCAGCGCGCAGTTGCAGAACAGCATCGGCCACACCGGCGGCACGCTGGCCCACTACCAGCAGCGCGGCCGCACCGAGATGGCCTACAGTGCCACCCACAGCTCCGGCCTGGCGCTGGGCCGGCACGGCTTTTACTGGGGCGGCGGGCTGGGCGCCGAGGCCGGCCTGGCTGTGCAGGTGGACGACACCGACGATCTGGAACTGACCGGCGTCGCCGCCGAGCTGCAGGTGGGCGGTCTGCGCCGGCAACGGCTGGCACTCGGCGAGCGCCGCCTGTTGCCGCTGCCGGCCTACCAGAGCCACCGCGCCGAAGTGCAGGACGCCAGCGCCCTGAACAGCGATGCCGCCATCCGCGTGACCGGCGTGGGCGGCTCGCGCCCGGTCTTCCTGTCGCCCGGCCGGCTGGTGCAGATGCCGGTGCCGATCGAGGTGACCTACACCTTCATCGGCAACGCGCGCGACATTGCCGGGTTGCCGTTGGGCGGCGCCCGCATCCTCAATGCACCGGTGCCTGGCACCGGCAGCAACGGCGGCTTCGTAGCCGACTTCCCGCGTCGCGAACGCACCTTGTACCTGCTGCAGGAGGACCGCCTGTTGCAGTGTCCGCTGCAGGTGCGTGAGCGACGCAGCGTGGTGATGCTGGTGGGCACCGTGCAGTGCGAGCCGCTCGGCGTGGCGCAGTTGCCGGCGGAGATCCGCCAGCAGGCGCGGGTAACCCGATTACTGCAGGAGCAGGCCCTGCTGGCGGCCACGCCGCAGACGGCCTCTGCGGGAGGCACGCCATGAACCGGCGCGGTGTGTGGGTCGTGATGCTGCTGATGGCGCTGTTGGTGGTGATGCCGAAGGCGTGGGGGCAGCGGCCGCCGGAGACGCATCCGGTGAGTGCCACGCAGAACATTGTGATGTCGTGGGATCGGTCGGCGATGCCGGGGGATGTGGTGCTCTGGGCACCGAAAACCCTGTTGGCATATGACGGAAGCTCTCCTTTTCCTTACGCGGATGCACACCTGGTCTGTGTGTCCAGTTCAAACGCAAGCGAAGGAAAGTGTCCTGAATCCGGCTGGGATCTTGGAGCGAACGGAAGCGGAGACATTTGGCTCCAAGCCGTTGAAGCGCGTTCGGGTATGCGGACGGAGTTTCGACTGATCGGGAGCCTTCAAAGACCAGTCTCCGGAACTTCGTGCTACTTCGACTACTGGGACATATCTATCCGCCCGCTTTGGTCGGCCGTCCGGGAGGTCTGCGGTCGTCACCAGTCCGCAGGCATTGGCACCAGCTTGCTGATACCAAGCGAAGAGTTAGCGCGCTTGGTTGCCGGAAAGTGGAGTGCAACGCTGGTTATGAACATGCACGCAACCATTTCAGGTCCAGTACTGGCGAAGTACTCCTTCACATTCGATTTCACCATCACCGACCGCAACGCCGTCTCAATCTACTTCCCAGCCTTCCACCACATCGCCCCCCTGGTTCGGCTAAACGCCGCATACGACCCCATCGGCCGCACCGTCGGCGGACGCACCGTACTCGAGATGTGCCTCTACGACGGACTCGGCTCCCAGGCCCAGTACCTCGGCGTGACCGTGCGTGACCGCAGTGGCAAGCCGCCCGGTCCCGGTGGCTATTCGCTCTGGCATACCGATGGTGGCAGCGACGACACCCGTCGCCTGGATTACACCGTCACCCTGGACCATAACGGCGCCCCGGTGTCCATGCCCAACGGTGTGGAGCAACAGCTGCATGGCATCGATACCGCTCAGTTGCGGCTGGTGCTGTTGCCCGGCATGAGCCAACCGGTGTTCTGCGTGCCCACACCGATCACCTTCGATATTCCGCGCGTCCCCATTTCCACCCAGCAGGCCGGCACCTACTTCGGCGAGCTGCAGGTGGAGCTGCGCGTCCCCACGGTCACGCCCTGACCTTCCAGGAGCTTCCATGAAAATGCCAGTCCTTGTTCTGTTGTCCCTGTCGCTGCTGCTGGCGGCACCTGCACACGCCAATCTCACCGTGCACCCCATGCGCGCGGCGGTCGATGGCAAGCGCAGCACGCAGATCCGCATCTATTCCCAGTCCACCCAGCCGCAGTACATCCAGACCTCCTTGCGCCGTATCGTCGACGCCGCTGGCGACCAGGAGCATGAGGTCGACGTCGATCCCAGCGAAGCGGCCATCGCGGTCACGCCGGGCAAGTTTGCCCTGGCCGGCGGTGGCAATCGTCTGATCCGCGTGATTCCGCTGCAGCCCGTGCAGGCCGAGACCGCTTACCGCATCTACTTCGAGGGCGTGCGCGGTCCGGACGAACGCGACCAGGCCGCGGGCGAGGGCGCCCAGGCCAGCATTGGCGTGAACCTGGTGTGGGGGGCGTTGGTGAATGTATTGCCCGTCGACGGCACGGTGGACGTTCGTGTGCAAGGCGACCAGCTGCGCAACGTCGGCACGTTGCGCCTGGGCATCACCAGCATCGCCGACTGCGATGGCAGCCAATGCACCGCGCACGACCTGTCGCGCAGCCTGTATCCCGGCAGCGCACTGCCGCTGCCGTTCGCCATGCAGCCGGGCCACACCGTACAGCTGCGCTACCGGCTCACGCGCGATGGCAATCGTGAGCACGTGCAGACCCTCGCGCCCTGAATCCCCACACCTGCCTGCTGCGCAATGCCGGGCGGTTCCCATCTCGTTTCGTTCCCCAAGGAGTTCTCATGAACAAAATCTATCGCCGTGTCTGGTCCACCGCCCTGCAGTGCTGGGTAGTCGCCAGTGAGCTGGCCGCACGCAAAGGCAAGGCGGGGCGAGCAGCGAGCGCCACAGGTTTGACAGTGCTGCTCTCGATGCTCGCGCCAGATGCGATGGCCACCAAGCCCCCCGGCCAAGAGGAGGCGCAACATGAGCAAGCTATCCAAGAGTGGGCGGTCCGGGCGGCCCTGGGTTTACCTTCCGCAGACACCATATCGCCACGTCGCGCAATCGCCCCATTCGCGGGACCTACGCCTGTCTCACAACTTGCGCTTACCACAGACACGTCCTATGCCAACTCTACGGTCAACGGGAATCATCTCGTTGTGCTTGGCTCAAGGTCCAGCCTGACCGGCAACTTTTCGGTTGGGTACGGAAACCTCATCACGACACGTGGGGACAGCATTGTTGCCATCGGCTACAACGTCAAAGCCACCAATGGGGGTTACAACACTGCCGTCGGTACCAACGCGATTGCCAATGGAGTAGGGGCAACGGTCTACGGCAACGGCGCACAGGCACACTCGGAGAACTCCGTCGCCATGGGCAGCGGCGCCGTGACACACGACGGTGCCGGCATTGCCAAAATCGCCATCGGCGGCGATGCCTATGCCGGAAGTAGTGGTTGGACCGGCGCAATCGCCATTGGCGGTAATTCGCGAGCGGAGTACGACGGAATTGCCATCGGGCACGAGGCCAGCACCAGTGCCAATGGCACGGTTGCGTTGGGACGTGGCTCGGTGGCGTCCGTTGCCAACACCGTATCGGTGGGCAATGCAACCAGCAAGCGCCGGATCGTCAACGTGGCCAACGGCGACGTCAACACCACCAGCACCGACGCAGTAAACGGGCGGCAACTCAACGCGGTGAGTGTGGACGCCAGAACCGCTCTGGGTACCGCCAACACCGCCAAATCCACGGCGGACCGTGCCCTGGCAGCAACCGGCCTGGTCACCCAGACCTCCGCCAGCAGCGCCATCCGGGTGGGCGGTGCAAATACCGGCAGCGTGGTTGACGTGGCCAACCGCAACGGGGGCAAACGCCGCATCCAGAACATCGACAACGGCGTGTTGAGCGCCAGCAGCACGGATGCAGTGACCGGCCAACAGCTGCACGCCACCAACCAGGCCGTGACCACAGCCACCAGCACCGCTACGGCAGCCAAGACCGCTGCAGACGGAGCTGCGGCCAAGGCGACGGTGGCCGCCAACACCACGGCCACCGGCACCGCCATGACGGCGGCCAATAAAGCCACCGCCACCGGCACCGGCGCATTGGCCAGCGGCACCTCGGCCAAGGCGCAGGGGACGCACGCCACGGCGCTGGGCTTCAGTGCGCAGGCGACCGCCAACCAGGCCACGGCGGTTGGCCGCGAGGCGGTCGCGACCGGCAGCTACGCCACGGCAGTGGGGAACCTGGCCAAGGCAGGCGGGGGCAGTGCGCTGGCACTGGGCGATCGCAGCAGTGCCACCCATGGCAATGCGGTGGCCTTGGGCGCCGGCTCTGTCACCGCTTCGGACAATTCGGTTTCTGTGGGTAACGCCAGCGGGAAGCGCAAGATCCAGTACGTGGCGGACGGCTCCATCGGCGCGGGCAGTACCGATGCGGTCACCGGCAGCCAGCTGCACGCGACCAACACCCTCGTCGGCACCGCACAGAGCACCGCCACCAGTGCGCAGACCGCAGCGGGTGCCGCCCAGCGCACGGCCGATGCCCTGACCACCCGCGCAACCGCGTTGGAGGGCTTGGTCAGCCAGACGGCAGTCGCTGGCCCTGTGCGTCTTGGCGCGCAGAACACGGGCACGACGCTGGATGTGCGCAACAAATCCAACGCCAACCGCAAGATCAGCGGCGTGGCCGATGCAACGCTGAGCGCCACCAGCACCGAGGCGGTGACCGGCAAGCAGCTCGCGGCTACCAACACCAGCGTGACGGCAGCGCACAGCGCTGCGACGACGGCACAGACCGCCGCGACCGATGCACAGCGAACGGCGGACGGAGTAGTGACGCGTACGACGGCGCTGGAGGGCCTGGTCAGCCAGGTGTCGGCGACGGGCAACCTTCGCCTGGGTGGGCAGAACACCGGTACCGTTCTGGACGTCCGCAACAAGTCGAACGCGGCACGCAAACTGAGCGGCGTGGCTGATGGCACCGTGAGTGCCACCAGCACCGAAGCGGTAACCGGGAAGCAGCTCAATGTCACCAACACCAATGTGACCGCAGCGCAGAACGCGGCAGCCACTGCGCAAACGGCAGCAACTGCCGCACAGCGAACGGCGGACGGTGTGGTAGGCCGTGCGACGGCGCTGGAAGGCCTGGTCAGCCAGGTCTCAGCAAGCGGAAACCTGCGCTTGGGTGCTCAAAACACCGGCACCACGCTGGACCTGCGCAACAAGTCCAATGCAGCGCGCAAGCTGAGCGGTGTGGCGGATGGCACCCTGAGTGCGACCAGTACCGACGCGGTTACAGGCAAGCAGTTGTTCGGTACCCAGCAGAAAGTGACGGCCCAGGAAGGGGTGCTGGCGACGCACGCCTTGCAGCTGTCCGGGCAGGATGGGCGCATCACGGGCAACCGTCGTGACCTGGATGCGTTGCGTACCGAATTCGAGAACTTCGATCCCGACTTGGACGGTGTGGTGAAGTTTGCTGCGGATGGTAGCATCGATATGAATGGTGGACGGGTGCGTGGACTGGCTGCGGGCGATGTGAGCTCGGCGGCGAGTACGGATGCGGTGAACGGTGGACAGTTGTTCGCGACAAACGAGCGCTTGAGCGGGTTGGAGTCGGATGCACGCCTCATTGCCCTCGGCCAAGAACTCAATTCCGAAGCAGCGGAGGCCGGCATATTCGGCGTCGCGATCGGAAATGGCGCACAGGCGTCAATGGCGTCTGAGGGCGGCACTGCAATCGGAAGCTACTCCAGTTCATTGGCAACTAACTCCGTCGCTTTAGGTCGGGGAGCCATGGTAAAGGAGGCTGCTACTGCAGGATTCGCGCTAGGGGCGGGGACAGAAGTCGAACGTGAGTTTGGCGTGGCTCTCGGCGCTTATGCGAAAGTCAGGGCGAACGCTGCTGGTTCGATTGCGCTTGGTGCGTACTCTGAAGCTCTTGAAGATAATGTCGTTTCCGTTGGCAATTTGACTACCAAGCGGCGAATAGTCAACGTTTCGCGAGGTAGGTCGACAAGTGATGCTGCATCCGTCGGGCAGTTGCATGATTCTTTGGAAACTCTTGGTGGAAATGCAGGGATTGATGCCAATGGCGAAGTCATTTCCCCCACCTACACCGTCCAAGGGGATACTCAAAAGACCGTGGGCGATGCGCTATCTGCTCTGGACAACGCGGTGGTCAACGGTGACGCGCGAGTGGGATCGATTGAATATCAACTGCGCTCGGTTTTCCAATCAAGCCCATCGGTCCAAGCTGACGGTATCAATCACGTCGTCTTGGCTGGGGCGGGAGGTGCAATCCTGACTAATCTTGCAGACGGGCGCGTGGGGCCCGGTAGTCGGGATGCAGTTAATGGGAGTCAGCTACATGCTGTAAAGCAGGATATAGCCGAAAATCGAACTGCGCTGGATGAACTCCGTGGGGAAGATGCATCTCTGAACAATCTGGGCAGCGGACGTACTAGCACATCAGCTGGTGCGGTCGACTTCGGCGGATCGACAGTCACGGGCGTGGCTGACGGAGTAATTGCGAATGGGAGCCGTGATGTGATTAATGGCTCCCAGCTGTACTCCACGAATTCACGCCTTGGAGAACTCGAAGTCGGCAGCCGCTACGTTGCCGTGTGGGCTGATGGCGAAAGCCAGGCGGCTCAGGCGGGAAAGATGGGCGTTGCAATTGGCGATGGCTCGTTTACGTCCTCGTCAGAGGGGGGGACAGCAATAGGTAGCTATACCTCAGCGCAGGCGAGAGACTCGGTTGCCTTAGGCCGCGGTGCAAATGTAGGATCTTCGGGCGACAGGGGATTTGCTGCTCTAGTTGGATCGAACGTCTACTCCGTCGATGGCATTGCATTGGGGGCGTACTCTCGCGTCGAAGCGGGTGCCGAAGGGAGCCTTGCGCTTGGATCGTCCTCGATCGCCAGGGAAGCAGGTGTCGTGTCTTTTGGGCACAGCAATCTGCAACGGCGGCTGATTAACGTCGCAGATGGGCGTAGCCCCAGTGATGCAGCCACTGTCTCCCAGCTCGACAGAGCTCTGTCCACATTGGGCGGCGGTGCAAGTATTGATTCCGTCGGCAATGTTGTAGGTTCGACGTTCGCCGTACAAGGCGGCTTGCAGCAAACCGTGGGCGACGCTCTGACCGCGCTAGACAGTGCCGTGATATCCAACAGTACCCGCGTCGGCAACGTCGAGCACCAACTTCGCTCGGTCTTCCAGGACAGCCCCGCCACCCGCACTGACGGCCTCAACCAGCTCAACCTGGCCGGCGCCAACGGCATGGTGCTCGGCAACGTGGCCAACGGTCTGATCGCACCCGGCAGCCGGGATGCGGTCAACGGCGGCCAGTTGCATGCCATGGAGCAGCGCCTGGATGGCCGCATCGACGGTCTGGAACAGCGCGTTGACACCCCGCTGCAAGGTCGCGCAATGGCGACCGCCAGTGCACCTACGCCGCCCGTGGCTGCGGAGGAGGAAGGCAGTGGCGCGGCATCGGGTACGCCGGAGGCCGCCTCTGCCGGAGATGGTGGGGGTCGCATCGCCAGTGCCGACGAAGGCGGCAAGCCGTCCAAGGCCGACGCACCGGCCCCTGCACCCACTCCCACGCCGCAGGTCAGCACCGCCGATCTGGAGAAGATGCTCGCCCGCGCCAACGAGTACACCGATGACGCGATCAAAGGGGTCGAACAGCGTCTGGACAAGATGGACAAGCGCTTCAACCGGCTGGCGGCGATGAACAGCGCGCAGAGCGCGATGGCCATGAACACCGCCGGCCTGGCCACCTACAACCGCCTCGGTGCCGGCGTAGGCTACAGCGATGGCGAGTCGGCCATGGCCGTGGGTTACCAGCGGGTGCTCAACGAGAAGGGCTCGGCCACCTTCAGCCTCAACGGCGCGTTTACCAACAGCGGTGAGCAGAGCGTTGGCCTGGGTGTTGGTATCGGTTGGTAATCGCCCCGGCATTGCGGGTTCCAGCACTCCCCGGTTCGCATCTGCGCGCCGGGGAGTCTGCGTTTTGGGGCCTGCTTGCGCGGGTTTCCGCGAATGGCCTGGCCCTGCTGCGGCCGGGTCTTCGCCGGTCGGAGACAACCGATGACCGCCCCCCGTGGCGCCCTCGCGGGTGGGCAGCTGCCGATCTCCAGAGAACGCGCCCCGCCGTCAGGGGCGCGACCCCGCGGGCCCTGCGTGCGGCTCAGCCTGACGAAGTCGGGGGGTGCGTGTCGCCGCCGTTGGCAGCATCACGCAGGCGGGCGAGCAGGATCGCCAACTGCGTCAGGTCTTGATCGGCTGGGTCGCCATTGATCGCGTGGATCTTCAGACAGGTCTGCAGCGCGCATATCGCAGCAACCGCATTCTTGTCGCCGACCATCGACGCTGCGCCCTGGATGCGGTGTGCCATGGCCAGTGCGCGCCGCCAGTTGCCCGCGGCGATCACCGTTTCCAGATCGGTGAGGTCCACCTGCATCTGGGTGGCATAGATCGCCATGACATCCAGCCCGTGTGCACCGCCGACAGGGGCCGCGCGGGGCGCCGGCGACGGCCCCGGCCGCACGGCAGCATCGAACTCGCACCACGCCACCGGTTTGGATAGAAAGCGGTGCACATCGGTGCCCGCATAACCTTGGCGATCGCCGTCTTCCGTTGCGCCGGACAGGGAGATCAGGCGGGCGGCCGGCCAGCCGTGACGGCTTTCCATGCGCCTGATGGCAACGGCAATGGCGCTTCCGGTCTGGTCCATCAGGTCGCCGTCCAGCGTGATCAGCGCGAACGGACCCTCCGCAGCGAGGCTGGCCAGGGCACTGGCGCCGGTGTGGGCCATCGAGACCTCGAACTGCTGACTGTGCAGCCTGCGCCGGATGATCTCGGCAATGGCTGGCTGATCCTCGATCACCAGCGCCCGTGGGCAATCCAGGGTTGCCGCCGGTGCTGCAGTGGTTGCCTCGCGCCGCCCGCGCAACGTGGCGATGAACGTCGAGCCGCGGCCGAGCTTGCTGACCACGGCGATGTCACCGCCCTGGCTGATGGCGATCCGGCGGCACAAGCTCAACCCGATGCCGGTGCCCAGCTTGCGCCGGCCCTGGGCGGTGCCACTGAACGCCAGGAAGATGCGTTCGATATCTTCCGTGGCAATGCCCGGGCCGGTGTCAGTGACCCGCATGCTGATCTGGCCGAGCTCGCCGACGCCGCGCAGGAAGCCCAGTCGGACGCCGATCACCCCGGTGTCCGAGAACTTGATGGCGTTGGAGATCAGATTGCTGGCAATGTGGTGGAGGGCACGCGCATCGCACTGCGTGACCGTGGCATCGGGCCCTTCCAGGGCCAGGCGCAGCTGCAGTCCCTTGGACAGCGCCAGCGGCCGCATTCCGGAGATGCACTCCACCAGCACGGCATGCGCGCGATGGCAGGCGCCGGCGCTGTGACGATGGGTGGCCTCGTGAAACATGAATTCCAGGGCATTGGTCAGCGTGTGCCGCAAGGCATCGGCGGCCGAGCGCGCGGATGCGAAATGCTGTTCGCGCAAAGGTTGCACCGGCTCGGCCTCGGCAAGGTCGATCGCCGAGATCACGGACGACGCACTGTTGCGGAGCTCATGGTTGACCAGCGTCAGGATGCGGGCGGCCTCGGCCTGGCGGGCGGCGGCGCGGCGTGTCATGCGATAGGCCCGCAGCATGCTCAGCAGGATCGTCAGCATCACCAGGCAGCAGACCACGATGGGGACGCGGTAGTAGAGGGCGACCGCGCGGATCGTGGGCGGCGCGCGGTAGATGGCATCGAGCGTACGCTCGAGGATGTCGGTGTGGATGGTCGAGGGCAGCGCACCCAGTGCGTCGTGGGCTGCGGCAACATCGGCCGCACGCCGCGGCACCGATGCCACGCGCAGCTCCACCGGTGGCGCATCGGGCGCGGGGTGCACCTGCAGGATGGCATTGTGATCGCGCCGGGTCAGTGGCACCAGAATGGCATCGCCGCCCAGTGCCGCGTCGGCCGTGCCGCTGTCCAGCGCCGCCAGCATGTCGCCCGGTGAGGCCATGGGCAGGACCTGGATGCCTGGATGGTTGCGTGCCAGAAAGGCGCGGTACTCGCCATTGTCGATCACTGCCAAGCGGCGACCCGCCAATGCGGCGAGCGGAGCGTGATCCGAACTGCGGCGAGTGACCAGCACGGAAGTGCCGGTGTAGAACGGTGCGGAGACGACCGCCGAGGCCGGCAGCAGTGCGCGGGTCGACGGCAGCGAGAATGCGACGCCATCCACCTCACCGGTCCGAAGCAGGTCGATGGCACGCTCGATGGAGGGCGAGCGGTGCAGCTCGAGCCGGATGCCAACATGGGCCTCCAGCGCTTCTGCGTAGGCGCTCGGCCCTCCGTTCAATGGCGACCCACCGAGACCATACGGCGTCGCCATCTGCGGGCCGATCGCCAGCCGGAACACCGGGCGGCGATGGGACGGCGTGGCCAGCGCCAGCAGGACCAGGCAAAGAATGACGGCGGCGATGCCGCTGAACAACAGGAGGGCGCCGAGGGCGCGCGATGGGGCGACGGTGGTCACATGGATATCTCTAAGGGTCCGGCGACTACCGCGCGCAGAACGCGAGGGCAAGCGCATGTTCGTCAGAGATACACGCCCCGCACCGGTCACGATATGCAACGAGTACGAAAGCCGCAGTAGCGCACGGCGTTGCAGCGCGTCGCATGGCGCGCCTATGAAATAGTCCTTGCCTATCGGGGATGCCCCGACGGGTGCCGCGGATGGACGTCTCAATCAGCTGGACAGGGTAGATGCCGCACATCGCCGTGACGTTGCCGTTCTCATCGATTATTGCGCGCTACCGCGTCGCGCTGGAAGGCCATGCGCCTGGACGCGCGGCCGGTGGCGTGAGTGGCCCTGCGCGATGCTCTCGTGGCCATCACGATCAATCCACGCCCTGCTGCTGCGCACCTGCCTAAGATCGAGGCACCCCAAAGGATGTTTCCGCACCATGACCACCGCACTGCAGGATCTCGACGCACTTGAGCCGATCGATATCGACGGGCTCAAGGCACAGGGCGTGCCACCGGTCGCCCAGTATCTGGTCGACCAGGAAAAATTCGTGCTGCTCGGGGGGGAGCGGGGGATCTATCATCTGGCCGGGACGGACACGGTCTGTTACTTCACCAGCCTGGATCAGATCCGCCTGCACCTGTTGGGCCAATCACTGACCCGGCTGACGGTGGAGCTGGCATAGCGGCGTCGTCCGAGCGCGCTGCTGCGCGACTAGAGGCCACCCTGCCGGGGCAGCGGCGCGGGCACGTTCAACTGGCCACCGGCTGCCACATAGGCCGCCAATGCTTCGCCTTGACTGAGCAGATGGCGGTTCATCATCTGCTCGGCGGCTTCGGCATCACGGTTGCGGATGCATGCCATCAAGGCGCGATGCTCGGCCAGTGACTGGGCCATGCGGCCCGGCGTGAGCAACTGGCGGCCGCGATGCATCTTCAGGATGCGATGCAGGTCGTGGGTGACGCGGATCAGCCACGGGTTGCCGGCATGGGTCTGCAGGCTTTCGTGGATCAGATAGTTGTTGCGGTAGTACTCGGCCAGGTCGCCCGCGGCCGCGGCGACTTCCATGGCATCGTGCAGCGCCTGCAGCTGGACCACGCCCGCTTCATCGATGCGCTTGACCGCCTCATGCACGCAGCGGCCTTCCAGCATCGCCATCACCGGAAAAAGCTGGTTGAGGTCTTCCAGGGTCAGCCGGGTGACCCGGCTGCCGCGGCCCGCATCGAGCTGCACCAGGCCTTCAGCGGCCAGTAGCTTCAGGCTCTCGCGCAGCGGGGTGCGGCTGATGCCCAGTTCTTCGGCGAGCAGCGGCTCGTCGATCCATTCACCCGGTGGCAGCTCGTAGTCGTAGATCTTCTGGCGCAGCCGCTCGGCCACTTCTTCATAAAGCGGCACGCGTTTCTTGGACAGGCGGGGACCAGGGGCCAGGGGCATGGCAGGGCTTCATGGGCAGGTGTGCAGCATTCTACCGGGTCATGGCGGGCCTGCCGGTGCAGACCCGCCGTGCGCTTACATCCAGCCCGGCACGACGAACAGCAGCCATGCCAGCAGCGGACCGAAGGCCACCACCAGGCCGCTGTAGACCAGGAAGCGACGGAACAGGGCTTCGCGCTCTTCCTTCGCCGCCGAGGCAACCACCAGTGCGCCGTTGGTCGAGAACGGGCTGACGTCCACCACGGTGGAGGAGATCGCCAGTGCGCAGATCACACCGGCAGCGCTGAGATGCCCCTGCATCAGGAACGGCACCGCCAGTGGAATCGTGGCGCCCAGCACCGCCGCCGAGGAGGCGAACGCCGAGACGATGCCACCGACGTAGCAGACCAGCAGCGCGCCCAGCAGCGGGATGCCGATCGCACCCACGCCATGGCCGATGTAGTCCACCGCGCCGGCCTGCTGCAGTACGGCCACGTAGGTAACCACGCCGCTGATCAGCAGCACGGTCGACCAGCTGATGCCATCCACCGCGCCCTTCTGCGAGTTCGGCGAGAGCAGGGCCAGCACCACCGCGACGGTGATCGAGACCAGGCCGACGTTGAGGTTGTAGACCAGGGCCGCGATGCCCAGCCCGAGCAGGCCGATCAGGGTGAACACGCGCTCGCGGTTGATGCGCACGTCATCCAGCGCATCCGGATCATTGGAGAGCGTGCCACCGCCCGCCGAGACCAGGGCGCCGTGGCCTTCGATCGCAAACTGGCGCGAGGACGCCTGGCTGCCGGCGATCAACGGCTCGGTCGCGGTTGGTGCGCGACGCATCAGGGCCAGCCCGCCAAAGGCGAAGAAGCAGATGATCCCCATCAGCAGGTTGAAGCCCAGGCTGGTCAGGAACACGGCCATTTCCGTGACTTCAAGGCCAGCTTTCTGCACCACCTGGTTGGTGATGCCGCCATACACGCTGATCGGCGAGAAGCCACCTGCCTGCGCGCCGTGGATCACCAGCAGGCCCATCATCAGCGGGTTGATCTTGTACTGCTTGGCAAAGCGCAGCGCGACCGGGCCGATAATGGCCACTGCGGCCGGGCCGAGCGCACCGAAGGCGGTCAGCACCGCGGTGACGACGAACATCACCCACGGAATGGCGACGATATGCCCGCGCACCGCCTTGACCGCCCAGTGCACGAGCAGATCGATGGTGCCGTTCTTCTGCGCGATGGCGAACAGGTAGGTGATGCCGACCAGGGTCAGGAACAGGTCGCCCGGGAAGCCGGCCAACACCTCCTTGCCCTCCATCCCGACGAACAGGCCGCCGATGATGAAGGCCAGCGCGAATGCCACGGCACCCATGTTGATGGGCAGGGCCGTGGCCACGATGAACATGATCACCAAGCCGATGATCGTTGCGATTTGCGGACTCATGCGCCCTCCCGAGACACTTGATACGCGTGCAGCATGATGGCGACCCGCCATCGAGGGTTACGGGGTGCAACGGTTACCGGCGGACCCTCATGCGCGTGCGCATGCGCGGTCCACCCACTCCAGGACGCCCTCCAGCGTCTGGAAATCCTCGACGGAACGCGCCTCCTGCTGCGGGTGCAGGTCGCGAACCCGGCGGCTGAGCGCCGCGCCCGGGCCCAGCTCCAGGAAGACGCGCCCACCGCGCTCGACCGCCTGCTGCAGCACGTCCTGCCATTGCACCGGCTGGGCGATCTGCGCCGACAACGTCGCCACGACACGGCTGACGTCACTGACCAGGCGGCCATCGATGCCGGCCAGCAGGCGCAGCAGGGGTGCGTGCAGTGGGAGTGCGCGCAACGGCTTCTCAAAGCCCAGCGCCGCTGCGGCCAGCAACGGGGTATGCGCGGGCACGTCCACCGGCAGCGGGACGGTCCGGGCACCGTGGGCAGCCACGTCAGCGGCGACGGCCTCCAGCGCAGGCCGCAGGCCGCCGAGGACCACGTGATCGGGCCCATTGACGATGGCCAGGAACACCCCGTGCGTCACGCACAGACGTGCGATGCGACGTTCGTCCAGCCCGATCACCGCCAGCAGACCGGCATCGGCCGGCGCTGCAGCGTCCATCAACCGGGCACGCTCGCGCGACAGGGCCAGACAGGTGGCCGTGTCGACGCTGCCCGCCACCGCGTGCGCGGCCAGCTCGCCGGCGCTGTAGCCGGCGACGGCGGTGATGGGCGGCAGCTGCGTCTGCAGCGCCGCCCAATGTGCCAGCGCCGCGGCGCAGACCAGCGGCTGGGCCACTGCGTTGTGGAAGCGCGATGGGTCGGCCGCCAATGGTTCGACCGGTGCGCCGAGGAGCGCGCTGGCCAGATCGAGCACCGGCTGCGCCTGCGGATTCCCGCGCACCCGCTTGAACATATCCGGATGCTGGCCGCCTTGACCGGGACAGAGCAGGACCAGGCTCATGCGCGCTCCTGCAGGTGCAGGAACCACGCGCAGGCCAGCAGATCGGCACTGCCGCCCGGGCTGAGCCGACGTGCTTGGAATGCGTCGCACACCGGCCCCAGCCGTGCCCGCCAGCCGGATTCCAGCGCGCCGCCCTCGGCGAGGAAGCGACGTGCCTGCTGCTGTGCAAAGGCCAGCCCGCGTTCACCGCCGCGATGCAGGAGGTTGAGATCGGTAGTGACCGCGACGAGCGACATCAGTGTCTGCACCATCGCGGCCTGCCGGTCAGCGGTGGCGCGCAGGGTGGCCTGCAGGGTGGGCAGGGCGACCTCGCGCAGCAGCGGGAATCCCTGCGCCGCCTGTTCGCGCACGCCGGGCACGCCATGCCGCTGGCGGGCGCGCTGGCCAGGGCTGGCGCTGTTCAACGGTGCGGCGAGCAGCGCGGGCGCCCAGTACCCGCGTACCGCATGACAGACCGCAGTGCCTCGAGGCGCAGCATGCTCGACATGACGCAGACGCGCGGACGCGGCGACCAGCAGGCCGAGACTGAAAATCGCGCCGCGATGGGTGTTGATGCCACCCGTCGCCCGCAGCATTGCGGTTTCCGCCTCGATGCCGAGCATGCGCAGATGATCGAACGGCGCGTTGTGCGCACCGGCGGCGGCGACCGCCACGAAGTAGCCACGCAGCGCGAACAGGCTGCGCAGGAAGGTGGCCGCGTCCATGTCATCGTGGCTGCCGCGGCTCCATGGCGTGACCAGCCCGGGTTTGGGGGCGCAGGCCAGTTCGGCATGCAGGCTGGTGATCGCCATCCGGGCCAGCCGATGCGCAGCCGCCGTGGGGGAGGGCGGTGGCAACGGGGCGGGGCGGGGCACGGCGTTCATGCGGCCACCGGCTGCGTGAGCAGGGCATCGCGTGTGGACAACCAGCAGGCGTCATCCGATTTGACGAGGAGGCGGGCGGCATCGCCGGTGTACTCGCGCCAGCTCACGGAACGCCCGGCGGGGAAGCGCAGCTCGCCATCGATGCGCAGGCCGTGCTCGCGTTCCCAGCGCCGCATGCGTTCGGTGAGCGCCGCGGCATGCGCGTGATCGGTGATCTCCCAGAGCAGGTCCAGATCGGAGCCGGCGTGCAGATACGGCAGGCCGGTCAGGCCCTGCCAGGCGAAGCTGCCGAACACGCGGGGCGGTCGGGTGGGTTCGAGCAGGTCGGCCAGCAAAGGGCGCAGTGCATCGCGCCAGGGGGCGGACAGTGCTTTGGCGACCTCGGCCAGCAACGGCGGCGGTGCGGTGCGCTGCACGTGGATGCGTTCGACCCGCAGAGACAGCCGCTGGCGCCGCTCGGCCAAGGGCAACGGCACGCCCAGCCGCAGCTGATCGCCATCAGTGACCGGATCGCGTCGCGCCACGACAAAGGGCAGGCGCGCTTGGGCCCACGCCCGCAGGCGCGCATCCGCGCCCGGGGTCAGCACCTGCCACGGTGCCTGCGGAGCGAGCCAGACCAGGTCGTGACGGCGCATGGTTCAGGCCTCGCCTGCGGCCACGGCAGCGGCGACATCGCGCGCCAACAGGCGGCCACCACGCTCGGCGCCACGGGCGCGACGCTGATCGCCGGAGACAGGCGCGTGGAGCGCATCGACCAGGGCCTGCGCCAGATCGCCCTCCCAGACGGCCTCCACCGCGCCCATGCGTACGTAGTTCTCCACGCCCGGCGCGAACACCGGCGAGCTCTGGCTCAGCGCCTGCAGTTTCTCAAGCGGCTGTTTGGTGACGCGCGCCATCGCGCGCAGATCCATCACGCGCACCTGCGCTTCGGGCAGGGCATAGATGCGGTCGGCCATCAGCCCGAACGACAGGAAACCGCCGCTGACGGATTCACCGTAGACCAGGCTGACCAGCGGCGCACCGCGGCGGCGGGCCAGATCCAGCGTACGCGCCAGGTGCGCGAAGTAGCTGTTGATGCCGAGCATTTCATCGCGGCGCGCCAAACGCTGACCGGCGGTATCGACGAGCATCACGATCGGCCGCTGCGGGTGCGCGCGGGTGCTGGCGAGCACGGTGGCTGCCAGCGCGAGTGCGTGGTCGACACCCACCTCCAGCTTGTTGGCGGTGCCGATGACGGTGACGTCGCCGGCAGCGGTGGTGGCCGTACCGCCCAGTACATCGTCATCGCGGGTGACCGCATGGCCGAGCGGGAACAGCGCATCCAGCAGCGGGGTCAGTTCCATGGCAGGCTCCTATCCTTGACGGCATCAAGGAAGTCAGCGGTGTCCAGCAGGGGCAGCCGCCCGGCATCGGCGATGCCCTGCAGCGTCCAGACCTCCAGGCCATCGCGGCAGCCGCCATAGGCCTGCAGCCGCGCGCCCAGCTGGGCGTGTGCCTGATCGAGGGCCTGCAACGGGTCTTCGGTCTCTGTGTGGGCGTCGATGAGTGACAGTGCCGCCTCGGTAAACGCCTCGATGCGATCCGGAACCAACTGCACGGCGTCGCCGATCAGATAGCGGTGTTTGCCGCCGGTCACGCGCCACACCAGGGCACGGTCGCGCGAGTCGAACTCTTCCACGCCGCGTACGGTCTCGATCACTTCCGGGCCGGACAACGAGAGACGGCCTTCTTCGGACATCACCACCGCCGTGCAGCAGCGGGCAACGATGCCCATCCCACCGAATGCCCCGTTGCCGCTGCCGATCAGGGCGAACACGGGAATCCCGGCGGCACGGGTGGCCAATACCGCCCGCATGATCTCGGAGATGGCGACCAGGCCGGCGTTGGCTTCATGCAGCCGCACGCCGCCACTGTCGAGCAGCAGCAGCACCGCCTCCGGGCGCACCGCAACGGCACGCTCCAGCAGCCCGGTGAGCTTGGCGCCGTGCACTTCGCCGACGCCACCCCCCATGAACTGGCCCTGCTGCGCAGCGATCAGGACATGACGACCGCTCAAGCCGCCCGTGCCGACCACGATGCCGTCATCGAAGGCACCGGGCTGATCCAGCTGGGCCAGGTGTGGGCTGATGATGCGGCGGGCCGGGCCCACGAACTCGCTGAAGCTGCCGGCATCGAGCAGTCCGTGGATACGCTCGCGGGCATCGGCCTCGTAAAAGCTGTGACTGCTCACGCGGCGTCTCCTTCCTGCAGGGTTTCCAGCGCCTGCTGCAGCCGCAGGCTGACCACCGCCGGTGTCGCGCCGGCATCGTTGATCGACAACCGCACGTTGCGCAGCGGGTGGCGCGCGGCAAAGTCGGCCAGCACGGCCTGCCAGATGGTGTCGAAGCCGGTGGCCGAGGTGATCACCTCGATCTCCATCGCACCGTCCAGCGGGGTGGGTTCGATCAGCACTTCCAGATTGCCCGAGGCGACCACGCCGACCAGCGCGTGATGGTCGCGCTCGGTGAGATCGTGCTGCCCGGGGAAGCGATAACGCAGGGTTTCCATGGCGTGCCCCTTACCAGTTGCGGAAGCGTTTGGGCGGGTTGTACAACCCACCGGACCAACGCACGAGATCCTTGACCGAGCGCGCGGCAAGCAGGTCTCGGCTGGCGTCGCGGGTGCGGATGCCGAGGTCTTCCGGGCGGCGGATGATGCCGCGGTCGCGCAGGTTCTCGACCATCGCGCGGTCACGGCCCAGGCCGACCGCGGTGTAGCCGGCCACGCCGCGGATCGCCTGTTCGCGTTCCTCCGGGCTGCGGCACAGCAGCAGATTGGCGATGCCTTCTTCGGTCAGTACGTGGGTGACGTCATCGCCGTAGATCATCACCGGCGGCAGCGGCATCTGCGCGCGCTCGGCCAGCTCCCAGGCATCGAGGCGGTCGACGAAGGCCGGCGCCATGTGCTCGCGGAAGGTTTCCACCATCTGCACGACCAGCTTGCGCCCGCGTGGCATCTGCCCGGGCAGCGCCGCCTCTTGGCCGGCCTTGAGCCAGGCCGGGCTGGCATGGCGGCGGCCGCGGGCATCCGAGCCCATGTTGGGCGCGCCGCCGAAGCCGGCGATGCGATCACGGGTGGCGGTGGAACTGTTGCCCTGCAGATCGATCTGCAGCGTGGAACCGATGAACATGTCGCAGGCGTACAGACCGGCGGTCTGCGAGAAGGCGCGGTTGGAGCGCATGCTGCCGTCGCTGCCGGTGAAGAACACATCCGAGCGCGCTTCGATGTAGCGCTCCATGCCCAGCTCCGAGCCGAACGAATGCACGGACTGCACGAAGCCTGATTCGATCGCCGGGATCAGTGCCGGATGCGGATTGAGTGCCCAGTGCGTGCCTATCTTGCCCTTCAACCCCAGTGATTCGGCATACGTGGGCAGCAGCAGCTCAATCGCCGCGGTATCGAAACCGATGCCGTGGTTGAGGCGCTGCACGCCGTACTCGGCGTAGATGCCCTTGATGGCCATCATCGCCATCAACACCTGGATCTCGGAGATCTGGGCCGGGTCGCGGGTGAACAACGGCTCGATGTAGTTCGGGCGCGGCGCCTCGGTGACGAAGTTGACCCAATCGGCCGGAATATCGACGCGGGGGAGGGTGTCGACGATCTCGTTGACCTGGGCGATCACGATGCCGCCCCGGAACGCGGTGGCCTCCACGATCACCGGGGTGTCTTCAGTGTTGGGGCCGGTATAGAGATTGCCGTGGCGGTCGGCGGCCTGGGCAGCGATCAGCGCGACCTGCGGGGTGAGATCGATGAAGTAGCGGCCGAACAGTTCGAGATAGGTGTGGATCGCCCCGATCTCGATCCGGCCCTCGGCGACGAGATTGGCCAGCCGGCCGCTCTGCGGACCCGAGAAGGAGAAGTCCAGGCGCTGGGCGATGCCGCGCTCGAAGACGTCCAGGTGCGAGGCCAGGGAGAGCACGGATTGGACCATGTGCAGGCCGTGGACCTGCGCGGGATCGAGCTGGGCCAGGCACTCGGCGAGGAAATCGGCCTGCTTCTGGTTGTTGCCCTCCAGGCAGACCCGGTCGCCCGGTTCGAGCACGGTATGCAGGAGCCGCGGCACCTCGGCATGCGGCACCAGGCGCCCGAGCCCGCCATCCGTGGCCCGCTGCAGCCTTGCCTGGCGGCGGTTCGCCAGCGTGTTCCAGTCTCGAGCCATCTGCCGTCTCTTCATAATTACGCTGTAATTACAAGCTACCACCGTGGATTCTGGGCGGCAAGAGGGGGGCCTTCAGGCGAGCAGCAGGGGTGCGTATTCAGCGTCACGAACAGTGTTGACCGCGCGCGTAAAGCGGATCGGCCCCAAAGCGCTTTGATGAACTGTAGTCGGTGGGCAACAGTTGTCCGCGTGGATGTGAAACGCACCCAGGAATTCAAAGACTGGATCGACGACCTGAAAGACGTGGTCGGACGGATGCGGATCCTTGCCCGGATTCGCCGCCTCGCAGATGGCAATCCAGGCGATCATCGAAACCTGTATTACACACAGCGTGGAGGCGAAGTGGTGATTCTTCAGCCCCGAATGGTTCGGAGTAAAGATGCCATGGCAATGAACAAGAAAACGCGCTTGGAGACCTTCGATGTGGCCGAGCACCTGCGTACACCGCACGAGATGGCGGCGTATCTCGATGCTTGCATCATTGAAAGCGACGGCGATGCGGCTTTCATCGCCAAGGCGCTGGGCGATATCGCGCGCGCGCAGGGCATGAGTAAAGTGGCGCGTGATGCGGGTCTGTCGCGCGAAAGCTTGTACCGGGCATTGTCCGGTGAACGCAGCCCGGACTTTGCCACAATCCTCAAAGTGACCCGTGCACTGGGCGTGACCCTGCATGCCAGCGCGGCGTGATGTTGAATCCATGAGACTTACGGGCGCAAGCGAGGAGGCGATCAGCTGGCCGCCTTCCCCGCACGCGAAGAGCGCTCTAGGGCAGTGTCCGGGGTTTATCGCTGGGCAGACGTATTCAGGTAGAGTGGCGCGAGATCGGGATGAACGGGGGTTTCAATCCATGTGGCGACAACTTGGGGCTTTGCTTCTGGTGCTGGCATTGGTATTCGGGGCCACGTACTTCCTGGGCATCTCAGTAGTGGCTCGAAGTAATTTTGCATTCGACACGAGCGACGTGCTGTCCTCGGCTGCCGGCATGTGGTTCGCGCTGTTTGGCGGGCTAATCGCAAGGCAGTACCGGTTCGCGATCATCGTCGGCGTGCTGTACGTCTGTCTCTGGGGAATGGCGACTTACTTCGTCAACGCGGGAACCCAGGCAGGCTTCCTGCCAATCTTCCGCATCAATGCGCCGAACATCGTGGTGTCCGTCCTGAGTGGCATGGCGGGCGCATGCGTTGGCGTGTTTGTTCGACGTGGTCAACGCCGCTCTGAAGAAAGCGCCGCTTAGCGTTGATCGTTCGACGGACAAAAACGCCACATATGCCAATGTACGCAGAATTGATCATTGAGCGATCTGAGGAACGTGATTCGCCTGGGCGCCAAACCGAAGGACTTCCTCCGGGACGGTGATTTGAGATGATTGCACTCAGGTACGTCGTGTTGGTTTCAGGAGCGTTGTTGGCAGCGTGTGGCGCAGATAATGCGCTGACACTGAAGCTCGAGGACGTCCAGTTCTTCAAGGCCCAACAGAGCCGACCAGGGGAGCTGTTGCTGTCGGGCCTTGCCTTTCATAGCGCGCTCGCCGTTGAGCGGATCGATAGCGTGCGTCAGGAGGACGCGATTCAAGTCAACGTGATGCTGGTGCCCGCGAAAGCGGGCATGTCGGGCAGTTTCACTTACGCGCTCCCCCTGGATGACAAGGTGGATCGGGTTACATTCGGCGACGCGGAGACGCTTGTCTGGCGTCGCGACGGCGGCGTGGTTCGACGACCATGAGCTTCGCAGTAGCGCTGATCCTGTCCCGTCGCGCGTGGAGGCGTAGAAGTACATAGGGCGTTGTCGACGCTTCGATCAGCCCGGCACCTTGCCCGCACGCGGCCGCCGCGGCTTCGCCCCCCGCGGCACCACTTTCGGCGTCGCCACCAGCACGCCCCACTGATGCAGGTGCTCCATGCCCGACAGCGCATCCAGGTACGCCATGAAATGCGTCAGGTAGCCGGGCGAGGTCTCTTTCATCAGCGTCAGGGCGCGATGGACCAGTACACCGGAGTTCAACGGCCCACCATTGGTGGGCATCTGGGCCAGCGATTCCCTGAGCTGGCTGGCATTGCGAAGCCTGGCCCACGTCGCCCGGACCTCACCCAGCACCGGCAAATCCGGATACGCAGCATTGTGCTGCCCCGTTAATTCCGTGACCAGCGCCTGCAGACCGATGCGTCCCGATGACAGGCCCGGCGCGGTCACTACCGATGCCGACGCCTCGGCAACCCGCTCGGCGTAACCCGCGACCAACGCATCCAGCTTCCGTTGCAACAGCGCCCGCACCTCACCGTCATGCGCTTGCATGCGGGCATGCAACGCCTCGATCATCGCAAAACGCGTGCGGTCCAGCCCGTCGAGCTTGTCCACTCGCCAGTTCTCGAGAATCTCAGCGGTTGCGACAGGGTTACGGGGCATCCGCGGCCTTGCTCGCCTTGGGTTTCGGGATCGGGGCGATTTCGACGCGGCGGTTCTTGGCGCGGCCATCCTCGTCGGCGTTGGAACTCACCGGCTGCTCCGAGCCAAACGCTGCGGCAAACACCGCATCCGACGGCACGCCTTCGGCGATCAGGGTGCGGGTCACGGTCAATGCACGCTCAGCGGAGAGTTCCCAGTTGTCGGCGAAGCGCCAGTTGCCATCGCGCACCTGCTGGTCGTCGGTGAAGCCACTGACCATCAGGATCTCCTCGCGCGCGGCCAGGTAGCCTTTCAACGGCCCGGCCAGACTCTTGAGGACGTCGGCACCTTCCGGCTGCAGCTGATCCGAGTTCAACGCGAACAGCACATTGCCGCGGATGCCGATGCGGCCATCCACCAGCGTCACACGCCCGGCCGCGAGCGGGCCGGCCAAGGCCTGCTCCAGCGTCTGGCGGCGCTGCACTTCGGCCTGGCGCTGCTTGACCTCTTCATCCAGCCGGTGGGTCAGCTCCAACTGCAGCGCGACCACGCCGACCAGGATCAGTACGAACGCGCCGAGCAGCACCGACATCAGGTCGCCGAAGGCGGCCCAGATCGGCGCGCCTCCGTCGGCCTCGACTTCGATCTCGTCGCTCATGCCGAGGCGGCCCCGGCCTTGCTGCTGCGGCGGCCCGCCAGCTGCTGCAGTTCATCGATGATCTGCTTCTGCGACAGCACGCTGAGGTCGATCACCTCACGCGCCTGGGCCACGTAATAGGCCAGCTGCTCGTCACTGCGGGCCAGCGAACCATCCAGCGAGGCGGCGATCTGGGCCAGACGCTCGTTGAGGCCGTCGCTGGCAGTGCCGAAGGACTGCACGGCGCTGCCGAGCGCATCGGCCAGGCTCGCTACTTCCACCGCACTGCCGGTGACCTGCGCGGCCACGCTGCCGAGTTTGCCGGTCTCGGCTTCGATGTGGTCGGTGAAGCGCGTGCCAACGCGGTCCATCAGCTCGGCCGAGGTCGAGACCAGGGCATCCACGGCGACGCGCTGCTCGTTGGCGGCGTGGTTGACCGCATCCAGCAGGGTCTCCACGGTCGCCAGCAGACGGCTGCGTTCTTCCAGCGTGGCGGTGTCGCGGACCAGGCTGTCGGACAGTTTGCTGCGGAGTTCGGCGACCACATCGGCCGCGGCCTTGGGCGCTTCCGAAGCCGCCTGGACCAGGCGCGAGATCTCGCTGATCGTCTCGCTGGCGTGGGCCTGTGCCTGCTGGGTGATGTCGTTGGCGGTGCGGGCGAGGGTGTCGCAGATGTCCTGCTGGCGGCGGGCCACGCTGTCGCCGGTCTGCTCCCAGCGCTCGCCGAGACTGGCGCTCATGCCGGTGAAGGCCTCGGTCCACGCGTTCAGACGCTGCTGATCGCGCGCTTCCAGTGCGTCCTGGAGCTGGGCATGGGACTGCTGCATCGCGTCGCCGAGCGACACCGCCTGGGCCTGCAGCGTCGCGGCGGCAGCATCCAGCGCGTGCTGGTGACGCGCGCTCACTGCGGTCGCAGCGGCTTCCTGGCGGGCCAGCGCCTGCTGCCAAGCATCGGCAATCTGCGCGGTGGTGGCGTCAATGCGGTTGCCGACCGCGTCGATCAGGCCGGTGGCCTGGGCGTCATGTGTTTCGGTGAAGCTGGACAGCGCGCTGCGCAGGTCGGCAGTCAGCGCAGCATGGGTCTGCTGCTGCGCGGCCTGGGCATCCTGCCAGCGCGTCGCGGTCGTGTTGAGCTCGGCCGAGACCGCCTCAAGCAAGGCGGCGGAGCGCTCGCCATGCTGCTCGGCGAACGTGGCCAGCGCATTGCGCAGCTCGGTCGCCATGGCTTCATTGGTCTGCTGCTGTGCGGACTGGGCCGCCTGCCAACCGTCAGCGGTGCTGACCAGCTTCGCGGAGACCGCATCGAGCAGGCCAAGCGCGCGTTGATCGTGCTGCGCGGCGAATCCGTCCAGCGCGACGCGCAGGTCGGCGGTCAATGCGGTGTTGGTCTGCTGCTGGCTGTCCAGTGCGGCCTGCCAGGTCGCGGCGGTCGCGACGCGGCTGGCGTCGAAGCCCTCGGTCAGGCCGGCCAGCTGGCGCTGTACTGCCTCGGTCACCGTCTCGTGCATGGCGGCGTTGGCGCGGGCGATGCCGGCCAGGGTGGTGTCCATCACCGGCTGCAAGGCCGCGCCAACCGCGCGTGCGCTTTCGGCGACGCTGTCCTTGAGTGACTGCTCGATCGCGGCGGTCAGGCGCGCGTATTCTTCGTCGGCCTTGGCATGGAAGTTCTGCTGGTTGGTCAGCAGCCGCTCGCCCGAGGCGCTGCTCTGCTGCTCGATCGCCGTGGTCATGGCCTGCAGCCGATCCACCAGCGCGGGCATGAGCTCGGCCTGCTGCTGCAGCAGCCGGAAGGCTTCATTGCGCTGCCAGGACTGAGAGTGCGTGTGCAGGGTGGTCGCGATCTCCACGTCCAGCCGCTGCACCGCCTCCAGGCGCTCACGCCGGCACAGGGCCGAGAGCAGGCCGAGCATGGCGGAGGTGGCGACACCGGCAATCGAGGTGCCGAAGGCGACCGCAAGGCCTTCCACCGGCGCACCCAGCGAGCCGCGGATCGCCTGCAGGTCGGTCGCGCTTTCCAGCGCCAGCCCGGTGCCGCGCAGCGTCGCCATCATGCCGAGCAGCGTGCCGAGCATGCCCAGCAGCACCAGCAGGCCGACCAGGTACGGAGTCAGTACCGGGCCGGGCAGGGCGACGCGCTCGCCTTCCACGCGCAGGCGCACGGCATTGCGCAGGCTGGGATGCAGCTGGCCCAACCAGGTGGCGAGCCCGGCGCTGGCGGCGCCCGCACTGGCGCTGGCCGCCGCCAGCGAGGCGGTCGCCTGCCGGTAGCGATACAGCTCGAGGCCACCGGCGAGGTAGCAGACGGCGATCAGCGCGGCGACAGCGAAACCGACCGGATTGGTGCTGGCATAGCCCGCCCCGATCCAGCACACCGCCACAAGGCCAAGCAGGAAAACAACGTAGTGAAGACTGGTTCTGAACATGACGTCCCGGTTAGTGGGTGCGAAGCGCTGCAAGCAGGCCTTCGATCGGTTGAAAACGGATATCCAGCTCGGCCAACAGCAGGCTCTGCATGTCGCGGCGGAACACCTCGCGCCAGGCATCGTCGGTGCCGGCATCGCGCAGGCGCTCGAAATGGACCCTCAGCAGCACCGGCACCTTGGCCAGCAGGCTGTACTCCCGCGCGCTCAGGGTCTGCTCCATCAGCGCGTCCACCTCGGCCAGCCGCGCCATCTCGGGCGAGCGGCGGGTCAACATGTCGCGCAGGCGCCCGCGCAGACGGCTGGTGGCGCTGAGCATGGCGCGCTGGAGGGTGAGATAACGCTCGCCGTACACGGTGTATTCGACAGCGGCGGCGGCACCGTCGGCGTCAACCACCCGGCGAGGCGACTTGGTGGTCTCAGGTTCCTGAACAATACTCGCCTCCAGCGCCGCGCGAAGGCGTTGGCACTCGGCGTCCTCGTCGGCATCGAAGTCCGGCCCCTCGACCGCGGCCGGCAGCCGGCCATCGAGTGCCTTGGACAACGTTACCGCCCGCGTCCAGTCCACCCACTCGCTGAGCCGGTCTGACAGGGCAGGGCCCGTCGAGGACAGGTTGCTCTCAGCGAGGCGGGCCAGCAGCCGGATGAAGGCCGGGCCCGGGACAGGCGTCCGTTGCGCGGTTTTGGCCATTGTTCCGGTTAAAACGATGAATTTTACACCGTAATGACCGGTAGCCGCCCGGCGCCGGGGTTCAGGCTCGGCCGGCCCTCACTTCGCCAGCAGGGGCCAGTAACCGTCCAGTTGCCTGCGCTGGCGGGCGGTGAGTTCACCGCCCAGCGCCGTCCTGAGCCGGTCTGCTTCAGCGCGGCGGTCGGCCCGAATCGATTCACGCGCCAGCTCCAGGTGGGCGCGTTGGCGCACGCTGAGGTTACCGAAGGGGTCGAACCAGGAATCCAGACGGCGGATATCCTTCACCCCGGTCCAGGTGAATCGTGCCTCGCCGGCGATGGCCGCAATCTGTCTGTAACGCCCGATCGCCTCGGCGCGACTGATGCGGCCCTGCAGCAGGTCCAGTCGTGTCGCCAGCAACTGCACCTCAGCGGCAGCACCACTCCCGGACAGGGCGTCCACCGTTTCGCGCAGGAATGCGTCGTCGCGGTTGCCTGTTTCTGCCTGTCTGCCGAGCAGGTTGAAGCTGGCGACCGCGAAGCGGTACGCCGGCAGTTCCCGTTGGTGGACATCCGCATCGTTCGGGGCACCCAGGCTCGACGGTTGCACCACCACGATGCCGGGCTCATCGGCCAGCACAGCATCGATGTCGCGCTTGTGGAACTCACCGACCACCACGACCACGGTGCCGCCTGGATGCGCCCGCGCGGCGGCCGCGATGCGCTTGGCCTGCAGGAAGGTGCGATACAGGAACAGGCGACGTGGCAGGTCCTGTGCGGTACGTGCCGCTGGGGTGAGGCTCCATTGCGTGGAGCGCGTCACATTGTGGGGATCGTCGGCATGGAAAAGCGTTCGGTGCAGTTGCGCCGGCTCGGGGAAGGTCAGGAACTGTTGGAAGCCCCGGATCGGCCGGATTTCAGGAATCGCCTCCAGATCCATGCCGAAGCCCAGTTGGGCGTCTTCCGTCGAGGGATGCCAGTCGAAGGGGCACACGTCAATGTTGCGCTCCCGGGCGAACGGCACCACCACGTCCTGCACTTCGTAGGTGAACTCATAGAAATCGTTACGTGCAAATGCCTCCGGCGATCGCTCTATGCAGATGGCATCGGGCGCAGCGCGATCGAGGAACGCCGCCAGCACCGCGGGCCGATCCTCACGCGCCACGAGCTGCGCGGCATGGTCCACGCCCAGCACGATCACCTGTGTTGCTGTTTCAGGCGGCGCGCTCTTTGCAGGCAACGACAGCATTGCCACTACCACACCCACGACCAACATCCTGTTCATTACGGCTCCTGCGCACACGGTGTGTAGCGCAGGGTGGCAGGCTGCAGGACCGAATGCGGGTGCCAGAAGTTGTAGTCACGGCAACGGCGCGTGCGGGGAGACCAAGCCCTGCTCGCGCAGCGCGCTCCAGAATGCCGGCGGAATCGCGACCTCGGCCAACGCCAGATTCTCCGCGATACGGCTGGGCTGGCTGGCGCCCGGGATCACCGCCGCGACCGCCGGATGGGCGAGCGAGAACTGCAGCGCTGCGGCACGGATATCCACGCCGAACTGCGCGCACACCTGCTGCAGGCGCCCCACGCGATGCAGCACCTCGGCGCCGGCTTTCTGGTACTCATAGTGCGCGCCGCCGGCGAGAATGCCGGAGTTGTAGGGACCGCCGACCACGACGCTGGCACCACGCGCTTCGGCCGCCGGCATCAGATTGGCCAGCGCTTCGTGGTGATCCAGCAGGGTGTAGCGCCCGGCGAGCACGAAGCCATCCGGGTCGGCCTGCTGCAGCGCCATCACGCAGGGCTCGACGCGGTTGACGCCCAGGCCCCAACCCTTGATGACACCTTCCTCGCGCAGCCGGGTCAGCGCGGTCGCGGCACCGGACATGGCCTGGTGGAACACGGCGCGCCAGTCATCGCCATGGAAATCCTTGGCCGGGTCATGGATCCAGACGATGTCGAGGCGGTCGGTCTTCAGGCGCTTCAGGCTCTCTTCGATCGCGCGCAGCGTGCCGTCGGCGCTGTAGTCGTAGACGATTCTGTTGGGCAGTCCGTGCTCGAACAGGCCTCCTTTCTCACCCAGATCACGCTGGGCGGTGTCTTCGGTTTCATCCAGCAGGCGACGGCCGACCTTGGTGCTGAGCACATAGGCATCGCGCGGATAGTGTTGCAGCGCTTCGCCTAGGCGCAGTTCGGCCAGGCCGGCGCCGTACATAGGGGCGGCGTCGAAGTAGCGGATGCCGTGGTCCCAGGCGGCGTGCACGGTGTCCAGTGCCTCCTGTTCGGGGATGGCGCGGTACATGTTGCCCAGAGGGGCGGTGCCGAAGCCGACGCGGCCGGGGAGATCAATGCGCATGCGGTGGGGTCCGAGGTTGCAGGCCAGGCAGTCTGCGCGCGGCGTTGGTCCGCAAACACCCGTCCAGCGGCGAAAGACAGTTGCCCTGGGCGCAAGGATCCCGGCCCGGCTGCGTAGCGTCTGCGGTGAGGCAACGATTACTCTGTGACCCGATCTCACAGGGGAGTGCGGAAGATGGGTTGGACCGGGAAGATCGCGCCGATGGCGCTGTGGTTGGCCGCCAGCGGGACCGTCATGGCGGCCACGCCCGCACCTTCAGCCGCGGAGGGCGTGCGGAACGTCCCCGGTTTTGCCTTACCGCTCTCGCCCTATCTGAGCCCTGAAGCACAGGCGGCGATGCGCAGCGCGGTGGTCAACGGTGATCCCGTCGCAAAGATGGACAACGCCACCGTGCTCAAGGAATTGGCAGCGATCCGCAAGGGCGCGGACGCGTGGGCCTACGGAGAAATCCAGGCGCTGCGCGAGCGCTATCCGGTTGAGCTGCACCATGAACGCTGGAACGGCGTGCCGGTGGTGCGGGTCGAGCCGCACAGTGCACCCGCCGACCCGGCGCAGCGGCGGCTGCTGATCGAGCTGCATGGCGGCGCCTTCGTCTTCGGGCGTGCCGACAGTCTCGGCCTGCTCGAGGCGATCCCGGTGGCGGCAATGACCGGTGCCACGGTGGTGGCGGTGGAATATCGGCAGGGGCCCGAGCACCACTTCCCGGCCGCCAGCGAGGATGTTGCGGCGGTATATCGCGCCGCGTTGGAGAAAATGCCCGCACAGCACATCGGCCTGTTCGGCTGCTCGGCCGGCGGCGTGCTGACCGGTGAATCGCTGGCGTGGTTCGACAAGGAGAAGCTGCCGATGCCGGCCGCGGCCGGGTTGTTCTGCGCCGGCGGCGATGCCCGTTACGGCGGCGACTCGCGCTATGTGGCCGCAGCGGTGACCGACGCCCTGCTGCCGCATGCCGATGGCACGCTGCCGATCATGGAAGATCTGTACTACGGCAAGGTCGATTTCCGGGATCCACTGGTGTCGCCGGTGTTTTCCGATGCGGTACTGGCCCGGTTTCCGCCCACGCTGTTCATCACCGCCACCCGCGCGGCCGAAATGAGCAACGTCGCCTACACCCATTCCCGACTGGTGGACCTCGGCCGCGAGTCGGACCTGCACGTCTGGGACGGCCTGGGCCACGCCTTCCACCTGGACGCGCGCTTGCCGGAAAGCCAGCAGGCCTACCGGGTGATGGCGCGCTTCTTCGCCAGGCACCTGCAGATGCCGCTGCCGGCATCCCCGGGGGAGTAGGGCGCACAGGGCCTGCATACGCTGTGCATACATCCGTATGCACGGTGCTTACATGCCGTTGCCTACGGTGGAACCCGAGTGCACCCGCGCTCGGTTTTCCCCATAAGGAGTAGATGATGAGTCAGCAGATTCCCGAAGGTACCCTGGTCGTTGTAGCCGATGGCGGCTCGGCCCGCGTGTTCACCAACGTTGGCACCGCGCACAAGCTGCAACTCAAGCAGGAGGGGGAACTGCAGCTGCAGGCCGTGAGCGATACCGGCGCATCCGGGCAGGGGCCGTCCGGCTCGGTGCCCCAGGAAATGTCGATTTCCCAGCTCAACGAGGCGACGTTTGCCAAGCAGGTGGCGGCGCAGTTGAACGAAGACGCGTTGAAGAACCGCTACGCGCACCTGATCCTGATCGCCGACCCGCAGACCCTGGGCCGTATCCGCCCGCTGCTGCACAAGGAAACCCAGGAGCGTCTGCTCAAGGATCTGGCCAAGGACTTCACCAACGCGCCGCTGGAGGATATCCAGCGCGCGCTGTCCTGAGAATCGCTCATGACCTTCGTTCGTGAGTACAGCCCATCGGACATCACCCGTGCCGACATCGATGCGGGCAGCGGATGGGTGCTCCTGGAATTCGGTACCGGTTGGTGCGGCCATTGCAGTGCCGCCCAGCCCCTGCTGCAGAAGTTTCTGGGTGGCTACGACGCGACACACCTGAAGGTCGAGGACGGGAAGGGGCGGCCACTGGGCCGCTCCTTTGCCGTGAAGCTGTGGCCGACCGTGATCCTGCTGCGCGACGGCCACGAAATCGCGCGGGCGGTGCGACCGCATGAACGCGAGGATCTGGCGCCACTGATCGATGCGCTTGAGAGCGGGCAGTAACACACGGCCCACTCTCAACCGCCGTGCGATCACAGTCAGTACAATCCATTTCCCGCGTTGCGCAGGCGTGTATGCATCGCGTGAAAAGCGTACCCAAACAGCTTGAAACACGCTGTTCCACGCTGCCAGACAGGGCAGTACGGGGCTCGCGCTGGCCAAATGTAGTAACATGGCTCGCTTGATCACCCCCGGGCCATTGCCCGCTTCCTGGTCATCCATCCCGCAGCGTCGCTGAGTCCACGCGGCCGTCCGGGATCGTCTGTTGCAACCCCTCTTCGCGCATCGCGCTGTGTCATCAGAGGCGGTATTTCCTGTGCCGTGCGCGGGACCTCGGGCGCCGTGATGGCCTGCTTCCAGGAGAAAGCAGATGCAGGACCTGCCTGCCGCACACGCTCATTTCGGCTGGTTCAAACGCCGCCGCCAGATGCATGTCGACGAAGTCACCGTCGTTGATCGTCCCATGTTGAAGAAGGCCGTTGGCGCCGCCGCGCTCGGCAACGCGATGGAGTGGTTCGATTTCGGCGTCTACGGCTACCTCGCCGTGACCCTTGGCCAGGTGTTCTTCCCCGACAGCAGCCCGACCGCACAGCTGATCGCCACCTTTGCCACCTTTACCGTCGCCTTCCTGGTGCGCCCGCTGGGCGGGTTGGTGTTCGGGCCGCTGGGCGACAAGTACGGGCGGCAGAAGGTGCTCGCGGCCACCATGATCCTGATGGCCGCCGGCACCTTCAGCATCGGCCTGATTCCCTCGTACGACCGCATCGGGATCTGGGCGCCGGCGCTGCTGCTGCTTGCCCGCATCGTGCAGGGGTTCTCCACCGGCGGTGAGTATGGCGGCGCGGCCACGTTCATCGCCGAGTATTCGACCGACCGCAATCGTGGCCTCATGGGTAGCTGGCTGGAGTTCGGTACGCTGGGCGGCTACATCGCCGGTGCCGGCACGGTCACCGCGCTGCACATGGCCCTGAGCAGCACGCAGATGCTGGACTGGGGCTGGCGCATCCCGTTCCTCGTCGCCGGTCCGCTGGGTCTGCTTGGCCTGTACATGCGCATGAAGCTCGAAGAGACGCCGGCGTTCCGCGCGTATGCCGAAGAGGCCGAGAAGCGCGATCACGAACGCCCCGGCCTGGGCGCGCTGTTCCGTGTGCATTGGGCCCAGCTGCTGATCTGTGTCGGCCTGGTGCTGGTGTTCAACGTCACCGATTACATGCTGCTCACCTACATGCCCAGCTATCTCAGCGTCACGATGGGCTATGCCGAGAGCAAAGGCCTGCTGCTGATCATCATCGTGATGCTGGTAATGATGCCGCTCAATGTGCTGGGCGGGCTGTTCAGCGATCGCCTGGGCCGCCGCCCGATGATCATCGGTGCCTGCATCGCGCTGTTCCTGCTGGCGATCCCGTGCCTGAAGCTGGTCGGCAGTGGCAATGACTGGCTGATCTTCCTCGGGCTGATGCTGCTCGGCGTGGCGCTGGTGTGCTTCACCAGCTCGATGCCGTCCACGCTGCCGGCGCTGTTCTATACGCCGGTGCGCTACAGCGCGCTGTCGATCGCGTTCAATGTATCGGTTTCGCTGTTCGGTGGCACCACGCCGTTGGTGACCGCCTGGCTGGTGGAGCGCACCGGCGATCCGCTGGTGCCGGCGTACTACCTGATGGGCGCGGCGGTGATCGGCGTGATCACCATGCTGTTCGTGCGTGAGACGGCCGGGATGCCGCTGCGTGGTTCGCCGCCGGCGGTGGCCAGCGAAGCCGAAGCCCGTGCGCTGATGCGCAGCGACGAGCCGGTCACGGTGGATGCGACCCAGCCGACGCTGCCGGTGGCCGCCGTGCCGGAGGACGCGCGTCCGGCGTAACGCCGGTCCGCGTCCATCATCAACGGCGCACCAATGGCGCCGGGCGATCGGCCCGGCGCCGGCAACACCCGCACCGCAACATGTCAGCCCGATCGGCCAGTGCTAGGATCGACCTCACCTGAATCGATCTAAATTCAACGCCATGACAAAAACGGGGACGGTGCGGTGGTTGGGGCTCGCGGTAGGGGCGATGTTGGTGGCCAGCACTGCCACAGCGGCACCGGCCAAGGTCGGCGAACGCGCCTATGCGGCGGTCGATCCGTTCATCGGCACGGCCGGGGAGGGGCACACCTATCCCGGCGCGACCGTTCCGTTCGGCATGGTGCAGCTCAGTCCGGACACCCGTATCCAGCCGCGCGAGAAGGCCTATGGCTGGGCCGCCGGCTACAGGCATGACGACACCAGCATCGTCGGCTTCTCGCACACGCATTTCTCCGGCAGCGGCCATTCCGATCTGGGCGATGTGCTGCTGATGCCGGTGCGCACCGATGCCAGCCTGGAGCGGGGCGACCCCGACAAACCCGGCAGCGGCTATACCTCGCGCTTCCGCCACGACGACGAGCGCGCCGAACCAGGCTACTACGCCGTCACCCTGGATGATCCGAAGGTGCGCGCCGAGCTGACCACCAGCACCCGCGTCGGCGTGCATCGCTATACCTATCCGGCCAACCAGCCCGCACGCGTGCTGCTGGACCTGCGCACCAGTCTGTACGACTACCCGGGCAAGATCATGTGGTCACGCCTGCGCGCCCGCGAGGACGGCACCATCACCGGCTTCCGCGAGACCCGCGGCTGGGCACCGGGCCGGCAGCTGTATTTCGCGATGCGCTTCTCGCGGCCGCTGACCGGTCACGCATTCCACAACACCGAGACCGACATCGCCTACAAGGGCTTCCCGCCGCCGGGTCACCAGAGCCCGGCCCAGCGTGCGCAGATTGAAGGGCGCCAGCTGGTCGGCACCTTCGATTTTGGCAAGCTGGATACACCGCTGGTGGTGACCGTGGCGATTTCCTCGGTCAGCGAGGCCGGTGCGATCGCCAACCTGGAAAGCGAAGTGCCCGGCTTCGATTTCGACCGTGTCCGCGCCGAGGCGAAAGCGCAGTGGACGCAGGCACTGTCGGTACTGGATATCGACGGCCCCGAGCACGACCGCCGCAGCGCCTACACCGCGCTGTACCACAGCCTGCTCGGGCCGACCGTGTTCATGGACAGCGATGGCCAGTACCGCGGCTCGGACAATGCCGTGCACCGCGCCGAGGGCTATACCAACTACTCGACGTTCTCGCTGTGGGACACCTACCGCGCCCTGCATCCACTGCTGACCCTGGTGCAGCCGGAAAAACGCAACAGCGATTTCATCAATTCGCTGCTCGCGCACCAGCACAACAGCGCCTACGGGATGCTGCCGGTATGGGCGTTCCACGGCCAGGAGACCTGGTGCATGATCGGCTACCACGCCGTGCCGGTGATCGCCGATGCCTACCTCAAGGGCATCCGCGGGTTCGATGAGAACAAGGCGTTGGCGGCGATGGTGGCCACCGCCAATTACGGCCCGTACGATGGCATCGCGCAGTACCGCGAGCTGGGCTGGGTGCCGATCGATGAAGAAGGCGAGGCCGCCAGCAAGACACTGGAATATGCGTTCGACGACTGGACCATCGCGCGCATGGCCAAGGCCATGGGCAACACGAAGGTTGCCGGGGAGTTCGAGAAGCGCGCCACGAACTGGCGCAATGCCTATGACAAGGACACCGGCTTCATGCGGGCGCGCAAGCGCGATGGCAGCTTCCGCACGCCGTTCGACCCGAGCGCCAGCGGCTACGGCACGGATTACACCGAAGGCAACGCCTGGCAGTACTCCTGGTATGTGCCGCACGACGTGGCCGGCCTGGCCGCCGCGCACGGGGGCAGCGACGCGCTGCTGGCCCGTCTGGACCAGGTGTTCGAGGCCAAGGTCGACCCCTCGATCTTCGAGCATATGGAAGACATCACCGGCCTGATCGGCTGGTACGCGCACGGCAACGAGCCCAGCCACCACGTGGCCTATCTGTATGCCCATGCCGGGCAGCCGTGGCGCACCCAGGCGCGCCTGAAGCAGATCATGGACACCCAGTACGCCGACCGTCCCGATGGCCTGGCCGGCAATGACGACCTGGGCCAGATGTCGGCCTGGTACGTGTTCACCGCACTGGGCTTCTACCCGGTGGCCCCGGGCAGCGGCGAATACATCATCGGTCGTCCGTTCCTGCCCAAGGCGGCACTGCACCTGCCCAACGGCAAGACCTTCACCATCGTCACCGACGGGCTGGGCAAGGGCCATGACTACGTCGGCTCGGTGACCCTCAATGGCCACCCGCTGCAGCGCACCTTCCTGCGCCACGACGAGATCCTGGCCGGCGGCGAGCTGCGCTTCACGCTCCAGGCCGAGCCGAACATGGCCTGGCCGGGGCAGGGCGCCGAGCAGCCGTACTCGATGTCCCGCTGACGAGCCTCTGGACCCTCCTTCTGGCCAAAATGGGATTTATGTCCAATTTGGCCAGAAGGGGTATAGTGGGCCCATCCCGTCCTGGAGCGTGCCATGACCCTGCCACTGGATCTGCCCGGCCTTGAGAAGGCCACGGCCTCGTCGGTGAAAACCCGCGGTTGGCCCAGCCTGATGCGCACCGTTCGCGAAAAGCAGGCCCTGGTGATCACCAACCACAATCATCCCGAAGCGGTGATAGTGGACATCAAGACCTACCAGGAACTGCTGGCCAAGGCCGCCGGCGGCGACCTCGATGAGCGCATGGGCGAGCTGGAACGCCTGCGCGCCGCGTTCGATACCACCCTCGCCAGCCTTGGCCGCGATGGTGGGCTGGGCAAGGTACTGGGGCAGCCGATCCGACGCGGCCGCAAGGTCGCCCTCGGCAGTCCGCTCTGACCAATGGGACGGATTCTGGTGCTGGCCGGTGTCAATGGCGCCGGCAAGAGTTCGCTGCTGGGCATGTGGCTGGAAGAAGAAGGCCTGACATGGTTCAACCCGGATACGTTCACCCGCCGCCTGGTGGAGACGGGGTGGTCGTTGGGCGAGGCCAACGCTGCGGCCTGGAATGAAGGCGCGCGCCGGCTGCGGCAGGCGATCGACGAGGGCACCGACTTCGCGTTCGAAACCACGCTGGGCGGCAACACCATCCCGCGTCTGCTGCGTGAGGCGTGCGAGCAGCACGACGTGGCGATCTGGTTCTGCGGCCTGCAGAGCGTGGAGCTGCACATGGAACGTGTCGCGGCCCGGGTCAGCCGCGGCGGGCATGACATCCCCGCCGACAAGATCCGTGCCCGCTACGATTCCTCGCGCGAAAACCTGCTGGCCCTGCTGCCGCACTTGGCCGAGCTGCATGTCTACGACAACAGCGCCCCGGCCGATGCCGATGGCGCCGAACCGCTGCCGGTGCTGCAGCTGGATCGCAACGGGCTGCACTATCCTGCCTCGGCGATCGAGCTGCTGCAGACCCCGGACTGGGCCAAGCCGATCGTGATGCGGGCCATGGAGCTGCATACCCCTGCGTAAGCGTTACTGCAGGGGCCGGAGCAGCAACAGCACGCTCAGCGTCAGCATGAAGACCGCGATGCCCGCGTCCAGCCAGCGCCACGCCCTGGCATGCGCGAACCACGGTTGCAGCCAGCGCGCCCCGACGCCCAGCAGGGTGAACCACGACACGCTGGCCAGGCACGCGCCTGCCGCGAACAGCCAGCGGGCGTCGCCCGGGTAGCGGGTCGAGAGGCTGCCGAGCAGCACCATCGTGTCCAGGTAGACGTGCGGATTGAGGAAGGTGAATGCCAGGCAGACCAGCAGCGTGCGCCGCCATCCCGCCTGCATGTCAGAAGCTGCATCGAGCCCGCCACCGCCGGACCAGGCCCGGCGCGCTGCCATAAGGCCGTATACCGCGAGAAAGGCCGCCCCACCGAAGCGCAGGACCTCGAGCAGCAATGGGAAACGCGCCACGGCTGCGCCGATGCCGGCCACCCCCAGCAGTATCAGGGCGATGTCGCCGGCTGCGCAGACCGCGACCACCAGCGCGACGCGCTGCTGTTTCAGGCCCTGGCGGAGCACGAAGGCGTTCTGGGCGCCGATGGCGATGATGAGACCGGCGCCTGTGAGAAATCCGGCGAGGGCGGCAGCTGGCTGCATGGGGAAATCCACGGAAGGGGCGTGCAGGGTGGCCGCAGGAGGCGGATAAGCCCAGCTACATTTCCTGTGGCACGATAAGCATTCCTGATGCCGAGATCGCCATGAGCCTGCTCCATCCCCAACTCGCCGCGTTCTTGGCCGTCCTGGAGGAGGGCAGCTTCGAGGCCGCCGCGCGGCGGCTCAACCTCACCCAGTCCGCGATCTCCCAGCGGATCAAGGCGCTGGAGGACCGTCTCGGCCAGGTCCTGATCGTGCGCCAGGCACCGTGCCGCCCCACACCTGCCGGTGAGCAGCTGCTGCGCCGGGTACGTCCGATGCAGACCCTGGAAGAAGAGGTGCTCGCCGATTTCCTGCCGGATGCGGAGGTGCAGCATCGCAACGTCTGCCTGGCGGTCAACGACGACTCGCTCGAAACCTGGTTTCTTCCCGCGCTGGCCGCGTTGCATGCTGCGCATGGCTATACCTTCGACCTGCGCGTGGACGACCAGGACCACACGCTGGATCTGCTGCGAGACGGCTCGGCACTGGGCGCGGTGACGGCGGATGCCAAGGCCCTGCAGGGCTGCAATGTCCATCCGCTGGGCACGATGCGCTATCTGGCGATCGCGGCGCCGGCATTCAAAGCGGCGTATTTCGGTGTGGGCGTGAGCGCGGCATCCCTGGCCACTGCCCCGATGATCGTCTTCAACCGCAAGGACCGGCTGCAGGCGCGGTATCTACGCACCGTTACGCGCGCCACGCTGTCCCCGCCGGTGCACTACCTGCCTACGTCGACGGGTTTTGTCGAGGCCGCTGCACTTGGGCTGGGCTGGTGCCTGGTGCCCGAGTCGCTCGCCTCCACTGCGCTGCAGAGAAACGCCGTGGTCGAGCTTGATCCAGCGCGCTGGATCGACGTGCCGCTGTACTGGCAGCACGCCGCGATCCGCTCGACCACGCTTCAGGGCATCACGGCTGCCATGCGGGACGCGGCAGGCAAGGTGCTCCGCGATCCGTAACGGGGCCGGCGCGTTTCAGCCGACGGGCTCGTGGATCGGGCATCCATTGAATCGGGAGCGGAACTGACGCGAGGCGGCCATTACCACGCGGCGTGCACGATTCAGTCCGCCGAGAGGACGATGCTCGGCCAGCGCGTGCCACGGCGCGAACGCGAGCGCATCCTCGACGCCCGGCGAGGTGTCAGGCTGCCACGCCTCCTGCTGCGCCACGCTCAGGCGTGCAACCGGCAGGAACGGGCTGTCCGCCTCGGCCCAGGCAACCGACGCATCTTCGATCGGCATGCGCTCCACATCGCGGCACAGCTGCACGCGCAGCTCCCATTCGACCGGATTGGGCAGGTCGGTGAAGAAGGCCACCACCGCGTCGCGCTGCGCATCCTCGTCCGAGCCGATTTTGTCGCCGGTCAGTGCGAGCAGGGCAGGTGAGACCGGTGCCAACGAAAACTTGGCCATGTACGGACCGTAGAGAAACGGCACCTGGCTGAAGAAGGTCTCCCCCAGCGGATGGTGCTGCGGCTCCCCGCCCATGCCTTTGAGCAGGGCGCTCTGGCCACCGACCGCCTCCAGCGCCGCCTCCGCACCCCGCAGCGTGGCGGAGATCATCCGTTTGGTACGCGGCATCCGTTCGGTGGTCGCGGCAAGCAGCTTGGCCGAGCGCAGGAAGCCGGCCACGCCGGGCGTGTTGAATGCGGGACCGTTGACCATCAGGAAGTCCTGCGTGTGCTGCTCCTCGGCGCCTTCCGCACGCGCGCCGTCCACGCCGATCACCTTGAGCGCCATCGCGCGCGGGGTGGAGACCGAATCGGGAAGCTGCTCGGCCGGCGGCGAGGACAATCGCACCCGCGCGTCGTAGCTGCCGGGCCGCGCAAACAGGCCGTGGCGCAGCTCGGCCGGCAACCCGTCCAGTACGCGCAGCCGGCCCTTCAACAACCCTTGGCCCTTGGCGTGCACCGCGCGGTGGGCGTGGCCTTCCTGCTCGGCCACCGTCAGCGCCATGCGCGCAAACACCTCGGTCAACTCACGGATATGCGTCGCCTCATCTTCGTCGGCATGCTCGAGCGAGGCGTGGTAAAGAACGGGTGGGGGCAGTGACATGCAGGCTCCTGTTGTGATCAACGGCGGCGATCAAGCGCGGAAAGGGCAACGCGCTGCGCGGGGAGGACGGCTCCCCGCACAATGCAATGCCCGAGGGGAAACGGGAAGGTCAGGCCGCGGCGGCCTTGGCATTGCCGCCGCCGGCCAGGGCCAGCAGCGTCAGCTTCTCGTCGGTGTCCTTCTCCTCCTTGAGCGTTTCCAGCAGCAGTGGCACGGCTGCCTTGTAGCCCAGCTGTTTGGCCAGTGCGGCAATGGTGCCGTAGGAGGCGATTTCGTAATGCTCGACCTTCTGCGCGCCACCAATCAGTGCAGCATCGCGGACCGGGCCCTCCTCGATACCGTCGATCGCCTCTTTGCCTTCCTCGACCAGGCCTTCCATCGCGGCGCATTTGATGCGCTTGAGCCGGATCCCCAGCAGTTCCACCACCTGGTCGATGCGCTCGATCTGGCCCTGGGTCTCTTCCAGGTGCGTCGTGAACGCGGCGGCCAGGTCAGGACTGGAGGCGGCGCGCGCCAGTCGGGGCAGCGCCTTGGTCAGCTGCTTCTCTGCACTGTAGATATCCGAGAGCTCGTGGATGAACAGGTCTTCTGCGGTCTTGATCGCCATGGAGGTGCTGCCGGTGGGTTTGAGTGTCCGACGCTAGGCGCGTGGGTGTTAGTCCGGTGCGCTTTGTTGTGAAGGGCCCCTGCACGCGCGCTCAGGGCGCGTCGGGCCACGCCTTCAGCAGGGGCAGCGGATCGTAAGCGCCGTCGGCACGGTAGATGCCCCAGTGCAGATGCGGCGGCGTGCCCTTCGCGTTGCCGGTATCGCCGACGTAGCCCAGCACGTCGCCCTGCTCGATGATGTCGCCACGCGCCAGGCCTTCGCGCCAGTCATCCAGATGGGCGTAGTAATAGCGCTCGCGTGCCGGCCCCATCACCCAGACCTGACGCCCGCCCAGACCGCTCTCGCGGATATCGGCAACGATTCCCGGGGTGGCGCTGCGCACCTCGGTGCCCCGCTTGGCGAAGATGTCCACGCCGGCGTGCGTGCGGTCGCGTCCACGCGGTGCGCCGAACGTATTGGCCACCTGGCGTGCGGCCACGCCCGCCACGGGGACGGGCAGCGCGGTGGGTGCAGGCATCTGTGACAGGCGCCAGAGTGCCCGCGGTGATTCGGCGATGGGGCTGTTCCACACCACCCCTGCCACTACGATGCAGACGACAAGGATGAACAGCCGCACCAGCCAGCGTCGTACGCGGCGGGCCGGGGAGGGGGCGGGCGGCGAAAAGCTCACGGTGTTGTCCCACCCGTCTTCTTAGCCGCCGTGCGTCCCGACACATGCACATGCGCCGGCACGTGCCACCGCCACGGAAATTCGATTGCCTTGCTGATGCCGATCCGGGGCCCGACCACCGGGTCCTGCGGTGGCGCCATCCCATCGGACACGATGCGGATGCCGCGGTCATTGCGCACCAGATCCGCGCCGTCCAAGGCCTTGGTGATGCCCATCGCCTGCGACAGCCGACCGGGGCCACTGGCCAGATCGCGCGCGCGCTTGATCGCCGGCCGCGCTTCCTGGATCAACGTCAGTCCCGCCACCGGCTCCAACGCCCGCAGCAGCACGCCCCAGCCTTGACCGATCTCGCCACACACCGCGTTCGAGCCCCAGTGCATGCCGTAGCTGAAATACACGTAGAGATGACCGGCTTCACCGAACATCGTGGCGGTGCGCGCGGTGATGCCGCGATACGAATGCGCCGCCGGGTCCTGGTCACCTGCGTATGCTTCCACCTCCACGATGCGCCCAGCGCGACCGTCATCGCGCACCAGCAGCTTGTTCAGCAGCTCGGGCGCCACCTCGGTCGGGTGGCGCTGGTAAAAACGCCGCGGCAGAACCGTCCACGTTTTCATGACCCTCCACGCAATGGATACCCTTTGCCAGTCCGAAACGAGCGCCTACTGTGACGCGACCAGGGTCAATGCACGATCAACGCCGCCATCGTCACGCCACGCTCGCCCGGCATTCGCGGCAGATTGATTGACGCAGGGCAATCCTCGAGGCCTGTCTCCGCCGCCATGCAGCACGCACCATGCCTGCCAGAAATCGCCTGAAAATCGCGACCTTCAATGTCAACGGCGTGCTGACCCGGCTGCCGCATCTGCTCGCGTGGCTGGCGCGCGAACAACCGGACATCGTGGCACTGCAGGAACTCAAGGCGACCCAAGAGGCCTTCCCGGAGGCAGCGATCCGCGAGGCGGGATACGGCTGCATCTGGCACGGCCAGCGCGCGTGGAATGGCGTCGCGCTGCTGGCGCGCGGCCAGGACCCGATCGAGAGCCGGCGCGGCTTGCCCGGCGACACGAACGATGACCAGAGCCGTTATCTGGAGGCGGCCGCGCACGGGGTGATCGTGGGCGGGCTGTATCTGCCCAACGGCAATCCGCAGCCCGGCCCGAAGTTCGATTACAAGCTGACCTGGATGCAGCGCCTGCACAAACACGCCCAGAGCCTGGTCGCGCTGCCGCATCCCGTCGCACTGATCGGCGATTTCAACGTCGTCCCGACCGATGCGGATATCTACGATCCCAAGTCCTGGCGGAAGGACGCGCTGCTGCAGCCGGAGGTGCGCGAGGCCTACCAGGCACTGCTCGCCCAAGGCTGGACCGACAGCCTGCGTGCGGTGCACGGCGACGCACAGATATTCACCTTCTGGGATTACTTCCGCGAACATTTCGCCCGTGACCGTGGATTGAGGATCGACCATCTGCTGCTCAATCCGGTCCTTGCTCCCGGCCTGAAAGATGCCGGCGTGGACAGGTGGGTGCGCGCATTGGAGAAGCCCAGCGACCACGCGCCCACGTGGATCGAGGTGGTGGCGCCTTCCAAGCCCCGATAACCGCGCCGGCCCGATATCGAAAACACGCCGGACGCGCTAGAGTCCCCCGGCAGGTTGTTTGCGAGGGTATTGCCATGCCATATCGGAAAAGGGACATCGCCCCGGGTCTCGGCGAAGGTAAACGCCTGCCGGTAGGCCCGGAGACGCCCGTATTCTGCCGGGCGCGCGAATATCGCGCCGGCACGATCATCGCGCTGCATCACCATCCGGACCGTCATCAGCTGGTGTATGCCGAAACCGGCGTGCTGGTGGTCCAGGCCGGGACAGGGCGCTGGGTCGTCCCGAGCACGCGCGCGATCTGGATCCCGGCCGGTACGGGCCACAAGGTCAGCTGCATCGGCGCGGTCGGCATGCGCAGCCTGTACATCCTGCCGGAGGCGATCGCCCAGCCGCCGGCCAGCGCATCGACGGTCTCGGTGACACCACTGCTGGCCGCCTTGATCCACGCAGCGATGGACGTACCGACGCCATACCGCGCGCAGTCGCGCGACGGGCGGCTGATGCAGTTGATCCTGGATGAGCTGCAGATGCTGCCGGTACTGCCGTTGCACCTGCCGCAGCCTGCCGATCCACGCCTGCAGGCGATTGGCCGGCAGCTGGAATCCATGCCGGACGATCCGTCCACCCTGCAGGACTGGGCCGGCCGCCTCGGCGTGGATGTCAAGACCATCCAGCGGCTGTGCGCACGCGAGCTGGGTATGACCTTCGGGCAATGGCGGCAACAGGCGCGCCTGCTGCGTGCACTGGAACAGTTGGCGCACGGCGAAAAGGTGATCGACGTGGCGCTCGCGCTGGGCTATGCCAGTCCGAGCGCCTTCACCGCGATGTTCAAGAAGCGCTTCGGCCAGTTGCCGAGCCAGTTCTTCCACTGAGGCAAACGCCTCAGTGCATCGTCGTCTTCGGCAGGAACGCCGTCGCCAGCCCGAGCAGCGGCAGGTACGAGGTGAAGTGGTAGACCCATACGATGCCATGCACGTCGGCCAGGTTGCCCAGCCCGGCCGCACCGATACCGCCGATGCCGAACATCAGGCCGAACATCAGGCCCGACACCATGCCCACGCGGCCCGGCACGGCCTCCTGCGCATACACCACCAGCGCAGCGAACGCCGAGGACATCACCAGTCCGATCACCACCGCCAGCACCGCCGTGCCCATCAGGTTGGCGTAGGGCAGGGCGAGCGCGAACGGCGCCACGCCCAGGAAGGAAATCCAGATCACCGCCTTGCGACCGATCCGGTCCCCGACGGGGCCACCGATGAAGGTGCCCAGCGCGACCGAGGCCAGGAAGATGAAGAGGTACATCTGGCTCTGCTGCACGCTCAGGCCGAAGCGCTCGATCAGGTAGAAGGTGAAGTAATTGGTGAACGAGGCGATATACACGAACTTGGCGAACATCAGCACCGCGATCACCGCGATGGCCTGGATCACCTTGCCACGGCTCAGCCCGACGCCATGGCTCTTGGCCAGGCTCTTCATCTTGGCCTGGCCATGCTGCACGGTCCAACCGGTGAGGCGGAACAGCACGGTGATGGCCAACGCGGCCGCCAGCATGAACCAGGCGATGGCACGCTGCCCATGCGGAATCACGATGACCGCGGCGAGCAGCGGCCCGATCGCCGAGCCGGTATTGCCACCGACCTGGAACGTGGATTGTGCGGTACCGAAGCGACCGCCCGAGGCCATCCGCGCCACGCGCGAGGCTTCCGGATGGAAGGTGGCCGAACCGATCCCGACGATGGCCGCGGCGATGAGCAGCATTTCGTAACTCGTGGCCATCGCCATCAGGGCGATGCCGACGAAGGTGGCGATCATGCCCGACGGCAGCAGATACGGCAGCGGCCGTTTGTCGGTGTACATGCCCACCCACGGCTGCAACAGCGAGGCGGTGACCTGGTACACCAGGCCGATGATGCCGATCTGGCCGAAGGTGAGCGAAAACTCGCTCTTGAACATCGGATACACCGCCGGCAGCACCGCCTGGATCATGTCGTTGAGCAGGTGCGCGAACGCTGCGGCACCGACGATGCGGATTGCAAAGCCCTGGTGGGGGGCGGGGGTGAGCGGTTCGGTGGGGATGACGGGCGGGGCAGCGGTTTCAGGGGTCATGGGCCGGGATCGGGAACGGGAGGGTGCCGATGCGTGTGGTATCAGCCGCACGGGCATCACGGGAGCGGACGGGAGGCAAGCGTAGACCGCGGCTGGCCCCCCGTCTCTCGCGATAGGGGCGGCTGTCGTCGCAATCAGGGCAGGCAGCCACGCCATATTTGCAACTAATTGGATGTCGCAGGGCGAACGCACCGCATAAAGTAAATGCCTGCGAAGTGACCGGCTACCACGCACGAAATCGCATCAACGGCTCTACGACGAGGACATCGGATCATGAGCAGCATCTGGATAGGGCTTGCCATCTTCTTGAGCAGCTGGACACTCATCGCAGTCACGCTGGGAGTATTGACTGCCCGCTGGATGGGCATGCAAAAAACGATTGAAAGGCAGGCGGCACGATCCAAGTGATCCCGCGCCGCTGCATAATCCGTCCGACTGCCGGGTGGCAGCCCAGCGGAAAGGAGCACAGGATGTTGCCGATCAGAACACTCATGGTGGTGCTGCTTCTCTTCAGTACCTCGACCTGGGCCAGGGTGCCCACCGACCCTGCGCAGGCCGAGCAGATATTCCGCCGCTGGCTGGCGGCCTACAACGCCGGTGACAGCCAGGCGCTGCAGGCGGTGTTGTCGAGCCACGGGATCGACCACACCGCGCAGCGGTATCTGGACATCCGCGAGACCTTCGGCCCGTTTGACGTACTGACCAGGACCGTCGATACGCCCGATACGATCGCCGCGATCGTGCGCGGCACCTCAAGCGATCGCGGGATCCTGATCACCGTGGCCATCGATCCTGCGAACCGGCCGTACCTGAAGACGCTGCAGCTGGAAGGGGTGGAGATACCCGACGCATTCAAACCCGCGCGCCTTGAGATGCCCGCGCTCATCGCGCAGAGCCGTGCCCGTCTGGACACGCTGGCAGCACAGGACAAGCTCTCCGGCACCTTTCTACTGGCGCAGGACGGCAAGGTGCAGATGGCGTGGCAGGGCGGGCGGGCCGACCGGGAGCAGGGCATTCCGGTCGATAGCTCCACGACATTCAGGCTCGCCTCGTTGAACAAGATGTTCACCGCGGTGGCGATCCTGCAGTTGGCCGAGGCTGGCAAGCTGACACTGGACGATACGATTGCCCGCCACCTGAGGGACTATCCCCATCAGGCGGTCGCGACATCCATCACGATCCGGCAGCTGCTCAACCACACCAGTGGCCTGGGAGAGATCTTCGACGAGGCGTTCGAACGCCGGAAAGCATCACTCAAGACGTTGGCCGACTACTGGGAGGTCTATGGTGCTGCGGCACCGGCCTTCCAGCCGGGCACCCAGGACCAGTATTCCAACTACGGCTACATCCTGCTGGGCTCGATCATCGAGGCGGCATCGGGACAGTCGTATGACGCCTACGTCGAACAGCACATCTTCGGGCCGGCGGGCATGACCGCCACCGGATCGGCGCCCGAGGCGACCCTGGTGCCAGGCCGCGCGGTGCCCTACACGCTGAGCGACGGCCGGTGGGTGCGCGAGACCAAGACCCTGCCATTGCGCGGTACGTCGGCGGGCGGCGGTTACAGCACCGCCCACGATCTGCTCCGGTTCGCCGAGGCGTTGCGCAGTGGCAGGCTGATCCCGGCCTCGGCATTGGACGCGGCCACCTCACCGCAGAACACCAAGGGGTGGTACGGCTACGGCTTCATGGTGAGCGGCGAGGGCGAGCAGCATCAGTATGGCCACGAGGGTGGGGCGCCCGGTGCGAACGCCGCGCTCATCGTGCTGCCGAGCCACGGCTACGTGGTGATCGGGCTGAGCAATGTCGATCCCGATGCGATGGAGAACGTGGTCAACTTCGTCGGCAACCGTCTGCCGTTGTCGCAGCGCGGCCTCAGCGCCCGCCCAGCAGCGCCGGCAACGACGAGGCGAGCAACGCGATCCCCGACACGGTGAGCAGACTGAGCACGATCTGCCGGAACCGCAGGTCGCTGATGCCGATGTAGAGGCGGGTGCCGAGCAGGGTCGGGATCAACATGGCGGGTGCCACGATGGCGAACATCGGCAGCATCTCGCGGGTGACGATGCCGGTGCCGACATAGGTGCCCATCGTCACCAGCAGCATGGACAGGTTGAAGTTCTGGACCACGGAGCGCTGCACGTCACGCTCGTAACCGCGCAGCGTGCACCACAGCGTCGGCAGGGTGCCGGTGAAGCCGCCCAAGCCGCCCATGATGCCGCCGGCAAACCCCACCACGCCATCCGCCGCGCGCCCGCCTGCCGTGACCCGTGGCAGCTGGCGTGACAGCAGCATGGCCGGGCACCACAGCACCAGCAGAGTGCCCAGGATCGCTTTGAGCCAGTTCATGTCGAGCATGGGCAGCAGGTAGACGCCCAGCGGAATACCGGCCAGCCCACCCAGAACAAAGGGCAGCAGGGTCTTCAGATTGAAGCCGCGGCGCACGGTGAAGGCCGCCAGCAGTTGGCCGGTCAGGGCGCCGAACACGGAGAGGGTGGCCGCGAGCTTGGGATCCAGCACCCAGGCCCAGAAGGACAGGGCCACCAGCCCGAAGGCGAAGCCCGACAGCCCCTGCACGAAGCCCGCCACGATGGCGCCCAGCGCCACCATCAGGTAGATCGAATCCACGACGCCTCCTTACTGGCGCTCTGCGAACGCATCCGTCGCGCGCACCAGCGCATCTGCCGTGGCGGGTTCCGTCGCACCGTGGCCTGACAGCACCATCTGCAGCGAGGCCTCGGGCCAGGCACAGGCCAGGTCCCAGGCACTGCGCGCCGGGCAGATGATGTCGTAGCGACCCTGCACGATCACGCCGGGCAGATGCCGGATGCGGTCGATATCGCGCAGCAGCTGCGCATGCTCGAGGAATGCGTGGTTGCGGAAGTAGTGCGCTTCGATGCGCGCCTTGGCCAGGGTGTGCAGTGGGTCATCACCCGACACGGCATCGACGTCGTGTTCCAGCGTGGCCGCGTGATCTTCCCACCCCAGCCAGGCCTGGGCGGCGGCGATGCGGGTCGCTTGGTCCGGACTGTCCAGACGACGCCAGTACGCGGCGATCATGTCGCCGCGTTCGTCTTCAGGGATATGTGCCTCGTAGCGCGCCCAGCGCTCCGGAAACACCCAGCGTGCACCGCCATCGGATTCGGCGAACCAGCGGTTCTCTTCGGCACGGCCGAGATAGACCCCGCGAAGGATGATGCCGGTTGCACGTTCCGGATGGGTCTGGGCGTAGGCGAGTGCCAGCGTGGAGCCCCACGATCCACCGAACACCAGCCAGCGCTCGATACCCAGCAGGGCGCGGATGATTTCTACGTCCGCGACCAGGTGCTGTGTCGTGTTGTCACGCAGCTCACCGAACGGCGTGGAGCGACCGCTGCCGCGCTGGTCGATCAGGACGATGCGATAACGCGACGGATCGAAGAAACGCCGGTGGGTCGGCGATACGCCTGCGCCGGGCCCACCATGCAGGAACACCACGGGGATGCCGTCAGGATTGCCGCACTCCTCGACGAACAAGGTGTGCAGGTCGTCGACCGCCACCTGATGGGTGAGGAAGGGCGTGATCGCTGGATAAAGCGTGCGCATGGGGGCGTCCTACGGAAAACTGACGCCACATGATACCGCCCGGGTTCGTCGAGCCGCGTCCGTGACGCGTCACAAGGGTGGGGGGCTGTCCCTGTCGCGCTGTACCCGCGTGCGATACGCCGCCACGTTGTCTCCGCGGATGCGTCGCTCCTGCGTGCCCGTCACGGTATCGACCTTTCGGTCCGCGCCCGTGACCGGCTTGGCCTCGATCGCGGTATCACGCTCGAACGCATGCGATTTGTCGGTATTGCGGTAGTACCGGTACAACGCCCAGTACAACGCCGTCGCGCCGGCGGGGCCGGCGGCAAGCAGCCAGAGTCCACTGTCATCGCTCATGAGGCAGCTACCAGGAAGAAGAGAACGAGGGCTTCAATGATCGTGCCGGTGGTGAGCGCGGCCAGCAGCAGCTTCCACTGCTGCACCGGCACGCTGCCCATGGTTTCACCGGTGCGGCCATTCACCGCGATGTAGTGCAGCATGCCGCCATTGCGGCCCGGCTGGTGGTACGAGTACAGCCAGACGGGCAGGTACATCGATACCCAGCGCGTCCCGTGCACATCCACGCGCTCGCGCTCCCAGCGCACGCCACGATCGTAGCGGCGTACCGAGCCCTCCACCTGGGCGCGGGCGATCGACAGCAGCTGGTCTTCCAGCCGTGGGCGCAGCTTTTCCACGTCGAGGTTGCGCTTTTCCGAGGTGAAGCCGGCCAGATAGGAGGCGTTCCACTTCAGGGCATTCTTGGTATCGAACGGCAGGATCGCGTTGATGATGTTGTTGGTGTTGGTCTGCGTATCGAGGTTGCCACGCTCGGCCGAGGATTCCAGGGTGAGATCGTCCACGGTGAAATCCACCTGGCGATCCACCTGGTACACGTCGGCGTCGTAATACGTCTTCTTGTTCTTCTCGGTGCCGCGGGTGTACTGCCGCGTCTGGATCTCGCCCTTGCCGGAGACGCTGGCGCTGACATTGCTGTCCACCACCATGTAGGGCAGGTAGACGCCGGAGACATTCTCGGGCGTGAACTGATCCTTGAACGCCTTGAGCGCGAACAGGCGGCGCTTGTCCACGAACTGGCGGATCCGCGCGACCGCATCGTCCTTGCTGATATGGAACGGCAGTACCGCATCGGGCACCGCGCCGTTGGAGATCTGCTCGTTGACCCCGAACACATGCCGGCACCAGTGGCAGCGGGCGGTCATCGTGCTTTCGGTATTGATCGTGACTTCGGCGCCGCAACCGGTGCACTTGAAGCTCATCAGGCTGGCGGTATCGGCGGCGATGTCACGCGCGCCCGAGGCGATGACGGTGCCGCGCAGCTGGTCGATGCCTTCACCAAAGCCGAAGGCCTCCTCAACGCGCTCGCCGTGCCATTCGTGACGGCAGAACTGGCAGACCAGCACATCGGTGCCCAGCTTGAGCCGGATATCGCTGGAGCCGCACTTCGGGCAGCGGTTGAGGCCGTCCTTGAGTTCGGCCGCGGCGGTGTCCAGCGCGACCGGATCCGGGGCCTGCACCTCATCGCGGATGGGCTGGGGCAGGGTGGCCGGATCCACCGGGAAACTGCCCGGCAACGGCGGGACCTCCCGGGGCGAGCCCGGGCCGGAGACCGGCGCCGCCGGAGAGGGCGGCAACGGTGGCGGAGCCGCCGGGATCGGCGGTGGCATCTTGGGGTCGGACATGGTGTCGATGCGCTCGGTGTCTTACAGCCCCAGCGCCTTGGCCTTGAGCTTGTCGTAGTCGTCCTGGGTGATCAGGCCGAGGTCGAGCATCTCCTTGGCCTTCTTCAGCTTGGCGACCGGATCATCCGCCGCCGGAGCAACCGGCTGCTGCATGCCGCCGACCCCGAGCATGCCCGAGGCCATGCCCACGCCGACCAGGCCGGCAGCACCGCCGTTCTCGCCCGCCGACTGGATGCCCTGGGCAACACTGGCCTGCAGGTTGGAATTGCCACGCGAGCCGGCCAGCGCATCGGCGCGCTGCACGGTCTTGAGCAGCTCGCGGGTGTTGGCGTCGTACTCGATCGAGACAATGGCGGTCTTGACGATGGCCAGGCCACGGTCGGACTTCCACTGGTAGCCCTGCTCGACGGCAGCGGACAGGCTCTGTGCAAAGCCGAGCGAATCCTGCTGCAGCTTGGTGATGCGGTTGCCCTTGCCCGGGTCGTTCGTATACAGGCTGAAGGCTGGCGCGAGCGAGCCCACCACTTCATTGAACAGCTGGCTGGCGGCCGCGTTGTCCAGATCGGTGAAGTCGAACACCTGGCCCGGCTGCAGGTAGCTGGCGGGTACGAAATTCTTCACGAACAGGATCGGATCGACGATCTTCAGGGTGTACGAGCCGCGCGTGACCGCGCCGACCTGCGTGCCGAGGAAACCATCGTCCCAGTAGATTTCGGACTGCGTGCCGAAGCGGTTGTCCGGCAGTTCCTTCAGGGAGACGAAGAACGCCGCCTGCTGCGACCCCGGCTGGCCACCGAACTTGAAGCGTTCCCAGCTCTGCTTGATCAATGGGCTGACGAAACCGTCGCCGGCGAAGATCGACTGCGAATTGGTATCGTCCGAGCGCCATTCATAGCCGCCCGGTTCGGCCACGAAGCCGGTGATGGCGCCGTCCTGGAACAGCAGCAGGCCGTACCCTTCGGGCACGACGATCTTCGAGCCGTTGGTGATGATGTTGGAGGAGGCGCTGGTGTTGGAGCCACGACCGGCATTGGTGCCGCGCGGCACCGCCGCGAACAGCGCTGCCGTGGAGGGCAGGCCCGTCGGCACGGTGTAGAAATCCTTCCACTGGTCGGCCAGAACGCCACCGACTGCCCCTGCCACTGCCTGACGAAGACCCATGACCCACTCCCTGCGATTCGTGGCCGGGCACCGTGCCCGCCATGCTCGGCTGACTATATCAGCAGCCGGTGTATCGACAGTGGCGCCTCTGGCCCGGCCGCGGTGCCGGGTCCGGTAGCGGCTGCATCCAAACCGCGCGGCCGTCCGTACACACGTCCATGAAGCCCATGTCCCCGATCTGCCGGAACTCGCCTACGATGGACACTGACCCGTCCACCGCCAGGATGACGCCCTTCGAGGCAGCCCGGATGATTGCCGTTCCCGCTCAACCCGGCCCGGAGCTGAAAACCTGGGCGGCCGACATGGCCGGCGTCGCCACGTCGCGCGATCGGGAGTGCTTCATGCGCATCTACGATCATTTCATGCCGCGCCTGTGCCGCTACCTGAGTGGGCTGGGGGCGCCCGATGGCGTGGCCGAGGATCTGGCCCAGGAAGTGCTGCTGAAACTGTGGAACCGGGCCGAGCTCTATGATCCGGCGCGCAGCAGCCTGGGCACGTGGCTCTACCGGGTGGCGCGCAATCTGCATATCGACCGGGTACGTCGCGAACATATCTGGGTGCATGCCCATGAGGTGGTCGAGCAGGCGGCGGAGGAAGAGGACGGCAGTGGCTCTCTGGCCGAACGGCATACCGAGCACGTCAGGCTCAAGCAGCGGCTGGACGAACTCTCCGCAACGCAGGCCCGATTGATCCGGATGTCCTACTTCGAAGCAAAAACCCACGCCGAGATCGCCAACGAGCTGCATATGCCACTGGGCACTGTGAAATCCCATATCCGACGTGCGTTTCTTCAGCTGCAGTCCTTGATGGGAGAGCGGCAGTGAACCCTCGTCACCATCTGGACCCGACCACCGTCCTGGGCTTTGCCACCGGCACCTTGGCGCCGGAAATGTCCGTGGTCGCTGCCGCGCACCTGGAAGCCTGCGCGCACTGCCGGCAGCACCTGCGCTCGGCCGAACGGGTGGGCGGACTGCTGCTGGAGCAGCAGTTGTCGCCGCCTTCGGCAGAGGATCGCCAGGCCGCACTGCGGCAGACCATGCTGGAGCGCCTGGATACTGCCGCGCCTGCGGGTGGCGTGCATGACCAAACGGTGGCCCGCAGCGCCGCTGGTCACGATCCGGATCAACTGCCGGCCGCGCTGGCACCGCATTTCGGGACGTCCTACCGCTCGCTGAAATGGCGGTGGATGGCCCCGGGTGTCCACTGCATCCGTGCACCGGCGCACCCCTCGTTGATCATGCTCAAGATCGCCCCCGGCAAATGCCTGCCCATGCACAGCCATGGCAACAGCGAGCTGACCCAGATTCTCCGCGGCGCCTATGACGATTCCCTGGGGCATTTCGCCCCCGGCGATGTGGCCGATCTGGACAGCGACGTCGAGCATCAGCCCGTGACCACCCCCGGTGTGGCGTGCATCTGTGTGTCAGCGCTGGATGCGCCGCTGGTCTTCAGCGGGTGGTTCGCGCGCAAGCTGCAGCAGGTGTTCAAACTCTGACGGGGCGCGGTGTGATCGCGGCCTGTTCGAACACCTGCATCACCGCGGCCGGCGCCATGGGCCGGGCAAGCAGGTAGCCCTGAACTTCGTCGATCCCCATGTTTGCCAGCACGTCCATCTGCGCCTCCTGCTCAACTCCTTCGGCCACGGTCAGATAGCCCAGCTCGTGCGCAAGATGATGGATGGCCGAAACTTTGGCGCGGGCGCGCGAGCTGCTGGCGATGCCATCGACCAGTGACTTGTCCAGCTTGACGGTGTGGATGGGAAGGTCGGACAGGTAGCTGAAATTGCTGTAGCCACTGCCGAAGTCATCGATCGCCACCGTGATGCCGGCCTGTGCCATCGCCGCGATGTGGCCGATGGCCGGCGACCCCGGACGCAGCCATTCGCCTTCGGTGATCTCCAGTTCGATCATCGAGAACGGCAGCGCCCTGTGCTCAAGCTTGCTGCGGATGTCCTGCCAGGCCGAGGCATTGGACAGATAGCTGCTGGACAGGTTGATCGAGACCGGAATGTCCTGCCCTTGGGCGCGCCACGCCCGGACCTGATCCAGCGCCGTGTCCAGTACCCAGTTGGTCACCTCATCCATCAGTGCGGTCCGCTCGAAAACCGGAATGAACTCGCCCGGGCTGATCGGCCCCAGGGTGGTGTGGTTCCACCGGATCAACGCTTCGGCCGAGACCGGGCGCCGACCGTCAAGGGTGAAGCGCGGCTGGTAGTCCAGATGGAAGTCGCCGTTCTGCAGGCCGCGTTCGGCATCCGAGGCCAGACGGTAGGCGCGGTGCATCTTCTCGTCGCGCTGTGCGGAATACCAGCAGAATGGCTGCCGCGCATCGAACGCGCCCTGCATGCTCACCAGCAGCCGCCGCAGCAGGTCATGGCTGTCCTGCTCATCCGTATCGACCGCACAGATACCCGCATGGAAGCGGGGGGACATCGGGACGGCGGCGGCCATCAACGGACGCAACATGCGCGTCCTCAGCTCCAGGACCAGGCTCTCGACGTGGCCTGCCGTCGGCATCTCGACCACGAAGGCAAACCGGGTCACTCCGACGTGGTACACGGTCGCCACGTCCTCCAGCGCGGTGCGCAGCCGGACGCCGGCACGCCGGATCAGTGCTTCCAACGGGCGCAGGCCCAACACCTGGCCGACCTGGCTGGCACGCGGAATATCCAGCACGTCCACCGCGACGGCGTAAGCCGTTCCTTCCGCGCAGCGCGAAAGAACGCCTGGCAGATCCGTATGAAACTGGTGCCGGCTGGGCAGGCCACTGACCGGGTCGAGGTTGCCGGAGAGGTTGCGTAGTTCGAGTTGCGCGATCACCAGCTCGGCCAGAGTGGCCAACTGCTCCTGATCCCGCTCGTCAAAGGTGCGCGGGCGGGTGTCCATGACGCACAGCGCACCGATGGCCACGCCATTTTTGGCCACCAGCGGCGCGCCCGCATAGAAACGCAGGTGGGGACTGTGCGTCACCAGCGGGTTGTCGCGGAAACGCGGATCCTGCTCGAGGTCCGGGACGACCAGGACGCCGCCGGAGGTGACGGCGTGGGCGCAGATCGACGAGCGGATGTCGGTCTGCGCCATGGGCAGACCGATCCGGGAAATGAAGCGCTGCTTTACATCCCCCAGGACCGAGACGAAGGCCACCGGCGCGTTGAACGTGTAGCCGGCAAGCGCGGTGATCCGGTCCAGCGCGGGCAACGACGCCACGCCGTCGACCTGCATGGCGCAAAGCACCGCGCGTCTTTCATCCAGGGGGGAGGGTGGGGGGCTCATTTCGTATCGACTGGGGGCCGGGCGCAAGCGGCCCGCTGTCCACTCTATACGCACCGAACGCGGTTCCGGATGCAGTTACCAGTCCGTGGGCGCGTAGTCCTTCAGGAACTGGCCCCAGACGTGTTCGCCGGTGTTGAACCCGTGGATGATCGGATCGACGATGCGCGCGGCGCCGTCGACGATATCCAGCGGCGGGTGGAAGCGTTCTTCCTTCACCTTCTTGGCCGCGATGTCCGCCGGATCCTCGTCGGTCACCCAACCGGTGTCGACGCTGTTCATGTGGATGCCGTCGTTCTGGTAATCGGCCGCCGAGGTGCGCGTCATCATGTTCAGCGCGGCCTTGGCCATGTTGGTATGCGGGTGGCGGGTGGTCTTGAAGTTGCGGTAGAACTGCCCCTCCATCGCCGAGACGTTCACGATGTGCTTGTCACGCTCGGGCGTGCGCAGCATCAGCGGCTTCAGGCGCGCATTGATGATGAACGGCGCGATGGCGTTGACCAGCTGGGTTTCCAGCAGCTCGACCGACGGCACTTCGGCCATCAGCATGCGCCAGGAGTTGCGACCGCGCAGATCCACCTGCTGCAGGTCCTGATCCAGCCGGCCATCCGGGAACAGGTGCTGCTGGGCGACCAGCTCGTCCTCCAGCAGCGGCACCTGCGACAGCTCGGCGGCACGGGTCAGGCCATTGGCGGCGTTGAAATCGCGCCCCTGGACCACCGGCAGCGCGGCCGAGGCGGTGGTGCCGAGCAGTTCGGCACTGCGCAGCCCCTCGTAATCGCCGATCAGCTTGCGCAGCGTCTCGGGTACCTCATGCAGCGCGGCGGTTTCGCCGGCCATCATGTGCGCATAGAACTGCGGCGGTCGGCGCACGGTCTGGCAGGCGTTGTTGATGATGAAATCCAGGCGCGAACGGGTGGCCAGCAGCTCGTTGCAGAAGGCCTCCACGCTCGGGGTATGGCGCAGGTCCAGGCCGTACACCTGCAGGCGGTGGCCCCACACGCCGAAGTCCGGCTCTTCGGCGTAACGCGCGGCCGAATCCCGCGGGAAGCGCGTGGTCACGATCAGTTCGGCACCGGCCCGCAGCAGCTTCAGGCCTGCCTGGTAGCCGATCTTGACCCGGCCGCCGGTCAGCAACGCGACGCGACCGGTCAGGTCCGCCGTCTCGGTGCGCTTGACGAAGTTCAGCTCGGCGCAGGCCGGGCACATCTGGTCATAGAAGTGGTGCAGCTGGGTGAACTTCTGCTTGCACACGTAGCAGTGGCGCAGTTCCGGGGAATGCACCGGTTCCGGCGTGGGTGCCGCATTCTCGCCGTTGGAGGCGTCATGCAGACCGGCCGCGTGCGGCGGGAAGTAGTTCGGGGTGCTGAATACCGGCTTGCGGCGCAGGGCGCGGATACCGGTCTGCGCCAGCAGCGCCTCGGATTTGGCCACCTTTTCCTGATGCCGCGCCTTGGCCTGCTGCTTCAGCTTGGCCCGGCGGGCCTTGGGCTCGGGGTGATACACCTTGGCCACCACCTGGTGCAGGCGGACGCGATCAGCCTCGGGCAGCGTATCGAGCACGCTGCGGTCGGCTTCGATGGCCTCCAGCAGGTCCAGCGCGGTGCGCAGGCGGTCGGTCAGGGGCAGGTCGTCGTCGGCAGGGGGCAGGGCGGTGGTATTCAATTCAGATCCGGGAAAAGCGGCAGGATGACGGGCATGGGGCGCCGCGCGACGGCCCCTGAGGGGGCATCCGCCAGCAGCCCGGGGCATACGGTGGGAGGCTATTGTCCCTGATCCTGGGATTTGGTGCTGATCAGGCGGCACCCATGCAGCCCGATGTGCAGATGGCCATGGGGGTCATTGCAGCTGGTTGCCGCCGGCCTGGGGGCTTCAGCGCACCTGGAGCGAAGCCTGCAGCGCCGTCGCCAGCGCCGCGTCACCATTCACCAGCTCGGTCCACTTCAACGTGAGGCCGTTCCGTTTGCCCTTGGACACCAGCTTCATCCCGTCTGGATCGATGGTCAGCGTATAGGTCTCGTCGCCGATCTGGACTTCCCGGCGCAGTGGTTTATCGAGTGGCGTCATGACGTGCTACGGCTTCGGCGGCGCTGCGTGTTTCGGCTCCGCGGAGCTCTCGGTGCCATGGCCGGAGTCCTGCTCCTCGGAGGCCGCCGTGCCGCTGCCACCCCCGGGCACGTTACGCGCGGCCTCACCACCCGCAGGCGCCGTCGCGGCGGCAGGCTGCTCGATCGCATCGGCATGCTGGCCTTGCTCGTTACGCTCATCCTGGCTGCAGGCCGACAGCGCGAGGGTCGCGAGGGCACTCAACAACACGATTCGCATGGCGATTCTCCTGCAGTGATGACGAATCCGGTTTGTAGCGCCGACGCCGTTGGCGATGCGTGATCACCCCGTTGATCACTCTTTGACGACAACCGCATGGAGTACCCTTGCCGCCGTCGATGCTTAGCCGTTCCGTGGTCTACGGGCGGGGAGCCGGCGTGTTACGGAGCAGAGTTCACATCATGAGTATTCCCGAGGGATTGGACGGGCGTCGTCGGGGGCAGGGCCTCACACGACGAGGCTTCCTTCTTGCGGTCGGTTCGGTGTCGCTGCTCGCGGCCTGCCGTGACAAAGCGCCTGCGGTGGCAGCGCCGGCTGCCACATTGCCTGCGGCAAAGACCGACACCGCCTTCCTCGACCTCTCTCATGCCCTGACCGGCAAGACCGATCTGGACCCGGCCACGGCCGACCGGATCGAACAGGCGTTTGCCACCCTTCAGCCAGCGCTGCATGCGCAGTTCCCCGCCTTGGTCACCCTGGCAGGACAGGTCAGTGGCGCGCAGGCGCTGATCGCGGCCGCTGGCGATGCCAAGCCCGCGGCCCTGGCCATCATCACCGCGTGGTACACGGGCACCGTTGGCAAAGGCGTGCATGCCGTGACCGTGTCCTACCGCGATGCGCTGATGCAGCGCTGCGTGGATGACGGTCTTTCACCGCCGACCTACGCCCAAGGTGGCCCCGCCTGGTGGACCGCTGAGCCGCCGGCCCCGATTCGCGCCCACGCCTGAGCCTGCGCGGTCCTTTTTCCCCTGTTATCGATCTGGAACCCCTCCCATGAAAGCTCCGGTTTTCCGTGATGGCGACGCCGATGCCGACGTCGTGATCGTCGGTTCGGGCGTTGTCGGTGCATTGATCGCCCACCAATTGGTGCGCGCCGGCAAATCGGTCCTGGTCCTTGAGGCCGGCCCCCGTCTGAACCGTTCCGACGTGGTCGAGAACTGGCGCAACGTCAGCTTCGAACGGCGCATCGGCAGCGATTTCCAAGGGCCGTTCCCGCAATCGAAATTCGCCACGGCGCCACTGTACTTCCCCGCCAACGACTACGTCGGCCTGACCGGCCCCGATGCCAGCAGCTTCCATCAGGGCTTCATCAAGGCGGTCGGTGGCACCACCTGGCATTGGGCTGCCTCCTGCTGGCGCCATCTGCCGGTCGATTTCAAGATGCAGTCCGCCTACGGGGTCGGGCGCGATTGGCCGATCAGCTACGAGGACATCGAGCCGTACTACTGCCGCGCTGAAGAGGCCATGGGCGTCTCCGGGCCGAACGACCCCGCGCAGCAGAGCCCCTCGGAGCGCTCCAGGCCGTACCTGGCCGACATGATTCCGTGGGGCAACGGCGACAAGGTGTTTGCCGAGGTAGTCAATCCGCACGGCTACAACCTGGTGCCGATTCCGCAGGGGCGCATGATCAAGCCCTGGAATGATCGCCCCGCGTGCTGTGGCAACAACAACTGCCAGCCGATCTGCCCGATCGGCGCCATGTACAACGGCGTCCATACCGTGCATGCTGCCGAAGCGCTGGGCGCCAAGGTGCTGGCCGAAGCCGTAGCGTACAAAATCGACACCGATGCGCAGAACCGGGTCACCGCCATCCACTGGTATGACAGCGACAAGGTCAGCCACAAGGCTACCGGCCGCAGTTTCGTGATCGCCTGCAACGCGCTGGAAACGCCACGCCTGCTGCTGCTCGCTGCCAACGAACAGAACCCGAACGGCATCGCCAATTCGTCCGACCAGGTCGGGCGCAACATGCTGGACCACTCCGGCTTCCACTGCTCCTTCATTGCGGACCGCCCGATCTGGCTGGGGCGTGGCCCGGCGCAGTCCAGCTGCATGGTCGGGCCACGCGATGGCGCGTTCCGGTCGGAGTATTCGGCGACCAAGATCATCCTCAACAACATCAGCCGGGTGGCGATCGCCACCGACCAGGCGTTGAAGATGGGGCTGGCCGGTGAGGCGCTGGACGCGGAAATCCGACGGCGCGCGATCTACGGCGTGGACCTGTCGATCAGCCTGGAGCCGCTGCCCGACCCGACCAACCGCCTGACGCTGTCCACGACCCGCGTCGATGGCCACGGCCTGGCGTGCCCGGACATCCATTACTCGCTGGGCGACTACGCGCGCAAGGGCTACGACAAATCCTGCGAGCAGCTGCGGCACATCGGCAAGCTGTTCAACGCCGAAGAATTCGTGATCACCACGGCGCTCAATGCCAACAACCACATCATGGGCTCGACCATCATGGGCGCGGACCCGCGCGATTCCGTGGTGGATGGCGATTGCCGCGCGCATGATCACCCGAACCTGTGGCTCCCAGGTGGCAGCGCGATGGTCTCGGCCAGCGTCGTCAACAGCACCTTGACCATGGCCGCGCTGGCCCTGCGCGCGGCCGATGCCATCGAGCGTGCGGCATGAAGACCTTCCTGCTCATCGCATTGGGCCTGCTGGCCGGCGTCAGCCACACCGCGCGCGCCGACGACGCCGTCGAACGTGGGCGCTACCTGTCCGTGGCCGCGGACTGCGTGGCGTGCCACACCAGCCCGAAGCAGGGCAAGCCCTACGCCGGCGGCTACGCGATCGCCTCGCCGCTGGGTGAGATCTGGGCGAGCAACATCACCCCGTCCACGTCCCACGGCATTGGCAACTACACGGAGGCCGATTTCGCCAAGGCGGTCCGGGAGGGCGTGCGCAAGGATGGTGCCCGTCTGTATCCGGCGATGCCGTACACCTCGTACGCCAAGCTGACCGACGAGGACATCCACGCGCTGTACGTCTACTTCATGCAGGCGGTCGCCCCGGTCGATGAGGAGGCACGTACCACCGAACTGCCATTCCCCTTCAGCGTGCGCTCGTCCATGGCGGTGTGGAATCTGCTGTTCCTCGACAAGACCCCCTTCAAACCTGATCCGGCGCAGAGTGCCCAGTGGAATCGGGGTGCCTACCTGGTGGAAGGGTTGGCGCACTGCTCCAGCTGCCACAGTCCACGCGGCCTGATGATGCAGGAAGTGGGCGGCAAGGCCTTTGCCGGTGGTTCGCTGGGCGATTGGTACGCGCCCAACATCACCTCGCATCCGATCAGCGGGATCGGCGGGTGGACCGATGACGAACTGGCCCAGTACCTGAAGACCGGCCGAGCTGAAGGCAAGGGGCAGGCCGGTGGCGGCATGGCCGAGGCGGTGACGAACAGCCTTTCCAAACTGCGCGACGAAGACATCAGCGCGATCGTGACCTATCTGCGGACGGTGCCGGCGGTGGCCGACAAGGACGCCACCCGCGCGGCCTTTGCCTGGGGCGATGCCGCCACGGCGCCGGGCGAGCCCGCGATTCGCGGCACGGACGCGCCCATCGCCTCGGGTGCGGTGCTGTATTCCGGCCTCTGCGCCAGCTGCCATGGCTCGCGTGGCGAGGGCAGCAACGACGGCTACTACCCGTCGCTGGTGCACAACAGCACCGTGGGCATGGTCCGGCCACAGAATCTGGTCGCCACCATCATCGGCGGCATCGACCGCCAAGTGGATGGCGAACATGTACTGATGCCGCATTTCTCCGAGGGCTCGTACGTGCAGGCGCTGAGTGACGCGGACATCGCGGCCGTCGCCACGTACGTGCGGACCACCTTCGGCCCGGGTGACCAGGTCACCGAAGCGCAGGTCGCGTTGATCCGCGACGGCGGTGAGAAGCCGCTGCTGGCCAAGATCGCGCGCCTTTGGCTACCGTTGCTCATCCTGGGGCTTGCGGCTTTCGTGGTGGTGATCCTGCTGGTGCGACGCGCGTGGACCAGGCGCAAGCAGCGGAGGGCTTCGGCATGAAGCGCACCTCCTTCGTTGTAAGCCTCGGGCTGATGGCCTCCGCGGCCGTCTTGCCGGCATGGGCGGCTGAACCAGAGGTCCCCAAACCCAAGGCCGTGGACACCATTGCCCAGACACCGCTCAGTGCGGACTGGGCGGCCCGCATCTGGCTGCAGGACCGTGGCGTGACCCCGAGCGCACGCATCGTGATCGCCACGGGCGTCAACAGCGATGGCTACAAGGGTACCGGCTGGTCCACGGCCGAGCACGTTGATTTCGGTGCCATGATCGATACCGGCAAGGCCTTCGGTTTCGACGGCACGATGCGGGTGGTGTTCTCCGACCGCTTCGGCAATGCGGTCAATGACCGCTCGACCGGTTCCTACGTGCAGAACCAGGCGTTCTATGGCCAAGGGCAGAACCTGCGCTTCAACGAGCTCTCCTACGAGCGCTGGCTGCTGGACAAGCGGTTGAGCCTGAAGGGCGGCTTCTACTCGATGGGCAACGACTTCGGCGGCTTGCCGTACACCTGCAATTTCAACAACAACGGCCAGTGTGGTCATCCGCTGGGCCCGATCTACAGCTCCGGTTGGCTGGACAATCCGACCGGCCAGTGGGGCCTGCGGGTGAAGTGGGCTGATCCCTCGGGCTGGTACGCACAGACCGGCATTTACGATGTCGTGCCGATGCGCAAGCAGGAGGGCAGTGGCTTCCGCGTGTCCGACCGTGGCAAGACCGGCCTGTTCCTGCCCGTGGAAGTGGGCTACAGCCACGGCAACACCGGCGAGCATTACGGTGGCACCTACAAGGTCGGCTATTACCTGGACACGTCCAACGCGGACGACATCGGCAATCCGGCCGCACCGCGCGCGTCGCATCGCAGCGGTTCGTACATCCAGCTGGCGCAGCGCGTGCTGAAGCCCGAAGGCGACACCGTGCGCGGTCTGTCGGTATTCGGCGTGGCCACGCGTGCGGATGCCAGGACCGGCCTCATGCGGTACTCGTGGGAAGCCGGCCTGAGCTGGCGCGGTGTGGTGGCATCCCGCGAGGATGATGTGCTGAGCCTGGCGTGGACCCGGCTGGACATCTCCGACCGCCTTGCCCAGTACCAGCGCATCACCGGCAAGGACGTGCAGAGCAACGAGCAGTTCGTGGAGCTCAATTACGGTGTGCAGGTCACTCCGTGGCTGATCCTGCGGCCTGCGGTGCAGTATGTAGCCCGTCCCGGGGCGTATGAGAGCCGCCCGGACAGCTGGGTGTTCACGCTGCAGGCGCAGGCTACGCTCTGATCACACGACACGGTCGTCCAGTGCACGCACGCTCCACAGCGGGCTCACTAAAGTGGGTGCCACTTCATCGAGGCTGGCACGCGTGAACCTGCAGACGACCGTTTCCCTTCCGTTCCCCCGTCGCGCGATGCCCGACAGCTGCCACTTCGACCTGCTGGATGTGAGCGCGCTGCAGGACCCCTGCAGCGGCCGCATCGTCCACCTGTATTCGATGGTGGCGCGCTGCCTGTCGTGTGAGGTGATCTTCAAGGCGCAGGAAGGCGCTGGCTTTGTCAGTACCTCGGCCGCGCGGGTACTGCGTTGCCCGACCGGCTGCGGCGAGCAGTCGCTCAAAGCCGCCACGCTGCGCCAGTGGACCCCTAAAGCCGCCTGAGCGTGTCGGCGTCACGGCATTGCCGCGACGCCACGCGATCATCAGAGCAGCAGCAACGCCGCGATCAATGCCGGTGGCATCACCAGCATGCCCAGCTTGAAGAACTGCAGCGCGCTGACGTTCTCGCCCTCCCGACGCAGCGCGACCAGCCACAGCATCGTCGCCAGCGATCCCGTCACCGACAGGTTCGGACCCAGATCGACACCGATGAGCAGCGCCGCGCGGGTCTGCGCCGGCAGCTCCGCCATCTGCCCCAGCGAGCCGGCCACCAGCCCGATGGGCAGGTTGTTGGCCAGATTGCTCGCCACCGCTGCCGCGATCCCTGCCACCCAGCTGGCTTCCGAAGGCGAGGTCCGTGCCAGCGCATCCAATGCGTGCGCCGCCGTGCGGATCACCCCGGTCTGGGCAACGGCTTCGACCAGCACGAACAGGCCAGCCACCAGGGGCAGCACCCCCCAGGCGACGTGACGCAGTATCGGCAGCGGGCTGCGACGCTGGCGAAGGCGAACCGCCGCCAAGGTGAGCGCACCTGCGCAGAAGGTCGTCACGCCGAGCGGGCCGTTCATCGCCGAGGTCACCAGCAGCACGATGCCGGTGAGCCCGACACCGATGGCGCACAGGCGACCGCCCTCGGACAGGGCGCGGTGCTCGATCCGCTCCGCCAGGGGGTGCGCGATCTCACGGCGCTGAGCCAGGCGCAGCACCAGATACGTCATGGTGATCGCCGCCAGCGACGGCAGGCTGAACTGCCGCAGCCACTCAGGCAGCGAGGGCATGTGGCTGCCGAACACGACCAGGTTGGCGGGGTTGGAGATCGGCAGCACGAAGCTGGCTGCGTTGGCAATGAAGGCGCAGACGAACAGGTAGGGCAGTGGATTGGCGCGGGCCGCTTTGCAGGCCGCGTAAACCGCCGGTGTGAGCACCACGGCGGTGGCGTCGTTGGACAGGAAAATGGTCACCAGCGTGCCAACCAGGAAGACCAGATCAAACAGGCGCCGCCCGGATCCCTTGGCGTGCTGGACGGCATACATGGCCAGCCAGTCGAACAGGCCTTCGTGACGCGCCAGCTCGGCCAGCACCATCATGCCGATCAGGAACAGGTAGACGTCGCCGCCTTCGGCCACCGCCCCGATGGCAGTGGGGATGGGCACCAGACCTGTCGCCACCAGCACCACGGCAGCGCCCAGTGCCCAGACATACTCGGGGATCCGCCAAGGACGAAAGATGACACCGCTGGTGGCAACGGCGGTCACCATCCAGATGATCAGGGAGGTTGTGGGGACGTGCATGCATGGCTCAGGAATAACGCAGTGGCTGGCGTCAGGTCGCGTCCGTCGGTGCTGCCACCGTGGAAGCGCGGCCTGTGTGAGGTCGGGTCTCCGGCATGGCCATTGCCAGCACGAAGGCCAGGGCTGCAATCGCCGCCAGGGTCAGGAACGCGACATCATACCCAGCGAACTGCACGATCACCCCGGCCAAGCCCGGACTGAGCGCAGCACCCAGCCCGAAGACCGTCGAGACTGCACCGAGCGTGACGTTGAATCGGCCGGTTCCCTGGGTCAGATCACTGACCATGACGGGGAGCAGCGCCCCGAAGATACCCGCACCGATGCCATCCAGCAGTTGCACGCCCAGCAGCCATGCCGGCGCATCGGACAGTGGGTAAAGCACGCCACGGATCGGCAGGATCAGAAAGCCGGCCAACAGCAGTGGCTTGCGTCCCCACACATCGGCCCGTGTTCCGACCAGCATCGCGGCCGGCACCATGACCAGTTGTGCCGCGACGATGCACGCCGCCGTCAAGGTGGTGGCCAACGCAGGGTTGGTATGGGAGAGTTTCTGACCGACCAGGGGCAGCATCGCCGCGTTGGCCAGGTGGAACAGCGCACAGCACGCTGCCAGCATGAGCAGGGTACGGTCGCGCAGGAGCATGCCAAAGGAGGATGGCCCCGGCTGTCGCTCCGGTGCGGCCGGCGATCCGCGCGCCTGCTCATGGTCAATGGCTTTGGCCGGCACCATCAGCACCGCGGCCACGCTGGCCAGGGTGAGTGCGGCCATCAGGTAGAACACCACGACCGGGCCTCCGATGTACGCCAGCCCCCCGGCCAGGACCGCCGCAACGGCGTTCCCTGCGTGATTGAACGTCTCATTGCGACCCATGCGCCGCGCGAACGCCCGTGGCCCGACGATGCCCAGCGAGATGGCCGCGATCGCCGGGGCAAAGACGGTACCCGCGACGGCGCTGACAGCCTGGGTCGCGGCCACGAGCGTGAACGAGGTGATCCACGGCAGCACGACGCAACTGCCGGTGACCAGAAGGGCAGCGATGACGACCGTGGCCCGCTTGGCGTTGACCCGATCCATCAGCGCGCCTGCCGGCGTCTGCGCCAGCAGGGCAGCGAGTCCCGCCACCGTCATCACCAGGCCGATGCTGGCTGGGTCCCATTTGTGCACGGCCAACAGGTAGATCGCAAGATACGGCCCCAATCCATCGCGGACATCGGCCAGGAAAAAGTTCACGGCGTCAAGCGCGCGATCAGCCGAGCGCACGGGCAAGGGGGCAGGGGGAGGTGGGTTCACGTGCGTTGGCTCGATGCTCGCTGGGTCAGCCCCGATGCCGGTGGGGCGCGCATGTTATGCGCGTCCGCCTGTGATGGTCGTGTGGCGCCACACGCAGAAGAGCCCCGGAATCTCCAGGGCTCTGGGTACCATGTGCTTCAGACCGACCGGGTTTTACAGCCCCCACTTCTCCGGGTCGGCGTGCTTCTCTTTGTAGATCACACCCGAGAAGTCCACATGGAGCTCGGTCCACTCGCCACCCTTACGGCGTGCGAGCACTTCGAAGTGCTTGGGCTTGCGCGCGGGTTCGCCGGTTGGCGTCCAGCCATCCTTCTTCACTGCGGCCACGGCGACACGAGGATCCGCCGGCCCCTCCGGGTGACGATGCTTGGGGCCGTGATGCGGCTTCTTGTGCTCCACCTCTACAAAGCTGCCGCCCTTCCTGGCGATACGGGCCACTTTGATTTCCGACGGACGCTGTTCCCCTTCCAGCCTGACGGCAACGCCTTCCTTGAGCGCAAACGCCTCTGCCCCTTTGGGGCCGAGGTCTGCCAGATACGCCTGATCGTTGCAGATCAGGGTGAAGCGGTGCGCGAACACGTGTTCGATGACGCCGGCGAGGGCGACCTTTTCATGGTGCGGCATGCATTTCTCCTGAGAGCGCCCAACCGCGGGCGCTCTGGTTCAATGCGTCTGTCCGCCACAGATTCAAGCGGCGCGCCCGCGGCGTTCAGGTGGCCGCAAGCCGGCCCACCGACCCTGTCGGCGTGAACACTGCGCCAACGCGTTAAAATGGCACACCGCCGACGCCGTTCCAGGGCCCATCGCAATGCCATACACCACCCGCGACGCGATCCAGCGGCTGCGCGAGCAGATCCCGACCTTCCGCTGCATCGTGGGGTGTACGGACTGTTGTGGCCCGGTCACCGCCTCAAGTGAGGAAGTGGCGCGGCTGCCGGTCAAGAGCGATGCCGAGCACGCTGCCGCGCTGGCGGAGCTGAGCTGTCCCTATCTGGGCAAGCAGGGCTGTGAGGTCTACGAAGAACGCCCCTTGATCTGCCGCATGTTCGGGACGACCCCCAGCCTGCGTTGCCCCAACGGCCAGCGTCCGGTCTACATGCTGGATGAGTCGGTGGAGAAGGAGATCCATCAGTTTCTTCGCAGCACGCGGCAGGTGCTGATCTAGCAGCGCTGGGCCACCAGCGAGGCTCAAGGTCAGTCCGGCCTGCGTGCGCCCAGCCGCCATATCGCCAGACCACCGTAAAGCGCCAGCAGCGCGAGCAGGGTCCAGAGCTCGTGGCTGACTTCACCCAGGCTGGCATCCATCTGATTCAACCGCACCATCAGGTTGATGCCGGGCGTGGTCGGCAGCAGGTGGGCCAGGGCCACCAGCACGGGCGGGGAGGTGACCGCCGGCCAGGACAGGTTGGCCAGGAAGAACAGCGGGATGGAGCAGGCGACGACCACCTGGAAGGCACGTTCTCGGGTCGCGAAAAAGCTGCCGATGAACAGCCCGAACGCCACCGTGGCGGCGATGAACAACGTGCCGCCCAGCAACTGCCCGAGTGGATTGCCACCACGCGGGTAGTCCTGCACCCACGCGGTGAAACCGGCGTAATACAGCAGCCCGAGCAGGCCGATGGCACCGAAGCCAATCGCCATGCCGGCCAGTGTCGGCATGTCAAAGCGCAGGCGCCGGCCCAACGCCAACCGTCGCGCGCCGAGCAGTACGCCGATGCCCATGAGCAGCGTCTGATGCACGATCAGCTCGGCCACGCCGGGCACGATGGCGCTGCCGTACCCTTCCTGCGTATTGAACAGCGGGCGCTGCACCAACGTGATCGGCGGTGCCTGCGGCGCCCCCATGAACGCCGCCTGCGACACGGCCGCCTCGCGCGCGAAGGCGGTCAGGGCCTCGGCCACGCCGCCGAGCACCCAACTGGCGCGGCCCAGGTAGGCGCCGTTGCCCATCAACACCAGATAGCCGTGGCTGCCGCGCAGAATGTCGCGTTCAAGGTTGGCCGGGATCAGCAGAATGCCTTCGGCCTTGCCGGTTTCCAGCACATGGCGTGCCTGGTCGATGCTGGCCGGCTGATCGACGATGCGGACCGTGTGCAGCGCGTCCACCCGCCGCAGCAATTCTCGACTGGTGGCACTCTGGTCGTGGTCAACCACCACGATGGGCAGGTTGCTGGCTACCTGATGGCGGTAGGCCGCCGGGTAGAAGAACGAGTACAGCACCACCGCGCCGACCATCAACACGACGGCATACCGGTCGGTGAGCACCGTGCGCAGGGTCAGGCGCAGGCTGTCGACGAAGCGGCTCATGCACCGGCCTCGCGCGGTGCGCCCGGCAATGCTGGATCGGCGCTGCGCGCGGCAGCAATCAGCCGCCAGCCACCGATGCCACCGGCCACCACCCCCATCAGCAGCAGCGTGCCCAGCGGCCACAGCGAGACACTCCAAGGCGCGCCGACGAACTGCTGCTGGGTCTGCAGTTTCACGTAGGCGGTCAGTGGCAGCAGGAGATTCCAGACCCGGGTGAACAGCGGCGCATCGACCACCGGGAAGGTGGCGCCGGAAAATGCCAGCGCGGTGCCGATGCTCAAGCCGATCGCGGAAAGCGATGTGCCCATGTCCCGGGTGAGCCCGACAAACAGCAGGGCTACCGCCGCACAGGCCAGGTAGAACACCGGTTGCCCCAGCATCAGCAACAGCGCACTGCCGGCGATGCCATCGCCACGGAGCAGGGCAAGGTAGAGCACCCCAAGTGCACCGTACATCGAGAACAGCAGCACGTATGGCACGACCTTGCCGGCGATCGCCGACCACGGGGTGTCGCCCAGCCAATCGCGCAGTTGCCCATCACGGACCTCACGGCCCAGGCTGGCTGCCACGGCCAGTGCCAGCCCCAGCGACAGGATCGCCGGGAACAGCAGTGGCAGCAGGAACAGCTCATAGCTGCGTGCCGGGTTGTGCAGGATGTCCGACTGCACGGCGATCGGCGGGGCGCGCAGCGTGGCCGGGCCGACCTGCTTGCCGATGCGCTCGCCCAGCAGCCGCGCATTCCAGGCGCTGACGGCTTCGACGATATCGCGCACGGCGGATTGGCCGGTGGTGAGGTAGGTGGCGTTGTAGTACGCGAACACCGTGCCCTGTTCACCACGCAGCGCCTGCCGGGTGGCATCGCGCGGCACCAGCACCACCGCGAACACCTCCAGCCGGCGCAGCTGCGATTGCGCTTCGGCCAGGGTGGACGGCTGGCTGGCAATGGTCACGCCGGGGCTGGCATCCAGCATGCGGGCCAGTTGTCTGCTTTCCGCGCTGCGGTCGAGGTCGACCATGGCGATGGGGATATCGCGCATCACCGAGGCGGCAAACAGCCATGCCATCAACCCCAGCATCACGGCCGGCAGCAGCGTGACCAGCAGCAGATCGGCACGATCGCGGCGCAGGTGCTCAAGCTCGCGCTGGAACGAGGCTGTGGCACTCGCCCACACCGACCGGCTCATCCCTGCGGCCACCCGAACAGCACACTCATGCCGGGGCGGAAGCCTTCCACCGGGGCGACCGGGCGCAGCCGGATCTCGAAGCTGCGCACGTCATAGCCGGACGACTGCCGGGTGGCACGCCACGTGGCGTAGTCACCGGCAGGATTGATGAAATACACCTCGAACTCGGCATCACGATCCAGCGCGGGTACGTTGCCGCGCAGGCGGGTACCCACCTTCAGGCCCCGCATCTGCGATTCGCGCAGGTTCACCGACACCCACATGCGGTCGATGTCGACCAGGGTGAAGACCGGGTAGCCGGCCGGGACCAGCTCGCCGATATCCGACATGCGCTTGTTGATCTCACCGGCCATGGGCGCGCGGCCGTTGATCTCGTCGCGGGCCGCATCCACCTCGGCCACGGCGCCCTGCGCCTGGCGAACCTGGCCCTGCGCGGCGCGCTTGTCCTGGTCGCGCGCGCCGGCCAGCGCCTGGTCGTACTGCGCCCGTGCGGCATTGGACAGCTCGCGCGAACTGCGCGCCTGGGCCAAGGCCTCGTCACGTTTCTGCCGCGTCATCACGCCTTCGTTGTACAGGTTCTGCACGCGCTGATAGGTGGCATCGGCAAGGGTGGCACCCGCCTCGGCGCGTTTCCAGTTGGCCTGCGCAGCACGGATGTCCTCGCTGCGTGCCCCTTGGTCGGCCTTGTCGGCCACCGCACGTGCCGCTTCCAGCGCGCCCTGGGCCTGCTGCTCCTTGGCTGCCACTTCGGGGCTGTCCAGCACGAACAGCACCTGGCCGGCGGTGACCCGGTCGCCCTCGCGCACCTTCAGCTCGGCCAGCCGCGCGGTGATCTTCGCCGCCACGTTGACGGTGTCGGCATCGGCCATGCCCTGCAGCTGTTCGGCCGGCGTGCGCCAGGCCAGCCACAGCCCGACCACGACGACGATCGCCAGTACCAGCGCGATGAGGATGCCGGCCTTGCGTTTCTTCGGCGGCGGCGCGTCGGCCGGCGCCTGCAATGTGTCATTCATGCGCGATCACCTCGTCGCCCCGGCGGCGGAATTCTTCATATCGGTCCATCTGTCCACTGATCTCCAGCAGCTGTGCCAGCGCCACGTCGTACTGATACGCGGCCTGCGCGCGTTCCACCTGTGCGCCGCCCAGCCCCAGGCGCGCATCGATCACATCCAGCGAGGTGGCCTGGCCCTCGCGGAAGGCCAGCTCCTGCAGCCGCAGGTTCTCGCGGTTCTGTTCGATGCTGCTGTCCAGCAGCAGGAACTGTTGGCGGGCGGTATCCAGTTCGTACCAGGCCTTGCGCACGCCCAGCGTCACCTGGTTCTCGGCTTCGCGCAGGCCGGCTTCGGCCTGATCCTGCTGCGCGCGGGCGGCGCTGATCTGGGCAGGACGCGAGGTGGGCGACAGGAAGGTGTACTTCAGGCCGATGCCGAACGCCCAGTCCGGGTCGGTCAACATTTCGTCGCGGCGGCGGAAATCGTACTGGCCGAACAGGAACACGGTGGGCTTGAGCTTGGCCTGCTGCACGCGCACGCCTTGCTCGGCCTGGGCCACCAGGGCCCGCAGGCGGGCAATCTGCGGTTGCCGGGCCTGTGCATCGCGTTCGAAGGTAGGCAGCGCACCGATCGGCGCGCGATGCACAAACAAGGGCGACAGCGGGCGGACGTCGCCACCGCTGCGCAGCAGGGTGGCCAATGCGGCCTTCAGCGTCTGCAGATCATTCAGCGATTTCTGGTACTCGCGCTCGGCCTTGTCGCGGGCCACATTGGCCTGCAGGCGCTGCGCGCGGGTGGCAAAGCCTTCGCGTTCCAGCTTCAGGGCATCATCGAGGTGACGCTGCAGCCCATCGCGCACCTCGCGGCGCACGTCCACCGCCTGCTCGGCGAGGCGCTGGCCGAAATAGGCCTGGACCAGTTGCACGCTCAGTGACTGGCGCTGCGATTCGCGCTCGGCGCTGGCCTGATCGGTCGCGCCGGCAGCGGCCTGTTGGGCGGCCGGGATCAAGCCACCGGTGTACAACGGCAGTACCGCAGTGACCACCGGGCGGGTGCGCCAGTCGCGCTCGGTGAACTGCAACGGCGAGTCGATGCCGAAGGCCTCAGCGACCGGCGCCAAGGACCCCAGCGGCAGGGTGAGCGTCTTCTGGAACTGCAACCGGCGCACTTCACCGGTGATCTCGGGCAGGCGCAGCAGGCGGGTGGCGTCCTGCAGGTCCTGCTTGTTGCGCACCGACGCATCCGCCGCGGCCAGGGCATCGGACACCTGCTCCAGCCGCTGCTGGGACTGCTGCCAATCCAAGGCGGGAACAGCGGCGCCGTCCGGTACGGGCTGGGCGATGGCAGCGCCACTCATGCAAAGCAGGGAGAGACAGGTAAGTCCTTTTAATGCGCGCGTTGGCGGCCAATGCCGGCTCACGAGGGGGCAGCTCCATGGGGTGTGACGGCAAGAGGGTAGTGTGCGCCGCGTGAAGTGCGGGTCTTCACGTCCGTCGCCAGCCACGGGTGGCGAGGTAGTCCAGCAGCCCCACGACCAACAGCGACAGGCCCACCAGCGGGAACACCACGCCGCCGATGCACAGCAGCACGAAGACACCCGCCACGCTTCGCCCGTGCTTCGGCAGTGGCGGCACGCCGATCCCGCCGATGGGCCGCCGCTTCCACCACATCACCGCACCGCTGAGGCAGAGCAGGAGGATCGCTGCGCACGCGATGATCAGCACCACACGGTTGACCGTGCCGTACTCGTTGCCGAGATGGACATTGATGCCCCATTCCAGTCCTCGCCCAAGCGCACCGTAATCGGCGTAGCCCATTTCCAGCAGAACCCGGCCGCTGTACTGGTCCAGATGCACCACCCGCTGGCGCGACAGATCCTCCGGATAGACCGAGGCAGTGTAGACCCCCATGGGCCCACGCGGCAGCGCGATGCTGTAACCCGGTGCCAGCCCCAGTGCGCTGAACCGGCGCATGGCCGCGTCGATGCCGAGCGCACCGGGCTGCGGCGACAGATCCCCGAGTGGACCGCCGCCATGTGCGGCATGCCCGTCATCGACAGCGGCGTGCTGGGCATGCGGCACCGCTGAGACCGGTAGCTGTGCCTGCGCCATCGACCAGGCTGGCGTGGTGGTGTCGGCAAGCCGATGCGCGGACATCGGCACGTTCACCCGCACCCCGGTCGGGTAACCATAGTCGTGACCGTTCGCCCAGGCATTGACCTGATGGCCCCAGACCACCGACCAGGGCATGCCGGTCACGGCCAGGAACACGAGCACACCGCCGACCCAGACGCCGGTCACCGCATGCAGATCGCGCCAGAACAGCCGCTGTCGCGGCTGCCCGCGAACCGTGGTGATCCCACCGTTCTGCCCGCGCGGCCACCACAGGTACACGCCGGTCGCCACCAGCAGGATGGCCCAGCCAGCGGCGATCTCGATCAGGGCACTGGCGTAATCGCCGAGCAGATCGAGGCTGTGGAGCTGCCGCACCACGCCCGAGAACGTGCCTTTGTCGGGCAGGTGCCCCAGCACCTGCGCGGTGCCCGGGTCGACGTAGTAGACCTGCCGTCGACCGTCGGCCTCCTGGACGCCGATCTCGATGGTGCCGTCGGCGTAGTCCGGCGTGGTGTAACGGAAGATCTCCCCGTGACTGACGGCATTGACGGCCGCCAGCTGGGCGCTGGCAGGCGAGGGTGGCAGCGCTGCGGTCTCCACGACCTTCAGATCGTGATGGATCCAGCGATCGATCGGCTTCTGGTAGACGTACACGGCCCCGGTCAACGCCAGCCAGGCGATGAAGGGCAGCACGAACAGGCCGGCATAGAAGTGCCACCGCCACACCGCGCGGTAGAAACGCCAGCGATCCGATGCACGCGGGGTAGCGGGGGTTGGCATGTCAGAGCTCCCGGGTCCAGCTCAGGTACAGCGCCCGGCCATCACCGGGTGAGTAGCCCGAGGAACCGCTGTCGTACCAGGCATACACGTAGAAACGATCTGTCGCGTTCTTCAACTGCAGGGCCAGGCTGTTGCGGGCGTCCAGGCGGTACGTGGCGCTCAGGTTCAACAGTGCATAGCCGCCGTAGCGTCCCAGCGTGTTGGTTCGTTCCACGAAGTAGTCGCCCTGGCCATTGCCCCAGGCGCTGAAGGCCCAGTCGGCCGTCGGGGCGTAGTCCACCCCCGCGCTGGCCAGCCAGTTCGGCACGTTCTCGATCTGCCGCCCGCGGGTCTGCGGCGCACTGGGGTCGGGCACCTCGATCACCGCCTTCTGCCGCGAGTACGCGGCCCAGGCGCGCCACTGGGCGCTGGCCTGCCATGTCAGCTGGGCGTCCCAACCGCGGCGCAGCGTCTGGCCCACGTTGCCGACCTCATTGGCCCCGACCACGCCATTGACGCCCAGGACGGTGGCGACCTCATCGCTGGCCCGCTGCTCCCAGTACGCGATCCGGGTCTGCAGCCCCTGCACGGGCGCCCATTTCATACCGGCCTCCCAGCCCTCGTTGAGGGAGGGAGCAAGATCGTTCACCTGCGTGCGATACGCGCCATTGCCGCTGCCGATCTGGAACGTTCGCCCCCAGTTTGCGTACACGACCGTGGTCGGGCTGAGATCGTAGGACACACTCAGCTTGGGTTGTTTGATCAGGCCATAGTCGTAGACCGGTGCGCGCAGGCCGGTCGCCCCATTGTGGAAGTCGCCATACACGCGATCGACCCGGTAGGCGGGTACGATCTTCAGCGCGTCCATCGGCCGGATTACCGCCTGCACGTAGGCACCCCGGGTATCGAGGGTGTAGTCCCAATCGCGCAGGGTCGCCTGGCGCTCGCGCGCGACGGTCCTGTAGCGGCGGGCCGTGTTGTCCTGCCACTGCCCATCCACGCCGGCATCGAGGACGAACTCGGCCAGCCGCGAGTCCGGGCGCCAGGTGGTGTTCAAGAGCAGGCCGCGATGGGTCTCATCGTTGAAACGTTCCTGTTGAGCGCCTCCCGCGGTGAACGTCACCCAGCGCTGGTTGCGATAGTCGTTCTGGTAGGCCTTGGCGTTCCAGCTCCAGTCGCTGCCCAGTGCGCCATCGATGTGCATGGCGGTCTGGACCGTCTCGCGCTCACTGCGGTCATCGCGTGCGTAGGCCGGCGATTGCGTCGGATTGGCCTGCACCTCCGGATAGCTGAGGTAGCCGGCTTCCAGTGCGGCGTTCTTGTAGTAGCGGCTGGTCAGCCCTGCGCGCCACCGGCCGTCAGGGTCGGTGTAGAACCACTTGCCGGCGAAGCTGCGCTGGGTGCCATCGGCATGGTCGCGCTCGCCGTCGGACGTGCGCCAGCCGACGAAATAGTTCTGTGACCAGGGGCCGCGCTCGAACCCTCTGGCCAACTGCACATCCTGCGTGCCAAAGCTGCCAGCGGTGATGCTCAGCTGGCCGTCAGTGCCGCCCTGGCGGGTCAACACATTCACGTCACCGGCAATCGCATGCAGCCCGTAGCGGGCATCGTTGGTGCCGCGCACGATCTCGAGCGCGGCGATGTCCAGCGGAAACACCGCATCCAGGTAAGGCATGCCGCCCGAATTGTCATTGCTCGGAATGCCGTCGATCAGCAGCTTGACCGCGTTGATGCGGCCCTCGCCGTTGAAACCCCGGAAGGAAAAGCGGCCGGCGTCGGTGCCCATCTTGAACTGGGTGACCTGCACGCCCGGGGCATTCATCAGCAGCTCCCAGCTATGGTCGACCTTCTGCGGTTGAAGGACATCGCCGCCGATGAGATCCACCGAGGTGAAGACCGAGCGGGCCGACAGCTCGCGCTCGGCGGCCGAACGCGCCTGCACGGTGCCCAGGGTCAGCACGGTACCGTTCTGGGCGGCGACGGTGGCGGGAAGAAGAAGGGCAGCGGCAAGCACGGCCGTGATGGCCTTGGCCAAAGGTCGATACGAAAAAGAAGTTGTCATGGTCCACAGCATCGGTCGCCACGGTCAGATCGACCGGGGCAGGAACAAGGTCCGGCAGAGACGCCGGATGGCGCGGGGCATCGGTTCCAATCCGGCATCGCCTGGCCCCACCGAACACGGCGGATCAGCAGACAGGGCAGGGCGCAGCAGCGCTGCACCTGGTCAGGACCGGATCAGCAGGCCAGCAGCGGCGGGCCGCGAGCTCCCAGCGTTCCCCGTGCGGGGGCGCGGCGACAGTCGACCAGACCCGACAGCGATCGAAACACGGCCGGCCATTGCGTCAGCAGCAGGAGCAGCGCCACGAGCAGGCTGATGAGACGGGCCGCAATCAGGCAGTACTCGCAGTCCACGCCCATCTCATGGCTGGCATGCGGATCGGCAGGCGCTTCGGCAGCGGGGCTGGCCTTTCCCTGATCCCTATCGTGATGCGCGTGATGGCCCGCATGCGCGTCGGCATCCGTCATGGCGTGATGCGCCGCATGCGGATCGGGTGCCGGCGAGGCCTCCATGACGGGCGCGTTCACCGGCGCCAATGCCCGGCTGACCATGGGCGCCACGATCACCAGCGCAATCGCCAGCAAGGCCCATGCATGAAGCCAGCGGTGGAGGAGGGACGCACGCACCGGCCCGATGGTAAGGCATGTCTGTCGGGATTCCCGGCGAAAATGCCCGGTTCGTGCTCGATTGCGACGGTTTGTCGCAGTCTGGCGCTGGGTAGCGTGGCCTCCGGAGTGGCCCATGGGCTGGCCCCGCGCCCCGCACTGCACATTGACAATTCTCCAAATAGGACGCTTATATCCTATATGGGCCTAAACCTGTCCCCGGTCGTTTGCGTTGGCCGGGCAGGCAGGTCAGAGGATTCTCAACCGCCTGCGGCGCAACGCAGGCTTCAGCACGCCATTCAAGAGAGCACGACATGACAGCAGTGAAGGGTTGGCGGCGGTTTCGTCGGTGGGTGAAGTGGATCGCGTTGGGTCTGCTGGCGGTCGTGATCCTGATCACCCTCATCGGGGTGGTCTACGAGGCCTTGGCACGCCGGAGCGCGGCGACCGATCATCCACTGCGCGGCCAGATGGTCGATGTCGGCGGACGCCAGATGCATATCGAGTGTCGCGGCAGTGGCACCCCGACCGTGATCTTCGAGTCCGGCCTCGGCACGGGCGGCACGATGGACTGGACCCGGGTGCACGACCGGATCGCCCGCTTCACCCGCGCCTGTGCCTACGACCGCGCCGGCATCATGCGCAGCGATGCGAAGGACACCCCGCAGCGTGCGTCGGCCGTGGCCGATGACCTGCACGCCCTGTTGAAAGGCGCGGGCATCACCGATCCGCTGGTGCTGGTCGGCCATTCCATCGGCGGGCCGTACATCCGGACCTATGTGGGGCGCTACGGCGATCAGGTCGCCGGACTGGTGATGGTCGACCCCTCGCACCCGGATCAGATCGCCCGGCTCGGCAGCGTGGTGAGCATCGATGTCCACCCGAAGAAGGTGTCGCTGTTGATGCATACCGCCACGGCACTGTCACGGACCGGCCTGGTGCGCTTCCTGTTCTCGCGCGCCGATCATGGTCCACGCCCGAAGGATGAGGCCGCGGAGATCACTGCCTTCTCCAGTGCCTCGGTCACAGGCGCGACCGCAGAACTCGACGGCTTCGACAGCACCATGGACGATGCCCGCGCGGTTACGTCGTTTGGCGATCGCCCGGTGATCGTGCTGACCGCGTTGAAGCCGTTCAAGCCCGACGAGCTGAAGAAGATGGGCCTGACGGCGGAGGAGGGCGCCCGGTTCAAGCAGGAATGGCGCACCTTGCATGCCGAGCAGGCCGCCCTGTCCAGCCGCGGGCAGCAACAGATCGTGAGCGATTCCGGCCACTACATCCAGATCGATCAGCCTGATCGCGTGGTGGATGCGGTTCGCGAGGTCGTGGATGACGTGCGTGCGCAGGCGCGCACCAACAAGGAGAGGCAATGATGAAGCGCACCCTGCTCTGGGCGGGCGTATCGATGCTGTTCGCCGCCAACGCGGCCGCGGCCGACTATGACCTGGTGATCCGCGGTGGACGCGTGCTCGACGGTGCCGGCAATCCGTGGGTCCGTGCCGATGTGGCGGTCAAGGAGGGGCGGGTGGTCCAGGTCGGCCAGGTCCCCGGCAAGGGCACCCGCGAGATCGACGCAACGGGGCGCTATGTGTCGCCGGGCTTCATCGACATGATGGATCAGTCCGGCGCGGCGCTGCTCAAGGACGGCGCGGCCGAGAACAAGTTGCGGATGGGCGTGACCACGCTGATCGGCGGCGAGGGCGGACCGCCGGTGCCTGCGGCGGGGATGCCGGGCTACTTCAAGCAGCTCGAAACGCAGGGTATCGCGGTCAACTTCGGCACGTACTACTCCTCCACCCAGGCCCGCGTGCACGTCATGGGCGATGCCGCTGGTGCGCCGACCAGGAAGCAGCTCGATGCCATGGGCGAGCAGGTGAAGATTGCGATGGAGGCCGGTGCGTTCGGTATCTCCAGCGCCTTGATCTATGCACCCAGCAGCTTCCAGAGCACCTCCGATCTGGTCTCGCTGGCCAAGGTGGCCGCGCAATGCGACGGCTTCTACGCCACGCATATGCGTGACGAGAGCGAGGGCGTGGTCAAGGCCATTGAAGAGGCCATCGAGATCGGCGAGAAGGGCGGCGTCAAGGTGGAGATCTTCCACTTGAAGGCTGCCTATGCGCCGGAGTGGGGCAAGCTGATGCCCCAGGCACTGGCGACGATCAATGCAGCGCGGGACCGCGGCGTCGATGTTGCCGCCGATCTCTATCCCTACACCGCCGGCGGCACCGGGCTGGAGATCATCGCGCCGAGCTGGGTCTGGGCCGACGGGCTTGAGAAAGGTATCGAGCGCGTGCGCGATCCGAAGGTGCGCGAGCGCATGAAAAAGGAGGTTGCCGCCGGTTCGATGCCCGGCTGGTCCAACCTGGTGCATGCGTCGGGTGGCTTCCAGAACGTGCGCCTGGCCAACAGCTTCAGTGAGAAGTACCGGCGCTTCCATGGCAAGACACTGGCCGAGATCGGTGCCGAACTGAATCTGGACCCGGCGGATGCGGCCTGGGACATCGCGCTTGAAGGGTTGCCCAATCGGGCGGTCGCGCTGTATTTCATGATCAGCGAAGAGGATGTGCAGCTCGCGCTGCGCCAGCCCTGGGTGAGTATTGGCAGTGACGCGGCCGCCGCGGTGAACTACGGCAGCGACGGCGCCATCGGCCTGCCACACCCGCGCGCGTATGGCACCTTCCCGCGGATCCTCGCCGAGTATGTGAAGCGGCGTCATGTGCTGACGCTGGAAGACGCGGTCCGCAAGATGACCAGCTGGCCCGCACAGCGGATGGGGTTGAGCGATCGCGGGCTGATCCGCGAGGGGATGCGCGCCGATATCGTGCTGTTCGATCTGGACACGCTGGACGATGTGGCGAGCTGGGACGCGCCCGCCGGCGCGCCGACCGGCATCGAAACCGTGATCGTCAACGGTGTGGTGAGTTTCGAGGGTGGCAAACACACTGGCGCCCGGGCGGGCTCGGCGCTGCGCCACCCATGCCGCACGCGCTGATCCACGTGCGCGCTCCAACAAACACAGGACACACCTCATGATCCGACACGCCTCCGGCTGGAGTCTTCTCTCTCTGGCGCTCGCCGCCTCCGCGCCAGCACTGGCCGCCGCACCACCGATCACCAGCGCGGAGGATCTGGGCACCGCGGTCTCGGCACAGATCGCCTGCGCTGGCATCTTCGTGGCCAACCGCGCCGAGGCCGACGTGCTGCGCGACGACATCCACGCACTGGCGCCATTCACCAGGACGGTGGCGCTGGCGGTCGATCGCAAGGCAGGGACGGTCACCGCCTCCGCGCCTGGGACGGCCAGCCGGACCGCGTTGCATCGCCCGGCGGTCGGCTGCACGCTGACCACCGGCGACGTGCCGCTCGCGGCGCTCAAGGCCCAGGCGGCCCAGCTCACGCCACTATCGCCACTGGCGGCGCGCCCCTGGCCACAGGGTGACCGGCCTGTGCCGGCGCTGCAGGCCGCCGCAGAAGCGAAGCTCGACCGTGCCGCACTGGACGCGGCCGTGAGTGCGGCCTTCGATGAGCAGAACGTGGGCGGTTACCCGGACACCCGTGCGATCGTGGTGGTGCAGGGTGGGGCGATCGTTGCCGAGCGTTACGCGCCTGGCTTCAACCAGAACACCCGCATGTTGGGCTGGTCGGCTACCAAAAGCATCATGGGCACGCTGGTTGGCCTGCTGGTGGATGACGGCGTGCTCAAGCTGGATGACCCCGCGCCGGTGCCGGAATGGAAGGGCGAAGGCGATCCGCGCGGCGCGATCACGCTGCGCCAGTTGCTGACGATGTCGAGCGGGTTGGCCTTCGTGGAGAGCTACAAGCCCGGGAACGAATCGATCAAGATGCTGTTCGAGGCCGGTGACATGGGCGCGCTGGCGGCCGCGATGCCGCTTGAACATGCGCCAGGCACGCACTGGAGCTATTCCTCGGGTACGACCAACATCCTGTCGCGGATCGTCTTCGAGGCCACCGGCGGCACCCTGGAAGGCATGACCCGATTTGCACAGACACGGTTGTTCGAGCCGGCCGGCATGCGCAGCGCGCTGATCGAGCCGGACGAGTCCGGTGTCCTGGTCGGCAGTTCCTACGGGTATGCAACGGCACGGGATTGGGCGCGCTATGGGCTGCTGCATCTGAACCACGGCGAGGCCGATGGCAAGCGGCTGCTGTCGCCGGAATGGCTCCAGTTCGCGGTGACGCCCACGCCAGCATCACCGCGCCCCTCATACGGCGCGCAGCTGTGGTTGAACCGGGCCGCGGCTGCAGAAGAAGGTCGGAAGGTGCTGCAGGACGTGCCTCCCGATGCCTTCATGGCGATGGGCCACAACCATCAGATCATGGCGGTGATTCCCTCGCAGGATGCGGTGATCGTGCGTCTGGGCTGGACACCGGAAGGGCAGAAGTTCGACTGGAACAAGTATCTGTCGCAGATCGCGGCCGCACTGGCACCGGCCCCGGCCCCGGTAGCTGCGAAGTAATCCGTAACGCGGCACGAGGGAGGGGCGCCGGACACGGCGCCCATTGACAGTTCTCCGCGCGGAGAACTAATGTCTCGATGTGAGAATTACTCACCTTGAGGCAGGGAAAGCAGATGTGCTCGATCAAGCTGTTGGCAACGCCCGCTGTGGCGCGTGACATGGCCGCATCCGGAGTGAACGCCTGATGGCCCGCCTCACCCTCGGCATCGCCGTCGACGCGCTGCGTCTGGCCGCACCGTTCCGCATCGCCAGCCACGTCTTCGACAGCCGGCTGGCCTGCCTTGTCACCCTGGATGACGGCACGCACGTCGGCCGCGGTGAGGCGACCGGCGTCTATTACCTGGGCGAAGACATCGAGACCATGCGCCTCCAGCTCGAAGCCGTGCGTGATGCCATCGAGGCACACCCCACGCGCGAGGAACTGCGAGCGATCCTGCCAGCCGGTGGCGCTCGCAACGCGGTTGATGCTGCCCTCTGGGAGCTGGAATCGAAGCAGGCAGGCAAGCCCGTATGGGCGCTTGCAGGGCTGCCGCCGCCGCGGCCGCTCCCCACGACCTTCACGGTCGGCGCCGATGAGCCGACGGCGATGGCGGCCGCCGCGGTCGCGTATCGCCAGGCGCGTTCGATCAAGGTCAAATTGACCGGTGATCTCGACCTGGACATCGCGCGCGTCGCGGCGATCCGTCAGGCGCGGCCCGAGGTATGGCTGGGGGTCGATGCCAATCAGGGTTACCAGGTCGGCGATCTCGAGCGGCTGGTGGCAGCCATGGTGGACGCCGATGTAGCGCTGATCGAACAGCCGCTGGCCCGGGGGCGCGAAGCCGATCTGGACGGATTCGTGTCGCCGATTCCTCTGGCCGCCGATGAAAGCGCGCTCACCCTGGCCGATGTCGACGGCCTGAAGGGTCGCTTCAACGTATTCAACATCAAGCTCGACAAATGCGGCGGCCTGACCGAGGCGCTGCTGATCGCCGCCGCGGCGCGCGAGGCCGGGCTGGGCGTCATGGTCGGGTGCATGGTCTGCAGCAGCCTGGGCGCTGCGCCGGGCTTCGTGGTCGGGCAGTTGTGTGATCTCGTCGACCTGGACGGGCCCACCTTCCTCAAGCAGGACCGCACGCCCGGGGTGCTCTATCGCGACGGCACGATCTGGTGTGACGAAGCGGTCTGGGGCGCCGGACGCTGAGGTCCGGGGCGGGCCTGGCGCATGAATTCATGTCAATGCTGCGACGCAGGATTGACAGTTCTCTGAACAGGACTATTGTGTCCTACATGGGCTTACGCATAGCCATTCATCCCAGGAGCGTCACTGCCAGGCCGGCCCCCACCCCAGCACGACGGGGTGCCCTGACTGCCGCATTCCGTGCCCATTGCCGTGGGCGTCCAGCTTCGCTACCGAGGTCTCATCACATGAGTCACTGTTCGCTCCGAATGAACGCGTTGTCGCTGGCCTGCACTGCAGGCATCCTGGCCCTGGGCTGCAGCGCCACGGCACTGGCACAGGTCGCCGCCGAGAACCCCAACCGCGACGACGTACATACGTTGGGCACTGTGACCGCGACCGCGCAGAAACGCGTGGAAGTGGTCACCGATATCCCGATGTCCATCAGCGTCATCAGCGAAGAGCAGCTCGACCGCCTCCAGGTCAACAACATGAATGACCTGGCCGGGCTGGTTCCCGGCCTGCAGATCACCAGCCTCGGTGCGCCGGGCCGCTCGACGATCTCGATCCGCGGCATCACCCCGATGGGCAATACCGCCTCGACCTCGATCTACGTTGACGACGTGCCGCTCACCGCCAATGGCTCACTGTCCGGTGCGACCTCCGGCATGTTCGACCTGCTGCCGTACGACGTGCAGAACGTGGAAGTGCTGCGCGGCCCGCAGGGCACGCTGTACGGTGCCAGTGCGCTGGGCGGCGTGGTCAAGTACGTCACCAAACGGCCGGACCTGGAGTACTTCTCGGGCCGCGCCGGCGCCACGATGCGCGTTGTCGACGATGGCGGCCGGGTGGGCCATTCCGAGCGCGCCGCCGTCAATGTGCCACTGGTGAAGGGTCAGTTGGCCCTGCGCGCCAGCTACGCCGAGCAGACCAGTCCGGGCTGGATCGACAACAGCGTCCTGCATCGCCGCGACACCAACGATGTGTACCAGAACGCCGGCCGCCTTTCGCTGCTGTGGAAGGCCTCCGATACGGTGGACGTGCTGCTCACCGCGATGCGCCAGGAAAACAAGGGCGACAATTTCGCGACGGTCGCGCTCGACCCGGCCACCTTCAAGCCGAAGCTGCCCGGCTACTCAAACGAGTATCTGTTCCTGCAGCCGAGCACGATCAAGTACGACGTGTACGGCCTGACGGTGGACTGGGATCTGGGCTGGGCCGACTTCACCTCCGCCAGCAGCTGGATGAAATCCAATTCATGGCGCCTGCAGGACCAGTCGGTGGAGTACATCCCCTTGCTGGGGCAGAAGCCCGGCGTGGGCCCGGTGATGGCGTACGCCGGCCTGGACACGGATATCGAGCTGAAGAAGTGGACCCAGGAATTCCGCCTGACCTCCAAGGGCGACAGTCGCCTGCAATGGCAGCTCGGCGCGTTCTATACCGATGAAGATGCCGCCTACATCGAGCGCGGCAGTGCACTGAGCCCGGCATTCAATCCGGTGCTTGATCTGTTCACCGCCTCGGTGCTGACCACGTATAAAGAGAAGGCCCTGTTCGGCAATGCCACCTGGAAGTTCACCGACCGCTTCGATCTGGCCCTGGGCGTGCGCCATGCGCGCAACGACCAGGAATTCCGCCAGACACTCGGCGGTCCGTTGGGCGGCGATGGCGTGCAGCGCATCACCGACTCCTCGGAAAGCGTGACCACCTGGAGCGCCAGCCCGCGCTTGTTCCTGGGCGAAGACACCATGGCCTACGTGCGGGTCGCCACCGGCTACCGCGCCGGCAGCCCCAATCCCATCCTGCCGGCCGCCCCGGAGGTGCCCGCGCAGGTCAAGTCGGATACGTTGATCAACTACGAAGCCGGCCTGAAGAGCCACTTCTGGGATCGTCGTGCGCTGGTGGAAGTGGCGGCATTCCGGATCGACTGGGACGACATCCGCTTGAACCTGCTCACGGCGCAGGGCATCTCCTATGGTGTCAATGGGGGCGAAGCACGCAGCCAGGGCGTTGAATTCACCGGCGCGCTGATGCCCGTCGACGGCCTGCGCCTGAGCGGCAGCCTGACCTACACCGACGCCACGTTGACGGCTCCGATTCCCCCGGCCCGTCCGGGCGGCCCGAACCAGGCCGAATCCGGCGCCCAGCTGCCGCAGGTGCCCGAATGGGCCGGCAGCCTGCAGGCCGACTACCAGTTCCCGACGAGCGGCGAATGGGGCTGGAGCGTCGGTGGCGCGCTGCGCTATTACGGCGAGCGTGCGGCATCGGTGGCCTCAACGCAGTCCTTCGACCTGCCCAGCTACACCACCGTTGACCTGACTGCCGAAGTGAGCAGCCAGAACACGACCGTGCGCTTCTTCATCACCAACCTCACCAACAAGGACATCTACGTCGCCGCTGGCAGGACGATTCCTGCCGCGGGCGCGCAGCAGTACCGGCGCTGGAATGCGGTGATGATGCAGCCGCGTACCGTGGGTGTTTCGTTGGATTACAGCTTCTGATCCAGCGGGGCAGGGCAGTGCGGCCCCTTTGGGGCCGTGCTGCCCGGTAACCGTGGCCGAAGCGGATATGCTTGCACGGATCCCATCCCGACCCGCAGGCAGCAGCGCGATGCACGCCAGAACATGTTCCGTCCTGCTTTCTGCTGCGCTGCTGCTGTGTGCAGCGCTGCTCACCACTGGATGTGCACGCACCCAGCGGGAGACCGTGTTTTCGTCAGACACGCTGAAGGTCGTGGCCGTGACGGAAAGCAGGCTGGATATCAACAGCAGCAAGTACCAGCACCACACCACGTACGCCGTTTACGAGAATGGCAGTGCGCTGTCAGATAAGGACTTCGCGACGCTGCTGCAGGATCATGCCGCCACAGACGCCCCGTTTGTGCATACCGATGCGGTGGTGCTGGACGAAGACGCAGTTCTGATGGCATCGCACAATCGTGACAGCTCACGCTGCTGGACAACGCGGCTTTCCGCGAGCCGCGGCAGGGCGACGCTGGAGAAGATCACGGCAGGGACCGTCGACTGCGGCATCCGTCCGGCACCGCCGGGCTGGCGGGCGCTCTACACAGACCGCAGTGATCTCATCCTGGTCCGTGAACACCCGTTCCAGGTCCATCCCATCGCGGGGTACGCGTACGTCCTGTGGATCGATGGCGACATCGCCGCCCTGTATCACAAAGACCGGGACCATGAGCGACTGGTCGTCAGGCTGGCGAGGATTTCGTCCGACACGCCCCTCGCCGAGCAGGCACTGCCGATGCGGACCTATGCGGAGCCGGACCTTCTGTATGCCTCGCCTGAGCTGCGCCGCCAATGGCTGTTCGATAACTTCACGGTGGCCATGGGGGCGTCCCCCTCGATCCAGCTGCGCCCCGATCATCGACTGGAGACGATCACGCCCGAGGTGTGGGCGCAGTACCAGGAAAACGACCGGCAGAACAAGGAACTCGATGCCCAGGCACGTGCCGCCGGGGACGCCTGGATCGAGGCCCAGCGCCGGGAGCTGATGGAAGCGGACGCGACGGCGCGCGACGCCACGAAGTAACGCTGTCCGGCCCCTCGTCGAGCATCGCTGACGAGCAGCAGCATCATGACCAGTCCCTCCAGCAGGCGCCTGCTGGCGCGCTCTGGACAACGTAGAGATTTGGTATGTTGAACACCCTCAATTCCGGCATTCCAGAGGTCTGGTGTTTCAGTGATAGAGACCCGCCTGCTCCAACAGTTCATTGCCGTGGCCGAGGAGCTGCACTTCAATCGCGCCGCCGAGCGGCTGCACATGGCGCAGCCGCCGCTGAGCCAGGCCATCCGCAAGCTGGAGGGCGCCGTCGGAGCCCCGTTGTTCGAGCGCACCCCTCGCAGCGTCGCGTTGACACCGGCGGGGGCAGCCTTCCTTGAGACCGCGCGCCGTACCGTGCAGTCGCTGGAGGAGGGCGTCGCCCAGACGCGCCGCGTGGCCCAGGGCATGGAGGGCCACCTGACCCTGACCTTCATCAACATCGCCCCCTATGCCTCGTTGCTGCAGGCGTTGCGCCACTTTCGCGAGCTCAACCCGGGCATCGCCTTCACGATGCGGGAGGCCAGCACCCAGGAGCAGGTCAACGCCCTGGAGCAGGGAGAGGCGGATATCGGCTTCATGCGGACACCGGGCACCACGACGCCGCACCTGCGCATGGAAAGGCTGCTGAGCGAACGGATCTGCGTCGCGCTGCCGGCCGGTCATCCGCTGGCGGCGAAGGCGGGCATCGACCTGGCATTGCTCAGGGACGCAGCATTCGTCGCCTCGCCCCGGACACTCGGCAAAGGATTTCATGACCAGCTGATCGGCCTGTGCCAGACAGCCGGGTTCGTGCCCGACATCGTGCAGCACGGCCGGCAGATGCAGACCTTGATTGCCTTGGTGGCTGCGGGGTTCGGTATCGCGCTGCTTCCCGCTTCGCTGGCGACGGAAACGCGCGAGGACGTTGTGTTCCGTCCGCTCCAGGTGGAAGCGGCGGAGGACGTGTCACGGCTGGAGCTGTTCATGGCGTGGAACGAGACCCGGACCTCAGCGATCCGCGACCGGTTGATACAGGCGATTCTGCAGACCCGTTCTCTGCCCTGAGGTGACAAGACGCGCGGCGTCTTGCTGCAGTATGTAAACCGTCCTTCACCCGCACATGGCCAGGCACTAGGCTTCCGCAGCTCTGCTGGATAGGACCTGCGATGCCTGCTGCCATTTATGTGTTTTCCCTGTGCGCGTTCGCGTTCGGGCTCTCCGAGTTTGTGGTCGCGGGATTGTTGACCACCATTGCCGATGACCTCGGGGCGCGGATATCCCTCGTCGGCACGGCCATTGCCGCCTATGCACTGGGCGCGGCCATCGGCGCACCGTTCATCACCGCGCTGGTCGCGCACTGGCGGGACCGGCAGATCCTGCTGCTGGCCACGGCGTTGCTCGGACTGGGCAGCCTGCTGATGAGCGCCTCGCCCAATCTGGTCACACTGCTGGCCATCCGCTTCGTGGTCGGCCTCGGCCACGGCGTCTTCATGGCGGTCGCCTCCGACGCGGCGACCCGGCTCGTGGACCCGCAGCGATCCGGCCGGGCGCTGTCGGTCGTGTGGATCGGGTTGACCCTCGCGCTGGCGTTCGGCGTTCCGATCGGCACGTACCTGGGCAGTCTCTGGTCGTGGCGCGTGGTCTTCCTGTCCATCGGCGTCCTCAGCGTGGTCGGCATGCTGGGTCTGGCGCTGTGCATGCCGAGGGGAGCTGCCGGTTCGGCCCCGTCCCGCGGCGGCGCATGGAAGGGCATCCAGGCCATCATCCATCCCCAGCTCCTGACGACGGCCGGCATCGGCGCGCTGGTGAGCGTCGCGACGTTTTCGTTCTTCACCTTCGTCTCGCCGTATCTGCAGCAGGTCACTGGTGTGGACGTGCAGTGGCTGAGCCTGGGCATGCTGTTGTTCGGCGTCTGTGCGATCGCAGGCAACCTGCTCGGGGGAGCGCTGGGCGACGCGATGGACGGGGACCGCAGCCTTCAGTTGGCACTGTGCGCGTTGGCGTTGAATCTGCTCGGGCTCTACGTGTTCGCCAGCATGCCGGCCATGATGATGCTGCTGATCGGCACGCTGGGCATCTGTTTCTTCTGCATCGTGACGCTGCTGACGCTGCGTCTGCTCAAGCAGGCGCAGCGCTTGATTCCCGCCTACAGCCCGGTCGCGGCCGGGTTGAACATCGCCTCCTTCAACCTGGGCACCGCGCTCGGGGGCGCCATGGGCAGCCTTACGATCAGCTATGCAACGCTGGCATCGGTACCGCTGACAGGGGCCGTGGCCGCGGTACTGGCTGGCACCGTGTTGTATCGCCTTGCTCGCCGCAGGCACGGATCGCGTGTTTGAAGTGGTGGACCACGTCCGCTGCCGTTCAATACCCTCGAGATGCTCTGGAGCAGTCACCTCACTTGAAGCCGGCTGCCTTGCAGGCATCGACGAACGTCGCGCCTTGTTTATCCATGGCCGTTCTCACGCGCTTGCTGGCGTTCACAAGCGCCCCGCTGGGGGTGGCCCATTGCGCTTCCGGCAATGCCTGGGACCAGGCTTCCACCACGGCCGGCAGCGAAGGACGGCCGCGGCGATGGACCCATTCGGCGAGCAGGTAGGGCAGCTTCCAGAAGGTAAGGACACGCCACGCGTACCAGCGACGGAGCGGCCAGTAGGAGCGTTTGTCGTAGCCATACTTCTCCCGTTGTTCCAGCGTCAGATCATCACCGCCATCGTCGAGCGAACCCATCGCGCGAGCATCCTCACGCTCGATCTCAAAGGTGTGCATGCCCTCATACGGCTTCAGTCGATCCTTGGTCGGGACCAACCCCAATGCCTGGAACCATGGGTTGGGTGCATTGAACAACTGCCCGTCCTCCATGTAGTTCCGGATCGACGCCCACAGGCCCAGTGAGTGCGAATCACTGGGTTGTGGCAGCAGGACAAACTGCACGGTGTCGCGCTCTTTATCCTCCAGGCCCATGCCGAAGGTGTACTGGCGCGTTGTGCCATACGGGGTGATGCCTTGTGAATTGGACACCCAGGCAACGATGCTCTCCCAGGGCACGATCAGGGCACGGCCGCTCTCGCGGTCGATGTAGCACACCTCGCGACGCTGACGGTTGAAGCGCACCGGATAGGGCTTTGCGCGTTTGAACTCATCCGAGAACATCCCGTAGGCGAATGCCCCCAAGGGGAGGATGCCGAGAAGCGCGCCGGCAGAAAACACTTGAATGAACATCTTCAAATCCGCCCATGGCGTCGGGAAGTTCTCCGGGTAGGCGAGCACCAGGTAGAGCATGATGAGCGCGGGCACGATGAACGCGAGCACGAGCAGGCCGACGATTCCGCCGGCAAGCATTTTGCCGCCCTCTACGGTTCCCCAGTTGCTCCCTCCCAGGTCCAGGAACACATCATTGATGTCCGAAAAATGGCGACGGGAGGATTGCACCTGCCCGGTGTACACCGGCAAGGGAGACAGGAACAGCGTCTCGGTCGCGCCTTCAACCCGGATCTCGCCCGCTGAAGGGCGTTGACTGCGGACGTCGAGCGCAGCGGTCGCTGCCACAGTCGTGCGGCTCTTCCTGAACAGTCGTTGAAACATGCAAGCTCGCCGGGCGGACAACCGCGCATGATTTCACAGGCACTATCGGCTGTCACCATCCCCTGGAATCACAGCGTCTACCAGTTCCAGCGCATGCCCAGCTTGCCGTTCCACGCGTTCTCGTCGCCATTGAAGCTCCAGCTGTAATCGAGATCGGCAAACAGGTAGCCGGTCTGGGTGACCTGCCAGGTTCCGCCGATGCCCACTTCGCCCCATGAGCCGCCCATATCCACGGCGAACGGCACGTAGCCGCTGTTGGTGGCGAACGCGGCGCGGGGCGTGCCGCGGAACTCGTGCCACACGTTGGCGCGCAGCCAGGCATTGCTGCTGCGGGCCTCACCCTGCGCGGTCTCGTGCTGGCCGGTGCGATTCAATCGCGCGCCGATGCGCCCGACCAGCGAGTCACCGTCGCTGAAGTGCACCTGCGCGGTGTGATCATCGAGGTCGTCGACGTCGATCTGCTGCCAGATCACCTGCGCCTGCGGCTCCAGACGCCAACGCCCGTCCTCGCCGGAGGACCCGTCGCCCTCGTTGAGGATGAACGGCCAGCCGCCTTCCAGCGACAGCGCCAGCCCATCGGCATCGACAAAACTGTCGGACGTGCGCGGGGACTGCAGGCGCATGTCATACCAGGTGTACTGGGCCACGGCGTCGATATAGGCGCCTTTGGCGGAGAACGCTGTCCAGTAGCCGCCGACCGAGCCGGCCTTGAACCGGTCAGTGCCAGCATGGAAGCGGTAATCCAGGAGGTTGTGCCGCACCTCGCCCTTGCCTTTGCCATACGCGAGGTAGACACCGGCGTGACGGCGGCGCAGGTCATCGGCATCCACGCGCCGGTAGAGGTCGGTACCGATCTGCAACGCATCGAAACGGTAGTCGAAGTCGGGCCCGCGATCGCCATAGATGCCGCGCCGGCCACCATCATGTTCGCCGTCGTGGCCGAGATAGCGCATCCAGGCGCCATTGAATCCGCTACGTTCGGTATCCAGGTCGCCGCGCTGATGCAGCAGCTGCTCATCGCCGACCCGTTCGTGCAGGGTATCGATCAGGGTGCGGCCGTACACCTGGGCCATCGCCGGTACGGCCGCGATCAGCGACACCTCCTGGCGATAGGCCGGGGGCGGCGAGGGGCTGGGCGGTTCAGGGGGCACGGGATCCGGCGGAGCAGGATCCGGTGGCGGCGGGAGAGGAGGGGCGGGGCAGGGCGGTACCGGCGCGCCCGGGCTGGCGCAGTCGATCACCGAGCGCAGGTACCAGCTGTTCTCCACATCCGCGCCGGAGACCGTGGCCGCGCCACCGCGGAACAGGAAGTACTCGTACGGACCCGCCACCACCGGTGCCGCCAGCGCGAAGTTGTCGGGCGTGCTGGTGGCGTTGCGTGCCTGCACCACGCGGATGCCATCGGCCAGCGTCCGGTCGCCACGTCCGCCGGTGTTGTGTATCTCCAGCACGCCCGGGCCACTGCTGCTGCCATCCACCACGACCAGCTGGTCCGAGGGCGAGGCATCGTCGCCCAGCCAGGTGTTCAGCGCGAGCGTGCCATTACCGCTGTAGCGCGACACGGTCAGGGTTCTGTAGCTGGCCAATTGGACGGGATCTCCGCCAGGCACCGCGAACGCGATCCGGCTGCGATCATTGAGCAGCGTGGTGAGCGTGGAGCTGCCGGTCAGGTTCCACAGCGTGTCATGCAGCGCCACATTGGAGAGGCTGCCGGGCAGGGTGATCGTGGCGCCGGTGAGCACGCTGCCGGTCGCGGTGATGCTGGCAAGGGTCGGGGTGTCGGCGGCCGGCAACACACCCTGCGGCGCCGGTAAGGCCATCGGCAGGGGCACTGGCGGATCATCGGGCGGAAGGTCCGGGGGAAGGAGCGGGACAGCGGCGTCGAGCCCGTCGAAATCGGCAATGGCACCGACCTTGAGCCACAGGTCGCGGCCTTGCACCGTGGTGCCGGTCAGGTCGATCTGCGCTGCACCGATGGCGCCCACGCCGGGGCCGTCCGCAGCGGATAGCGTGGACTGCGTAACGAACGCCGAGGCTGGGGCGGGGTCGCCACGGACCAGCAACGCCGCCGCGCCGGGACCGGTCGTGGCCAGCGTGGTATCCGCCACGTCCACCCGACCGCCGTTCCATGCCACCGTTGCGTGGGCCAGCGCACCGCGGGTAGTGACATGGCTGCCGCCGCCCAGCAGCAGGTGCCCGTTGTCGGCCCAGGCAATCAGCCCGTGCGCCTGCACGCCTGTGGTGGCGATGCTGCTTGCCGTCGCAGTCAGCAGGCTGTCGGCATACGCGGCCAGCCCGTAGCCATGCAACCCGCTGGTGGTGACGGTCATGCCGCTCGTACGGATCTGCCCAGCCCCCGCCGCGCGTGCACCGATGGAATCGGTGCCGCGCGTGGAGACACTCACATTGGCCAGGGTCGCGATCGCATCCACGCCCTGGATGTTGAAGCCTTCGCTGGCGTTGCCCAGCGTAGTGATACTGCTGCGTGCGCCGTCGGCCTGCCCCGTCACCGGAGTGACGTTCATCCAGACCCGCCCCCCGGCCGTGCCCACATACACCCCGTGCCCGGAGATGCCGGACGCCATGAAGGCAGCGGGGTCGGTCACCGGGTTGCCGCCTGCATCGATCGGCCTGCCAAAGGTCGGCAGCGCCAGGTCGGTTCCCAGCAGGACGCCGGTACGGATCGTGTCGCCACTGGAGATCAGCGTGCCCGCGGTGCCACCGCTGGCGTTGAGCGTCATCCCGGGGCGGCCTGAGTTGATGATGGTCGTTCCAGCGCTGTCGATGGTGCCGCCGGTGGCGTTCAGCCCGATGCCACCCGCGCCACCGCCGCCGATGTAGAGATTGCGCGCGGTGATGCGGGTTGCCGCGCCATCGGCACGGATACCGCCCCCGCTTCCCGAGGTGGTCAGGATACTGTCGGTGACGCTGACCTGCGCGCCAGCCTGGCCATACACGCCGTTGGCATTGAGATCGGTGGTGCGCGTGTCCAGGCGCAGCAACGCCGCCTGTGGTCCGACCCCGCCGACGGCGCCCTGGACCAGCACGGCGTTGGCGTTCATCCCGTGCGTGGTGATCACCGTGTCTGCTGCCTGCAGCCGCGAGGTCGCGGAAGCCGCCTGGGCTACCAGCACGCCGGTGCTGTTGTTGCCGTAGGTCTCGATACGGGTCGTGGTGCCCAACGCTGAGCCATCGGCCGCCACGTCCAGCCGCAGCGTGCCACCCGTGGAGGACACCTGCGCGCCGTTCGCCCCGGTGGTGCCGGTGGCCACATACGCGGCAGGATCCGTGGTGGCATTGCCGCCGGCATCCACCGGCAGGCCATAGCTGGCGGCGGCAGGATCCGTGCCGAGCTGTACGCCGGTCAGCAGGGCATTGCCTTGGCTGACCACGGTACCGCCGCTGGCGGCCTGCAGGCCAACCGCCGCGTTGCCGCCGGCAATGCCGGAGGTGTAGATCGCACTGCCGCTCAGCGTGAGCGTGCCTGATGTCAGCGCATGGCCAGCGATGGCACCGTTGAGCAGCGTTGAGAGGCGCAGCCCGTTTGCCGTAAGCGCGCTGCCACCGCCTTCGGCGCGCAGCGCATTGCCGGTCTGTCCTGCAGCGATGACGACACCCGGCGCTCCTGCCAGTGTGACCGTGCTGCCGCTCCCGGCCAGCACGCCGTGCGCATTCTGCCCGGCCACGCGGATGTCCAGCCCATCAACCTGCACCTGGGAGGTGCCGGTGGCCGACAGCCCGTGCGCGGTGATGCCGGTGGCGTTGATGGTCAGCCCGGACAAGGTGCCTTGCGCATCAGCGAACACCAGGCCGGTCGCGCCGGTGCCGGTGGTATCGATGGAAAGCTGGGATGCCTGGAGGCGCGAACCGGTGGCAAAGCGTCCACCACTGTTGTTGTTGCCGCGGGTGAGGATGTTCACCGCATGCACGTCGAACTGCGCGCCGCTGGCGCCGAGCAACCCGTGGCTGCCATTGGTTGCACCGGCGCCGGTGCCGAGGATATGGATCGATGTGGTGCCACCCGTGGGAACGCCGGCGCTGTCCACATTCAACCGGACGGTGCCGTCAATGGCACTGATGCCGTGGGCCGCCGTTGCGGCCTTGCCCACGTAGGCATCGGGATCGGTGACGAGATTGCCGCTGGCGTCCACCGGCAGACCGTAGGTGGCGGGATTGCCGGGTTGCGTCCCCAGCAATATCCCGGTGGCAATGACATCGCCGCTGCCGGTGAAGCGGCCGCCTGCGACCTGGATGCCTTCACTGTTGGCCAGGGACGTGTAGAAACGCGTGCCGTTGGAGGTCAGCGTGGTGCCTGCCTCCACGCGGGCAGCAGGCCCCCCGGCGCCCAGCCGGCTGACGGTGGAGCCGGCCGCCAGGAAGTTGACCGCGCCCGCGTTGGTCGAGCAGACCGTGGCCGTGTTGGCGGCACTGGTGATCAACGCCACCGCGCCGGTAGCGTTGATCACGCCGGCATTGGCGGCATAGAAGGCCGGTGCACCGACGGTGGTCGGCGCGTAGGTGCCGCTTGCGACCGTCAGGACCGTGCCGTTCGCGCGGACCTGCTGGGCGGGTACGCTTGCCGGTACCGTGATACAGCTGGCCGCGTCCACGCTCTGCGCCAATGCGCACCAGGGCGCCGACGCAGCCAGCCCGACCACGAGCAGGCTGCCGCGGATCGATTGCGGTGACACGAACGTACCCGCACACGTCACGCCGGAGGCTGCTCGGCGACCAGATCGGGAAGTCTCCACGTTTTATCCATGATGTGCTGTGTTGATCTACATGCACGAAGTCGCCACGCATGGCGGGCACCGGGTGTGACTCGAGTCTGGCCACAGCGCTCCACGTGCTCAACCGCAATACGTGCGGGGTGAGGTCAGTAAAACTACCGGCACCCGGGGCGCACAGCCTCCCGCAGACATCCGACGCAGCGCTGACATCGGCCCGGGTATAGTGATCCTGACTTCACCGTAAGGATCGAAGCTATGCAGAAGGGATCGGATCTACTGGTCAAGGCGCTGGAGAACGAAGGCGTCGACCGCATCTTTGGTGTCCCGGGCGAGGAGAATCTGGACTTCCTTGAGTCGCTCCGGACCTCGCACATCGAGCTGGTGCTCACACGCCACGAGCAGGCGGCCGCGTTCATGGCCGCCACCCACGGCCGGCTCACCGGCAGGCCAGGTGTATGCCTCGCCACGCTCGGCCCGGGCGCGCTGAATTTCTCCACCGGCGCGGCCTATGCCCACCTCGGCGCGTGGCCGATGATTCTGATCACGGGGCAGAAGCCGGTGATGAGCGCCAAGCAGGCACGGTTCCAGATCGTGGATATCGTGGCCTCGATGAAGCCGCTCACGAAAATGACGCGTCAGATCGTCAGCCCGGCCGCGATTCCGGCCACGGTGCGCGATGCCTTCCGCGTGGCCATGGAAGAGCGCCCAGGGCCGGTGCATCTGGAGCTCCCGGAGGATGTCGCCGGCGAGGAGGTGGAGGATATCCCCGTCATCCCGGTTCATCCGCTGGAGCGTCCGATCGCACCGTCTGCCGCGCTCGACCGCGCAGAAGCGGCCATCCTGGCCGCCAAACGGCCGCTGGTGATGATCGGTGCGGCGGGAAGCCGCCCGTGGCTCGCCGAGGCGCTTTCCGCGTTCGTCACGCGGACCCGCCTGCCGTTTTTCAACACGCAGATGGGCAAGGGCGCCGTCACCGGCGGTTCCAACCTGTACATGGGAACGGCCGCGCTCTCCGAGGGCGACTATGTCCACGAAGCCGTTGCCCGTGCTGATCTGATCATCGCCATTGGCCATGACACGGTCGAAAAGCCGCCCTTCCTGATGAAGAGCGGCGGCGGCCCCAAGGTCGTCCATATCAGCTTCCAGTCCGCCACGGTGGAGCAGGTGTATCACCCCGATATCGAGGTGCTGGGCGACATCGGGGCTTCGGTGGATGCCCTGGCCGGGCGGCTGGAAGGCCGCTTGGCGACTGACGAAGGCATGATCGAGCTGCGCCAGAAGATCCTGGCCCGTCTCAACGACCGTGCCGAGGAGGACCGCTTCCCGGTCACGCCGCAACGGCTGGTACATGACGTGCGCCAGTCCATGCCGGACGACGGCATCGTCTGCCTTGACAACGGTATGTACAAGATCTGGTTCGCGCGCAACTACCGCACGCATGTCGCCAACACGTTGCTGGTCGACAATGCGCTGGCCACGATGGGGGCCGGCCTGCCGTCCGCCATGATGGCCGCGATGCTGTACCCGAAGCGGCGCGTCCTGGCCGTATGCGGTGACGGCGGCTTCATGATGAACTCGCAGGAGATGGAAACCGCCGTGCGCCTCGGACTCAACCTGGTGGTGGTGATCCTCAACGACAGCGCCTACGGCATGATCCGCTGGAAACAGGCGGTGGATGGCTTCGAGGATTTCGGGATGCGCTTTGGCAATCCGGATTTCGTGAAGTATGCCGAGGCCTACGGCGCCAAGGGGAGCCGGGTGACCGCAGTAGGCGACCTGGTGCCCATGATCGAAGCCGCCTTCGCAGGCGGCGGTGTCCACGTGCTGGATGTGCCGATCGACTATGCCGAGAACACCCGCGTGCTGGTGGACGAGCTGCGCAACCGCACGCCGGACGTGGGCTGCGCGTGATCGCCCTCGCTGACCCTTCCGCAAGGAGCTCAAGATGTTGACCGTCGTACAGGCTTTTGACCGCGCCCCTATCGCTGAGATCGGAATGGATACCGCCGCCGCGCTGGAGCGCAAGCTCAGTGCCGCCGAGCGGGTTTTCAAGAACCGCGACGGCTGGCTCGCCCCGCACCAGCGTATCGCCATCCTGCGCAAGCTTGCCGCCCTGATGGATGCCAAACGCGACCACCTCGCCCTGCAGATTGCACGCGAGGGCGGCAAACCGCTCCCGGATGCGATCATCGAGACCACACGTGCGATCGATGGCGTCCACAATGCGGCCGACGAGCTGCGCAACTTTGCCGGCCGCGAAATCCCGATGGGTCTTTCCGCAGCGTCCGAAGGCCGCTGGGCATTCACGACCCGGGAGCCCATCGGCATCGTGGCGGCCATCTCGGCGTTCAATCACCCGCTCAACCTGATCGTCCATCAGGTCGCGCCGGCCATCGCCGTGGGGTGCCCGGTCATCATCAAGCCGGCCTCGGCAACGCCACTGTCCTGCCTGGAATTCGTGGCGATGGTGCATGAGGCCGGGCTGCCCGAACCGTGGTGCCAGAGTTTCCTCCCCGAAGGCAACGACCTGGCCGAGGCGCTGGCCACCGACAGGCGCATTGCCTTTCTGAGCTTCATCGGTTCGGCGAGGGTAGGGTGGTCGCTGCACGCCAAGCTGGCACACGGCGCACGTTCGGCGCTGGAGCACGGCGGGGTTGCGCCCGCCCTCGTCGACCGCAGTGCTGACCTGGCCAGGATCATCGAGCCGATCGTCAAGGGCGGCTACTACCATGCCGGCCAGGTGTGCGTGTCCACACAGCGCATCTTCGTCCACAACGACATTGCAGACGCCTTCACCCAGGCCCTCGTCGCCCGGGTTGAACGGCTGCGTACCGGCGACCCGACCCTGAAGGACACCGAGGTGGGCCCGCTGATCCAGCCGCGCGAGGCCGACCGCGTGGCCGAGTGGATTGACGAAGCGGTGAGCGGCGGTGCGCAGCTTGCCACCGGCGGCAAGCGACTTTCCGAGACCACACTGCAGCCCACCGTGCTGCTCGATCCGGCCAGCGACGCGCGGGTGACCACGCAGGAAGTCTTCGGCCCGGTGGTGGCCGTTTATCGCTACACCGACCTCGACGAGGCGATCGCGCGCGCCAACGCCCTGCCCACCGCCTTCCAGGCCAGCGTGTTCGCGCAGGATATCGACATCGCCATGCGCGCCGCCAACCGGCTGGATGCCTCGGCCGTGATGATCAATGATCCGACTGCGTTCCGCACGGACTGGATGCCTTTCGCCGGCCGCCGCGAATCGGGCTACGGCACGGGCGGGATTCCGTACACGATGCGGGACATGTCGCAGGAGAAGATGATTCTGATGCGGCGGAGTTGAACCTCATATGGTCAGGTCGGTATCTGCAGAAAAGCAGCGTGAGTACGACGAACTGAAGCGCTTCTTTGTTCACTGGGAGACACATCTCACGCCGCAACGGGTGTTGGGGCTCGAGCACCCGCACAATCCAATCAATGTGCTTGCGGTCTACGAGCGCCAGCTGGGTGTTTCACGTGTCCTGCCAGGCCTGAAACAAGCGGTCAATGACATCCTGGAGGACTTCGGGGATTTCTCGCCACAGCAGATCGCTGCAGCAGATGCCTCTCTAGCCGGGGCTGGTGCACCGACGATGAGTCAGCTCTGGCAGCGCCGCTCTCGTCACTACAAGGCCCTCCTGCGGCGTGGCCGCCTCCGCAATGACACCGAGTACTATCTGGCCTCGTCGATTGTGTGTGATACCGCCTCGCCAGTTCCTCCCAACGAACTGGACCTTCTGGACAGGATGGTGGCCAACTATGAGTTGCAGCGGACCTGACCCTCTACACGCGCCATGGCTCGACGCCAGGGAAATGATGGTCGTACTTACTGATGCCTGACACCTGTCACTTGTGATGGGTCGGTGCAAAGCGAGAATGGAGCCATTCCCGCGCGGCGTGCATCGCCGGCACCCGCCCACATCAAGGACTCCCCGTGATCATGCTGCAGCACCTCATCTCGAACACCCCTGTGTGGGTCTGGGCGCTCCTGGTCTTCCTGGTCAGCCGCGGCATCGCTGCCATGAGACCCGGTGAAACCTCGCTCACGAAACTGGCCATCGTGCCGGCTCTCTTCACCGCCTGGGGGGCCTGGTCGCTCGGCCACCGTTTCGGCAGTTCCTGGGAGGCGTGGGGGGAATGGGTGGTCGGCATCGGTGCGGGCATGGGCCTTGGGTGGATGCTGCTGCGACGGGCAACGCTCACCGTCAACATATCCACGGGGAGGTTGTGGCGCAGTGCGGACTACAGCCTGCTGCCGCTGCTGCTGCTCACGTTTGTGGTGAAGTACGGCTTCGAGGTAGCGCTTTCCGTCTCCCCTTCGCTCAACCTCGATGTCGGCTTCCGCGCCGCCTATCTGTTGTTGTCGGGCGGGTTCACCGGCGTCTTCATCGGAAAGTACCTGCGATACCTGCGCGCCTCGCGGCTTGCCATGCCGCGCTCGGCGCTGGAAGCGGCCGGCTGAGGCCACGTGGCGTTACACGCCCCGTCTCTGCGATGCCAACATCGATCTCGCGAGAGGCTTGGTGTCTGCCACCGATGGCGGCACACTGCTGCTGGTTGTGGCGTAGCGCCACCAGGCAGGAGAGGTATGCGTGACTGATGCAGCAAAACAAACACTGACGATGCGCCGCGCCAGCGTGGCCGATGCGCCCGCTGTACTGCGGTTGTTCGACGAGGTGATTGCCTGGTTCGTGGCCATCGGCAACCCACAGCAGTGGGGTAGCGAAGCGTGGTCATCGATTCCACGCCGTATCACCCAGGTGACCGACGCCTGCGCGCTGCCGGGTGCGTGGGTAGCTGAGACCGCACAGGGCGAGGTGCGTGCGTTCCTGGCGTTGGGAGACGCCATGCCTTACGTGCCGGCAGCGGTCGAGCCAGAGCTCTACGTGCGTGTGCTGATTGCTTCGCGCGATCCGCGCGTGCGCGGTATCGGCCGCCGGCTGATGGCGTTCGCCGACGAGCAGGCACGTGCCGCGGGTGTCGCTTACGTGCGCGTGGATTGCTATGCCGGGGGCAGTGGCGACCTGGTGCGTTTCTACGAATCGTGCGGTTACGAACGGTTGTCGACCTTCAACATAGACGGTTGGCCGGGTCAGGTTCTTGACCGCCGTTTGTGAAGCAGTCGTCGGCTAAAGGGCCAGCAAAGGCCTCGAAACAGACGCCCGCGTGATCAACTGGTAGGGCAGCACATGGTTCACGGTGGCGCGCGCCGAGGACGCGGGATGCCGGATCGCGCGTAGCAGGATATCGATGGCGGTGTCCGCCATCGCGGCCACCGGCTGATGGATGGTCGTCAGTTCCGGCCACACCATCGTTGCCGCGGAGGTGTCGTCGAAGCCCACCACCGAAAGATCCCCTGGCACCTCCAACCCGCGGCGATGGGCGACGGAAACCACGGCCGACGCCATGTCATCGTTGCTGGCGAAGATCGCGCTGGGCGGCTGGGGCAGCGTCAACAACCGTTCGGCCGCCTCCAGCCCGGAGCGGTACGTGAAATATCCCGGCTGGACGAGCGTGTCGTCGTAGCCGATGCCGGCGTCAGCCAAGGCATCCCGGTAGCCTTGCCAGCGGTGCGCGCTGGCGGTCTGATTTGGATCGCCGGTGATGTAGCCGATGCGGGCATGCCCGTAAGCGATCAGATGCGACACCATGTCGTGGCTTGCCTGGCGGTCATCAATGCGCACGCACGACAGCCGGTCGCTGAAATGGCTGGATGCGATGGAGACGACGGGAATGCCGGCGGTCACGAAGGTGTCGACGATGTCCTGTGATTCGCACAGGGGCGGCGGAAGAATCACGCCCGCCACGCTGTTGGACAATTGCCGTGCTGCCTCGCGACGTTGCTGGCTGCCCAGTTCATCCCAGGTGGCGATCACCAGCTGTGCCGCTGCCCGGGTGGAGCCACGCAGCGCGCCCACCAGCAGTTCGCGCAGGTAGCTGGAGCTCGGATTGGTGTAGATCAACGCGATGCAGGTGTGCTGCGCCGCGGCCAGTGCGCTCGCCGCAAGGTTGGGGCGGTAATCCAGTGCGAGCACGCTGCGCATGACACGCTCCCGGTTGCCGTCACGCACCCCCGCATGGCCGTTGATGACGCGCGACACCGTCATGGCGGACACGCCGGCGTGCGCCGCGACGTCGTCGATGGTGATGGCGCTGGCTTTCCGACGCACGGCTTTCGGGCTGTTTTTCAGGACACGCGCTCCTTTGTTGCGCTGCATGATGACAAGCGCGACCCCGGATGATTAGTCTTCGGCCGTGACGTGATGGTAGCGCTACCACTTGGCCGGGGTAAGGGCCAACGGGTACCCCCCCTTTACCACGCGGCTGTTCTGGCAAGCCTGAAAGCGAGTGTAAGTCGCAGCACGCGCACAGCGCGCTGCGATGTTCGGTGTGGAAGACGGGCATCGCCCGTACGTGCCCCCAGGAGGGGCGGTGCATCCATTCGATCGTTATGTCAGAGGGGAGAGTCATGAGCGCTTCTACGTTCCGTCGTACCCAATGCCGGGGGGCTCGTTCATGAGCCGCACGCTGGCGAAGTTCACCTCCAGGGCCATGTTTACGTTTGTCGGTGGCGTCCTGGTCATCAATCCCGCGTTTGCACAGGACGCGCCAACGCCCGCGCCCGTCGCCCAGCCGCAGGCCCAGCCCAGCCCGACACAGCTGGATACCGTGCAGGTCACCGGCATCCGCAACAGCCTCAGCCAGGCGATGGACATCAAACGTGACTCGGCCGGCGTGGTGGATGCCATCAGTGCCGAGGATATCGGCAAGTTTCCGGACACCAACCTGGCCGAATCGCTGCAACGCATCACCGGCATCTCCATCGAACGTCGTGATGGTGAAGGCGCGCAGGTCACGGCACGCGGCTTTGGCCCCCAGTTCAACATGGTCACGCTCAACGGACGGCAGATGCCGGGCGCAGATGCGTTCGGTGCCTCTGGGCAGGTCGCCATCGGCGGCGTCGACGGGGGTACCCGTGCCTTCAACTTCGCCCAGCTGGCCGCCGAATCCATCAATGGCATCGAGGTCTACAAGACCAGCCAGGCCAATGTCCCCAGCGGCGGTATCGGCGCCACCATCAACATCCTGACCGGACGCCCGTTCGATCATGACGGCACCGTCGCCAGCGCCGGTGCCAAGGTCGTCTCCGACCAGAGCCAGCCATTCGACAGCGACCTGACGCCCGAACTGTCCGGCATCTTCAGTTACAGCAACCCGGACAAGACCTTCGGCGTTGGCGTGAGTGCGAGCTACCAGAAGCGCAAGGGTGGCTCGGTGCAGGCCACCAACAACTACTGGAACATCCAGCCGTGGACGGGCACGATGCCCGGCAACCCGACCGTGGTCAATGCACCGGCGGTGGGCGCGCTGTACGGTCGTCCGAACGACCTTCGCTATGCGTTCTCCGAGTTCGAGCGTGAGCGCATCAATGGTCAGGCGGTGCTGCAGTTTGCGCCGACCGACGCGGTGACCCTGACCCTGGACTACACCTATTCGACGAACGAGATCACCGAGAATCGTGGCGAACAGGGCATGTGGTTGCAGAACAGCAACTACACCGATGTCACGTTCGACACCAGCGGTGCGGTTGCGACGCCGGTCTATATCCGTGAAATCGCGGGCACCAAGGATTTCGGGCTTGAGCAGCAGCGCAGCATGCAGAAGTACAAGCTGGGGTCCCTCGGCTTCAATGCACTGTGGAACGTCACCGACCGCTTCAAGCTGACCTTCGACGCGCATAATTCAAAGAACGAAAGCCGACCCAACGACCCGCTCACCGGCGGCGGTTCCATCTTCAGCAGCATCGCCGGCACCAACAACTGCACTACCGGGCCGCATTGCGGTGGGTCGTGGGTACAGGAGATGAACTTCAACAACGGCTTGCCCGTGGGCACCCAGGTCTGGTACCCGAGCACGGCCGATGCCATCGCCAAGACCAACGGCGTGGTCAACCCGGGCTTCGTGCCGGGCGAAATTGGTTCGCAGGTGCTGCGCATCAATTCGCAGACCCAGGTCAGCGAGATCAAGCAGGGACGCGTCGACGGTGAATGGAGCTTCGACCGGGGGCGCTTCCAGTTTGGCGTGGACTCCAGCAAGCAGACCACCCACCGGATCCAGGCCGCGGAGAATTACAACACCCTGGGCGACTGGGGCGTGGCCAACGTTGACGGGGATGTGGCCAACGGGCTGATGGACCTGCTGCAGCCGGTCAACATCGTCGGGTTGTTCAACGACTTCAATGCCAACAGCTTCACCGCCTGGCGCGGCGATGCGGGCCGCCTGGCGCAATGGGCCGCGGACAACTATGGCGCCAGTCTTGGCGTGAGCCCGCAGCGCGCCGCCGACAACCTGGTGGAAGAGAAGACCAAATCGGCCTATTTCCAGGTCGAGCTGGACGGCGAGCTGGGCGGCCTGCGCACCAATACCCGCCTGGGCGTGCGCTATGAGACCACCGATGTGGTGTCGACGTCGGTCATCGCCATCCCGGAAGCCATCGAATGGCAGTCCAACAACGACTTCCGCGTGGTGTTGTCCGATGAGCAGCAGCCGTTCACCGAGAAGAACAGCTACAGCTACATCCTGCCCAACCTCGATTTCAGCATCGACCTCATGGACGATCTGAAGGCACGCGTCTCGTTCGGCAAGAGTATCGCGCGCGCGCCGATCGGCAACCTCTACGCAGGCCCGACCGCACAGCAACCGTTTGGCTCGGTGCTGATCGATCCGTCTTCGCGGGCCAGCGGCACCGCACAGAACCCGCAGCTGAAGCCGCTGGAGTCGGACAACCTCGACCTGGCACTGGAGTGGTACTTCGCCGATGCGAGCTACGTGTCGTTGACGTACTGGAACAAGTCCGTCAACAACTTCATCGGCAACACCATCGTGCAGGAGAACCTGTATGGGCTGAGGGATCCTACCGCCGGCCCGGATGCGCAGGCCGCGTTGGCGTTCCTCAACAGCGGCGCCTGTATCACCCAGGTCGGCGCGGCCAATGCGGCGGCCTGCTCGGCCAACGATACGGCCCTGTTCACCGCGCTGGCCTTGCTGCGCAACAATCCGGCCGGACTGGGCGCCTACAACGGTACCGACGCGCAGGTCCTGGCCACCGAAGCGGCCTATGACCTGTACGGGGAGGGCGATGATCCGCTCTACCAGTTCAGCGTCAACCGTCCCATCAACCAGAACCAGGCAAAACTGCACGGTTGGGAGCTCGGGGGTCAGTACTTCTTCGGCGATACCGGCTTTGGCGTCCTCGCCAACTACACCCTGGTGGATGGCGATGTCGGCTACAACAACGGGGGCGACCCGGGCATCGACCAGTTCTCGTTGACCGGCCTCAGTGACACCGCAAACGCCGTGCTAATGTACGAAAAATATGGTTGGTCGGTGCGTTTGGCGTGGAACTGGCGCGACCAGTACCTGATCCTCGCCAACCAGGGGACCAGTCGCAATCCGTACTACGTGGAAGCGTACGAACAGTGGGATCTCAGTGTGAACTACACCCTGGATGATCACTGGTCGTTCGGTCTTGAGGCGATCAACCTGACCGGTGAGGACGTCCGTTGGCGCTCGCGCACCTCGCAGATGATCGTGAAGCTGGCTGACCAGAGCCCGCGTTACATGCTCGGCGTTCGTTACAGGTTCTGACGTGTGGGGGTGCCGCTGCCCTGGCAGCGGCACCCGTTCAAGGGTCCTGATGGGGTTGGAAGAACACCATGCCGCGTTACGAAATGCTCAACAACATCGCCCACCGCGATCTGCGCGTGGCCACCGATTTCGGGTCCGCGTTTGGCGATGCGGTCGGCATGGTGCCGGCCTACCCGAGCGAGTTCGCCGAACTGCAGCGCGAATACCCCATTTTCCTTCGCAGGGACGCCGCCACGGGTGAGTGGCAGTCCGTGGTCCTGCTTGGGTTTGAGCAGCACGAGAATCTTTACCTGCAGGACGGCCGCTGGAATGCGTCCTACCTGCCCGGGGCGGCGGCCAAGGGGCCGTTCCTGATCGGCTTCCAGGAAAACCGGATCGATGGCACGCTCACCCAGGAAGCGGTGCTGCACGTGGATCTGGATCACCCGCGCGTGACGGCGATGCAGGGCGAGCCGGTATTCCTGCCGCAGGGGGGAAACACACCTTATCTGGACCACATCGCAGGCGTGCTGCGCGGTATCCACGAGGGACACGCCTTCGGGGCGGCGATGTTTGCCGAGCTGGATGCTAAAGGCCTCATTCACCCGATCACGCTCGACGTGCAGGTTGCCCAGGAGCATCGGGTCGGTGTCAACGGCCTGCACGCCATCGACCGTGACCGGCTTGCCCAGCTGGACGGTCCGGCGCTGGCCGAACTCAATCGCGCCGGCTACCTGGAAGGGGCGTACCTGATGCTGGCGTCGCTGCACAACATGCGTCGCCTGATCGCAGAGAAACAGAAACGTCTGCGTCTGCAGGATGCCGCCGCTGCGGCGGGCAGGAACTGACCGGTGCTGGACGGCATTGCCATGCGGACACTGGAAGGCCTGGCGCCTGGCGCGCTTCCGCTGGAGGCACTGGTGGCCGCTGGCGAGCCGGTGATACTGCGCGGCATCGCGCGCGACTGGGCGCTGGTGCAGGCCGGGTTACGCTCCACGCAGGCGGCACTGGGCTATCTGCGCGGCTTCGAGGCAGGTGTGCCGGTCCCGTACTCCTTCGGCGGGCCTGAAATCGAGGGGCGCCCGTTCTATAACAAGGATTTCACCCGGTTGAACGTCGAGGTCCGGCGCGGATTGTTGACGCAGGTGCTGGACGAGATTGAAGTCACCCTCGAGGCACCGCGGCCGCCCACCTACTATGTCGCGTCCTTGCTGATCGATCGAGCGCTGCCCGGGTTCGCGCAGCACAACGATGCCGGCCTGGCCGGGCAGGGCATCGACGCTTCGGCAAGCATCTGGATCGGCAACCGCGTGACCGCCTCCTGCCATTTCGACACGCCCGACAACCTGGCGTGCTGCGCCGTAGGTCGGCGCCGGTTCACGCTGTTTCCGCCGGAGCAGATCGACAACCTGTATCCGGGGCCGCTGGAACCCACCCCGGGCGGACAGGTAGTGAGCGTGGTGGATTTCGACCGCCCGGACTTCTCGCGCCACCCGCGATTCCGTGATGCATTGGCAAGCGCACAGACCGCCGAGCTGGAACCCGGCGATGCGATCTTCATTCCCAGCCTATGGTGGCACCACGTGCGCAGCCTCGCGCCTTTCAATGTGCTGGTGAACTACTGGTGGCGCAGCTCGCCGGCCTTCCTGTCCTCGCCGCTACCGGCACTCCACCACGCGATGTGGGCCGTGCGCGACCTGCCGGCGCGCGAGAAGCAGGCCTGGGCAACGATCTTCGAGTACTACGTCTTCGGCCCGGGTGAGCGTGCAGGACACCACCTGCCCGACGCCGCCCGGGGCGACCTGGCACCGTTCGACGAGCCGCAGGCGCGCCGCATGCGCGCCCAGCTGCTGGCTCGACTCAACCGCTGATGGGAGCACCGCATTGAACGTGGCGAACACAACGCAAGGGCGCATCCGCAAGGTCGTCATCGCCGGTGGCGGCACGGCCGGCTGGCTGGCCGGGTGTGCGCTGGCGCACCAGTTCCGCGATCAGTTGGATATCACCTTGGTGGAGTCCGAGCAGATCGGCACGGTGGGTGTCGGCGAGTCGACCGTGCCCCCCATCCGCACGTTTCACCGTTTTCTGCAGATCGATGAGCAGGAGTTCCTGCAGGCCGTCGCCGGCACGTTCAAGCTCTCGATCTCGTTCGAGAACTGGCGTCGCCCCGGGGAACGTTTCATCCATCCGTTCGGCACGATCGGGCAGGGCACCTGGGCCATACCGTTCCACCATTTCTGGCTGGACAGCCTGCGCCGCGGCATGCCATCGGACCTGGGCGATTTCTGCCTGGAAAGCGCGGCCTCGTGGCATGACCGGTTTACGCTGGAGACCCAGCCCCAGGTCAACTACGCCTATCACTTCGACGCCGGGCTCTACGCGAAATTCCTGCGCCGCAAAGCCGAAGGCCACGGGCTGCGACGGGTGGAAGGCAAGATCCGCGAGGTCCGCCAAGATGCCCACGACGGCTCCATTGCCTGCCTCGTGCTGGAAGACGGGCAGGTCATCGAGGGCGACCTGTTCATCGACTGCACGGGCTTCCGCGGCCTGTTGACCGAGCAGACCCTGCATACCGGCTATGAGGACTGGCACGAATGGTTGCCCAGTGATCGTGCCGTTGCGGTGCAGACCGCATCGGTCGCGCCGCCGGTTCCGTATACCCGCGCCATCGCGCACGAAGCCGGATGGCGGTGGCATATCGCGCTTCAACACCGGGTCGGCTGCGGGCTGGTGTTCTCCAGCCGCCACATGTCCGATGACGAGGCGCACGCCAAGCTGCTGCGCGACGTTGATGGCCCGCCCCTGCGGGACCCCTGGCTGGTGCCGTTCCGCAGCGGACGCCGGTTGAAGGCATGGAACAAGAACGTGGTGGCACTGGGGCTTGCCAGTGGCTTCATCGAGCCGCTGGAATCGACCAGCATCCACCTGACCATCAGCGCGGTGGTGCGCCTGATCCAGCTGTTCCCGTCCGACGGCATCAGCCCGGCGCTGGTGGACCTGTACAACGAGGTCAGCCGGCAGGAGATGGAGCACGTGCGCGACTTCATCATCCTGCACTACCACGCCAACCAGCGCGACGAGCCGATGTGGAAGGCCTGTCGTGACATGGACCTGCCCGAATCGCTCGCGGTCCGGCTGCGGGCCTGGCGCGAACGTGCGCATGCCTGGCAGGACCCCGGCGAGCTGTTCCGGGTCGACTCCTGGACGAGCGTGCTGATGGGGCAGGGGATCCAGCCGGGACCTCCGCATCCGCTCGCCGCTGCCATCAGCGACGCGGACCTGCGCACGCTGTTGATGCGGATCCGCCAGCCAGTGGAGCAGGCGGTCGCGACGATGCCGTCGCAGGCAGCGTTCATCGAACGCTACTGCAGGGCGGCGCAGGACGTCTGGCCACGGGTCTCAGCCCTGGCATGACGGGGCAGCACGCTGTTGCACAGAAATGGTAGCGCTACCTCCATACACCCACGGGAAGAGATAGATGGATCTGGTTGCAGGAATCGATGCAGGTACGCAGAGTCTGAAAGTCGTGGTGTACGACCCTGCCGGGCGGCATCTCATCGCCAGCGCGAGCTCACCTCTGGAGCTGGCGTCCGCCGCCGATGGCAGCCGTGAGCAGCAGCCGGCCGCGTGGGTCGCCGCCCTTCAGGCCTGCTTCCGTGCGATCGATTCCAAGGTGCGTTCCCGCATCTCCGCGCTGGCGGTCTCAGGGCAACAGCACGGCTTCGTACCGGTCGATGCCGCGGGGGAGGTCCTGGCACCGGCCAAGCTGTGGTGCGACACCAGCACCTCGGCCGAGTGCGTGCAGATCATGGACGCACTCGGCGGACCCGCGCGCACGATTGCGCTGGCCGGCAACCCCATCCTGACCGGTTACACCGCGTCCAAACTGCCCTGGACGAAGACGCATCGGCCCGACGCCTACGCCCGGCTCGCAACGATCCTGCTGCCGCACGACTACCTCAACTTCGTGCTGACCGGCCAGCGCTTCTGCGAGTACGGCGATGCGTCGGGCACGGGCTGGCTGGACGTGCGCACCCGGACCTGGTCGGCCGCGCTGCTGCGCGCGACCGATCCGGCGCGCGACCTGGCCCTGTGCCTGCCGCGCATCGCCGCACCCGACGAGCTGTTCGCTATCGATCCGGCCACGGCGGGCGTACTGGGGCTTCCCGGGACGGTGAAGGTTGCGGTCGGCGGGGGCGACAACATGATGGCCGCCATCGGTACCGGCTGCGTCGTGCCCGGCCGCCTGGCGATGAGCCTCGGCACCTCGGGCACCTTGTTCGCCTACTCGGACACGCCCGTGGTCGATCCGGACGGCGCCTGGGCCGCGTTCTGCTCGTCCACCGGTGGCTGGCTGCCGTTGATCTGCACGATGAACTGCACCGTCGTGACCGAACAGGTCGCCGACGCCTTCGGTTTCAGCACCCGCTATGGCGATGGACACCTGCGGGCGACCTCGCCCGGCGCCGACGGCCTGGTGATGCTGCCGTTCCTCAATGGCGAACGCACGCCGGACCTGCCGCTGGGCAAGGGCGTCCTGGCGGGTCTGGACACGACGAACATGACCCCGGCGCACCTCTACCGCGCGGCCATGGAAGGCGCCACGTACAGCCTGAAGTATGGGTACGACGCCTTTGTCCGCGCGGGCATGCGGTTCGACCGCATCGTGCTGACCGGTGGCGGCAGCAACAGCGCGCAGTGGCGGCAGATGGTGGCCGATGTCTTCGGCCTGCCGGTGGACGTACCGACCCAGTCCGAGGGGGCGGCGTTCGGCGCGGCATTGCAGGCCCTGTGGGCGCTGGGTCACGCACGCGGTGACGCTGCCTCCATCGCCGACATCGCGGACCGGCACGTTGCGGTCGACCCGCTGCAGTCCGCTCACCCGGATCCGATGCGTACGCACGCCTATGCCGCGGCCTATGCACGTTTCCTGCGACATCTCGACGCTCTCACGCCGCTGTATCGCGGCTGATCCCTCTACGCACCACCTCGCACAACGACAGGAAGACGCACCATGAGCAATCAACCCTTCATCGGCGCCAAGGAATACTTCCCCGGCATCGGCCGCATCCCCTTCGAAGGCCGCGGCTCGGACAACCCGCTCGCGTTCAAGGTCTATGACGCGAACAAGGTCATCGGTGGCAAGACCATGCAGGAGCATCTGCGTTTCGCGGCCTGCTACTGGCACACGTTCTGCAACGCCGGGCATGATCCGTTCGGTCCGGGCACCCGCAATTTCCCGTGGGAGACCGGCTCGCCGATGGCGACCGCCGAGGCGAAGGTGGACGCGGCGTTCGAATTTTTCACCAAGCTCGGGGTGCCGTACTGGTGCTTCCACGATATCGACCTGGCGCCGGATGCGGACGACGTCGACCAGTACGAGAAGAATCTGAAGCACATGGTGGGCCTGGCCAAGGCGCGGCAGGATGCGACCGGCATGAAACTGCTGTGGGGCACAGCCAACCTGTTCTCGCACCCGCGCTACATGAACGGTGCGTCCACCAATCCGGATTTCGCCGTGGTGGCGCGCGCCGCCGTGCAGGTGAAGGCCGCCCTGGAGGCGACGGTTGAACTGGGCGGCGAACACTATGTGTTCTGGGGCGGCCGCGAAGGCTATGCCTCGCTGGCGAACACGCAGATGAAGCGCGAGGTCGATCACTTCGCGCGGTTCCTCACGATGGCGCGCGACTATGGCCGCAGCATCGGCCTGAAGGGCAACTTCCTGATCGAACCCAAGCCGATGGAGCCGATGAAGCACCAGTACGACTTCGACAGCGCGACCGTGGCGGGCTTCCTGAAGGAGCATGGCCTGCACAAGGACTTCAAGCTCAACATCGAGGCGAACCACGCCACGCTCTCCGGCCACACCTTCGAGCACGATCTGCAGGTCGCCTCGGACCACGGCCTGTTGGGCAGCATCGACGCCAACCGCGGCAACGCGCAGAACGGCTGGGATACGGATCAGTTCCCGACCGACCTCTACGACACCGTGGGCGCGATGCTGGTCGTCCTGCGGCAGGGCGGCCTGGAGGGCGGCCTGAACTTCGACGCCAAGCTGCGTCGCGAATCCACCGACATGGAAGACCTGTTCATCGCCCACATCGGCGGCATGGACGCGTTCGCACGCGGGCTGGAAGTGGCCCACGCGCTGCTCAACGACTCCCCGCTGGAACAGTGGCGCACGGCGCGCTACGCCAGCTTCGACACTGGTGCCGGCAAGGAGTTCGCGCAAGGCGCGCTCAGCCTCACGGACCTGGCCGCACTGGGTGCCAAGGGCGGTGAGCCCAACCAGACCAGCGGCAAGCAGGAACGCTACGAGAACCTGCTCAACCAGTACCTGCTGCGCTGAGCGCGGCAGTTCGCAGCGATGACACCGAACCGGGGAGGGGCAGGGCAATGAACCAGGCAGTGAGCGGTGGGGAGAACACGCGGCTGATCGTATTGATCAGCGTGGTGGCGACGATTGGCGGATTCCTGTTCGGCTTCGACAGCGGCGTGATCAACGGCACCCAGGACGGCCTGCACCAGACGTTCCGGTCAGGCGAGTGGATGCAGGGGTTCGAGATCGCCTCGATGCTGTTGGGCTGCGCCATCGGTGCGTTCAGCGCCGGGCGGCTGTCCGACCGCCTGGGACGCCGCAACGTGTTGATCGTCTCGGCGGTGTTGTTCCTGCTGTCGGCGATCGGGGCAGGCGCGGCGGCGTCCTCGACCCTGTTCATCATCGCGCGGGTGTTGGGGGGCTTTGCGGTCGGCGCAGCCAGTGTGATCTCGCCGGCGTACATCGCCGAAGTTGCGCCGGCGCGTTACCGTGGCCGCCTCGCGACGGTCCAGCAGATCGCCATCATCAGCGGCCTCACCGTCGCGTTCCTCTCCAACTATCTGTTGGCGGCCACCGCCGGTGCCTCGACCGAGGCGCTGTGGGGCGGGTACGCGGCGTGGCGCTGGATGTTCTGGATGCAGGCGGTGCCATCGCTGTTGTTCCTGGCGCTTCTGTTGACCATTCCGGAGAGCCCACGCTACCTCGTGGTGAAACGCCGCAAGGACGAGGCGCTGCACGTGCTGACGCGGCTGTTCGGCGGTGCGGAGGCACAGGCCAAGCTGGCCGAGATCGACGCCTCGCTGTCGACGGACCACCATCGCCCGCGGCTGTCGGACCTGCGCAGCAAGGTCACCGGGAGGATGCGGCCGATTGTCTGGGTCGGCATCGGCCTGGCCATCTTCCAGCAACTGGTCGGCATCAACGTGGTGTTCTATTACGGCGCCGTGCTCTGGCAAGCGGTCGGTTTTTCCGAGAACGACGCACTGCTGATCAACGTGCTGTCTGGTGCGCTCAGCATTGGCGCCTGCGTCGTCACCGTGCTGCTGATCGACCGCATCGGGCGCAAGCCGCTGCTATGGATCGGCTCGGCCGGCATGTCGGTGTCGTTGGCGCTCCTGGTGGTCGCCTTCGCGAGTGGCTCGCTGGTCGATGGGCGCCTGCAGCTGCCCGGGAGCATGGGCACGCTGGCGCTGGTGGCGGCCAATGCCTACGTGGTGTTCTTCAATCTTTCCTGGGGGCCGGTGATGTGGGTGATGCTGGGCGAGATGTTCCCCAACCAGATCCGCGGCTCGGCACTGGCCGTGGCGGGTGCGGCGCAATGGACCGCGAACTTCGCGGTCACGGTGACGTTCCCCATCCTGTTGGCCGCCATCGGGCTCGCGGCGACCTACAGCCTCTACCTGGCCTCGGCCATCATCTCGGTCTTCTTCGTGCTCAGGTACGTGCGCGAAACCAAGGGCAAGGAACTGGAGCAGATGGAAGGATGAACACGATGACGAATCGACGCCTTGCCCACGCCCGCCGTGGCGTGCTGCTGGCCGCGCTGATGGGGGTGTTGGCTGCCTGCGGGAACGATGACAAGGCCGTTGCACCGGCGGCGGCCGATGCGGATCCGTGGCCGCAGGTGACCTGGCCGCTGCCCCAGGATGCCGCGCTGGAGAAGCGGATCACCGACCTGATGGACACCATGACGGTGGAGGAAAAGGTGGGTCAGCTGGTGCAGGGTGACATTACCAGCATCACGCCGGAGGACCTCCGCACCTACCGGCTCGGCTCGATCCTCGCGGGCGGCAACTCCGATCCCGGCGGCCGCTATGATGCCTCGCCTGCCGAATGGCTGGCGCTGGCCGATGCGTTCTACGCAGCCTCGATGGACACCTCGCAGGGCGGCAAGGCGATTCCAGTGCTGTTCGGCATCGACGCCGTCCACGGGCAGAGCAATATCATCGGCGCGACCCTGTTCCCGCACAACATCGGCCTGGGCGCGACCCGTAACCCGGAGCTGCTGCGCCGTATCGGTGAGATCACCGCGCTGGAAACCCGTGCGACGGGCATGGAGTGGGCGTTCGCGCCGACCGTGGCGGTACCGCAGGACGACCGCTGGGGGCGTACCTACGAGGGGTACGCCGAGTCGCCCGAGGTGGTGGCCAGCTATGCCGGCGCGATGGTCGAGGGCCTGCAGGGCAAGGTGGGCTCGCCAGGCTTCCTTGACGGTCGCCATGTCATCGCGTCGGTCAAGCACTTCCTCGGTGATGGCGGCACCACCGACGGCAAGGACCAGGGCGATACCCGGATCAGCGAGGCCGAGCTGGTGCGCATCCACGCGGCCGGGTATCCGCCCGCCATCGCGGCGGGCGCGCAGACGGTGATGGCCTCCTTCAACAGCGTCAACGGCGAAAAAATGCACGGCAACAAGCCGTACCTGACCGATGCGCTGAAGGGGCGCATGCACTTCGGTGGTTTCGTGGTGGGCGACTGGAACGGCCACGGGCAGGTCAAGGGCTGCACCACCACCGATTGTCCGGCCACGATCAATGCCGGCCTGGACATGGCCATGGCGTCGGACAGCTGGAAGGGTTTCTACGAGACCACGCTAGCCGCGGTGAAGGACGGCTCCCTTCCCCAGCAACGCCTGGACGACGCAGTGCGCCGGATTCTGCGGGTCAAGATGCGGCTGGGCCTGTTCGAGGCGGGCAAGCCATCGTCGCGCGCGGTCGGTGGGCAGTTCGCACTGGTCGGTGCGCCGGAGCATCGTCAGGTTGCACGCCAGGCGGTGCGCGAATCGCTGGTGCTGCTGAAGAACCAGGGCGGCGTGCTGCCGCTGTCGCCGAAGCAACGCATCCTGGTGGCCGGTGACGGTGCCAACGACGTGGGCAAGCAGGCGGGCGGCTGGACGCTGAACTGGCAGGGCACCGGCACCACCCGCAAAGACTTCCCGAACGCGGACACGATCTACGAGGGCATTGCGCAGCAGGCCACGGCCGCTGGCGGCGAAGCGCAGTTGGCGGTGGATGGCGCTTACACCACGAAACCGGATGTGGCCGTGGTGGTGTTCGGCGAGAACCCCTATGCGGAGTTCCAGGGCGATCTGGCGACCCTTGCCTACAAGCCGGGGGACGACGCGGATCTGGCGTTGATCAAGCGGCTCAAGGCCGACGGCATCCCCGTGATCGCGGTGTTCCTCAGCGGACGCCCGCTCTGGGTGAATCGTGAGATCAACGCCGCCGATGCCTTCGTGGCGGCCTGGCTGCCCGGTTCGGAAGGTGCCGGCATTGCCGATGTGCTGCTGCGCAGGCCGGATGGCAGCGTGCAGCACGACTTCAAGGGCAAGCTGAGCTTCAGCTGGCCGCGCACCGCGACGCAGTACGCCAACAATGTCGGGCAGAAGGACTACAACCCCCTGTTCGCCTTCGGCTTCGGCCTGACCTATGCCGACAACGGCGATCTGGCCGCGCTGCCGGAAGCCTCGGGCGTGACGGGCAACGAAGGGGCCGCCGGGGTGTTCTTCGCGCGCGGGGATGCCGGCTCCGGCATGGCCCTGCGGCTGGAGGGCAGCGCCGGGCAGGGGGTAACCGTCACGCAGGTGCCGGAATCCCTCGAGGGCGACCTGCTGAAGGTCACCGGCGTGGATCACCTGGCACAGGAAGATGGTCGCCGTCTGGCGTGGTCGGGCAAGGGTGAGGCGATCGTCGCGCTGCAGTCGCACACGCCGCTGGACCTGCAGCGCGAGAGCAACGGCGACCTGATGCTGTTGACGACGATGCGCGTCGACGCCGCACCCCAGGGCGAGGCGTGGTTGTCCGTGGGCTGCGGCACGGGTTGTTCGGCACGCGTCGCGCTCGGACCGGCGCTGGCAACGCTGCCCGTGGGCCAATGGACCCGCGTGGGCGTGCCCTTGAAGTGTCTGGCGGCGGCCGGCGCGGAGGTCGGCAAGTTGGATCGCCCCTGGTCGATCGGGACGGCAGGCGCGATGACGCTCTCGGTGTCACGCGTTGCCCTGGGCGCCTTGAATGAAGCGGAGGCCACCATCGCATGCCCCGGCGCGTGACGATGCGGCCTGCGCCCTCAGCGCTTGGGCGGGCGCGCGACCGAGTCGCGCACCACCAGCCGGTGCGGCATGACGTGATCGGTCAGCACGCGCGTGTCGTCGCCCTTGCGGCGGATGGTACGCAGCAGGATATCGATGGCGGCGTCGGCCATCGCGGCGATGGGTTGATGGAGGGTGGTGAGCTCGGGCCAGACGGTCGTTGCCGCCGAGGTGTCATCAAAGCCCACGACCGACAGATCGCGGGGCACCTCGAGGCCGCGTCGGTGTGCAACGGAGATGGCCGCCGCGGCCATGTCATCGTTGCTGGCGAAGATGGCCGTGGGCGGCCGACGCTGGGACAGCAGCTTCTCGGTCGCGGCAAGCCCCGAACGGTAGGTGTAATCCCCCTGTTCGACGAGGCCGGGTTCGACCTGCAGCCCTGCCTCCTGCAGGGCGGTGACAAACCCATCGTAGCGACGCGCGCTCGCACTGAGGTCGCTGCGGCCGCAGATGAAGCCGATCCGTCGGTGCCCGTGCTGGATCAGGTGTTCGGCCATCTCCTTGCCCGCGTGGAAGTCGTCGATGCGGACGCAGGAAAGATCGTCTCTCAGGTGCCCCGATGCGATCGCGACCACCGGGATGCCGGCGCTGACCAGTTCGGTGACGGCCGCCTGCGACTCGCACAGCGGCGGCGGCAGGATGACGCCATCCACACGTCCGGCCAAGGCGCGTGCAGCGTTGCGCTCGGCCTCGGGGTCGAAGTTGTCCCAGTAATGGATGACCAGCTGGATGGCCGCGTTGGACGCGACACGCAGCAGGCCCACCAGCAGCTCCCGCAGGTAGGCGCCACTGGGATTGGTGTAGATCAGCGCGATCCGCGTGTGCTGCGCCGCGGCCAGCGAACTCGCGGCCAGGTTGGGCGTGTAGCCCAGTTCGCGCACCGCGCGCATCACCCGTTCGCGCGTGACATCGCGCACCTTGCCTTGGTTGATCGCGCGCGACACGGTCATCGGCGATACCCCGGCCAGGGCAGCCACCTCGTCGATCGTCACGCCACTGGTTTTGCGGCGGACCGATTTCTTCGGCTTGTCCAATGCGTGTTGCCTTTCTTCTTTGTGACGCTGCCGCGAGGCGGGCACATCCCCAGCTTACAAGGTTTGCTGGCGACGCTGCTGCTGCGCCGGAATGTCGAGCGGTGTCACTGGATGCTGGGTGTCGCCGTGGCGCTTTTCGCCTGCGCAGGCAGCGTGCGGGCAGAAGACGGTTACGCCCTATGGCTGCGCTACGCACCGCTGGAACCTGCGCTCGCGGCGGACGACCGGGCACGGCTGGGCGGGGTCGTGGCTCCCGATCAGACCCCGACGCAACGCGCCGCGCGCGAGGAACTTGTGCGTGGCCTCACCGGCCTGCTGGGTCGCGCGCCGCGGATGCAGATCGCGTCAAGCGCAGACCGCACCGTGGTGCTGGGCACCCCGGATTCGTCGGCCGTGATCGCGCCCCTCCGCCAGGAGATTGGCTCACTCGGCGACGATGGCTACCTGCTCAGGCGTGCGCACATCGGCGGGCGCGAGGTGCTGCTGGTAGCCGCGCGCCGGGATATCGGCGTCCTGTATGGCGTGTTCCATCTGCTGCGACTGCTGCAGACCGGCGCGTCACTTGATGCCCTCGAGGTTCGCGAATCACCCCGCCTCCGACTGCGCGTGCTCGACCACTGGGACAACCTGGACGGCTATGTGGAGCGCGGCTATGCGGGCCGCTCGCTGTGGGACTGGCAGACCCTGCCGGAGTGGCGGGACCCACGCTATACGGACTATGCGCGTGCCAACGCCTCGCTCGGCATCAACGGCACCGTGCTGAACAATGTAAACGCGAGCGCGCAGAGCCTTGCGCCGGCATATCTCATCAAAGCCGCCGCGCTGGCAGACAGGTTCCGCCCGTACGGCATCCGCGTATACCTGAGCGCGCGCTTCAGCGCGCCCATCGAGCTGGGCGGGCTGAAAAACGCCGATCCACTCGACCCGGACGTGCAGCGCTGGTGGCGCGACAAGGCTGACGAGATCTACGCGCGCATTCCGGATTTCGGTGGCTTCCTGGTCAAGGCCAATTCGGAAGGACAGCCCGGACCGCAGGACTATGGCCGTTCGCATGCGGACGGGGCCAATCTGCTGGCGGACGCGCTGGCACCGCATGGCGGCGTGGTGATGTGGCGCGCCTTCGTCTACGCGCATGAACTGCCCGAGGACCGCGCCACGCAGGCCTACACCGAATTTGCCGGGCTCGACGGTGACTTCCGCCCGAACGTGATCGTGCAGGTGAAGAACGGGCCCATCGACTTCCAGCCGCGGGAGCCGTTCCATCCCCTGTTCGGGGCCATGCCACACACGCCGCTGATGATGGAGGTCCAGATCACCAAGGAGTATCTCGGCTTCGCCACGCATCTGGTCTACCTGGGGCCGCTGTACGAGGAGGTGCTGCAGTCCGACACCCACGCACGCGGTGCGGGCGCCACGGTCGCGCAGTTTCTGACCGGGATCGCCGGCGTCGCCAACATCGGCAGCGATCGCACCTGGAGTGGGTCGCACTTCGACCAGGCCAACTGGTACGCCTTCGGCCGTCTCGCCTGGAATCCGGCCCAGTCCGCCCGCGACATCGCGGCGGACTGGGCCGCGATGACGTTCGCGCCGGATCCCGAGGTGGTCGTGCCCATCGTCGAGATGATGATGGTCTCGCGCGAGGCCGCGGTGAACTACATGACGCCGCTGGGTCTGCACCACCTGATGGCGCGCGGGCACCATTACGGGCCCGGCCCCTGGGTGGACGGCGGTCCGCGCGCGGACTGGACCGCCGTGTACTACCACCGCGCCGACCGCGATGGCATCGGCTTCGATCGCACCGCGAGCGGCAGCAACGCGGTGGCCCAGTACGCCCCCGAGGTGGCCACCGTGTACGGCGACCTGGCGCGGGTGCCGGAGCCGCTCCTGTTGTGGTTCCACCATGTCCCGTGGAATCACCGCATGGCCTCGGGACGACCGTTGTGGGACGAACTGGTGGGGCGTTACTCCCTGGGTGTGCGTCAGGTGGAAGGAATGCAGGCCACCTGGGCAGGCCTGCAGGGCAGGGTGGATGCGCAGCGGCATGCGCAGGTCGCCGCCTACCTCAGCATCCAGCGGCGCGAAGCGCAGTGGTGGCGCGATGCCAGTGTGGCGTACTTCCAGTCGATCAGCGGCAGGCCCTTGCCTGCGGGCGAAACCGCGCCGCCACACGCGCTGACCTGGTACCAGCATCTGCAGTTTCCTTCCGCGCCGGGAGATGGGCGATGAGTCGGCCACGGGCGATCCTCTGGATGCTGGCGACCGCCGTGACATGCGCTGCCATGCCGGCGGTGGCACAGGAACCGGCAACACCGCTGCTGCATCCGCTGTTCCAGGACCACGCCGTGCTGCAGCGCGACCAGCCGATTCCGGTCTGGGGCCATGCTGCGCCGGGCACCCCGGTTTCCGTGGCGTTCGCACGCCAAACCGTCACCACGCGCGCGGATGCCGGCGGCCAGTGGTGTGCAACGCTGCAGCCCATCCCCGCTGGCGGCCCCCACGACATGACCGTCCGCGCAGGGCAGGCCACCCGGAACGTGCATGACGTGCAGATGGGCGATGTCTGGTTGTGTTCCGGGCAGTCGAACATGGACCTGCCGGTCTGGCGCGCGCTTGATGCAGACAGTGAGATCGCCTCCGCCACGCACCCGACGATTCGCCTGCTCACCGTGCCCAAGGCCGCAGCCGTTACGCCGCAGAGCACGTTCCCGGCGCCGACGGCGTGGAGGCCGGCGTCGCCAGCCGCGGTGCGCGACTTTTCCGCCGCCTGTTACTACTTTGCGCGTGAGCTGCAGAAGACCGTCAACGTCCCGATGGGGCTGATCCAGGCGGCGTGGGGCGGCTCGCGGATCGAGGCGTGGACCAGCGCCGACGCGCTGCATACGCAGGGCGGCATGGACCCCGCGCTTGACCTGCTCGCGCTCTACGCAAGCAACCCTGCGGCGGCAACCGCGGGCTGGGGCGAGGTATGGCAGCAGTGGTGGTCGACGCGCGACGGAACCCGGCAAGGCGACACTCCCTGGCAGCCAGGCGCAGACAACACGGCATGGCACACGGCCCCCGCCGCGCTGGGGGCATGGGAGCGTTGGGGCGTGCCGGACCTTGCCGCGTACAACGGCATGGTCTGGTACCGCACCCAGGTCACGCTGACCGCCGCGCAGGCGGCGCAGGGTGCACGGCTTGCGCTGGGCGCCGTCGATGAGACGGACATGACCTGGGTCAACGGCGTGGCGGTGGGCAGCCAGTACGGTGCCGGGGAGCCGCGGCGTTACACACTTCCGGCCGGGCTTTTGAACGCCGGTGAGAACACGGTGGTGATCAACGTACTGGATACCTACGGCGAGGGCGGGCTGTCGGGACCGGCCGACGCTCACGCCGTGCAGCTGGACGACGGCACGCGCATCGTCCTGGACGCACCGTGGCACTACCGGGTGGCGCCCGGCACACAACCACCGCCGCTGGCGCCCTGGCATGCCGCCACCGGTCTGTCGACGCTGTACAACGGCATGATCGCACCGCTCGGCGGCTATGGCCTGCGTGGGATGCTCTGGTACCAAGGCGAGTCGAACACGGCGGACGGTGCCGCTTATGCCAACCAGCTGCGCAGCCTGCGCGATGACTGGCGCAGCCGGTTCGGTGCGCGGTTGCCGTTGCTGGTGGTGCAGTTGGCCGGCTATGGGCAGCCGCCCCAGGCGCCGGTGGAGAGTGGCTGGGCGCAGGTGCGCGAGGCGCAGCGTCGCGTCGCGGCGGAAGACCCGCTTACCGGGCTCGCGGTGGCCATCGACATCGGCGATGCGTACGACATCCACCCGCCCAACAAACAGGAGCTGGGCCGGCGCCTGGCCCGGGTGGCACGTCACGTGGCCTACGGCGAACGGGCGCTGGCACCTTCCGGCCCGACGGTTCGCACCGTGTCGCGCGGGCAGGGCGAAGCAAGGATTGCGTTCGACAATGTCACCGGCACCCTGGTCACGACCGGTGCGAACGGCCCCATAGGATTCGAGCTCTGTGACGCCGATGCACGGCACTGCCGCTATGCCGACGCGGTGCTGGAGGGGCGGGAGGTTGTGTTGGATTGCATGGATTGCGTGGAGCCGGCCAGCGGCCGGCACGACCGGAGCGGCGCGTTGCATGTGCGCTATTGCTGGGCGGACGGTCCGGTCTGCACGCTGCGCGACAGCAGCGGTGCGCCGGCCGGGCCCTTCGAGCTTTCCCTTAACGCTGCGGAGGTTCGCTGATGCGCCTGCTGATGGCCACGGTCGTTCTGCTGTTGTCGGCGACAGTGTCGCCACTGGGCGCTGCGCCTGCGCCTGCGCCGCCGGTTTATTTCGACTGGTTCGATTATTCGGGTCACGACGCGGCCTTTGAAGCACCGCTGCCCGCCGGTCACTACCGCAACCCGATCCTGGCCGGCTTCCATGCGGATCCCAGCATCGTCCGCGCCAACGACCGCTTCTATCTGGTCAATTCGAGCTTCACGTTCTTCCCGGGCATTCCGGTATTCGAGAGCATCGATCTGGTGCACTGGAAACAGATCGGCAACGTGATCGACCGCCCGACGCAGCTGGACTTCGATGGATTGAACGTATCGCGCGGCATCTTCGCGCCGGCGATCGAGTACCACGACGGCATGTTCTATGTGGTCACCACGGCCGTCGACAGTGGCGGCAACTTCATCGCGACCGCGCGCGACCCTGCCGGCCCCTGGTCCGACCCGCACTGGCTGCCCAGCGTGGAGGGCATCGACCCGTCGCTGTTCTTCGACGAAGACGGCGCCGTCTACCTGGTCAACAACGATGTGCCACCCGGTCCGCAGCGCTACGAAGGCCACCGCGCCATCTGGATGCAGCAGATCGATCTGGCCGCGTTCAAGCCGGTGGGGCCGCGCAGGGTGCTCATCGACGGCGGGGTGGAGCCGGCGAAGAACCCGATCTGGATCGAGGGTCCGCATGTCTTCAAGCGCGATGGCTGGTACTACCTTTCCGATGCCGAGGGTGGCACCGGGCCGCAGCATTCCCAGGTGGTCCTGCGCAGCCGCGAGGTCTGGGGGCCCTACCTCCCGTATGCGGGCAATCCGATTCTTACCCAGCGCGACCTGCCGGACGACCGGCCGCTGCCGATCACCAACGCCGGCCATGCCGATCTGGTGGAAGGTCCGGACGGCGCCTGGTGGGCGGTGTTCCTGGCCAGTCGCAATTACCAGACGCGCCACTACAACACGGGGCGGGAGACGTATCTGCTGCCCGTGCAATGGCGGGATGGCTGGCCGGTGATCCTGCCGGCCAACCAGGCCATTCCGTACGTGGTCAAGGCGCCGTCGTGGATGCAGGGCGATGCCTCGCAGGCCCCATCAACCGGCAACTTCGTCGATCGCGACGGCTTCGATGCACCGACGCTCGGCATGGGATGGTTGCGGGTACGCGTCCCCAAACAGGCGTGGGCAGACCTGGGCCTGCGTCCGGGTAGCTTGGCCGTGCATCCGTTGCCGGAGAACCTGGATACGCTGCGCAACCCCGCCTTCCTTGGCCGCCGTCAGCAGCATCTGCGCTTCGAGGCCAGCACCGACATGACGCGGCCGGCGACGGGTGTGGCGGCGGGCCTTGCTGCGTTCCAGAGCGAGCGTTACTGGTACTTCCTGGGCGTGCGCAGCCTCGGCGGGGATCGCGTGGCGATCTTCCTGGAAGGGCGCGATGGCAGCGGCGTGACCCGCACCCTGGCCACGCGCACCGCGACGGCGTCCACGTCGCTGCGCCTGAAGATCGCCGGTGACGGGGGCAGCTATGCGTTCGCATTCGACACGGATGATGGGCAGGGCTGGCAGACGCTCGCCGACGACGTGGACGGAACGGTGTTGAGTACGGATCGCGCAGGCGGCTTTGTCGGCGCGCTGCTGGGACCATTCGCGCGCGACGAGCGCGCCTTGAGGAGCAAATGATGACGCGTGCGCCTTACCTCTGCAGTGGCCGTCGTGGCCCCACCTTCCGCACCCTGGTGCTGTGCGCTGCCATGGCAGCGGCGACCGCCGGTCATGCCGCGGAAACCCAGCCGTGGCTGGACACCTCGGCCAGCTTTGAAACCCGCGCCGCCGCGCTGGTGGGGCAGATGACCCTGGAGGAAAAGGCCGCCCAGATGCAGAACGCCGCGCCGGCCATCGAGCGCCTGGGCGTTCCGGCCTACGACTGGTGGAACGAGGGCCTGCACGGTGTGGCGCGGGCAGGACAGGCCACGGTGTTCCCGCAGGCCATCGGGCTGGCCGCCACGTTCGATGTGCCGTTGATGGGGCAGGTGGCCACCACCATCAGCGACGAGGCACGCGCCAAGCATCACCAGTTCGTGCGCGAGGGCTCGCATGGCCGCTACCAGGGCCTGACCTACTGGTCGCCGAACATCAACATCTTCCGCGATCCGCGGTGGGGCCGGGGCCAGGAAACCTACGGCGAAGACCCGTACCTCACCGCGCGCATGGGCGTCGCCTTCGTGCACGGCCTGCAGGGCGACGACCCGGTGTACCGCAAGCTCGACGCCACGGCCAAGCACCTGGCGGTGCACAGTGGTCCCGAAGCGGATCGCCACCACTTCGACGCACGGCCCAGCAAGCGCGACCTGTACGACACCTACCTCCCGGCCTTCGAGGCACTGGTCAAGGAAGGCCAGGTCGACGCGGTGATGGGCGCCTACAACCGGGTGTACGGCGAGTCCGCCAGCGCCAGCAAGTTCCTGCTGCGCGACGTGCTGCGCCGGGACTGGGGCTTCAAGGGCTACGTGGTGTCCGACTGCTGGGCCATCGTCGATATCTGGAAGCATCACAAAATCGTGCCGACCCGCGAGGCCGCCGCGGCGCTGGCGGTCAAGAATGGCACCGAGCTGGAGTGCGGCCAGGAGTACGCCACGCTGCCCGCAGCCGTACGCCAGGGCCTGATCAGCGAGGCGGAGATCGACGACGCGGTGACGCGCCTGTTCACCGCGCGGATGCGGCTGGGCATGTTCGATCCACCCGAGCGCGTCCGCTGGGCGCGGATTCCCGCGTCGGTGAACCAGGCCCCGGCACACGATGCGCTGGCGTTGAAGGCCGCCCAGGCATCGCTGGTGCTGCTGAAGAACGATGGCGTGCTGCCGCTGTCACGCACCCTCAAGCGCATTGCCGTGGTCGGCCCGACTGCCGATGACACCATGGCACTGCTCGGCAACTACTTCGGCACACCGGCGGCACCGGTGACGATCCTGCAGGGCATCCGCGACGCGGCGAAGGGCATCGAGGTGCGCTATGCACGCGGCGTGGATCTGGTCGAAGGACGCGATGATCCCAGCGCGACGCCGCTGATCGAGGCGGCGTATCTGCGACCCTCGGCCGACTCCCCGGAACGCGGCCTGCGAGGCGAGTACTTCCGTACGCCCGATCTGTCCGGGACACCGGCGCTCGTCCGCACCGATGCGCAGATCGGCTTCCGCTGGGACCGCGGCTCGCCGACCGACAACCTGCTGGCCCGCGGTGAAGCGGCGCCGGGGCAGGGCATTCCCAACGATGGCTTCAGCATCCGCTGGCGTGGCCAGCTGCTGCCGCCGGTCTCGGGCCGTTACCGGATCGAGGCGGCCGCCGATGACGGCTTCCGTCTCTACGTGGATGGCAAGCGGGTGCTGGACCATTGGGCCAACAGCGATCGCCTGCGCAGCGACGGGGTGGACCTGGACCTGCGGGCGGGCCGTGCCTATGAACTGACGCTGGAGTACTACGATGCCGAGCGCGACGCCGGCGTGCGGCTGGGTTGGCGCATGCCCGGGGCGAAGCCGCCGTTCGAAGAAGCCGTCGATGCCGCCCGCAGCGCGGATGTGGTGGTGTTCGTCGGCGGCCTGACCGGCGACGTGGAAGGCGAAGAGATGACGGTCAACTATCCGGGCTTCGCCGGCGGCGATCGCACCGACCTGCGCCTGCCCGCCACCCAGCGCGCCCTGCTGGACGCGCTGCACGCCACGGGCACGCCGGTGGTGATGGTGCTGACGGGAGGATCGGCGCTGGCGGTGGAGTGGGCCCAGGCGAACCTGTCCGCGATCCTGATGAGCTGGTATCCCGGGCAACGCGGCGGCACCGCCGTGGGCGAAGCGCTGTTCGGCGACGTCAACCCGGGCGGCCGGCTACCGGTAACGTTCTACAGCGCAGACCAGGTGATGTCCGCATTTGATGATTACGCGATGGAGGGCCGCACCTACCGCTACTTCCGCGGCACGCCGCTGTATCCCTTCGGCTACGGGCTGTCCTATACCCGTTTCGACTACGGCAAACTGAGCCTTGATGCGCCGCGCATCGCCGACAAGGGCGCGCTCAAGGTGCAGGTGGAGGTGGCCAACACCGGCGAGCGTGCGGGCGATGAAGTGGTGCAGCTGTACGTCCGGCGGTTGGCGGCCGGCGCAGGCGATGCGCAACAGACGCTGCGCGGCTTCCAGCGCGTTCATCTGGCGCCGGGCGAGCGGCGCACCGTGGCGTTCGATCTCGAGGCGCAGCAGGCGCTGCGCGAGTACGACGACGCGCGCGGCACCTATGCCGTGCCGCCCGGGGCGTATGAGGTACGGATAGGCGGCTCAAGCGCCGATGCCCGCGTGCGGAGCCGCTTCACCGTGGAGGCGAATCGTGACTGATACCCGCCACGGGGAGACCCCCGAGCACACGCTGTCCGTCCGGGAGAAGCTGGGCTACAGCTTGGGCGACCTCGCGGCCAACCTGATCTTCCAGACGCTGATTACCTACCTGGCGTTCTTCTATACCGATGTGTACCGGTTGCCGCCCGCCACGGCGGCCACCATCATCTTCGTGATCGGCCTGCTGGGTGCCTTCGTGTTCACCCCGCTGATCGGCATTGCCGCCGACCGCACCGCCAGCCGCTGGGGAAAGTTCCGGCCCTGGATCCTGTGGACGGCGATCCCGTTCGGCGTGCTGTCACTGCTCGCCTTCAGCACGCCGGACCTGGGCGCACAGGGCAAGGTCCTCTATGCAGTGGTGACCTATGGCCTGCTGATGTTCGTGTACGCGGCCAACAACCTGCCGTACTCCGCGCTCAGCGGCGTGCTGACCGGCAGCATGGCCCAGCGCAACAGCCTCTCGGCCTACCGCTTCGTGGCGGTGATGATCGCGCAGTTCATCATCCAGGTCCTGCTGTTGCCGCTGGTGCTGATCCTGGGCGACGGGGATCGCGTGCAGGGGTTCGAACGGGTGATGACCGTGTTCGCGGTGGTGGGCACGCTGTTCTTCCTGATCACCTTCGCCACCACCCGTGAGCGCATCGTGCCGGCGAAGGAACAGACCGGCGGGGTGCTACAGGACCTGTCCGACCTGCTGCACAACCGGCCGTGGAAGGTGATGCTGGCCCTGACGGTGCTGGTCTTCATCAACCTGGCCCTGAAGGGCGGCACCTACATCTACTACTTCCAGTACTACATGAGCGAGGCCGCGCTGGCGGGCTTTCTCGATGCTTCCGGTTTCAACCGTTTCATCGGCGGATTGAACGCGGCCCTCAACGGATGGGGCCTGTCCGGCTTCACCTGGCCGGAGGATCCGGCGACCTCGGCCTTCAGCCTGTTCAACGCCTGCGGCATCCTTTGCATGATCCTGGGCATTGGGGTCTCCCGGCGCCTGGCCGACCGCTTCGGCAAGCGTGATGTGTTCGGTGGCGCGCTGCTGGTCTCGACCTTGTTCCTGCTGGTGTTCTACCTGTTTCCGCCTACAGCGGTGGGGGTGGCCTTTGGCGCCTTCATGCTGCACGGGTTCTGCTACGGCATCACCATCCCGCTGCTCTGGGCGATGATCGCCGATGTGGCCGATTACTCCGAATGGAAGAACCATCGCCGCGCCACGGCAATCATCTTCTCCGCGATGCTGTGCGGGCTGAAGATCGGGCTCAGCATCGGCGGTGCGCTGGTTGCCGGCATTCTTGCGCACCACGGCTATCAGGCCGGCGCGGAACAACAGCCCCAGGCCGTGGTGGACGGCATCCGCCTGACCGTAAGCATCTACTGCTCCCTGCCGTTCCTGGTCGCGGTCGCGCTGCTCTTCTTCTACAAGATCGACAAGCGCATGGAGACGCGCATCGAGCAGGACCTGCACCTGCGTCGGCAGGGACCCACTCTTGATCAGCTCAAGGCGCATGCCATCTCCCCGCCGCTGGTGACCCACATCTACACGGCCGACCCCTCGGCCCATGTATTCGAAGGGCGCCTGTACATCTATCCGTCGCACGATATCGACGGCGGCGCGCCCTTCGACGACGAGGGTGGCCACTTCCGCATGGAGGATTACCACGTGCTGCGGATGGACTCCCCCGAGGGCGAGGCCACCGATTGCGGCGTGGCGCTGCATGTGCGCGACGTGCCCTGGGCCGCGCAGCAGATGTGGGCACCGGATGCGGCGCATCGCGACGGCCGTTACTACCTGTACTTCCCGGCCAAGGACGCGCAGGGCATGTTCCGCATCGGCGTCGCGGTGGCAGATCACCCAGAGGGCCCGTTCACTGCGGAGCCCGAGCCGATGGAGGGCACGTACTCGATCGACCCGGCCGTGTACGAGGATGATGACGGCACCCATTACCTCTACTTCGGCGGCATATGGGGCGGCCAACTGCAGAAGTACCGGGACAACCGCTTTGATGTGGCGCATGAGGAGCCCACCGGCGACGCGCCGGCACTCGGCCCGCGAGTCGGCCGGTTGGACGCGGGCATGACACGGCTGGCGGAGCCCACGCGCGAGATCGTCATCCTGGACGAGCACGGACAGCCGCTGCGGGCTGACGACCATGCGCGTCGGTTCTTCGAAGGGCCGTGGCTGCACAAATACCAGGGGCGGTACTACCTTTCGTATTCGACCGGCGATACGCATCTGCTGTGCTACGCCATCAGTGACAGCCCATATGGACCGTTCACCTATACCGGCGTGATCCTCAAACCCGTGGTGGGCTGGACCACGCATCACTCCATCTGCGCGTTTGGGGCGCAGTGGTACCTCTTCTATCACGACGCCTTGTTGTCCGGCGGCGTGACCCACCTGCGCTCGGTCAAGTGCACGCCGCTGCAGATGGAGGCGGACGGCAGCATCCGGACGATCGATCCGTATGGCGCTTGAAACCGCATCACCGAAAGACGATGCGCAGGCGCCGTTGCCTGCTGGGCGCCTGTACTGGTTGCGGGCAGGAAGGCTGGAGGTCGCGCTTGCACCGGACGCCGGTGGACGCGTTGCCCAGATGCGGTACGACGGTGTGGACTGGCTGGTGGGCGAGCAGGAGGGTGGGGCAGCTGCGATCGGATGGGGGTGCTATCCGATGGTGCCGTGGGCGGGGCGCCTGCGGCGCGGGCGCTTTGTGTTTGATGGAAACCGATATGCGCTGCCGACGAACTTCGGCGGGCATGCGATCCACGGGGTGGGTTTTTCACGGCCGTGGCAGGTCGACAGTCTCGGGGCGGATAGCGCCATGTTGTCGCTGGAGCTTCCTGAGGATCGCTACTGGCCGTTCGGGGGCACAGCGACACAGGCCATCCAGATGCGTTCCGACGGCCTCGATCTGCATCTGGCCGTGCAGGCTGGCGACCAGCCCATGCCATCCGTACTCGGCTGGCATCCCTGGTTCCGCAAACCGGACCGACTGCTGTTCGCTCCCAAGGCGATGTACCCCCGGGACGGGGAGGGCATCGCTACCTTGCCCTGCGTGCGTCCGGCGCCCGGGCCATGGGATGACTGCTTTGTAAGCCCCGTCGACGTGGTACTCGTCTCAGCCGGCCAGCGGCTGCGCATGCGAGCGGACACCGAACACTGGGTGGTCTACGACGGCGCCGCGCACGCCACCTGCGTGGAGCCACAGACCGGCCCGCCCGATGGGTTCACGCTGGCACCGAACCACCTCCAGCCAGGTCAGCGGCTGGCGCTGACGTTCGAGCTGACATGGCAGATCGACACCGGCGATGATCGGGCGCCCGGGGATCGGTAGCCGGGTCACTGATCGGCTTGTTTCGCTGCTGCTCCGCCGTCGGTCGTTCTGATCACGGCGGGTGTGGTCCAGCGGCCCTCCAGCAGCGCCGGCTGCGGGCGGTAGTAGCGCATGAACATCACGAACGGTCCCTTGGGAGCGGGCAACCAATTGGCCTGCCGCTCCTTGCCGGGCGAATCGGCCTGGATGTAGATCGTCAGACCACCGTCGGGATCCTTCTTCAATCCAGCCAGCATCGGCGAATTGATCAGGTAGCGGTTGATCGGATTCTTGACCAGCAGCTGCTGCGGCAGCCCGTACATGGTGACCGACCAGAAGGCGTCCACGGGCGGCAGCTGGTCCTTGGCAAAGCGCAGGGTATAGGCGCCTTTGCTGCCGTCCAGGGGCTGGCCTTCGGAATCCTTGTCTAGGATGGGGTACATCGCCTCTTCGCGGGAGTTCGCACCGATGCCCACCTGGGTCCCGGTGGCACGGGCGACGTAGTCGTTCTTCAGGAAGTCCCGACTGCCGAACAGGGCATCGGTCTTGCCGCCAAGCGATGCGCGCTTGTCATCGATCTGCTTCTGCCCTTCCGCCATGCCCTCCTTGAGCGCGGCCTGCATCGGCGGCGGCAGGCGGTTCGCATCAAAGGGCTTGCCCGGCTCGATACCCAGCGTGGCGAAGCGTTCGCGCAGGGCAGCCTCACTCAGGTGCGGCGGCTGCGCGAACTGCAGCAGGAACGCCAGCTGGTTGAAGAACTCCAGCGATGTCCGATCCTGCGCAGGCGGCGTGGGCGTGATCCATGCGATGGCGGGCGCCGGCGGCGGTGCGGGCGTCCCGGCGAACGCTGACAACGGCTGTACCTTGTAGCCGGCCTGGATCTTTTTCACGTTCTCCAGGTCTGCCGCATTGAAGAGCTGGGTGCGGCCAACCACGCTGACCAGGTCGGTCTCCGAGCGGATCACCTTGGTGATGCCCTTGGGCGCTTCACCCTTCCAGCCCGGCCCGGCGATCAGGAAGCTGCCGCCGTCATTGCCGGTCGTGCGGCTGCCGATGTAGTCGAAATTAAAGGTGTACAGATCCATCAACTGGAAGACGAAGTAACGCTCCTTCGCCATCCTGGGCACGGTGATCACCACCGGCTCTGCCCGCAGATCCAGCATGGCAAAGGAGTAGGGCGTGTCCGAATTCGGCGTCACGAATGCAGTGTCGTCCGGGGTGAACACCCGGGCGATATTCAGGATGGCGTTGAACGGCCCCTTGTACTGCGGGTTGGAGGTGTCGACGTTGAACGCATAGACGGTCTTGTACGTGTCCACCATCGGGACACCGTAGACGTAGGCGTCGCGCGCGATCGTCCTGGCTTCTTCCAGCGCGGCAGTGTCTGCCGCTACGGCGGAAGCAGCAGGGGATGCGGCGGGGGCGTGACCTGCCGCGGCGTCGCGGTCCTTCTCATTGTCGGACGATCGCTCGCCGCAGGCGCTGAGCATCATGCCGCTGGCCAGGGCAAGCAGCATCCCGATTCCCGTAGCCGATCGAATTCGATGATGGTACATGCATCTCTCCTTGAATCAGGGGGTCGGGTTCGGCACCGGCTGCAGGGGAGGCAGGTTCCACTTGCCTTCGATGGCGGTGCGGCTCGGGCCGTAAACACGCCCGACAGCGCTGTAGGGGCCGGCCGGCGCCGGCAACCAGTTGCTCTCCTTCTCCTTCCCGGGGGAGGCGTGGCCGATATACAGCGTCAGCCCGCCGTCGGCGTCGTACTTGAGCCCGGGGGTACGGTCGCCGATGGAGTAGCGTTTCAGGTCGTTGGCATACAGGAAACGGTCCGGAAGCGCGTACAGCGTGACCGACCAGAAGAACTTCGCCGGGGGCAGGGCATCCTTGCTGAAGTGGATCATCGACAGCGCGTTGCCGTCGCCGACATACCCGCCATACCACGCCTCCTCGATCGAGTTTCCATACAACCCCTTCTCGGCCCCGATGGCACGGGTGAGGTAGTCGTTCTTCAGGAACGCGCGCGAGCCGAACAGGCCATTGGACGAGAGCGTCGCCTTGGCCTTCTCGGCCATCGCCGCCCTCGCGTCGGCGACGCCGGCATCGATGGCGGCCAGACGGGCCGGGCTCAGCGCAGCGGCATCGAAGGGCTGCCCGGGACCGATACCGATCTTGGCGAAACGCGCCATCAGCCCAGCTTCGTCCGGATTCGTCGGCTGGGTGAACTGCAGCAGGAAATTCAGATAGCGGATGAAGTCGTGCGAATGCGCCTTTTCAGCGTCATACGGGGGGAACTCGATCTGCGGCGCCGCCGGAGGCGCCGGGGTCTTCAGGTAACTGCTCAAAGGCTGCAGCTTCATCCCTTCCTGGATCTTCTTGACGTTGGCGATGTCCCCAGGGCTGTTCAACGCGGTGCGCGTGAGCGTGAGGACCAGCGATGTTTCGGATGGAAACACCTCCTTGATGCCCGCCGGCTTGTCGCCTTTCCAGCCCGGCCCGGCAATCAGATAGCTGCCCGCCCCGTTGCCGGTCGCGCGCGAACCGATATAGGCGAAGTTGTAGGTGAACAGGTCCACCCACTGCTGCACGTAGTAACGCCCCTCGGGCACCTTGGGCACGGTCACGACCCAGGGTTCCGCGCGCAGATCCAGCCAGGCCCAGGAGTAGGGCGTATCGTTGTTGGGCGTCACCACGTCGTGGTTGTCCGGCGTGTACAGCTCGGAATAGTGCCGGAACCTGCCGAAGCCGCCGACGTACTCCGGGGCCTCGGGCGAGGCCACCTGCTTGTAGAGCGTGTTGTAATTCTCGAGCATCGCAAACGCATAGATGTAGGCCTCCTTCGCAATCGCGCGCGCCTCTGCCTGATCCTGGTCGTCAGCTGTGGCGGGGCGGGACTCCGGTGACGGCGCTGGCGCGGCTTCCGACCGGGCAGGCGGGTTCTCCTGGCGCTGGCAGGCGGGAAGCAGCAGGATCGACATCAGCGAAAGCGAGGACACGCAAGGCATCAGGCGCATGGCAATGGGCTCATAAGGTTCCATGACCACTGTCGTCTGCATGCCGCACCGCGACAAGCGCGTATCCACTGTCCTGCGGTCAGTATTTTTACTGAGATGCCAGGCAGCGATGCGAAACACACCTGATGCTCCCGTCCCGAACGCACACTGAAGCAATGCGAGCCAGTGAACTTCCAGTGATGCGCGTCGCTGAAGAATTCACGGCAGAGGAACTGCACGAAAGCGACCCTTTACGGACCGCCTTTTGAAGTGAAGAGTCTCTTTCCATGCCCAACAAGCAACTCACCACGATCAATCCGCTGACCGAAGAAGTGCTCGCCACCTATTCCTACATGTCTGACGCCGAAGCCGCCGCCGTCGTGAAGGCAAGCCATGAAGCTTTTTTGCAATGGCGTCTGCGCAGCCTGGATGAGCGCGCAAAGGTGATTGCGAACATCGCCAAGGCGCTTCGTGAGCGCAAGGAAGAATTTGCGCAGCTGATGACCGACGAGGTCGGCAAGCTCATTGAAGACAGCCGCACCGAAATCGAGCTGTGTGCCGCTATCTGTGACTACACCGCCAAGCAGGGTCCGGTCGCTCTGGCCGATGATGAGCGCGACGTGGACGGTGCCACAGGCATCGTGACCCACGCGCCCATCGGCGTTGTGTACGGTATTCAGCCATGGAACTTCCCTGCCTACCAGGCGATCCGCTATTCCATCGCCAGCCTGATGGCCGGCAATGGCGTATTGCTCAAGCATGCCGAGAGCTGCACCGGCAGTGGGCTGCTGCTCCGCGATATTTACGAAAGCGCCGGGCTGCCCAAGGGGCTGTTCGGGGTGCTGTTGATCAGCCACGACAAATCCAATGACATCGTGGAAAACGATCTGGTGCGCGCGGTGACCCTGACCGGCAGCGAGGCGGCGGGGCGCACCGTGGCTGCCAAGGCCGGCGCGGCCCTCAAGAAGACCGTGCTTGAGCTGGGCTCCAACGACGCCTATCTGGTGCTGGACGATGCCGACCTGGATCTGGCGGTGGCGACCTGTGTGAAAGGCCGCCTGTTCAACAACGGGCAGACCTGCGTCAATGCCAAGCGCTTCATCGTGACAAAGAAGAACTACGACGCCTTCGTCAGCGGCTATGCAAAGGCGTTCGAAGCGATCCGCATGGGCGATCCGAATGCCGACGACACCCAGCTCGGCCCCATGGTCTCCAAGGCGCAGCGCGACAAGCTGCACGAACAGGTGACCAAGAGTGTCTCCCAGGGGTCACGTCTGGTGGTTGGCGGCGAAGTACCAGACCGCACCGGCTGGTTCTACCCGGCCACGGTGCTGGCGGATGTGGCGCCGGGGCAGGTGGCCTACGAAGATGAGCTGTTCGGCCCTGCTGCGGCCATCATCCGCGCCGAGAACGATGAGGATGCGATGCGCATCGCCAACGACAGCCGCTATGGCCTGGGCGGCGGCATCTTCAGCCGCGACGTGCAGCGTGCCCGGGAGCTGGCCACCAAGTACTTCGACACCGGCATGATCTTCATCAACACCTTCGACGTGGCATCGCCAGCGCTTCCGTTTGGTGGTGTGAAGGCGTCGGGCTATGGTCGCGAGCACGGTCCGGAAGGTCTGAAGGAGTTTGTGAACGTCAAGTCGATCAAGATTGCCGCGAAAGCATCGGCTTGATTTCAGCACAGGCGCATGGCCAAGGATGGCTAGGGCGTCGATGGTGGTCAGACATCAGTGGGACACGGCAGGGATCAACTGCTCCCCCTGTTCGCTGAAACGGGCAAGCAGCGCCGGGGCTACTGTCGACACGGGTCTTCGCTAGATGTCCTTGGGTACGCAATAGTCAGTGACCTGCCTGACGGCCTCGCGTGCGTAACGCGTGACCCCAATCAGCGTGGCAGAGGCCATACCATTCCAATCCCCGTATCCCAACAACCAGACTGAGGGCATCGCCACCGCGCGCAGGCCGCTGCCGTCGACCTCCACCCGGCCCTTCGGGGTTACAAGGTCCAAACCCTTCAGGTGCGACAACGCCGGGCGGAAGCCGGTGCACCAGATCACCGCATCGAACGGCCGTTCGGTGCCATCGGCCCATTGCATGCCGGCGGGGGAGAAGCGGGCAGGCGGTGGGACCGCGGCGAGTACCCGTCGCGCCCGCGCGTCGAGCACCGGCGGCACCATCACGATGTCGCCGAAACCACCTGGCGGCAGCTCGGGCTCCCTGCCTTCTTGCTGCGCCTTCCATCGCTCGGTGGCGCGTTCGAACAGCACGCGGCCATCGACGTCATCGGCCAAGAAAGCCGGTTCGTGCTGGGTGATCCAGGTGGTTTCAGCCACCATCGATACTTCAGCCAGAATCTGCGCACCGGAATTGCCACCGCCCATGATGGCCACCCGCATTCCGGCAAAAGGCGTAGCGGTACTGTAGTGGGCAGAGTGCAGCTGGATCCCGGCAAAGGAGTCCAGCCCCTCGTACTCGGGCGTGTAGGGTTCTCCCCATGTTCCGGTGGCGCTGATCACCGCCCGCGCCAACCATTGCCGACCGTCGCTGGCCTCCACCCGCAGCCGTTCGCCGACGCGGGTGATTCGTTGCACGCCGATGGGGCGAATGATCGGCAGCGCATATTTCTGTTCGTACTGCGCCAAGTAGGCCAGCACCTGCACCATGCAGCTCTACGCCGTCGAAGCCCGCCTCTATGGCGCGGCGGGTCGCTAGCGCGAAGGCGCGCACCACCTCTTCGACCTCTGCGGCCGAAAGGGCGCGTGGGATCACAGATGGGCCAGCGTCACCTGCGATGGCGCTGGCAGCCACGATATCCGTCACGAGCTCCGGCTGTGTCTTCACACCCGCATGGAATATCTGCAGGATGGCCGGCGCGCCTCCGCTTTTGGCAGCCTTCGAAAGCCGCGCGAGGCTGGGGATGAATGCATCGTCGTATGACGCGAACTCGTCGGTGAATCCAATGCCATTCTTCTGGACATGGGTACAGCCGGTAATGACCAATCCGACGTCCTTGACGCGCAATCGGTAGTAGTTCTCTTCGTCCTCGGAAACGGTTCCGTCCTCATTGCCAGACCAGGTCGTCATCGGGGCCATGACAATGCGGTTGCGCAGCCGAAGCCCCTGACCCAGGGAGAATGGCTCAAGCAGTGGTGATGTTTTCATCGGGAGATTTCCATCCAATTCGAATGTTTTCTGGGTGCGACGCCGGACGGGGAGTGAGGTGTGCTCAGTCCTGCGCAAGGGCGGCAGTGAAGAACGGAACGAGCTTGGCGGCAGCTATCGACGCACCGTCGCCATCGTAGAGATCCATGTGCGTAGCGCCTGGAATGAGGACAAGCTCCTTTTGCGCCGAGGCGGCCTTCGCAATGAGCGCCTGGCTGTGCCAGAGCGAGCCTGCCTCACTGCCGGCGACCATCAGCAGAGGTTGCGTGAGATACTCTTCGGCCCCTTCGAATCCCGTAAAGGAGGCGAGGGTGCTGACGCTGGTCATAAGCATCTGGTTGGTTGAGGTCGGATACTGTCCGCGCTCGGTCAGGTAGTAGTCCGCCGCCTCTTGAAGGTCGCGCGGGGCGGACCTGTCGCCGATGGCGGGAACGTAAGGAACATGCACAGGAGCGGCCCCGGCGGCTTCGGCAGAGCGCTGCCTGGCGACCGCTTCCAGCGTCGGGATCAGGGCGGACTCCGGGGTTTTGCCATCCCAGCCTTGACGGGTAGCAGCGCCGACATCGACGGCGCTTACCGTCGCCAGCGCTTTGATCCGGCGCTCCGTCATGGATGCTTTCACGGTGATCCCGCTACCTGCGCAGACGCCTAGCGCGCCAATGCGCGTGGCATCCACGTACGGCAGCGTCGTCAGGTAATCCACTGCACTGTAGACGTCCACAACGCGCTTCATCGGATCGTCGATGAAACGTGGCACCCCACCGCTGGCACCTTGATGGCCGGCATCGAAGGCAAGCGTCACGAACCCTTGCTCAGCCAGTTTCAGGGCGTAGAGCCCGGCAGTCTGTTCCTTGACGCCACCACCCGGGTGCACTACCACAATCGTGGCGTACTTCTGATCGCTGCTGAAGCCGTTGGGCAGATAGACGTTACCGGAGAGCATGATGTCGTTGTTCTTGAACTCCACCCCTTGAACGGTCACGGCGCCAACGTGGGTGACGTCGCCCGCCATCCGCGGTGTAGGTGCAAGCGCCGCAGAGGCGCTGCCGGTGATCAGCAGCAGGGCGGGCAACATCGAACGGATCTGGAAGAAACTACGGCGGCACAAGCCACCTGTCTTATCGCTCACGACGCATACCTATGGTGGTTGGGGGTTCGCCCTGGCGCGTAGTCGCCGGGCTTCTCACCCAGCGACGATAGGTTGCGAAGGATTAATCGACTAGAGGCCTTATTTCGAACAGGCCTAGAAATCTAATTTATTAATGCGCCGCCGCGCCAAGTCGATCGGGTCAGGCTGTCAGGGGCTGCGATAACGAAGTGCCTCAAGCACCAGTGCGAATGCAGGCGACTGCTGCCGTCGGCTCGGGTAGTAGAGGTGATATGCCGGCCGCGGCGGTGACCAGTCGCTGAGCACCTGCACCAGCCTGCCTTCCTGCAGGTCCGCATCTACCTGGTCCTGGGGCAGATAGGCCAAACCCAGTCCATCCAACGCTGCCTGATGCATCAGCCTCAAGGTGCTGAACGCAGCTCTGCCGTCGATCCGGACCTTCATCTCCCGCCCCCCCTTGAAGAACTCCCACACATAGAAGCCACCATGGGTCGGCAGATGCAGCCTCATGCAACTGTGCTCGGTCAGCTCGCCGGGCACGGTCGGGCGTTTGCGATCAGCAAAGTAGCTGGGTGCCCCTACAACGGCAAAGCGAAAGTCCCGGCTGATGGGGACCGAAATCATGTCCTTGTCCACCTCTTGACCCAGCCGGACCCCGGCGTCGAATCGCTCCGCCACGATGTCCTTGACCGTGTACTCGCTGATGATCTCGATGTTGACATCAGGATTATCGTGCAGCACCGGGGCCAGCTTCGGCCACAGGATTGTCTCTGCAGCATGTTCGACAGTCGTAATACGTACGGTACCTGCTGGCTTGTCCCGCAGGCTGCTGAGTGCCGCGATCTCGGTTTCAATCTGATCGAAGTGTGGCCCGATGCTGTTGAGCAGGCGCTCGCCAGCCTCGGTCACTGACACGCTTCGCGTCGTCCTGGTCAGAAGGCGAAGTCCCAACCTGGCCTCAAGCGTGCGAACGGTGTAGCTGAGCGCAGACTGGGAAACCCCCAGCTGCGCCGCCGCCTTGGTAAAGCTCCGCTCGCGGGCAACGGCGATGAAGGCCAGGTAATCGTTGACGTTGTCGCGGCGCATTCAGCAATACCCCTTCTAAGTCCATGCAAATTGTACCGGCTAATCAGCGTAGTGGTGCAGGGCTACTCTGGCCCTCGACAACTCTCACGCACGCTGAAGCGAGGCTGGACTCATGGCAGACAAGCAGGTTTGGTTCATCACGGGCACGACCCGGGGGCTGGGCACCGAAGTGGCCCGCGCTGCACTGGACGCTGGGCATTCGGTGGTCGCTACGGGGCGCGACGCCGACCGCGTTCGGGCAGCCGTGGGAGCACATGAAAATCTTCTGCCCTTGGCGCTCGACATCACCGATCCAGCCGCGGCGAGCGCTGCGGCGCAGGCAGCCGTTGCCCGCTTTGGCCGCATCGATGTGCTCGTCAACAACGCCGGCAACTTCTACGCCGGCTACTTCGAAGAGATCAGCGATGGACAGTTCCGCGCACAGATGGAGACCAACTTCTTCGGGCCATTGAACGTGACGCGCGCCATCCTGCCGGTCATGCGCAGACAGCGCAGCGGGCAGATCATCACCGTCACCTCCACTGCGGCGTTGATCGGCATGGAGTTCTGCGCCGCCTATGCGGCGTCCAAATTCGCATTGGAGGGCTGGCTGGAGTCCCTGCATTTCGATGTGAAGCCTTACGGAATCGATGTCATGGCCGTCGAGCCGGGCTTCTTCCGCACGGAATTGCTGGTCGAGGGATCTTCGACGATCTGGCCGGAACTGGCGATAAGCGACTACGCCGGACGCACTGCCCAGACGATCGCAGCGTGGAAAGGGATGAATGGCCAGCAGGGCGGTGATCCGGCAAAGCTCGCCGCGGCGCTGCTGCAGCTGTCGAATTCCACCGAGCTGCCGCAACGCTTCGTAGCCGGCGCGGACGCCATGGAAATGACAGAGGCCAAGCTGAAGACCGTTCAAGCCCAGATCGACGCCCAGCGAGACCTGTCTGGATCGCTGTCCTTCGATCCAGGGGCATGACACCCGAAATCCTCTGCACAGATGAAGGCTCAAGCATGACCTCTAGACTTTCAGGAACCGTTGCCCTGATCACCGGCGCAAGCAGCGGCATCGGAGCCGCAACCGCACACAGACTCGCGGCTGCCGGATCGTCCGTAGCGTTGGTGGCACGGCGCGGTGATCGATTGGGCGCGCTGGTCGCCGAGATCCAGAGCAATGGCGGCAGCGCAGTCGCGGTAGCCGCAGACATCAGTGACCGCACGCAGGCGAATGCTGCCGTCGAGTCGGTCGTCGAACGATTGGGCCGAATCGACATTCTGGTCAACAACGCCGGCCTGATGCTGCTCGGACCGGTGGTCGGGGCGAACGTGGAGGAATGGGAGCGGATGCTGGCCATCAACGTTCGTGGTCTGCTGTACATCACCCACGCCGCGTTGCCACACCTGTTGAGCGCTGCAGCCGATGGCCTACGCAATGTCGCCGACATAGTGAACATCAGCTCGGTGGCTGGTCGACGGGCTTCCGCATTGTTTGGCGTCTACAACCTGACCAAGTTCGGTGTGAATGGGTTTACCGAATCGCTTCGGCAGGAAGTCACCCGGCGCCATGTACGTGTCGGGGTGCTGGAGCCCGGCGCGGTAGCGACCGAACTGGGCTCGCACAACAACGATCGTGTACAGGGCGAGCTGCTTGATCCCTTCAACGCGCAACACCAGGTGCTGCATACCGACGACATCGCCGACGGAATCGCATTCATGGTGACCCGGCCGCGACACGCCTCGATCGCAGAACTTTTCATCATGCCGACCGATCAGGTCACTTGAGCAGGAACCAGACAATGAATGAAGAATTGAACTCCACGCCGTTGGGTGCCGCCAACCTCAGCCGGCGAAGCCTGCTTACCAACGCTGCGGTACTGACTGCCGGTATCGCGGCAGCACCGATGGGCCTGGTATCCACGACATCTGCCGCCGCTCCAGCCGCGCGAGGCCCTGACTCAGGAGGCGGGATCAGTACCCGCAGGTTGGGACAGCTGGAGGTTTCCAAGATTGGCGCTGGTTGCATGAGCATCAGCGCGAACTACGGCCCACCTGCAGAAAAGAGCCAGGGCATCGCCCTCATCCGGCGAACTCATGATCGCGGCGTAACCTTCTTCGACACGGCCGAAGTCTACGGTCCGTATACGAACGAAGAACTGGTTGGCGAAGCGCTGCAGCCGATCCGCGACAACGTGGTCATTGCCACCAAGTTTGGATTCAACGTCAAAGAGGGCGGCGTGACCAGCCATCCACGGCAAATCAAGAAGGTTGTCGAAGAGTCGCTGAGACGCCTTCGCACCGACCGGATTGATCTGTACTACCAACACCGCGTGGATCCGACGGTGCCCATCGAAGACGTTGCTGGTGCCGTCAAAGACCTTATCGCCGAAGGCAAGGTAATCCACTTCGGTCTTTCCGAAGCCAGTGCAAAGACAATCCGCCGGGCGCATGCCGTGCAGGCCGTCTCTGCTGTGCAGACGGAGTACTCCTTCATGGAGCGGAGCGTAGAGAAAAATGGTGTGCTCGCCGCCTGCGAGGAGCTGGGCATCGGGTTCGTCCCTTGGGGTCCCATCGGCATGGGCTACCTTCCGGGCTATATGGACCGATTCACTACGCTGAGCCCCAAGGACGACCTGCGGCACGATTTCGACCGCTTCCTGCCGGAGAGCATGGAGGCCAACCGGCCCATTGTTGAACTGCTCAGGCAATACGCCGAGGCGCGGAATATCACGACGGTGCAGTACGCCCTGGCGTGGTTGTTGGCCCGCAAGCCCTTCATCGTGCCGATCCCGGGGACACGCAAGGTGGCACACCTGGACGAGAATCTCGGTGCGGCCGACATCCTCTTGGAGGGCAACGAACTGCAGAGCCTGGAACGTGCCTTCGCGGCATTGCAGGTCCACGGCGGCCGAATGAACGCGATGCAGATGACGTTCGTTGACGATTCGAGATGATCAGTATGGGAACGCCCGGCTTCGTAGAGCGCGCGCCGGGCGGGCTCATCCATGCGACTTGCACTGCCACACCGAGTGATCACCACGCAGGGCGCGGGAGAGTGAAATGATCGACGAAGCCACCGCAGGAGATGAGGCTATGGACGCGCACGTACCAGAGCGCCGCGAATTCCTGAAGACAGGCGTTGGATTTGCATCAGCGGTAGCTCTGGCAACTTTTGGCGGCGGGCTTGCTACTGCTGCTTCGGCCGCAAGCCAACGGGGGGCGGGTGGGGCAGGGCGCACACGCAGAGCCCTTGTCATCAACGCACACCAACACTATCCCGGTATCAGCGAGGGTCGTTTGAACCAGACCCTGAGCAGGGTGATCCGAAAGCGGCTGGAGAGTAAGGGCTATGAAGTCCAAGTCACGGAAATTGCATCCGGCTACGACATCCAGGCGGAGGTTGAAAAGCACCTGTGGGCCAATGTCATCGTCACGCAGTCGCCGGTGTTCTGGTTCGGAAATCCCTGGATCTACAAGAGATACATCGATGAGGTATTCACTGCGGGGATGATGCAGCAGAGCTTCCTATCGGGTGACGGGCGATCGCGATCGGATCCGTCACGCCAGTATGGGTCCGGCGGCAAGATGCAGGGGAAGCGCTACATGCTTTCGCTGACGATGAACTCGCCGAAGGCCGCATTCGACGACGATCGCCAACACCTGCATAGGGGGTTGTCGCTGGATGAAGTATTCGCATCGAACACAGCCAACTACCGGTTCTGCGGTGCCGAGATCCTTCCTGTGTTTGCGTGCTACGACGTGGTCAGTGCTGCTGATGTGGACAATGACCTGAAGCGTCTGGCTTCGTACATGGACCAGCACTTCTCGTGAGCATTTGATCGGCGCCATGCGCCTTCAAACCGCAACACGCAGCCGTGGATAGTGCATACCGCAAGGATCAAGGACGCGCGTACTACCAAGCGCTGGGCATTGAGCGCTCCGATGCACCTTGGCGCCGAGAAGCGTTGCTGCGAAACCTGGACTTCTTCGGTGCGACACACGTGGCCTTCCTGTTCCTGCCAGCGATCGGCGACAGCGTGCGGGTGGTTTCTATCGCTGCAGCTGCGATCTCGTCCTTGTTGGGTGTCCGAGAGGGGAAGCAAGAGCCGATCCAGAGTTTGAGCCAGCGCAAGCCGGAGCCAACGAACCGGGCCAGCCGGGCCATTATGGCATTTCGCATAATGTATATTATGTTACGAAGCGTCCAGACTGGTGGGCTACTACTGTGGTTGTTTCTAATTGATGCCCTTGGATGGGCTCTAGCCCAGTCAGTGCTCCTAATTCGTGCTCTTGGATGAGATTTTCTTAGCCCGCTGCTTGGGGCTTGTCTTCCAGGGACCAGCAGTCACCTGGCCTCGACAGATCTGACGTGCACTCAGGCGAGCTCTTGCCCTCAGAGCTCACCGATTCCTCAGTCTCCTGGAGCCTGCCGTAGATTGCAGCGCCCACCATTGCCCGGAGAGCTTCCGCCAGACTGCCGGAATGTCTTTCCCGCCCGGACTCTCAGGGGGCAACCGACTTCCTATGCTTGGCCACCAAGTCTCCAGCAAGCGGGTTACCGTGTTCGGGGAGCCCGTACCTGGGTGTGCCCGAGCACGCTCGCTCGCCCCCCTGCGACAAGCGCTTCAGCGGCGCCGTGCACCTCTAGTTCCGTGATGCCGCGAGCCATTGAACTATCCCCTGTGCGGGCGCCCTGCCCCGTTGAGTCCGTGGTGGCGTTAAGTGCGGCATCCGGCCGCGACATCCGTAAAACTTAAGCAGGCGCGATCTCCTCAAGCGTGGATGGCCTTGACGGCCGCAAGTCGCCACAGCAGTCTTGACTGGCTCTAATGGCATCCACAGAGATGCCTTCAATCCGCGCTATTGCGGGCAGCCTGAGCAATTGGAGTTGGCCGGCGAGTTCGGTTGAGCGAGTGGGCCACACGTTCACATGTAGAGTCATCGGCAGATGTGGAATTGGCGTGGGATCCCACAGCACTCGCCGGTAGACCAGTCGCCCATCTACGAACCAGCGAATCTCGTCTGGCTCCCACTCGATGGCAAAGCTATGGGCGCTTTGCGATGCATCGAATCCAAGGTCGATACTTACCGGCGTCCCGCGATATCCGTAGTCGTATTTCGCCCCCTCAGCGCCGGGGTTATAAAATACGTTAACCAGCAAGCGATCGGGGCGGTCACCAGTGATCTCAATGTCAATCTCTTGGCGAGGGGAGTCACGATGGAGGAAGAAGCCCGTAACTAACCCCGGAACATTCGCAGCTTGCAACGTAGCTTCGAAGCGGCCGAACAGGAACCGACTTCGGGTTGATATGGCTGCGGCGCTCAGATCGCGCACGCCGAGTGCCTCTCTTCGCACCGTAAGGACTGCTCCATGCCCTGAACTGGTCGTGACATTCGCGGGCCTAAATAGGCCTAAATTGCCTGGGAACGTATCTTCCCGCAGCACCCATCGCGCTGGATCAATATCTTGAAGTTGATCAACAAAACGCGACTTGGTAATGTGAGCTAGCCCACTGGGCAGACAGGGCTTAATACCCATTCCGATTGACATCACATCCCGAGGGACGATCCATGGTGACTGATCGTGCATCAGCTGTTTCCGGCTGAAAGTGGCGCAGGGTTTGCAAGGATCAACATCAGCCAGCGCCCGTTGTCCGACTTCAGGAAATCGGGGATACGCATCCGGCGGCGGCGCTAAACGCAGGTACTGGCAGATCGCGAGCCAATTCCCTGCATCTGACAGATGCAGGGCGCCCTCTGACACGAGTTGGGCTAACAGCGAATGCTCGCGTGTCTCGATATCTCCCATGACAATAATTCTGGCGCTCGGGTAGATTCGTCTGAGCAGGTCGGCATGGCCTGAAAGCGAGGCAATATTTACATACGCATTGAACACGGCGTCACGGCGCCCAGCAAGAAGCGCGGACATTTCCGCTGCAGGCAAGTCCTCCAAGTCGCTACAGCAGCGATAGCCGAGCATGGACAGAGCCATCGCGAGTGATGACAGGCCGGATCCAGGAGAGCCGAAGGCAAACACTGGTGTTTCAGTGGGGCGGCGATGAAACACGCCAGGAGTCGTGTCATTCAGAACGCCAATTCGGCCCAATGCAGGAAGGATCGAGTAGGAGTTGGTCGATTCGAGATCACAGCGCTGGCTAATGACCGATCGCCGAACGGCGCGAACATCCATCTCACCAAACTTCTGGTTGATCCAAAGATCTACCGGGCCTCGGCAAGGCCCGAGATCGAGAAGGCGTTGTGCTCCGCGCGCGGATAGAACGTACCCTGATAGATACCAAAGACCACGCTCGGGCCGGAAGACGTTTGGTGAAATCGGAGCCTTGGGGGCGCCGTATCGGACCTCCTTATAAGAGAGATACAGAACATCAAATGCAGGCTCCGAACTACTGCTGGCATGTAACTCTGCCCAAGCACGCTCGACGAGCGTACCAAAGCCCCTGTCGAATAGGACATCATCCTCTAACACAAGCGCATATCCACCGGCAGATGCCGCGATCTTCTTCCATACAGCGATATGCGATCTTGCGACCCCGATCTCGGCGTCGCTCATTCGGATCGGCTCATCCAGCTTAAACGCGGCCGGTAGCGTCAAAGGCTGTGGCTCTACGAAAAGCTGGTCGGCCAAGGTGTAATGGATATCCACGTCGGGTGTTTGAAGGCTGCTGGCAGTGTAGGCCATGGCGTCGCAAGCCGAATGCCGGACGAGAAGATCGAGCAAGGGGCTACCTGACGCGTCCAAGATACGACGCAGCTCTTGCCGAACGGCCACCAGTCGCTCTGGCTGGCGATCTAGATTGATGACATAGATCTGGCTGATCGCCAGGCAGTCAGACTTCCCGCCTCGGCTGAAGGCTCGACACGATTGACGAGGAAGCAGGACCCGAGCTCGCATGCGGAGGGTGTTCAATACTCTTCGGAGGCCGCCCAGCCGCGGAAATAGGTTCATACGTTTTCATCTCCAGGCGTCTCGAAGACCCGTTGGTTGGAGTTGCGCCAATTGCGATCATCATTGCGGTAGCTTAGCGGCCACTTCGATACAGCAAATTCGCTCCAGTCTTTGAGAACTACGATCGCGTTTTCTAACTCACCCGCGACGCCCATCTGGAAGACTATCCTGGACAAATTACCTGGACCGGTGGTCGCCTGGATCTCCGGCAGTTCGCCCTGCACAGCTTCCACGAGGCATTGAGTGGCCCTTTCAAGTGCGCCCTCGATAACCAGGTCGCCCGATTGAGCTGACAACGGATTATTATTCAGATAAAAAATCCAGTTGCCCGCCTTCGCTGACGGCGACATGAAGTCACAGGGTTGGACCATTGTGTCCGAATCGATGTCATAGCAAAGCGGCTGAACTTTAAGCCCGTGACCTTCAAACAATGGGCTAATGTCCCCGGCTATGCAGACATCGTCTGCGTCCACGTAAAGCCCTCCCTCAACGTGCAGGAAGCACAATCGGAAATAATCGGCCTGCATCGCGGGATGGTAACAGCGCCTGTAAGCTGAAAGGTGCAAGGGACTGAGATGCTCTTCAATGTAAGCAGCAGCTCCAGCCGCATCGAACAGTCGGTGGGCATAACCTGCTTTTTGCCAATAAATCCAAGATTCAATGCAGTGAAGTACGTCGGGCGGCAGGTTCTGGAAATCGTGCCAGAACTGAACGATAGTCCTAGGCGTGCCGTCCACCTGCGAAACAGGCGAAGGCTTGGGTGGCTGGCGATGAATGATGCCCTTGATGTACTCCGAACGCTGCCGATGATGATCCGGCGTGTCTGCTTCAAGCGCCATGGGGCGGCCTCGAGATGGGATTCAATGGGACTTGGGAGGCTTGTGGTCAGCCTGTCTACGGGTGCCGTCTCACGATAGTACTCGCAGCCGGACCGTTCGATACCCATACGCCGCCCGACTACCCCTCAGTGGCGTGCGGCTGAGGCACGCCTGCAGCAGGCACAGATATGAGGGTGCCAAACAGCAGGTCATGCAGGGGCTGGGCGGCATTCCGCTGGGGCGCCCGGCCAAGCCCGCCGAGGTAGCCGATCTGATTGCATTCCTGGTCTCGCCGCGGGCGGCGTCCATCTCCGGGGCCGAGTACACGATCGATGGCGGCACGGTGCCGACCGCCTGAGGTTGCGCTGCGACCATCCGGGCCGCTCGCGCTCGCGGCCTTCACAGTTACCACGCCACCCCGAATGCAACTATGCAAGGACGCGACCTGCCCCCCTCGGTAACCTATGCCCCACTTTCGCCGTCTTTTTGGTCGTTGGCTCCGCCTGCGTCGTCTTGTCCGTTGGCGCTGGCGTGAGCGCCAGGCCTCGGTCCCGGCCATCGAAGCCACCGAGGTCCCCCTGCGTGCCGCGCTGTACAGCGTTGAACAGATGGAGGTGTACGGCCGCGCACTCGCGCGCCAACACCGGGTGCGGATGCGTCCTGGCGCAGAGCGCCTGCTCGATCGCCTGCAGGCCAACGAGCGTGTCCTGGAAGATGCCAACACGCTGCTGAGCAACGTAGTGCGCGAACAGCGGCCGGTGACCCCGGCCGGGGAATGGCTGCTCGACAACTACTACCTGATCGAAGAACAGATCCAGACCGCGCGACGCCACCTGCCGCGCGGCTACAGCCGGCAGTTGCCTTCCCTTGTCGCCGGCCCCTCGGCCGGGTTGCCGCGGGTGTATGAGCTGTCGATGCAGGCCATCGCGCATGGCGATGGCCGCATTGACGGCGATACGCTGGGCCGTTTCATCGCCTCGTACCAGTCGCTCGCGCCGCTGAGCCTGGGCGAACTGTGGGCCGTTCCGATCATGCTGCGCCTGGCCCTGCTGGAGAATCTGCGGCGCATGGCTGCGCGGGTGATGCGCGATGGGACGGACCGTGGCCTGGCTGCCCAATGGGCGGACAGCCTCAATCGCGCAGCGTCCGACACCCCGACCGATGTCGTGCTCGTGGTGGCGGACATGGCACGCTCCGAGCCGCCCTTGACCGGTGCCTTCATCGCCGAGCTGACCCGCTCGCTGCAGGGGCGCGGCGGCGCGTGGGCCATGCCCATCGCCTGGCTGGAACAGTGGGCCGCCGCGGCCGGGCAGCGCATCGACGAACTGGTCGCCGCCGAGGGCCAGCAGCAGGCGGCCGACCAGGTCTCCATCGGCAACAGCATCGGCAGCCTGCGCTTCCTCTCCACCATGGATTGGCGCACCTTTGTCGAAGACATGAGTGTGGTCGAGCAGCGGCTGCGGGAAGACCCGATGGCCGTCTATCCGCAGATGGATTTCGGCACCCGCGACGCCTATCGCCACGTTGTAGAGAAGATCGCGCGCGGTAGCCGCGTTGCGGAAGAACGCGTTGCGACCATCGCGCTGGATCTGGCACGCGCGGCTGCGCCGCACGATGGGCCACGTACGCACGTGGGCTATTGGCTCGTGGGCGAAGGCGCCTCGGCCACCGTCGACGCAGTGGCCGAGGCAGCGCCACGGCACCGCAAGGCCCGGCGACTGGCGCACCGCGTGCCCCTTGCCCTGTACCTGCTGCCGATTGCCCTGCTGGCGGTGGTGGCTACCGGCGGCCTGCTGGCATCGGGCAGTGGCGCGGTGCCCATCTGGCTGGCCGCGCTGCTCGGGCTTCTGGTGTTCAGCGAGCTGGGCATCGTCCTGGTGAACTGGACGGCGACGGTACTGGTCACGCCCAGGCCGCTGCCCAAGCTCGATTTCAGCGAAGGTATCCCCGCCGCCTGCTCCACCGTGGTCGCGGTCCCCTCGATGCTGTCCAGTATCGAAGGCATCGATGTGCTGACCGAGGCGCTGGAGGTCCGCTTCCTGGCCAACCGCGATCCCCAGCTGCGCTTCGTGCTGCTGACGGACTTCCTCGACGCCGCGGCCGCCGAGACGCCGACGGACGACACCCTGCTTGCGCACGCCGTGGAGCGCATCGAGGAACTGAACAGTCGCTACGCGGCCGAGCGCGGCGATCGCTTCTACCTGCTGCACCGCCCCAGGCAATGGAACCCGGGCGAAGGGGTGTGGATGGGGCACGAGCGCAAGCGCGGCAAGCTGGCAGCGCTCAACGCCCTGCTCCGCCAGGGCGATGCAGCCGCATTCATGCGCACCGTCGGTGACACGGCCGCCTTGGTCGGCGTCCGCTACGTCATCACCCTGGATTCGGACACGCAGCTTCCGCGGGATGCCGCACGCGCCTTCGTCGCCACGTTGGCGCACCCGCTCAACCGCCCGCGCTTCGATCCGGCGCTGCAACGCGTGGTGGAGGGCTACGGCATCCTGCAGCCCAGCGTCGGCACCAGTCTGGGCACGCGCCGCACCTCGCGGTTTGCGCGGATGTTCGGCAGCGAGCCCGGCATCGATCCGTACTCGCGCATGGTCTCGGATGTCTACCAGGACCTGTTCGACGAAGGCTCGTTCGTGGGCAAGGGCATCTATGACGTCGAAGCGTTCGAGCATGCGCTCGAGGGCCGCCTGCCCGAGAACCGCATCCTCAGCCACGACCTGCTGGAAGGCTGCTATGCCCGTGCTGGCCTGGTCAGCGATGTGCGCCTGTACGAGGACTACCCCGAACGCTACGCCGCCGATGCCAAGCGCCGTGCGCGCTGGATCCGCGGCGACTGGCAGCTGTTGCCCTGGTTGATGCCGTGGACACCGCGCCCGGGATCGGGATGGGAACGCAACCGGCTCAGCCTGCTGTCGCGCGGCAAGTTGCTGGACAACCTGCGCCGGAGCCTGGTGCCGATCGCCGCCTTGGCCTTGCTGGTGGCGGGTTGGCTGTATGCCGAACGCCCGGCTGCGTGGACGGCATGGGTGCTGGCGCTGTGGTTCGCGCCGCCGCTGATCGGCATGCTGCGCGATGCGCTGAGCGTTCCGGACGACACGCCGCTGGAAGCGCACTACATCATGGTCGGGCGCGGCACGCTGCAGTCGTTGCTGCGCGCGGCCACCCAGGTCGCGTGTCTGCCCTACGAAGCGTTGCTCGCCGGTGGCGCGGTGCTGCGCACGCTCTGGCGCATGACCGTCACCCGCCGCCATCTGCTGCAATGGAACCCCTCCAGCGAAGTCGAGCGCCGCCTCGGTAGCGACCGCGGCGCGGAATGGCGGGTGATGGCGCCGGCGTCGGTGCTGGCGGTTGCGCTGGCGGCGGTCGTGGCCAGCGTGGCTCCGCAGGCACTGCCTGTCGCCCTGCCCCTGCTGTTGGCGTGGACCTTCGCGCCCGCATTGATGGCGTGGCTGGGCCGGCCGCCGGCCGCAAGCGTGGCCGAACTGTCCGTGACCCAGCGGGCATTCCTGGGCCGGCTGGCGCGGCGCACCTGGTCGTTCTTCCAGGCGTGGGTGCGCGAGCAGGATCACTGGCTGCCGCCGGACAATATCCAGGAGCACCCGACGCTGGTGGTGGCGCGGCGCACCTCGCCGACCAACATCGGCCTGTCCCTGCTGGCCAATCTGTCCGCGTGGGATTTCGGCTGGCTCCAGCTGGGCGCGGTCGCGGAACGTACCGCCCTCACCTTCGATACGCTGGACCAGCTGCCGCGCCATCGCGGCCACTTCCTGAACTGGTACGACACCGAAACCCTGGCGCCGCTGCAGCCGCGCTACGTCTCCACCGTGGACAGCGGCAACCTGGCCGGCCACCTGCTGACGCTGCGCCAAGGCCTGCTCGCGCTGGTGGACGCGCCGGTGCTGGCGCCACATACCTTCGATGGCCTGGCCGATACGCTCGGTGTGCTGGAAGAGGAACGGCAGCGCCATCGCCCCGCTGACGCACTCCTGGGCGAGGCGCTCAACCACCTTCGCCAGCGCCTGGCATCTGCGCGTACCGACCATCCACGGGGGACGGCACAGCTGCTCGCCCGGTTGCAGGAGCTGGCCGCTCTGGCCGACGCCGTGCTGGCGCAGTGGCCGGCACCGGAGTCGCCCGAGGAAGGTGCGCTGCACTGGCCGGCCCTCTTCGCTGCCGAATGCCATGCCGCCCACGCGATACTCGCCGACCTCCCTGCCGATGCCAGCGCGGACGTGGAGGCGCCGGTACCCAGCCTGCGCCAGCTGGCCGCCCTGCCCGGTTCCGCCGGTGCGGACGCGCGCGCGCGCATCGAGCAGCTGCAGGCGTTGGCACACCGCGCCGGGCAGTTCTCGCTGATGGAGTACGGGTTCCTGTTCTACCGTACCCGCAACCTGCTCTCGATCGGCTACAACGTCGACGACCACCGCCTCGACAACAGCTTCTACGACCTGCTGGCGTCCGAAGCGCGGCTGTGCGCCTTCGTCGCCATCGCCCAGGGCCAGTTGTCACAGGAGAGCTGGTTCGCGCTCGGGCGGATGCTCACCGAGGTCAACGGCACGCCGACGCTGTTGTCATGGAGTGGCTCGATGTTCGAGTACCTCATGCCGCAGCTGGTGATGCCCAGCTATCCGGATACGCTGCTCGATCAGACCGCGCGACATGCGGTCGAGGCGCAGATCGTCTACGGCCGTAGCTTGAACCTGCCGTGGGGTGTGTCCGAGTCCGGCTACAACGCTGTCGATGCCCGCCTGAACTACCAGTACCGTGCGTTCGGCGTGCCGGGGTTGGGTCTCAAACGCGGCCTGGGCCAGGATCGGGTGATCGCGCCCTATGCCAGCATGATGGCGCTGATGGTGGCGCCGGAGGCGGCGTGCCAGAACCTCCAGGCACTCGAAGGTCTCGGGTTCTCCGGGCGCTTTGGCATGTACGAAGCAATCGACTACACCCCCGCCCGGGTGCCGCCGGGGCAGGATCACGTTCTGCTGCGTTCGTTCATGGCCCACCACCAGGGCATGGGCCTGCTGTCGCTGGATTACCTGTTGCGCGACCAGCCGATGCAGCGCCGTTTCGTTGCCGATACCGAGTTCCAGGCCACCTTGCTGCTGCTGCAGGAACGCATCCCGCGCATCGGCGTCTTCCATCCGCATGAGGTCGAAGCCCTGGGCGAGCACTCGGCCATGGCCGAGCACGAGACCTCCCTGCGCGTCCTGCGCGACCCGGCGGGCCCGCGCCCTGAAGTGCAGCTGCTTTCCAACGGCCGCTACCACGGCATGCTGACCCATGCCGGCGGCGGCTACAGCCGCCACGGTGACCTGTCGCTCACCCGCTGGCGCGAAGACGGCACCACCGATGCCTGGGGGTCGTTCTGCTACCTGCGCGACGTGGACAGCGGCGAGTTCTGGTCTGCCGCCTACCAGCCCACCTGCGTGGCGCTGGACCATTACGAGGCGATCTTCTCCGACGCCAAGGCAGAGTTCCGGGGTGCCCGCCGCGGCTGCGAGAGTCATCTGCAGGTCGCCATCTCCGCCGAGGACGACATCGAGCTCAGGCGCCTGCGCCTGACCAACCGCGGCCGTCGCCAGCGCACGGTGGAAATCACCACCTATGCCGAAGTGGTGCTGGCGCCCGCAGCGTCCGACGATGCGCATCCGGCCTTCAGCAACCTCTTCGTGCAGAGCGAGATCCTGGCCGCCAAGCAGGCCGTGCTCTGCACGCGCCGGCCCCGTTCGCACGACGAAGTGCCACCGTGGATGTTCCATCTGGTCGCGGTGCATGACGCCGAGGTGGTGTCGATCTCCTACGAAACCGACCGTGCGCGCTTCCTTGGGCGTGGCAACACGCCGCGGACGCCGCAGGCGTTGACCACCGATATCGACCTCTCCGGCACGGACGGCTCGGTGCTTGATCCGATCGTGGCCATCCGCGTGCGGGTGGTGCTGGAGCCCGAGCAGACCGTGCAGCTGGACATGGTGTTTGGCATCGGCGCCGACCGCACCGGGTGCGAGGCGATGGTCGACAAGTACCGGGATCGCCGCCTGGCAGACCGCGTCTTCGACCTGTCCTGGACACACAGTCAGGTGGTGCGCCGGCAGATCAACGCCAGCCAGGCCGAGGCCTCGCTGTACGAGCGCCTGGCCAGCCACGTGCTGTATGCCAATCCGCTGCTGCGCGCGGGCGACGCCGTCCTGCAGCAGAACCAGCGCGGACAATCCGGGCTGTGGGGCCATGCCATCTCCGGCGACCTGCCCATCGTGCTGCTCAAGGTCACCGACGCGGAGAACGTGGAACTGGTCAGGCAGCTGGTGCAGGCGCACGCGTATTGGCGCCAGAAGGGACTCAACACCGATCTGGTGATCTGGAACGACAGCAAGGCCGGCTATCGGCAGGAACTGCAGGACCAGATCCTGGGGATGGTGGCCGCCAGTTCGGAGACGGGCCTGCTCGATCGCCCCGGCGGCATTTTCGTGCGGCCGGTGCAGAACATGAGCCACGAGGACCGCGTTCTGCTGCAGGCCGTGGCACGGGTGGTGCTCAGCGACGAGGACGGCACGCTGGCGGCGCAGGTGGGGCGCCAGCCGCTGCCTGTGCGACGGATTCCGGCCCTGGTGCCGCAGGCGGAGCAGCAGGAGCTGGCCCTGGCGATGGAAGAGACGCCCGGGCTGCCCGTCGTCGCCGACCCGGGGCCCGAACCCGGCCTGCCCCCGGGCGTTGAGCACGACGAAGAGGTGGACGACCCGTGGCCGTTCCTTCCGTACCGCGGCGCCGGCCGATTCGACAACGGCACCGGCAGTTTCAGCGAGGATGGCCGCGAGTACGTGGTGGTGGTGCGCGAAGGTGCCCCGACCCCGGCCCCGTGGGCGAACGTGATCGCGAACGCCCGCCTGGGCACGGTCGTCAGCGAAAGTGCACCGGGCTATACCTGGTTTGAAAACGCACACGAATTCCGCTTGACGCCCTGGCTCAACGATCCGGTGTCCGATACCGGCGGCGAAGCCTTCTACGTGCGCGATGAGGACACCGGCCGTGTCTGGTCGCCGATGCCGCTGCCATGCCGGGGCACCGGGGCGTACCGTACCCGCCACGGCTTTGGCTACACGGTCTACGAGCATATCGAAGACGGCATCGCCAGCGAGTTGTGGGTCTTCGTCGATGTCACCGCACCGCTGAAGTTCTCGGTCCTGCGCTTGCACAACCTCTCGGGCCGGCCACGGCGCCTGTCGGCCATCGGCTACGTGGAATGGGTCATGGGTGACCTGCGCCCGAAGTCGCGCATGCACGTGGTCACCGAACGCGACCCGCAGACCGGGGCGCTGCTGGCGCGCAACAGCTACAGCACCGAGTTCGGCGGCCGGATGGCCTTCTTCGACACCGATGCCGAGGGCTGCGGCTGGACCTGTGACCGCCTGGAGTTCATCGGCCGCAACGGTGGCCTGCACGCACCTGCGGCGCTGCGTCGCGAGCGTCTGGATGCACGGGCCGGTGCGGGCATGGATCCCTGCGCGGCGATCCAGGTGCCGCTGGAGCTGGCGCCGGGCGACCGCAGTGAAACCACGTTCCGCCTTGGCGCGGGGCGCGACCGCGAGGAAACGCTGGCGTTGGCACGAAGCCGCCAGGGCAATCAGGAAGCCATCGATGCGTTGGATGCCGTGCGGATCCACTGGCGCAATGTACTGGCCACGGTGCAGGTCCGCACGCCGGACCCGGCGTTCGACGCACTGGCCAATGGCTGGCTGGTCTACCAGACCCTGGGCTGCCGCTACCTGGCACGCAGTGGCTACTATCAATCCGGCGGCGCGTTCGGCTTCCGTGACCAGCTGCAGGACGCGCTCGCCCTCGTACACGCGCGCCCGGACCTGACCCGCGAACACCTGCTGCTCTGCGCGGCACACCAGTTCACCGAAGGCGATGTGATGCACTGGTGGCACCCGCCGCAAGGTCGCGGCGTGCGCACCCGCTGCTCGGACGACTATCTGTGGCTGCCCCAGGGCGCATGCCGCTACCTGGAGGTCACCGGCGACGCCAGCGTGCTGGACGAAGTGGTTGGCTACATCGAGGGTCGCGCGGTGACGCCGGAGGAGGAAGGCTACTACGACATGCCCACCCTTTCGGCACAGCGCGGCACACTCTATGCACACTGCGTCGTCGCGCTGGAACGCGGGTGCCGGTTGCTCGGCGAACGCGGGCTTCCGTTGATGGGGAGCGGCGATTGGAACGATGGCATGAACCGCGTCGGCGACCAGCAGCGCGGTGAAAGTGTGTGGCTCGGGTTCTTCCTGCATGACACGCTTCGCCGCTTCATCGGGCTGGCCAACGCGCGTGGCGATGCCGCCCGTGCGCAATGGTGCGAAGAACAGGCCGAACGCCTGCGCCAGAACCTGGAACAGCATGCCTGGGACGGCGCGTGGTATCGCCGTGCCTGGTTCGACAACGGCGCCATGTTGGGCTCGTCACAGAATCAGGAGTGCCGCATCGATTCGATCTCCCAGAGCTGGTCGGTGCTGTCAGGCGTTGCTGCGCCTGAGCGTGCCAGCCAAGCACTGGATTCGCTGTACACGCATCTGGTGCGAAAGGACGCCAAACTGATCCAGCTCCTCGACCCGCCCTTCGACCAGACCACGGAGGACCCCGGCTACATTCGGGGTTACGTACCGGGCGTGCGCGAGAATGGCGGCCAGTACACCCACGCGGCGGTGTGGGCGGCGATGGCATTCGCACAGCAGGGCGATGCAGTGCGTGCCTGGGAGCTGGCCGGCATGATCAACCCCCTCAACCACACACTGGACGCCGAGGCGGTCCAGACCTACCGCGTCGAACCCTATGTGTTGGCCGCCGATGTCTATGCCGTGTCACCGCACGTCGGGCGAGGCGGCTGGACGTGGTACACCGGGTCGGCCGGTTGGATGTATCGCCTGCTGGTGGAATCCCTGCTCGGCATCCGTCGCGACGGTGATCGTCTTTCGCTTGAACCTTGCCTGCCCGATCATTGGCCGTCCTTCGAACTGAGCTACCGCTTCGGGCGCAGCCTGTACGAGTTCGTGGTGACCCGCACTGCGCAGGGTCAGCCGACGCTGCATGTGGATGACGTCCTGCAGCCGGACCTGACCGTCCTGCTCCGCGACGACGGCCATTACTACCGTGTCGCGCTTGATCTGGGTGCACCTCCGGGATGAGCGTTCGTCCCGACATACAGGTGCAGCTTGATGCGCTGGGCGACAAGCTGGACCACTGGGTGGCGCGCGTGCGCCACCCAGCGCAATTCTGGCCGCAGTTTGAACAGCTGACTGGTGAGATTCTTGACCAATGCGCGAACGCGGAGAGGGACCATGCGCGTGCGTCTATACAGGCCATGCTCGAACACCATGCGCTGGAACTCCCATCCTGGCACGAACGAGGCGACACCCTGCCGCCGGGGAAGCCGGGTGCGTGACAACGGATCCCCCGTGCGTGCTCAGGATCAGAAGCTGTACTTCACGTGCGTGTGCAGCCGGTTCAGATCGCCGGCCTCTCCATTCTCCAGGCGGCGCTGGGCGTGGCTCAGCTCTGCGCCGAGGTCCAGCTTCGGGAAGGGCGAGTAGATCAGGTTGACGCGCCAGGACTGCGCGCGCTCGGTGACCAGCGAGCCAGTCCATTGCGCATCGTTGTCCAACCAGGCACCGGAGTAGACGAAGTTGCCGCGCAGCTTGGGTGAGAACGCGTGACGCCACGCGACGAAGCCGCCGTAGCCATCCTGGGAATGCAGCTCCCCTTCGGCGTCCAGCACACTGTCGGCACCGAGTGCGAAGCCCAGGTAGCGACCAATGCCCTGCCCGCCGCTGACCATGTAGCGCAGGTCGTCATTGCTGCCTACATTGACGCGCCCGGACAGGCTTGCCGCAATCCCGGTGTCGGTTCGGCCGTCGTAACGCAGGTTGCGCACCATGGCCGCCACCGTGAAGTGGCCCCAGCCACCGCGCTGCGCCCAGCGGGCGGTGATGTCTGGCACGGTGTCATCGCCACTGTTGAGGCGGGTGCCGTTGCCCCGGTAGGTCGCCACTGTCGTCTGCGGATTTTCCAACGAGAACGACCACGGGCCACGCGTGTAGCGAAGCTGCGCCTGACGGTTGAAGATGGTGCCCTCGGACGGACCGGTGAAGTCCACCGTGTCCGGCAGTGCCGCTACGTCCTGGAAGTTGGACCAGGTCTGGCCAGCCAGCCAGTGGTTCCAACTGACATAGGCATGGCGCAGGGTCAGCGCGTAGGTATTGGTGATCACTTCGTTGCCGGCGAAGGCGTTGTTGCCGCCGCCAAACATGTCTGCCTCAATGTAGGCCTTGAGCGTGTCGCCACGTTCGGTAACGGTGTCGGCGCCCAACCAGAACCTGGAGAACTGGGCATGCACGTCGGTGTAGCTGGCGCTCTTGCCGTTTCCATCCGCGGCGACCGGGGTAGCGGCCGGGAAGTAGAACAGACGGCCGGCCGAGCCATCGGCAATGGCGCCGTCGCTGGTCCGCGTGGTCATGGCATCGAGTTTGATGAAGCCGCCTGCCGTGAAGCGGGTGCCGGGCATCGCCCCGGGCAGGATTGGCGTTGACGCTTGCGCGGGCGGCGTTGCAACCGCCACCGTCGGGGTGTTCTCGGCCGCTTTGGCATCGCGCTGTTGGTACTGCTGCAACAACCCTCGCATCTGCTGCATCTCTGCTTCCAGCTCGGCCATACGCGCCTCCAGCGTGGCGGTATCCACGGCCTGCGCCAGCGCCGTGTGCGGTAGTGCGGACAACGCCAGCCACAACGGCACCGAGGCCGCTGTTCTCCTCTTCATTCCAACCATGATTCCCCTCCCAGGGCATAGCGATGCCGACACGGCCTGGGTGAACAGGCCGTGCGGCGTTGACGAACGGGGTGGAGCGTTCTAGATGAAGCGCATGGCGACGGTACCGATGCCGTCGCCGCGGACCAGGACGTTGTCGCCCGCCTGCACGGCAATCGCCGCGGTGATTGCGCCGGACAGCACGACCGCGCCCGCTTCCAGTGGCTGGCCATGCTCGGACAACATGTTGACCAGCATGGCCACTGCAGCGGCAGGGTCGCCGAGCACGGCCGCACCGGCTCCCACCTCGGCGACCTGGCCGTTCTTCTCCATCACCACCCCCAGCGTCTGCAGATCGAGCTTGGCCGGGTCCGTCGGGCGCGAACCCAGGACATAGCGCGACGCCGAGGTGTTGTCTGCGATGACGCTGGGCAGGTCGAACCGGAAGTTTTCGTAGCGCGAGTCGATCAGCTCGATGGCTGGCACCACGTAGTCCGTCGCAGTGAGCACATCACTGGCGGTGCACCTTGGGCCACGCAGTGCATCGCGCATCACGAAGGCGATCTCGGCCTCTACCTTGGGATGGATCAGCACGCTGGTGTCCACTGCCGCGCCATCATCGACGACGTTATCGCTCCCAAGGAAACCGTAAATGGGCGTGTCCACGCCCATCTGCTGCATCTTCGCATGGGAGGTCAGGCCCATCTTCATGCCCACGATGCGCACCCCTTCGGCCTGCTTCAGCGCACACAGGCGTTGCTGGATCCGATAGGCGTCAGCCACATCGAGCCCGGGATGGCTGTCGGTCAGTTTGCCGACGTCACGCACGTCGCGTTCGGCGTCGCGCAGCAGGCGGGCGCAACGATCAAGGGTTTCGTTATCAAGGCTCATGCGGGTTCCTTTACTACGGTCGCATCACGGCGGCGCAGCATGTCCAGGGCGACGTCGACAATCATGTCTTCCTGGCCGCCGACCATGCGGCGCTTGCCCAGTTCAACCAGGATGTCGACGGTATTGATGCCAAAGCGCTGCGAAGCGGCCTCGGCGTGGCGCAGGAAGCTGGAATAGACGCCGGCATAGCCAAGCGCCAACGTTTCACGGTCCACGCGCACCGGGCGGTCCTGCAGCGGTCGCACGATGTCATCGGCCGCGTCCATCAGGGCGTAAAGGTCGCAGCCATGCGCCCAGCCCAGGCGCTCGGCCGCTGCAATGAACACCTCAAGCGGTGCATTGCCGGCACCGGCACCCATGCCTGCCAGGCTCGCATCGATCCGGATCGCACCGGATTCTGCCGCGACGATGGAGTTGGCCACGCCCAGCGACAGGTTGTGATGAGCATGGATGCCGATCTCGGTATCGGGCCTCAAGGCCTGGCGCAGCGCCTGCACCCGATCACGCACATCATTCATGCCCAGCGCGCCACCGGAATCGACCACGTACACACAGGACGCGCCGTAGCTCTCCATCAGCAGTGCCTGCTCGGCAAGGGCGGCAGGGGCGATCATATGGCTCATCATGAGGAAGCCGACCGCATCCATCCCCAGGGCGTTGGCCGCCTCAAGGTGCTGGCGCGAGATGTCCGCCTCGGTGCAGTGGGTGGCCACACGCACGATCCGCGCGCCCGCAGAGTAGGCGTTCTTCAGGTCGTGTACGGTGCCGATCCCGGGCAGCAGCAGCGTGGCGATGCGCGCATGGCTGACCGAGTCGGCCGCTGCTTCGATCCATTCCAGGTCGCTGTGCGCGCCGAAGCCGTAGTTGAACGAGGCGCCTTGCAGGCCGTCACCGTGGGCCACTTCGATCGAGTCCACGCGCGCCTTGTCCAGTGCGCCTGCAATGGCGCGCACCTGCGGGAGGCTGTACTGGTGACGCACCGCATGCGAACCATCGCGCAGGGTGACATCGGAAATGTAGAGTTTGCGTTGGGTCATGAGCGTCTCCTCAGGCGCCTGCCGGCTGGGCCAGCAGCGATGCGGCCATGCGCTCGGCAGTGGCCAGTGCCGCCGAGGTCATGATGTCGAGGTTGCCGGCGTACGCTGGCAGGTAGTGAGCAGCGCCCTCCACTTCCAGGAAGATGGAGGTCTTCAAGCCCGTGGTGGGGCCGATGCCGGGGACGTTGAGCGGTTCGTCGATGACGTCGAACTGGACCTGCTGCTTGAGACGATACCCAGGCACATACGCCGCCACCCTCGCCACCATCTCGCTCACCGCGGCTTCGACCTTCGCCGTATCGACGGCCTCGGACAACACATACACGGTGTCGCGCATCAGCAGCGGCGGATCGGCCGGATTCAGCACGATGATCGCCTTGCCGGTGCGGGCGCCACCGACGCTCTCGATGGCGCGCGAGGTGGTTTCGGTGAACTCATCGATGTTGGCGCGGGTTCCCGGGCCTGCCGACCGGCTGGCAATGGACGCCACGATCTCGGCGTAGTGCACCTTGGCCACCGAGGCGACGGCGGCCACCATTGGGATGGTGGCCTGCCCACCGCAGGTGACCATGTTGACGTTCACCGCGTCCAGGTTGGCCTCCAGGTTGACCGTCGGCACGCAGTACGGCCCGATGGCCGCAGGGGTCAGGTCGATGACCCGGATCGACTGCCGCGCCTGGCGCAGCAACGCATCATTGCGGACATGCGCCGACGCGGACGTGGCATCGAAAACGATGTCGATGTCGGCAAACACCTCCGATGCGATCAGCCCTTCCACGCCGGTGGCGATGGTCGGGACGCCGAGCCGGGCCGCACGGGCCAGGCCGTCGGAGGCGGGGTCGATACCCACCAGCGCGCCCATTTCCAGGTGCCTGCCGTTGCGCATTACTTTGATCATCAGATCGGTGCCGATGTTGCCGGGACCGATGATGGCGACTTTCAGGGTCATACCGCACTCCTGTGGGGATACTTGGGGGATGAAGCGGGATCAGGCAAAGCGCACGTCCGCGCTGCCCAGGGCGCCCATGCGTACGCGCATGTGGTCGCCGCGCTGCACCGGGATGAGTGGCACCAGGGCACCGGAAAGGATCACCTCGCCCGCCTTCAGCGAGGTGCCCAGGCGGCCGAGCGTATTGGCCAGCCACACCACGCAGTTGATCGGCGACCCCAGCGCAGCCGCGCCGGCGCCGGTCGCGACGAGCTCGCCGTTTTTTTCCACCACCATGCCCAGCGTTCCCAGGTCCAGGCCCTTGGGTGGCACGCGCAGGTCACCCAGGACGAAAGCGGCAGCGGAGGCGTTGTCGGCCACGGTGTCGGTGATGCCGATCTTCCAGTCCCGAATGCGCGAATCGACGATCTCAAAACACACCGAAACCGCTTCGGTAGCCGCGATCACTTCGTGATGGGTAATGCCAGGCCCGCACAGGTCGCGCTTGAGGTGGAAGGCGATCTCGCCCTCCGCACGGGGTGCGATCAGACCATCAAGCGACAGCGTGCCGCCGTTGCGCACTTCCATGCGGTCGGTGAGGAAGCCAAAATCCGGCTGGTCCACCTTGAGCATGCGCTGCACTGCCGCGCTCGTTGCGCCGATCTTCTTGCCCACCACGCGCTCACCGTCGGCCACGCGCCGGGCGAGCAGGTTGCTGGAGATCGCGTAGGCGTCCTCGATACGCAGCCCGGCAATGCGCTCGCTGAGCGGGTCCAGGGGCGCGCCTTCACGCAGCGCACGGTACAGCTGCGCGGCCTGCTCGGCGATGTCGGCCGGGATCAGGACGGCGCTCATGCGGATGCCCCGGTCGGGGAATCGCTCTTGAGTAGATCGCCCACCGCGAAGCGCTGCGGTGGCACTTCATTGACCATCACGCGGATGGTCTGCATCGGCGCGCCCAGCTGCTCATGTGCAGCGCGGGCTACCGCGCGGATGAAGGCCTGCACCTTCTGTTCGTCGCGCCCCTGCACCAGGGTTACTTGGATGATTGGCATGTCAGTCTCCAGGGTGAATCAAGTCAGTTCCGCGCCCTTGGTTTCAGGCAGGAACAGCAGCACGATCAGACCGGCCAGCGCGAAGAAGCCGGCGGTAGCGAGCAAGCCGCTGCCCACGCCATGCTGGTTGGCCAGGTAGCCGATCAGCGCCGGTGCGATCGCGGCGATGGCACGGCCGCCGTTGTAGACGAAGCCCTGCGCGGTGGCGCGGATGGACGTCGGGAACATTTCCGCGAAGGTGGGAGCGAACCCGCTGTAGAAGCCAGTGCCGAAATAGGCCACCACGATGCCGAATGCCATCAACAGCCCCGGCGTGTGGATCATCACGAACAACGGCACCGACAGCGCCGAGCCAGCGAAGAAGATCAGGAACGCCTTCTTGCGCCCCAGCCGATCGGCGATGTAACCAAAGGTGACGTAGCCCAGCGCCGCACCCACCTGCATGATCACGATCCACACCGTGGACTTGACCAGGTCCAATCCCGGACCGCCCTCGGCGACCGGCGTGGCCAGGTAAGTCGGGATCCAGGTGAAGAGGCCCCAGTAGCCGCACATGGCTGCCGTGGTGAACGCCAGGCCGATCAGCGTGTTGCGCCGATGGACACTGAACAACGCGCCCAATGTCTCAGTGAAGCTCAACCGTCTGGTCTGGTTGACCCAGATCTCCGGCTCCTTGACGTGACGGCGCACGTAGAAGGCCAGCAGTGCCGGCAGCAGGCCGACCGCGAACACCCAGCGCCAGCCGTACATCGGCACCACCACAGCCGCGACGATGGCCGCCGCCGCATAGCCTGCCGCGAACGCGCTCTGGATCCACGCCATCACCTTGCCGCGGTGCTGGGCTGGCCAGGTTTCGCTGACCAGCGCCGAACCGGCCGACCATTCCCCGCCGACACCCAGGCCGACGATGACCCGGAACAGCATCAGCTGGCCAAGCGTGTCGGAGAGCCCGCACAACGCAGTGCCGATCGAGTAACAGATGATGCTGAGGATCATCGACTTGGCGCGCCCCATGCGGTCGGCCAGGAACCCGAACAGCAGCCCGCCGGCGGCGGTAGCCAGCAGGGTGGCGGACATCACCATCCCCGCGTCGGACTTGTCGAACCCCAGGTCGGCACTGACGTGCTTGATGACCATGGCAAACAGCATCAGATCCATGATGTCCAGCGCCCAGCCGAGATAGGCCGACCGGAAGGTGCCCCACTGCTGCTGGGTGGCGCCTTGCCACCAGCGCTTGTTGCCGGCGTCGCCTGATGGCGACGTGGACGTACTACTGGCCATTTGTTCCCCCTCCGGAATTTTTGGCGGTTGTGATGTATCGGCAATCGATACCGAAGGGCGACTATAGACCACATTTTTGAGAAACGGAACATATACGATACACGAGTATCGCTGTACGATACGCCCACACTTCCAAAGGATTACGCCATGTCCGATCTCATCCTGCGCCTCTACGAAGACCGCCTGCCGGCAGGCTGTCCGCCGATCCACCTGCCGGCTCTGCCGCGTGCGGTGTACGTGCGGTCAGGTGGACTGGCCGTCGACGCGCACGACCAGGGGCAGTGGCTCGGCGAAGGCCACGCTTCTGTGGCGCAGGACGAACTCACCCTGATCAATGGCACCGAGGAAACGGTGCTGTGGCGCTGGGAACTCACCGGTGCTGGACAGCCTGGTACCGGCGACCTGCCCTCGGCGCCTGCGGCCACAACCCTCTTGAAACTGGAGGCGCCAGTAACGTTGGATCCGCGTTTCAGCTGGCTCATGCGCTGCGATCGCGTCGAGTTCCCGCCGGCCGGAGTGGCACTTACCCACGTGCATCAAGGACCGGGTATCCGCATCTGCCTGAATGGCGAAATCCGTATCGAGACGCTCGGCGAAACGCATGCCTATCCCGCCGGGGAGGCGTGGTTCGAACTGGGCCACGCACCGGTACTGGCTCCCACCACGGAGCGCGAATCGACAACATTCATCCGCTGCTTCCTGCTTCCTCGTCAGGTCAAAGGCCGCAGTTCCATCCGCTATGTTCATGCCGCCGACGCCGCAGCCAAGAAGGTTCAGCAGTACCGCGTTTTCGCAGAGCGATACATCAACCTGCCATGACCCTGCTTACCGTGAGGTAATCTAGCGCCTGCCTCACGTCCCTCACGTTCGCCAGAAGGTTCCCATGCCCCGTCATACGCCCAGTGCCCTCAAGGAAATCAATGCCAGCGAAGGCGTGGACGTCATCGAATCGGGCGCGGCGGAGCTGAGCGCTGAACAAGGGCTTCCCACCGCCATTGTCTCGCTGAAAGTGATCGAGGCACTGGCCGCGGCCCCTGCGGGACTGGGCGTCACGCGTCTTGCTGAAATGCTCGGCATGCCCAAGGCCCGCATCCACCGCCATTTGAGCATGCTGCGCGAGCACGGCTATGTCGGCCAGGACCCGCGCACGAACCAGTATCGGGTCGGCTGGCAGATGTTCCTGCTGGGGCGTGCCTGCACCAGCCGTTTCGACGTGATGTCGCTGGCCAAGCCGGTGCTTGAGCGCCTGCGCGACCAGGTTGGGCAGACGGTTGTCATTGCCACCTACTCGGACAATGAGGTGGTGGTGATCGACTTCCTGCGCGGAACCGCGCCGGTGGAGATCAGCCTCCGGCCTGGGACGCGGTTCCATCTGAACACCGTCGCCCAGGGCAAGGTGGTACTGGCGTTCGCTCCGCAAGGCGTTAGCCAGCAGTTCCTCGACCAACCACTGCAGTCCTGCACGCCTCGCACGATCACCGACCCGGATCGATTGCGTGCCGAGATCGAGCTGGTGCGCCGCCGAGGCTGGGCCGACGCACCTGAAGAGCTCTATATCGGTGTCAACGCGCTGGCTGCGCCGCTCCTGCAGGCCAACGGGGAGCTGTTCGGAACGGTGGCGATCATCGGCTCGATCCACTACCTGCCCGGAACGCCAGAGCCAGCACACGTCCAGGCGTTGCTGGACGCATCACGGAAAATCTCTGAACTGATGGGACACGACACACGATTACAAGATTGAAAACGCGCCTGGATGAATGCATCACTCCCTCTGAAGCGCGGTTTCAAGCAGGCTGACGTAGGTGTCCAATCGAGTTCGCAACCCGATAAGCATCCAGCCCGCCACGTACAGCACCACCATCATCCAGATGATCAGGCCCGCAACAGGATTCACGTCGAAGGCGGCGGCCCAATCGCCCCACGTCCAGTTGCGGAACTGTAGATAGAGCGCCACCAGCACCGGGAATATCCCAAGATGCTGCATGCCACCGAACACCAGCCCCATGCGCTCGTTCATGCGCTGACGCAAGCCAGTTGAGAAGCGAAGCATTTCCTCACACTGCGCGCGCGGGAACGTTCGAAGCTCACCCACCAGATATCGCCAGTAGGCGAAATTGAAATCCATGTCCACGGCATGCGTGCGTCGCAACTTGAGCGCCTGGGGGAGCTCACGCTTCGCCGTGAGAAGCAGGTGCAGCAGAAAGCCGGCCAGTTCCACACCCAGACAGATGGAAAGCGTCATGGCCGCCGGCGCTTCCGCGATGACACGGGGGCTGAGCGCACCGGCCAGCAGGCCCAGGCCAGCTGCGCCCAAGCCAATCCAGAGCGATGCACGTTCCAAGCGGGACGGCTTCGGGTAACGGCTGCGGGCCACGTAGGCAGCGACGTTGTCGTGCAGCCACGAGAAGCTGAGCACTGGCTCAGGACCGGCCGTTTCAGCTGCTGCCGCAGCTTCCGGTACCCCAGCTGCCGTGGCCTCCGCCATCATCTCCATTCCTGATCTGCTCCGCTTCCCCTGCGATGGCCGATCATAGCGCCACCGGCCGGGCAATGGCTCCTCCCCACACTGCCCGGCCATTCGTCACCTACACCGCTTCGGCCTCCATCGCCGCCCCACCCCGCCGCTGCTCCCGTCGACGATGCACCCAGTAGTACAGCGTCGGCAGCACCAGCAAGGTCAGCAACATCGCCGACAACAGCCCGCCAATCACCACCACCGCCAGCGGCTTCTGGGTCTCAGCCCCAATCGCATGCGACGTCGCCATCGGCAGCAAGCCGAACATCGCCAACAGCGCCGTCATCAGCACCGTCCGCAGGCGCTGCAGTGCGCCCTGCACCACGGCGTCGTAGAGCGCCATGCCCTGCTCGCGCAGCTGGCCGAATCGCGTCAACATGATCACGCCGTTGAGTACCGCTTGCCCAAACAAGGCAATGAAGCCGATCGCCGCCGACACCGACAGCGGAATCCCGGTCAGCAGCAACGCCAGGATGCCGCCGATCATCGCCAGCGGAACGTTGGCCAGGATCAGCGCGGCGCTGGTGACGTCCTTGAAGGCATCAAACAGCAGCACGAAGATGATCAGCACCGACAGCGGTACCACCCAGCCCAGGCGGGCCATGGCGCGCTGCTGATTCTCGAACTCGCCGGACCAGTCGATGCGGTAGCCTTCTGGCAATTGGATGGTGGCATCCACCTGCTTGCGCATATCGGCAACGACGCTGCCCATGTCGCGCCCGGCGATGAAGATGCTCACGGCTTTGACGCGCTGGGCGTTCTCACGCGAGATGTTGATCGCACCGCTGGCCATGTTGAAGTCCGCCACATCTCCCAGTGTCACCGTCTGGCCTGAGGCCGTACCCACCGGCACGGTGCGCAGGCGCTGCAGATCGCGGTCGGCATCGGACAGGCGCAGGCTGATCGGGAACTGGCGCTCGCCCTCCCACAGCTGGCCGACCTCGCGGCCGCCGATGGCGGTCTCGATCACGGCATCGATATCCTGCACGTTGAGGCCGTAGCGCGCTGCGCGATCACGATCGATATCGATGCGCAGCTGCGGCAGGCTGCCGTCGCGGTCGATGAAAGCACTCTCCACGCCCTCCACGCCTCTGACCTGCGCCAGGATCGCCTGGGCCTGGCCGGTCAGCACGTCCAGATCTTCGCCGCTGACCTTGATCACCACCTGGCCCTTGATTTGGGAAATGCTTTCCAGGATGTTGTCGCGCACCGGCTGGGAGATCGAGAACTCGGGGCCGGGAATACGCGCTTCCAGCATGCGCTGCATCTGCGCCACCAGCTCGCGCTTGTCGATCTTCCGGGTCCATTCGGATTCGGGCTTGAGCGCCACCAGCGCTTCGATCTGGTTGGCGCCCTTGGCATCGGAGCCATCCTCGGGGCGACCGAGCTTGGCCACCACCGTCGAAACCTCGGGCAACGTCCGCACCAGGTCACGGATGCGCCGGGACTGGGCCTGCGCCTCGGCCAGGCTGGTGCTGGGGTCGAGTGTGGCGGTCAGCCAGATCGAGCCTTCGTCCAGTTCGGGCAGGAATTCCGAGCCCAACCGCGTGCCCAATGCCAGCGTCACCACCAGCATGGCCACTGCCGCAAGCACCACCGCACGGGGCCGCGCCATCGCCCCCTCCAGCCACGGGCGGTACCAGCCGACCAGCCGGTTCATCACCGGGTTCTCGCCCTTCAGCCGCTCGCGCCGCAGCCACCAGAAGCACAGCAGCGGCACCACGGTCAGGGCAAGGATCAGTGCGCCGATCAGCGCCGACGTCACCGAATAGGCCATGGGGGCGAACATCCGGCCTTCCTGGCGCTGCAGGGTGAAGATCGGGATGTGCGCGGCAATGATGATCAGCATCGAGAAGAAGGTCGGCCGCCCCACCTCCGACGCAGCCGACAACACCGTCGCCATGCGCTCGCGCCGGGTGCTGCCGGGCGGCATCTTCGACATGCGCGAGACGATATGCTCGGTCACGATCACCGCACCATCGATGATGATGCCGAAGTCCATCGCGCCCAGTGAGAGCAGATTGGCCGGCACGCCCCACAGGTGCAGGCCGAGGAAGGTCGAAGCAAGGCCAGCGGCATCATCGCTGCCACGATCAACGCCGCACGGGCGCTGTAGAGGAACAGCCACAGCACCAGGAACACCAGCACCGCACCCTCCACCAGGTTGCGGAAGACGGTCTTCAGGGTGGTCGCGACCAGCCAGGAGCGGTCGTAGAACGGTTCAAGCGTGACGCCATCCGGCAGGTGATCGGCCTCGATCTCGGCCACGCGCGCATGCAAGGCATCCAGCACCAGGGACGGGTTCTCGCCCTTGCGCATCAGCACCATGCCGAACACGGCGTCGTCGTTCTCATCCTGGCCAACCAGGCCCTGTCGCGGCAGGCCGGTATCGACGATGCGGGCCAGGTCGCGCACCAGCACGGGGGTGCCTTGCCGCTCTCCCACGACAACGGTGCCGATGTCGGCCGGCGAACGCATCAGCCCAACCCCGCGGATCAGATACTGCTGCTGCCCACGCTCCACATAGCCGCCGCCGGCGTTCGCACTGCCCCGCTCCAGCGCCTCGGCAAATTCCTCCAGGCTGATCCCGCGGTCACGCAGCTTGCCCAGGTCCGGCTCCACCTGGAAGGTCCGCGCATAGCCGCCAAAACTGACCACGTCGGCCACGCCCGGCACGGTACGCAGGCGCCGCTCCATGACCCATTCCTGCACGGTGCGCAGCTCGGTGGAGCTCATGTGTGGTGCGTGGAGGACATAGCGGTAGATTTCGCCCACCGCCGAACTCATCGCCTCCATCTCCGGCTGCACGCCGTCGGGCAGATCCACGCCCTGCAGGCGCTCCATCACCTGGGCGCGCGCGAAATAGTCGTCGGCACCGTCGTCGAAGGTCAGGATGATCATCGACAGCCCGAACTGGGTGTGCGAGAACACGCGCACCGAGTGCGGGATGCCGGACAGCGCCACCTCCAGCGGCATCGTGACTTCGCGCTCAACCTCTTCGGCCGCGCGCCCCGGGTGCAGCGTCACCACGGTGACCTGGGTATCGGAGACGTCCGGGAAGGCTTCTACCGGCAACTCGCGGAACGCGGCGAACGAGGCGCCGATGAAGATCAGCAGCGCCAGCATCACCATCAACGGCTGACGCAGGCAGTACGCAATCAGACGATCGATCATGGGGCAGCCTTGGCGGCCGCCGCACCACCGGCGGGTGCGTCAGCGCTGCCAACGTTCTGGTCGAGCACCTGCTGCAGCAGCAGACCACCGTCCACGACCACGCGCGCGCCAGCGGCCAGCCCCTGGCCCACCCACAAGCGCCCTTGGCCCAACTCCTCGGCCTGCACGGATCGCCGCGCGAACCGGCCCTTGCCCTCGTCGACGAACACCACCTGCTCGCGCCCGAGCAGCAGCACCGCCCCCTCCGGCAGCGATACGCCCCCGTCCATCGGCACCGTGATCGCAGCCCGTACGTACTGACCCGCTTTGAAGCGTCGCTCACGGTTGTCCAGCTCGGCACGCGCCTGCACCACGTGGCGCTCGGTGTCGATGTAGTCATCCACATGGCCGAGTACGGCGTGCGCTGCCTCGCCTTGGCCGGGCGTGAGGCTCACGGCCATCCCGGGCTTGAGGCGACCCGCAAGCGCCTCGGGAACATCGACGATCAACCATAGGCGGTCCGGATCGCTCACCACCGCCAACGGCAGCTCGGCATCCGGCGACACGTTCATGCCCGGGCTCATCCGGCGCTCGACCAGGATGCCGTCGATGGGCGAACGCAGCGGCATGCGCTGGTCGATGCTGCGGCTGCTGCCGAAACCGCGGGTCAGCGCCCGCAGACGGGCATGCTCGGCCTCGTTGGCCGCCAGTGCGGATTCGGCTTCGTCCAGTTCGCGCCCCGAGGCGACGCCGGCCTCATGCAGTTCGCGGACGCGGGCCAGTTCGTTGCGTGCCTGGCGAAGCTCGGCGGCGCCACGGGCGCCCTCGGCCTGCACCTGCCCGAACTCAGGCGAGGTCACCCACGCCAGCACCTGCCCCGCCTTGATCTTCTCGCCGGGCGCCGCCTCGATACGGGCCACCTGGCCCGGCAGCGGTGAGCGCAGCTGGCTGGAACGCGTGTCATCCCAGGTGATGCGCGCCGGCAGCTGCAGGACCGAGGCCGAGCCATCGGTCACGGCTTCGCTTCGCAACACCTTCAGTTGCGGGCTGTCGGCAGCGAAGCGGATGGTGGCGCCGTCGACCGTCGGAGCCGGCACGGCCACAGGTCCGGCATCGCGCGCGCAGCCACCGGCCAGCACGGCGGCCACGAGCAACGAAAGCAGCCGGGCCGAGCCGGCGGTGCGGGAATACATCATCGGGGGTGTCCTTCGGAAGCCGTAACGGCGGCATTCCAGCGCGCCAGGGCGGAGGCATGCGCCAACCGCGCATCGATCAGATCGGATTCGAACTCGCGCCAGCTGCGCCTTGCATCCAGCAGATCCGTCAACGTGGCGGCACCTCGGCGATAGGCCAGTTCCAGGCCGTCCAGGCTCTGCCTTGCCGCCGGTCCCTGCAGCTGTTCGTACTCGGTGCGGCGCTGTGCGGCGGCGGCCAGTGCGTGCTGCAACTGATCCAGTTCGGCGGTCGCTGCGCGCCGCAACTGCTGCCGTTCCAGGACAGCGGCGTCGTAGTCCGCCTCCGCTCGCTGCTGCTCGCCCCGCCAGCGCTTGGCACCGCCCAGCGGCACGCTCATCGAGACGCCCCAGGTCACCCCGCCGATATCGGCTGGCTCGCGCTCGGCTTCGAGGCCGAACTGCACATCACGCCGGCGTTCACTGCGGGCCAGTGCACGTGCTGCGTCCGCCGCGATCACCCGCGCCTCGGCGGCACGCAGATCAACGCGCTCCTCCAACGCGGTCGGTGCGGGTGTCGCGGGTGTCGCGGTCGCGCCCGCGCGCGGCCACGCATCGTCGGCGCTGAGCGCAGCATCGATGTCGTTGCCCAGCAGCAGCGCAAGCACATGGCGTGCCTCGCGAAGGCCACGCTCGGCCTCACGGGCGGCATCGGCCACCTTGAGGTCATCCACCGCCAACCGTGCGCGCTCGATCGGGGCCAGGGCGCCGGTCGCCACCTGCTTGTCCGCTGCAGCCAGGCTCTCCGCCGACGCACGGCGGTCCTCCGCCGCGATCCGTTGCAGTTCCTGCGCAGCCTTCAACCCGAAGTACGCCTCGGTGAGCGCCACCTGCTGTTGGCGTCGCCCGTCGAGCAGGCTGAGGTTGGCCGCCTCGACCAAGGCGTCGGCCTGACGCATGCGCCAACCGCGCTTGCCACCACGCTCCCAGGTCCAACCCAGGCCGAGGGTGGAATCCACGCGCTTGTCTTTCCATCGGCCCGGGCCGATGCCCTCCTGCCGGCTGATCTTGGAGGTGCCCACGCTCAGCTCCGGGCTGGGGCGTCGCGATGCACTCACGGCATCGCCCTGCGTGCCGCGCAGCGCGATCGCTGCCGCGAGCAGATCCGGGTTATGCGCTGCCATGGCCTGTTCCGCCTGGGCCAGCGTCAGTGCCGAAGCGGTGCCCGGCGCAATCAGAAGTGCGGCCATCAGGGCGGCACAGCGGGTGGTGGTATTCATTGCCGACACGGTAAGGTGCAGCGCTTTCGTCAAACTTTCCCGAACCTTGCGTCAACCTTGCAATGCGCATTCTGCTGATTGAAGACGATGCCGCGCTGGCCGATGGCCTGGTGCGCGCACTCACCCGCACCGGTCATGCCTGCGATCATCTCGCCCGTGGCCTGGCCGCGCCGTCGGCGCTGGCCAGCGTCAGCTACGACCTGGTGGTGCTGGATCTTTCCCTGCCCGACATCGATGGATTGGATCTGCTGGCTCGGTTACGGCAGGAGGGCTTTTCCGTCCCCGTACTGATTCTCACCGCACGCGATGGCGTGGAGGACCGTATCCGCGGGTTGGATAGTGGCGGCGATGACTACCTCGCCAAGCCCTTCGCCCTCGGCGAACTCGAAGCGCGCCTGCGTGCGCTCGCCCGTCGCCAGTCCACGGCCCCTGCCCTGCGCCAGCTGGGCGCCCTGCGCCTGGATACCGGCACCCGCGAACTGCGTGTTGGCGATCAACCGCTGGAACTTACTGCACGCGAGCTGGCCCTGATGGAGATCCTGCTGCAGCAGCCGGGGCGCATCGTGGCCAAGCAGCGCCTGTTCGATGCGGTCTACAGCTGGGATCACGAGGCCAGCCTGTCGGTGATCGAAGTCCACATCAGCCGCCTGCGCCGCAAGCTGCAACTGGCCGATGCCAAAGTCGGCATCCGTATGCTCCGTGGTCTTGGCTACCGCCTGGAGGCCAGTGATGGCTGAGGCGCCGTACAGCCTGCGCGGCGTCCTGCTGCGGCGCCTGTGGCTGCCACTGCTGGTGCTGCTGCTGGCCAGTGCGGTCGGCTCGTTCGTGTTGGCGCGGCACTACGCCGAACAGGTGTACGACCGCTGGCTGCTGGATTCGGCGATGTCGCTGGCACAGTTGATCGAGGTGCGCGGCGAGACCGTCCACATGGAGATTTCCCCCGCCGTCTCGCGCATGTTCACCTGGGACACGGTGGATCGGATATATGGCGACGTGACCCGCGCCGATGGCACGCGACTCTACGGTACCGGCGCGCTGCCGAGGGCCACCGCCGCGCTGGCCGAGGACGCCGATGACAGCCCGGCGCGCAGCTACTATGACGCGCTGATCGATGGCCGCGACGTGCGCGTCGTGCAGGTCGCGATGACCCCGCCGGGTTCGGCCACCCCGATTGTGATCCGCGTGGCCGAGACCCGTACCAAACGCCTTCGATTGGAGCATCGCCTGCTGCTGGCGAGCATTCCGCTGCAGGGCACGATCCTGCTGCTTGCCGCGTGGCTGGCCTGGTCAGGTACCGGCGCCGCAGCGCGGCATACCAACGGTGCCGCACGGCGGCTGGCCAGTGCTCCGCTTGATGCGTTGATGCCCCTGGATCCACAGGACGCCGCGCCGCGTGAGCTTTGGCCCGCCGTGGATGCCTTCAACCAGCTCGTGAGCCGGCTTTCGGCGATGCAGGATGCCCAGCAGCGCTTCATCAGCAACGCGGCACACCAGTTGCGCACACCGCTGGCCGGGCTGCAGATCGAGCTGGAGAGCGCGCTGCGCGAACAGGATCCGGCCGCACAGCGGGACGCACTGGCAGGCCTGCTGCGGGGGCTGACGCGCCTGCGCCACCTCACCCATCAACTGCTCATCTTGAGCCGTTCCGAAGACAGCGCCGGCGCGATGCTGGCGATGCGGCCGGTGGACATTGCCGAGCTGGCGCGCGAAGCACTGGAGCGCCTCATGGATGGCGCCGTGATCGCAGGCGTCGACCTGGGGTACGAAGGGCCGGATGCCGGTGTGATGCTGATCGGAGAACCGCAGTTGTTGCGCGAAGCGATCAGCAACCTGGTCGACAACGCGATGCGTTACGGCGCGCTTGAAGGCGTGATCACGGTGAGCGTGGAAACGATCCAGGGCGAGATCCGTATCAGCGTCAATGACAACGGCCCCGGCATCGATCCCACGCTGCGCGGCCGCGTCACCGAACGCTTCTGGCGGGGGGACGCCAGCGGCGATGGTTGCGGGCTGGGCCTGGCGATCGTCGCCGAGATCGCCGGCAGGCACGGCGCCACGCTGTCCATCGGCACGTCGCCACTGGGCGGCGCCAAGGTCATGCTCGCCTTCCCTGAGCAACGCGGGTGACCGCCTTCACGGCACCCAGTACACCGCCGTGAGTGCGTCGGCCAGCCGTGTCGCGGCCTCCTGCTGCGTAAACGGCGGCGTGCGTGGCGGATCGTAGACCTCCGGGCGCGTGCCAGCCACGACCAGGTCGATCGCATAGCACCTGCCGTGGTGAACCGCACGATAGCTCTCGGCCGACACGTAGTGGCTCATCGCCGCATCGCCCACGGTGAAGTGCGTGAACGGGACGCCGCCGATATCCACCGGTGCCGAGGCGGCAGGACCGCTCGCTTCTGCTGGCGTATCCAGGCAGGTGCGGACCGATGCGGCGTTGTCGCTGCGTCCGATCCGCAACTCCCCGGCAGTGACCCGATCCGAGCCTTCCAGCACCAGCGCCACCAAGGGCATGCCCACGCTGTCCGGCGGCGCGAACAGCTTCCAGGTCGGGGACGCCAGGTAATCGCGCTGGAAATCGCGGGCGACCCGGGTACCGACGACCGGGCCAACCGCTATGCCGGGCGCCGCGTCCTGATACACCGGTGACGGGCGCCCGGCCGTGGCCGCGGCGGGACCCGGATCAGCGGCCTTCGCCGCCCCCGGGTCCGCACCGCTGGGCTGCACCACGGCTGTGGCACCGCCTTCGCCCTGCGGCGAACAGGCACACAGCAGGGCCGTCAAACCGACCGCCATCCACCCTGCGTTGTTCCGGATCTGCTTTTGCATAAGGGGCTCCCCTGACAATTGCCCCAGACTGCCTCGCGATCCGTGAACGTCATGCCATACCGCCGCTCGCGAGGCACCGCTCAGTAGTCATAGCTCACGCTGACCCGCAGCGATCGCGGCGCCTGCCGGATGGTCGCTGCGCCATACAGCGGATCGGGCTGGCCCGGATCCAGCTCGGAGTACGGCGACTTCCACAGCGCCACCTGACTGTCGAACACGTTGAAGACATCCAGATTGAAGCCCAGCCGCCCCTCGGCCACCGCGGGGCGGTAGGACACCCCCAGGTCCAGCTGCTTCAGCCACGGCAGGCGCCCCTGGCTGCCCGGAGGCGCCGGCTGCCCGTTGTAGAAGTGATACGCGATGCCATAGCCGGAAGGGTCTTCGTAGTCCGGCCCATACGAGCCCAGCGCACTGAACGGCGAGCCGGAGAGCACCTTGAGATTGGCCGAGAGCAGCCACTCCGGCGTCAGCTGGTAATAGCCGTGCAGCTTGAACTGATGGGTGTGATCGTTGCTCTGCGGTCCGTTGGTGTGCTCCATCAGCTGGGCGTAATCCCATGCCTGGGTAGTGGACACGGCGGTCTGGCCGATGCCGGAGAGCAGCTGCCCTTCGGTGGTGCCGTAGCTGCGCGACCAGGTGTAGTCGCCGCGGGCATACCAGCGGCCATCAAACGGATGCTCCAGCGAGAGGTTCACCGCGTAGTAGTTACGCTTGAACCGCGGGAAGCCCATTTCCGCGTTGCTCAGCGGGACGGTCACGTAATTGCCGCCGGTGTCGACCAGATTGAAGGTGTTGGCGCGCCCGGGGTTGATCAGCCAGCAGCTGACCGGGTTGCTGTCCTTGGTCACGTTGTAGCCCAGGCTGCTGGCCTTGCCGAGCACCGCATCGATATCGCAGTAGTCGTCCACGCCGCTGCGCAGCACGCGGTAGGTCGCCTTGGCCCCGTACACCCAGTTCTGGCCCAGTGCCTTGCTGAAGCCGAGGATGAACTCGTCCTGGTAGGACGGCTCGATGCCGGAGGTGGCCACCGTCTTCGCATCCGGCAGCAGGCCGTAGTTGTTGTTGGCCGACACCGCGCCGGAGAACTGGGTGAGGTCGGTCGGGTAGCCGTTGCTGTCGATGCCGCCGTAGGTGTAGTACGTCGAGGTGGCAAGCGTCGCACCCGCCGCATTGAAGGCCGGGTTCAGCGGCAGTGCGAGGTAGTAGCGCCCCACGTTGCCGAACACCTTGAACCGCCCATCGCCATCGACGTCCCAGCTGAAGCCAAGACGTGGCGCCCACTGACCGCTGGTCTGCTTGATGTAGGCATCGCCATCGCGGTTGAAGTTGGTGAACTGATCCAGGCGCAGGCCGAGGTTGAGCAGCAGGCGATCGGTCACCTGCCAGTTGTCTTCGATGTACTGCGCCCGCTGCGACGCACGCACCGAGGCCAGCGCACTGTAGATGTACTGCCGCACGTAGTAGCCGTCTTCGCCATTGCGGATGCCGCCGGTGGCCGGCACGCCCAGGCCGGTGTTGATCGGCACGTTCGGGTTGGACTGCCCGTAGATCCAGTAGTAGCCATCGGCCGAGGCGACCGAGCCACGGTTCAAGGCACGGGCGTTCTGGTTGTCGATGCCGACGGTGATGCTGTGGTCGCCCCACACATAGTTGGCATCCAGCCGCAGGTTGTTGCTGCGGTTGCCCCGGTCCGGGTTGACCAGCAGCGAGGTGGTCTGCGCATTGGTGATCGGCACACCACCGGTCAGCGCCGGGTTCTGCAGCGTGGGGCTGTTGAGGTACGTCAGGCTGCCGTCGTAGGCCGGGTTGCCGATGTAGTCATCCGTGCGCATTTCGCCGTACTGCGCGCTGACAGTGAGCCGATCGGTGAGGTACCCGGTGTACTTGGCCGTCCACAGGTCGCCACCGGTCTTGGTGGTGTCTTCCTTGCCGCGCTGGGCGCCACGGGTGAGCGTGTCGTAGTCGTAGGCGAAGATGTCGCCCCGGAAGACGTTGCGACTGGAGGCGCCGGTCACTTCGAGTAGGTGGTTGTCGGTGATGTTCCAATCCACCTTGGCGTACCAGCGCGGGCGCTCGTACTCGTAATTGGAATACGCATTGGTGGACTCGACATTCTTGACGTCGGTGCCCTCGCGGCGCTCCAGCTCGTAGGAGCCAAAGAAGAACAGCCGGTCTTCGATCAGCGGGCCCCCAGCGTAGATGCTCTGCGTGCTGACCCACTCGCGGTCCTTGCTCTCCGGCGCATACAGCGCACCGTCACCCGGATACCGCACGTCATCTTTGTCCGAACGCGCTGACGCCGGTTCCCAGGTCGCCTGGCCACCGAAGTGCCACGCGTTGGTGCCGCGCTTGCCGACCGCATTGATCACGCCGCCATCGGACCGGCCGTACTTGGCGCTGTAGCCGCCGGTATAGATTTCCTGCTGGTCGATGCTGCCGTAGGGCAATGTCAGGCCGCCCAGGCCGCGCAGTGGGTCGGTGCTGTTGAAGCCGTTGATGTAGTACGCGTTCTCTGCGGCAGACGAACCGCCGAAGCTCACCAGCTGGGCGCCGGTCGGGCCGGCATACGTGCCGTTGCCGCTGTTGCCGATCACGCCGGGCGCGAGCTGGGCAATGGCCTCGGCCGAGCGGCCCAGCGGCAGCCGTTGCAGCTGCTCGGCCGTGATCACGGTGCGCGAATCCACGCTGCTGACATCGATGGCCGCCGCGGCGCGGTCGGCGCTGACCTGGACGCCATCCAGCCGGGTGACCTCGGCGAAGGAGACCTCGGTGCTGGTGCCGACAGTGAGCGCGACGTTCTGCCGGGTCTGCAGCACGTTGCCGTCGGCATCACGCGCCTCCACCGAGTAACGACCAAGCGGCAGCTGGGGGATGGTGTAACGACCGCGCGCGTCCACCGTCACTTCACGGGTAAGACCGGTGTCGCTGCGAACGAACATGCGCTGCGCCGATGGAGGCGCCTGACCGGCGATCGCGCCGGTGGTGGACTGTGCATGTACCAAGGGAGATGCGGTGGCGAGCAACACCGCCACTGCCAGCAGGTGCGGGCGCAGGGAAGAACGAGCTATTGTCATCGTGGGGCAATCGGTAGTGGGGGAAACGATTTCATTAATCCCGCTCCTGCCCCAATGCAGAAATGCGCAGACGTTATGTCGTGTTCGCCGATGGCGATATCGCGTGCGACCAAACCATGACATTCGTCGCCGCGCGAGCGGCATGGCAACGCTACGCAGGCGAAGCGCGCAGGCTGGCTGCACGCGCCTTATCACGGCAAGGCCTGCCGTCATGAGCAATCCGAATCAAGGGGATGCGGCCGGAGCTGCCCACGCTTCCTACAATCAGGCACGCCTCCTGCCCTGCCTCCCCTTCTGGATTCCTCAATGCGCCTTGCTCTGTCCCTTGGTCTGCTGGGTGTGGTCACCCTGCTACCTGCCTGCACCCCTGCCCCCTCCCCCGCTGCCACCGCCACGCCTGCTGCGACCGGGCAGGCGCCTGCGGAAATTGCCTGGCGCCACGGCGACGTGGACGACGCCTTCGCCGAGGCGCGCGACAGCGGCAAACCGGTGCTGCTGTACTGGGGCGCGGTGTGGTGCCCGCCCTGCAACCAGCTCAAGGCCACGCTGTTCAAGGATCCGGCCTTCATCGCGCTGACCCGGCAGTACGTGCCCGTCTATCTGGATGGCGACGAAGAAGGCGCGCAGGCCTGGGGCGAGCGCTTCGGCGTGCGCGGCTACCCGACGCTGATCGTGCTCGACCCCGAGCGCAACGAGCTCACCCGCCTGGCCGGTGGCAACGACAGTGAAGCGCTGACCCGCGCACTTACCCTGGCCGCCGGCCGCCGCACGGCCGTCAGCGAGGTGCTGCAGCACGCCCTGAGCACACCCGGGGACGTCAGCGCCGACGACTGGCGCGTGCTCGGCGATTACGGCTGGGAAGTGGATGCCAATCGCCTCGCCGGTGAACGTGCTGCAGCGTCATTGCTGCAGCAACTGGCCACGGCGGCGCCCGAGCCTGCGCTGCAGCGGCGGTTCGCGTTACTGGCGCTCGGCGCCGGCAAGCCGGACAAGACACCCACACCGGCGCAACGCACCCGCACCCGCACCCTGCTCGATGCCGTTCTTGCAGCACCCGCGGAGGTCCGGGCCAATCGTGACCTGCTGGGCTACCAAGGCCCTGCCCTGGTGGCGCTGGCCAGTGCCACGCCGGAACAGGCGCAGCAGCTGGGAGTGCAGCTGCTCAAGGCGCTGGATGCCGCCGACCACGCACTCGGCGACAAGGCCGATGCGCGGCTGGGCACGGTGATCACCGAACTCGCCCTGCAGCGCGAGCAGCACCCCGACCAGCCCATTCCGGCCGCGCTGAAGACAAAGGCGGCGCAACGCGTCGCCGCCGCCGATGCGGCCGCGACCACGCTGCACGAGCGCCAAGCGACGATCAGCACCGCGGTGTACGTGCTGCGCCAGATCGACGACGACGCTGCGGCAGAGAAACTGCTGCTCGCCGAGCTTGATCGGAGTGAGACGCCGTACTACTACATGCCTGAATTGGCCGACCTTGCCGAAGAACGCGGCGACAAGGCTTCGGCCATCGCCTGGCTGCACAAGGCCTACCAGGGCGCACAGGGGCCGGCCACCCGCGTGCAGTGGGGCGTGCTGTACGTGGAGGGCCTGCTGCGCCTGAGCCCGGATGATGCGGCGGCGATCGAGACCGCCACGGGCGAGGTGATCGCCGATCTCGCCGTGCAGCCGGCCGGCTACCACCAGCGCACCCGCCAGCGCTTCGAACGGCTCGGTACCGCATTGCAGGCGTGGAGCCGCGAGCATCACGGCGCGGAGAGCCTCACCCGGCTGCAGGCGCGGATGACCGCAACGTGCGCAAAGGCGGCCACCTCGGACGACGGAAGCGTGGGCTGCGAGGGGTGGCTGAAAAGCTGATGCGGGGCGTCGCCTAACCCTTGAGGCGCTCCTCCAGCGCATGCAGTCGCTGCAGATAGGGTGCGCCGGGCACCAGCTCTGCCTCCAGCAGTGGCTTGGCCTGCGCGATCTGCCGGCGCGCAGCCTCCCGCTCGCCGTTGGCCTGCAGCGCCTCGGCCAGCGGTACGCGGTAGCGTGCCACGGACGGCGCTTCTGCCCCGAACAACGCAACATTGCCCTCCAGCACCGCGCGCCAGCGCGTCGCCGCCAAGGCGGCCTGCCCGGCACGCAGCGCCGCTTCGGCCTGCATCTGCTGGTAGCGCAGCTGCAACGGCGGCGACATCGACGGTACGATCGGCGCCATCGCCAGCAGCGCCTGCTCTGCCTGCGCCGATTGCCCGCGGTGGATCAGCCACTCGATCTCGCCCAGGTGCGAAATGCGCAGATCCGGCGCGTCGGCCGGGCTGATCCGCTGCCAGATCGGCAACACGCGCTGGATCAGCGGGCCGGCCTGGTCGGCACGACCGCTGCGCATCAGCAGCCGCGCCAGGTTCATCTCTGCCCGCAGGCTGGAAGGCTTGTCCGGCCCCAGGACCTGGCGGCGGATCGCCAGCGAGCGCCGGTACAGCTGCTCCGCCTTGCCCATATCGCCACGGGCTTCTTCCAGGTTGGCGTAGTTGTTGAGGTTGATCGCGTGGTCGATGCTGTCTTCGCCACTGGTGAGCGCACTGATGCGCAGACAGGTATCAAAGCCCTCCGCACTCTCCGTGTAACGACCGAGATCCATGTGCAGCAAGGCCAACTCGCAGTACGCCAGGGCCGTGCGGGAACTGTCCTGTCCATACAGCTGCAGGCTGAGATCGCGCGACTGCAGCAGCAGCGGTGCAGCCTCGTTCGGCTTGCCGCCTTCCTGCAGGGTCATGGCCAGTGCGTGCAGTCCGTGCTGGTAATCGGCACTGGTCTCACTGCGGCGCCGTTTGATCTCCAGCGAGTCGCGCAGCAGCTGCTCGGACTTGTCCAGCTCACCGCGGTTGCGGTACATCAGCCCCATGTTCTGCATCACCGTGGCGGTGCCGCCTTCCGTGCCCGGCTCGCGGACGGTGCTGCGCATTGCCAGCGACTGCTGGAACGCCGCCTCGCTCTCGGGATAGCGCTCCAGCTGGCTGTAGGCCAGGCCCAGCGAGTTCAGCACATGTGCGCGCGTGCGTGCATCGTCTTCGCGATCAAGCAGCTGCAGCGCACGTTCGGCGTACTTCAGGCCTTCTTCGCCCCGCTTGCCGTTGCTCATCTCCACCGACAGATCGCTGTAGGTCTGCGCCGCCAGGCGCGCGCGATCGACCGACGGCGATGCCAGGCCTTCAGCCGCGCTGCGCAGCAGCGTCTCGGCCTGCTTGGGCAGGCCGATGTTCTGGTACGCGCGCCCCAGCACGCTCTGCAGGCGCGCCCGCAACGCCGGCGAATCGGCCAGCTCCGCATCGACCTGCGCCGCGCTGGCATCGAGCACTGCGCGTGCACTGACATCTTCGGTGCCGCGTGCACCGCGCTCGCGCGGATCGGCGGCATCGAAGGCGGCGACCAGGAACTCGCTGACCTGCTCGGCGATCGCCGCTTCTTCCTGAGCGCGCGCACTGGATTCGCTCAATCGCCAGACGAAGCCGCCCGCCATGGCCGTCACCGCGACGGCCACGCCGGCCGCCTGCCAGTGCCGACGCAGCCACCGGTGCGTGCGGTAGCCCGCTCGGCCGCCACGCGCCCGCACCGGGTGATGCGTCCGCCAGCGCTCGATGTCATCCGCCAGCGCCTCCACCGAGCCATAGCGCTGGGCCGGGTCACGTGCGCTGGCCTTGGCCGCGATCGCATCGAGGTCCCCCTCCAGGTGCTTTCGCCACGCGCACGATGGCCGCGCCCAGCGGCTGGGCAACGGAACCGCGGCACCCGCCGGCTGCCCATCATGGCCAAGCCGGCGATCGGCCAGCATCTCGACCAGGATCACACCGAGGCTGTACACGTCGGTGGTGACACCCACCGGCTCGCCCGCAATCAGTTCAGGGCTGGCGTAGACCGGCGTGTAGAAACGGTCGGCGCGGGACTCGGCTGCGCTGTCCAGCCAGCGTGCGATGCCGAAATCCAGCAGCACCGGCTCGTTGTCCGCGCGCACCAGGATATTGCTGGGCTTGAGATCGCAGTGCACGACCAGGCGTGCGTGCGCGGCCTGCACCGTACGGCAGATCCGAACGAACAGCTGCAGGCGCTGGGAAAGATCGAGCGGACGGTCACAGCAGGCGCGGTCCAGTGGCTCGCCGTCCACGTACTCCATCACCAGATAGGGTTGGCCGGAAGGGGTGCTGCCACCGTCGTACAACCGGGCGATGTTGGGGTGCTCCAGCCCGGCCAGCATCTGCCGCTCGGCGGCCAGGCGCTGGCTGATCTCGGTCGTCGCCACGCCGCGAAGCAACTTGATCGCCACCCGTTGCTGGTAGGTCTCATCGGCGCGCTCGGCGAGGAACACCGCTCCCATGCCGCCACTGGCCACGCGCCGGGTGAGCCGCCACGGACCGATCCGTTCACCCACCTGCACATCCGGCTCGGCAAGCTGGACAATCAACTCGCGCAGGGGGCGCTGCGCGCTGTCCAGCGCCATGGTCTGCGCTTCCAGCAGCTCGATCACCTCATCCAGCAGGGCCGGATCGTTGGTCATCCGCCCCAGCTCGGTGCGCCACGCGGTCGGCGGCAGTTCGCACGCCGCATCGAACATCGTGCGCAGCTGCTGCCAGCGGTCATCGGTCATTGCCCCATCCCCCTGTCACGATAACGCCCCCGATCAGGCCAGGCGCTGATTGAGCCAAGCCTTCGCAAAGCGCAGATCGCGGTCGACCGTCGGCACCGACACCTCCAGCACGACCGCGATTTCCTGGCGGTCCATCCCGCCGAAATACATGTATTCCACCGCACGTGCGGCGCGCTCATCGTGCCCGGCGAGCTGGTTCAACGCCTGGTGCAGCGCCAGGACCTCGTAGTCGCAGGTCGGCGCATAGGGCACGTCCTGATCAGCATGCGACAAGGTCAGGTTCCACGCCCCGGCCCCGCGCTTGGCTGCCGCGCCACTGCGCGCAAAATCCACCAGCACCGCGCGCATCTTCAAGGCCGCCAGCGCGAGGAAGTGCGCGCGATCCACGAACTCCACGTCCGAGCCCATCACCCGCAACAGCGCTTCATGCATCAACGCGGTCGGCCGCAGGGTCACGTCGGCATGGCGCTGGCCGATACGGGCTGCTGCCATCTCGCGCAGCGCGGGATAGATCAGATCGAACAGATGCGCCTGCGCCTGCGGATCCCCGCGCCGCCACCGGTGCAGCCACTGCGTCACATCGCCACTCATCATCCCCGCTCCCAAGACGCCAGCCTCTCCGGCCAGACGCCCCCGTCCCTGATGGCCGATGATAGCGCACGGGCGCCTTGGCACCAGCGCGCCGGGGGGGGCGGGAACGGGGGGGCGATCAGGCGCGCGGATGGGCCAGGGCGAAGTCCAGGCCAGCGCATACCGCCGCGACCTGCGCATCGTTGCATTCCTGCGGCGAGGTCCGCGGGCTGTCCGGGTACACCTCGGTGGTGGTGGCGTACAGCGCGTCGGTGAACCCGGCGCAGGCGCCGATCGAACGCGATTCGCCCCAGACCACGCCCGGTGACTGCAGCGGCATGCCGATCAGCTCGCCATTGGCGTCGGCGGGGGCGATGTGCGTGATCTTCTCCACCGCGGCGATCAACGCCTGCTGGAACGCCGGCTGCGGATCTTCGCTGTTGCCGATCACGTAGAAGCCATCGGGAATGATGTCCGGCACCAGGGCGATGCCATCGCGGGCGCAGCGCGCCGGATCGAACTCATGCAGATCGCTGTCGGTCGTTTCATGCAGGTCCAGGTGCACCAGCAGATCATCGCCACGCGCGGCCATCCAGCGCATCAACGAGGCCGCTTCTTCGATCTGGCCCTCACCGCGGAAGCTGCGGTTGGGATCGATCGCATCGGGATTCCAGCGCTGGATGCGCTCATAGCCCCACGGGCTGACGCAGGGCGCGACGATCAGATTGATACGGCCCGCATACGCCTCGGCATGCTGATCCAGGAACTGCAGCGCGCCATGCACGCCGCTGGTTTCATAGCCATGCACGCCGCCGGTCACCAGCGCGGTCGGCAGTGCCGGATCCCACGCATGGCTGACCACCGCAAACAGCGGGTAATGATCCGGCGCGTAGTCCAGCTGGCCGTACTGCACCACATCGAAACGCTCGCCCAGGCGCTCGAGCGCGGCCACCACATCGTCGTGGTAGCTGCGCTGGCGCTGCTGATTGGCGCGCCACTGGGCCCGTTCGGCATCGCCCCACGGCTGGCCGGGGGTGCCGATCGGATAAAAATGCGTGTTGCTCATGGCCGTACTCCAAGGAGAAATCCGGTCGCTGCGGCCGTTGGCTGCGTGCGACATTGCGGCAGACATTCTAGCTGCGGGCGGGCATCCGGCGCTGTGCGGACTACCAACGCTGACACGGAAAAAGAGGACCGGTTGCCCGGCCCTCTTCTCGTTCCACATCGACGGTCAGGCCGTCTGCGCCGCCTCATACCCATTCAAGCGCATGTCGCTGGACGCGCGCCCTTGGGTCAGCGAACGCAGCGAGGTGGTGTAGCCACCCAGTCGCGCCAGCGGTGCATAGCCGAGCACTTCCGCCTGCCCATCCTGGTCCTCGATCGAGGCCACCCGCCCGCTGCGGCGGTTGAGGTCGCCCACCACATCGCCGACGTTCGCCGACGGCGCGTGGATGGCGATCTCCATCACCGGCTCCAGCAGCTGCGTGCCCGCCTCGGCCAGCGCGGCTTTCACCGCCTCACTGCCAGCGCGGTGGAAGGCCATGTCCGAGGAGTCCTTGACATGGGTCTGGCCATCGACCAGCGTCACCTCGATACCGACCACCGGATGGCCCAGCGGGCCTTCGCCCAATGCCGCGCGAACGCCCTTCTCCACCGCGTTGACGAACCCGCGCGGGATCGCACCGCCGACGGTGCGGTCGACGAAGGTCACCTCGCCATCCTCGCGCGGCGTCACATCGATCAGCACCTGGGCGAACTGGCCCTGGCCGCCGGTCTGCTTGGCGACCTTGCCCTCCACCCGCTGTACCGCGCGCTTCGGGGTTTCCTGGTAGGCCACGCGCGGCTCGCCGGTGCGGATGGCGACGCCCCACTCCGTGCGCAGACGCTCGACCATCACCTCCAGATGCAGCTCGCCCATGCCCCAGATCAGGGTTTCACCGCTGTCCGCATCGGTGTCGACACGGAACGACGGATCCTCCTGCGCCAGGCTGGCCAACCCTTGGCTGACGCGGATCAGGTCCGAGGCCTTCTCCGCCGTCAACCGCCATGCCAGCACCGCATGCTGCGCCTGGATCGTATCGAGCAGCAGCGGGCGCGAGGGCGCACTCAGCGTTTCACCACTGACCGCATCCTTCCAGCCCAGCACCGCGACGATGTCACCGGCCACGGCCTGCTTGATGTCGTGGGTCTGGTCGGCCTGCACCCGCACCAGGCGACTGACACGCCGCCCCTGCGGATGCTGTGAACTGGCCAGTGCATCACCCACCTTCAGCGTGCCCGAGTACACCCGCACGAAGCTCAGCGCACCGTGGTTCTGGTGCGTGATCTTGAACAGCAGCGCCGCAAGCGGGCCATCCGGGTCCGGTGGCAGCAGCACGTCGTTGCCGTTCTCGGTGGCCACCACCGCCGGGCGATCCAATGGCGAGGGCAGATAGTCGACCACCGCATCCAGCAGCGTCTCAACGCCCTTGCTCTTGAACGCGGCGCCGGCCAGCACCGGGACGCCCGCACCGGCCAGGGTGCCGCGACGGATCGCCGCGCGCAGCTGTGCGTTGTCGATTGGCACGCCTTCCAGCCACGCCTGGGCCAGCACGTCGTCGGCATCGGCCACGGCCTCGATCAGCGCCTCGCGCTGCGGCATCCACTGGGCAGCCTCATCGGTCGTCCAGGCATGACGCAAGGCAGTGCCCTTGTCATCCCAATGCACGGTGCTGCGGTCGACCAGGTCCACCCAGCCGTTGAACTGGCTTTCCGTCCCGATCGGCACGCCGAGCGCCCACGGCGTGGCACGCAGCTTCTCGCGCAGCTGGGTCAGCACGCGTTCGAAGGACGCCCCGGTGCGGTCCATCTTGTTGGCGAAGGCAATCAGCGGCACACCGTGGCGACGCGCCTGGCGCCAGACCGATTCGGACTGGGGCTGCACCCCGTCCACCGCGGAGAACACCGCGACCGCGCCATCAAGCACGCGCAGGGAACGTTCCACTTCGATCGCGAAATCGATGTGGCCGGGGGTGTCGATCAGGGTCAGGTGATGGATCGGCTGGTCGCGCGGTGCCCAATGGGCCTGCACGGCGGCCGCGCCGATGGTGATGCCACGCTCGCGTTCGATCGCCGAGAAATCGGTGGTCGCCGCGCCGTCATGCACCTCACCGACGCGATGGATCTCGCCGGTTTTCCACAACAGCCGCTCGGTGAGGGTGGTTTTGCCGGCGTCGATGTGGGCAATGATGCCGAGGTTGCGCCGGAGGGTAAGGGTCTGGGTATGGGTGTTCATGGGATAGGTCTCGCTGCCAACATCGGGGAGCCGCACGCCGCCGTTGGCTAACGGGCGTGCGGCCAGGTTTGGGGCTCGGCGATCTGGTGCATGGCACGTTCTCCTTCAGACAGTTCTGCTACGTGGAAACGAAAAGAGCGCCCGGTGGGCGCTCTGCGTGGGGTCCAGGGTGACCGGTGTTCCGGTCAGCAGCCTCGCACTCCGATTGGCAGACGCGCCCGTGCCGCGACATCGCGGGTCAGGGTAAAAAACGTCAGAAGCGGCATCGAAGTCATGTGGGTCACCTGGGGTGTAGCCGGCATTGTAGACCTCTGATGGCCGGCTACAAGTCTTTATTCGAACCACCAGCGCAACACTGAGCATCAATGTCGAACATGCAACCTTAAATTGGCACAATCAAATCGAGCCGGTCGCAGATATGCGAATGGGTCGCAATTGCGTATACACCGGAAATCCTTAAAATGGTGGCCCATGCGTCGCCTACGGCGACCCCCGCAAGACTGACGCCGTACGACCACGAGACGGCACGCCAGCGCCCCCTTCCTCCGCGTTCTCGAGTTGTTGCCCATGCCCTGCTCCCTGCCCCTGCCTCCGCGCCGGTTGCGCCCCAACCTGCTGGCCCTCGCCTGCCTGGCCACCGCATTGGTCCCCGCCGCCTACGCCCAGACCGCCACCGATCTGGACGTGGTGCGCGTCAATGCCTACCGCGCTGCCAACAGCATCAGCGGCGCGACCAAAACCAACACCACGCTGGCCGAGACCACGCAATCGGTATCGGTGATCGAGCGGGCGGAACTGGATGCGCGCGGTGTGCAGTCGCTCAACGATGCGATGCGCTATGTCGCCGGTGTCAGCCTGGAGAGCTCGGGCATCGACAACCGCGTGGATGACTTCCGCATCCGTGGCTTCGATGCCGGCAGCTGGGCGAACAACGTCACCCTGGACGGCATGCGCGCGCCGCAGGGCACGCAGTGGAACCGCAGCATGTTCGACAGCTGGAACCTGGAGCGGGTAGAAGTGCTCAAGGGCCCGTCGGCGGTGATGTACGGCCAGGTCGCCCCGGGCGGCATGGTCAACCAGGTGAGCAAGACGCCGACGCCGGATCAGGAGCAGCAGCTGCGCGTGGGTGTGGATGCCAATGGGCAGTACAACGCGGCGTTCGACGTCGGCGCCGGCACGGCCGACAACGACCACCTGTTCCGCCTGGTCGGCCTGTATCGCGACGGCGACACCCAGATCAAGCACACCGCACAGAAGCACTGGTTCCTGGCGCCCAGCTACACCTGGCAGATGGCCGAGCGCACCCGCATCACCCTGCTCGGCCTGTACCAGAAGGATGACGGCGGTTCGACCTACCAGTTCCTGCCGATGGCCGGCACGCTCAACGCCACGCCGTATGGCCACATGAAGAACACCACCTTCATCGGCGAGCCGAGCTGGAACACGTTCGACCGCACGATGTGGACCGCAGGATGGCTGTTCGAGCACCAGTTCAATGATCACCTCACCCTGAGCCAGAGCGCGCGACGCACGCATGTGGATTCGCTGTACCGCGGCGTGGTCACCGATGGTGCGCTCAACGCCGATGGCCGTACCCAGAAGCGCCGCGCCACCTACGGCACCGGCGATTCCGATGGCGATACCCTGGACACGCGGCTGCAGGCACGCTTCGCCACCGGCGCGGTCGACCACACCCTGCTGCTGGGCTGGGATTGGCAGAAGGCCGATTGGGAAGGCGTGCGCGGCGCGATGAGCAACCCGGCACCGATCGACATCTTCAACCCGGTCTACAGCGGGTATACGCCGCGCGTCACCTCGCTGAGCCCCACCGAAGGCATCAACCGCCAGAGCGGGCTGTACCTGCAGGACCAGCTGGCGCTTGGCCGATGGCGCCTGACCCTCGGCGGCCGGTATGACTGGACCAAGGATGATTCCTCCAGCACCACCCGCAACCTGGTGACGGGTGCGACGGTGCTGCAGCCGCGCAGCGTGATCAAGAGCGAGGCGTTCTCAGGCAATGCCGGCCTGCTGTACGTGTTCGACAGCGGCTTCACGCCCTATGTCAGCTACGCAGAATCCTTCCAGCCCTCCACCGCGAGCGCGCTGCAGAGTTTTGATCGGCGCGCGTTCGATCCGGTCTATGGCAAGCAGTGGGAGGCCGGCGTCAAATACCAGCCGGCCAGCATCGACGGCCTGATCACGCTCGCTGCCTACGACCTGCGCCAGGAAAACCTGGTCACCCAGGATCCCGACCTGAGCCACATGAGCTGCGGCAACACCGGCAACGCGCGGTGCTCGATCCAGGACGGCGAAGGCCGCATCCGCGGCGTTGAGCTGGAAGGCCGCATCACTCCCACGCAGGGCTTCAGCCTGATCGGCGCAGCCACCTGGATGGACTCGGAGATGACCCGCAGCGATCAGTACAAGGGCAAGGAACTGATCATGGTGCCCGACTACAGCGCCTCGTTCTGGGCGGATTACACCGTCCAGGGCGGCGCCCTGCAGGGCCTGAGCCTGGCCGCCGGGGCGCGCTACAACGGCAAGAGCTACGGCGACAGCGCCAACCTGTATCTGATCCCGTCGTACACCTTGTTCGATGCTGCGATCCGATACGACCTCGGGCAGTTCGGCAGCACCCGCGTGCAGCTGGCCTTGAACGCCAGCAACCTGGCCGACAAGCGTTTCGTATCCACCTGTACCGGCGTGTCGTCGTGCTACTACGGCAGCGGCCGCACCGTGATGGCGACGGCGCGCTTCGGCTGGTAAAGGGTGGCGGCGCCGGGGTAACGCCCGGCGCTACGCGTCGGTCACCACCACCAACGGGACATCGCGCTGCGGATGCCGCAGCACCAGCACCGGCTGCTGGTAGACACGCTCGATGTGTTCCCGCGTCAGGACCTCGGTCGGCGTGCCATCGGCCGCCACGCGGCCCTGCTCCAGCAACACGATCCGGTCCGCATACGCGGCGGCCAGATTCAGATCATGCAGCACCACGATCACACAGGCGCCGGCATCGGCCAGTTCGCGCACCGCGCGCAGGGTGCGCTCCTGATGACGCAGATCCAGGGCGGCCGTCGGCTCATCCAGCAGCAGCAACGGGGTGTCCTGGGTCAGGACGCGGGCAAAGGTCGTGCGCGCGGCCTCGCCACCGGACAGATGCTCCACTTCCCGCTCGATCAACGCATGCAGGTCCGCCCGCGCCAGCGCATCGGCGATGCAGGCGGCGTCTTTGACCGGATCCGGCGGATGCGGCAGCCGCCCCATCGCCACCACTTCATGCACACGGAAGGCGAACCGCACCGCGTGCTCCTGCGGCATGACCGCGCGCTCGCGTGCCAGCGGCTTGGCTTTCCAGTCCGGCAGCGCCTGCCCACGCAGCAGCACCCTGCCCTGATCCGCCTCCAGATCGCCCGCGGCCACCGCCAGCAACGTCGACTTGCCCGCGCCGTTCGGCCCGACCAGCGCGGTGACCGTGCCCGGCACGAAATCCAGCGTGATGTCATCCAGAATGCGTCGTGCGCCGCGGCTCAACTGCACCGACTGCAACTGCAGCAGCGCGCTCATGCGCCGCTCCGGTGGCGCTGACGCATCACCAGCCACAGGAAGAACGGCGCACCCAGCGCGGCCGAGAACAGGCCCAGCGGAATCTCCGACGGCGGATCCAGCGTGCGTGCGGCGGTATCGGCGACCACGATCAACAGCGCACCGGCAACGCCCGAGACCGGCAGCAGCCAGCGATGGCCGGGGCCGACCAGCAGGCGCACGACGTGCGGCACGACCAGGCCGACGAAACCGATCGAGCCGGCGAAGGCAACGGCGGCACCGACCAGGAGCGCGCTGAAGGCAATCAACTTGAGCCGCGTGCGCTTCACATCCAGCCCGAGATGCTGGGCCTGGCGCTCACCGAGCGCGAGCATGTCCAAGGGCGTGGCCAGACGCAGCAGCGCGATCGTGCCCAGCACGAACACGGGCGCCACCGCGACCACATCCATCCAGTCGGCCTGGGCCAACGAACCCATCTGCCAGAACACCAGCGATTGCAGCTCGCTCTCGCTCGCGATGTAGGTCAGGAACCCGATCATCGCCGAGCAGAACGCCGCGATCGCAATGCCGACCAGCAGCAATGTCGCCGTGCCGGTGCCCTGCCCCGGCCGCGCCAACAGATACGTCAATGTGATCGCGCCACCGGCACCGGCGAACGCCGCCAGCGGCAGCGTCCACGCACCGAAGGCGCCGGCACCGAGCACGATCGCCGAGACCGCACCCAAGGCAGCGCCCTGGGTCACGCCGACAATGCCGGGGTCGGCCAAGGGATTACCGAACAACCCCTGCAGGCTCGCGCCGGCCATCGCCAGTGCGGCGCCCACCATCGCGCCCAGCAAGGCACGCGGAATGCGCAGCTGCCAGACCACTGCCAGATCGCGGGTACTGACGCTGGCCGGATCGGCCAGCCCCAGCTTCACGCCGATCGCCTGCAGCACCTCCATCGGCGGCAGCCGCAACGGGCCCACCGCGAACGAGGCGATGACTGCGATCAGCAACCCCACCGCAGCCCAGATCAACACGGTCGCGCCGCGCCGGCGCGCAGGACTCAACACCGCCATGCCTCAAGCACTCACGGGCGTGGCACGGTTGCAAATGCCGCGGCCAGCGCCACCGCGCCACTGCCTGAGGCGACGCTGGCGGACTTCAACTCCACATCCGGCATCACCCACACGCGGTTGGCCGCACCGGCCGGCGTCTGCCGGAGCGTTGGATAGGCGCGCCACAGCCCGGCCTGGCCACCGAACAGGGCCAGATCGTTCTCGGTCACCAGAATCACATCGGGCGCCGCAGCCACCACGCCTTCGTTGCTCAGCGCGGAATAATTGGCCACACCGGCTTCGTCGCCGATGTTGATGCCACCGGCGAGCGTGATCAGCTTGCCCGAGGCGCTGTCCGAGCCCGCCACCGTCGGCGCGCCGCCGGCACCGGTCGCGGACACGTGGATCACGCGCGGGTGCCATGCCAACGCGGCACCACTGGCCTTGGCCGCATCCAGCTGCGACTGCACTTTCGTAGCCAGTGCTTCACCCTGCTCGGCCATGCCGACGGCGGCGGCGACCTTGCGCACCTTGTCCGCGGCCGGCTGCAGATCGTCGACGATCACCGCCGCTTCGCCTGCACCGCGCAGCTTGGCGGCCAGATCGGAATGGCGGCGCAGGCTGTTGCCCAGGAACAGGGTGCCCTGCAGGCTCAACACGCCCTCCACACCGGTGGTGCGGTTGAACAGAAATTGTTTGGGGGCCTTGCGGCCGGATTCAGTGGCCGAGCGCAGCGGCGCGGCGTACACCTGCTCGTCCAGGCCGAGCGCTTCGAGCACGGCGATGATGTCATCGCCACCGGCAATGATCCTGGAGGTATCGGTCACCGTGGTGGCCACACCGTCATCGGAGGTGACCTGTGCCGGCAACTGCTGCGTGGCGCCTTCAATGTCGGGTACGTCCACACCCACCACACGCTGCCAGCCCGCCGGCAGCGCTTCGGCGGGCTGCGCGGCCGATGCGGCGGCGGTATCGGCAGCCGGCGCGGCAGGCTCTTTCGAGCACCCGGCAATCACGGCGACCAGGGACAACGCCAGCAGGCTGCGGCGGACAACAATCGACTTCATGGCAGTTCCTCTTTCATCAGAACGGCGGGGCTGATCGCCCCGCCGCCAGTGCAACGCACTGCGCGAAATTCAGTTCGCGCGGGTGCTGATGCGGGTGATGCGGTCGCCCTTGGGATCCTGGGCATCACGCGACTTGTTGACGGCAAACACGTTGCCCTTGCCATCTTCACGCACATGGTTCGGGAAGGTGCCGCCATCCAGGTTGCCCACCACCTTGCCGTTGCCATCGACCACCGTCACCGTACCGGCACCGCGGTTGGTCACATAGGCCAGCTTGGACACCGGCTCGAAGGCCACGTTCAGCGCACCCGCGCCGACCGGCACGTCGTGCAGCACCTTGCCGCTGGCGACATCGACGATCAGCAGGTTGTCGGTGCCCTGCGAGGCCACGTACAGGCGACCGGCCGAGGCGTCATAGGCCACGCCGGAGGCGCTGATCGCGTTGCCCAGATCGATCACCTTCTCCACCTTGCCGGTGGTGGTGTCGATCACCGCCGCTTCCGGCGTGCCGATGCTGACGGTGAACAGCTTGCCGGCCGCTTCATCCAGCACCAGGCTCATCGGGACGAACTTCTTGTCGTCCACGCCCGAGGCCAGAGTGATCGACTCCAGCGGCTGCAGGGTGCGGGCATCGAATACCGAGAGATGATCTTCGCCGGCGGCCGAGGCGAACACCTTGCCATGACGCCCGTCGACCACGATGTCGCGGGCATGCGGCACCGCACCCACATCGAACTGGCGCACCAGCGACAGGTCCTTCTGGCGATACACGGCCACGGTGTCCTGGCGGGTATTGGTGACCCACACGTTGCCGTTGGCATCATCCACGCCCACGCCGTACACCGCGAACACTGCACCGCCCTTGCCGCCGGGCACTTCAGCCGGGGTGATCCTGGCCGTGACCTTGAGGGTCTTCGGGTCCAGCTTGAGCAGCTGCGACTGGGTGACCGGCGGGCGACCGACGGCAGCGGTGACGAACACCGCGTTGCTGGCCGCGCTGTACGCGGACTGGTACAGGCCCTGGACCAGCTTGGCCGAGGTCTGGCTGAAGTTCTGCTGGCCGCTCAGCGGCAGGTTCGGCGAGACGCGCAGCGACAGCACCGTGGCCGCGGACGGCTGGCTGGCGCGCACGATCACCGGCTGCTGACCGGGCACGGCATCGGCCGGAATCGCGACGTTGCCCTTGAAGTTGCCCTCGGCATCGACCACGTACGGCGTGGCATTGAGTACCGTCTCACCGCGCAGCAGGGTGACCTGCTGGCCCGGCACGAACTGGCGGCCGATCACCTCGGCGTCGCTGCCCGGCACCACGTTCTGGCCGCGGCTGACGACTTCACCACGGAAGCCGTTGGCCGGCGCATCGAACACCGGCTGGGCGAACACGGTCGGGCTGGCCAGCGACAGCGCGAGGGCCAGGGTGGCGACGCGCGGGAGGGTTTTCAGGGTGTACATCAGCAGACTCCTTCTGTTGGGGGCGCGCCGGTTGGCGCGTTGTCACAGTGCTTGCCTTGGCGTGGCCGCGGTCCGTTGCGGCGGTGGCACAGGGCCACGGAACTGCCTGGGTAACGAAAAATCAGGGGGCCGGCGCGGGTGTGCCGCTGCGATCGGTGATGCCATACAACTGGCTCAGCGTCGCCTTGAGCGATGCCGGCAGCATCGGCCCATGGCCAAGGCCGGGGAATTCGCGGTACTGCACGGTCAGGCCCGGCACCTTGGCCAGGCGGGCGGCCAGCTGCTGCGCTGCATCGGGCGTGGCGCCACCAATGCGGCGCAGATGCGCGACCACGCGCGGATTGGTCATGTCACGCACGCCCCGGTTGCCGGTGCGCTCGTCGCCACCCAGCATCACCGTGACCTGTGCCGGCTGGCCCTGGGCGTTGGCGATGAACTGGCGCTCCATGTCGCCCAGCGGGGCGCCTTGGCTCCACCACAGTGACGGGCTGGCCGACACGTAATGCTGGAACGCGGCCGGCCGGGTATACAGCGTGCTGACCACGAACAGGCCGCCCAGCGAATGGCCCCACAGCGACTGCTGCTGCAGATCGATGCGGGCACGGCGCTGCACTTCCGGCTTGATCCGGCGCTCGATCAGATCCAGGAACGCATACGCACCGCCACCGCTGGACTGCGACGTGCCATTCTCGTCGTCGGCGGTATCGATCCACGCCGTGTAGTCGCGTGTGCGCGCCTGGGAATCGATGCGCAGATCGTTGTCGTAGCCGATGAACACCAGCACCGGCGCGGCATGCGCAGCCAGATCGGCAAGCATCGCCTGGTCGAGCACCATCGCCGCGGCGTTGCCATCGAGCATGTACAGCACCGGTGCCGGCGTGGCCGAGGCCTTGGCCGGCACACCGACATTCACCCGCCAGCGGCGGGCCTTGTCGGGGCTGTCGAGCACGAAGTGTTCAAAGCGATAGCTCTGCGCCGGCTGATCCAGCACCGTCTCACCGACCTTCTGCTCGGGATTGCGCTGCTGCGCCGAAGCGGGCGACAACGCCGCCATGCCGATGGCGGTCGCTACGCCCAGCGTGCGCAACCACGGCGATACGGAAGAGATCAGCGACGACGAAACAATCATGACTACCCGGAGCGAGGGACGGTGCTATCGCGCCAGTGTAACTCAAATGAGAATGGGTATCACTGACGTTGCGCCACCCGGTTCAGCGCGCGCAATCGCCCGAGGCCTTGCGCGCCGCACCTACCGTCGCGCCGCCCTTGCCACTGGCGGACATCCAGCCCTGCAACGACATCGCGTCCGGCACGCCCTCCGCCATGGGCGCCGCAGCGATCACCAGTTCGCGCGATGTCCCTACCGGGTCCAGTTCGGCCAGGCGTGCTGCCTTGTCACCATCGGTATTGACGATGTCATCCGGACCGGAGGACGGCGTCCGGGTGGTGTTCTCCGTCTTGGTCATCTTGATCCGGATCTCGCCGCCGGCCACATGAGTCACCGCTACCGCGTACAGCTCCTTGCCATAGGCCCAGGACGTCTCGCGCTGCGCTGTCGATGTCTGTCCTTCGGCCGGCAGCGCCAGGGCATCACCCGTGATCCCCTGCACCATCGCCATCCCGCCCATCACCGCCATGTACATGCCGTATGCGCGCATCTGCTTCTCTTCCTGGGTCTTCGCCGCGGGCGCGCCCGGCCAGCTCGCCTCGAGATTCAGATGTGCTTTGCCCTTGCACAGGGTCAGCACGACCGGCTGACCCTCACCGTCGCCGAGGCTGATCAGGCTGTCGCCGTTGCGGAACTGCTGCACACGCCCGATCAGTGATGCGCCGCTCACCGGCACCTGGTTGACCTGCACACTCGAGGCCGCCTCCAGGCGCGCATTCAACGAAACCGTCGCAGCGGTCGCAGCGGTCGCAGCGGTCGCAGGCAACGTCGCACCGATCGCGGCAGCAAGTACAAGAACAGGCAGGAAAACGCGCATGGCATCCAGTCCAACAAGGCGGGACATCATACGCGCCCGATCCTCGGTGGCGCCGCGCATGACACTGCCAAACAGACGGTAGAACGCTCAGCCGCGCGCAACCATCGCGGCGATCGTCGCCGCCAGTTCGCGCACGGCCTGCTCAGGGGTGATGTCGCCCGTCGTCGCCGCATACGAGAGCCCTTCGGCCGCGCCGAGCATGCCCCATAGGCCTGCCAAGGGCAGCGCGCCGGCCGGTGCAAACGGTGAGAGCAGCGCGCGGCACTGCTCGAGAAACACCACGTCGTACTCGCGCTTGATGCGCGCCAGCTCGGGCGAGCCGGCCAGCGCGGCGATCACGCCGGGAATCTCACGCCCCTGCTTCATCACACAGGCCACGTAGGCATCGGCGATGACCTGCGCCTTCTCCGCAAGCGTCGAACCGCTGTCGGCAAACCGCGCGTCCATCACCACGCCCTGGCGCGCATCGAAATCCTGGTACAGCGCCGCCAACAGTCCGGCGCGGGTGCCGAAATGGTCATACACCACCGGCTTGGTCACCCCGGCCTGCTCGGCAAGGCGCCCCAACGTCAGTGCGTCAGTACCCTCCTCGCGAATCAGACGCCAGGCCACCTCCAGCAACTGGCGCAGGCGGTCGTCGCGGCTCATCCGGCGACGAGGGGTGGCAGAGCCAGGATCGTGCGGACTTGACATTGCTATATACCAATCGTAACTTACGAGTCGTAACTTACCAAAAGTATACAGCCTCCGCCTCTTTCTGGAATCCCATGCACACCTTGATCGTCACCTCCCATCCCGACCCCGACGGGCTGACCCACGCCGTCGCCCGCCGCATTGCCGACGGCATCGCCGAAACCGCCGGCGCGACAATCGAACTGGCCGACCTGACTGCAGAGGGCTTCGACCCCCGCTTCACCCAGGACGACCTGAAGGGCCATCATCGTCAGGCGCCCTTTCCCGCCGATGTTCTGGCCGAACAGGCCCGCCTGGACCGGGCTGACGCGCTGGTCCTTGTGTTTCCGGTCTACTGGTGGAGCATGCCGGCGCTGATGAAGGGCTGGATCGACCGGGTCTTTACCGGTGGCTGGGCCTACGACGACAGCAGCGGCCAGGGCGTACTCAAGAAACTCGGGCACCTGCCTGTCCACCTGGTCGGCCTGGGTGGCGCCGATGAGCGCACGTGGCACAAGCGCGGCTATACCGAGGCGATGAAGACCCAGATCGACACCGGCATCTTCGACTACTGCGGCGCGCCGGTGCTGTCCTCCACGCTGCTGCTGGAAACAGATGCGGGCGATGCACAGACCCATCTGCAGACGGCGCATGCGCTGGGGCAGCGCATTGCCATCACGCCCGGCGCGGCAGCCCACTGAGCCGATCCGGTGCAACGGCAGGTGCAGCAGACCACGCTCGCCGATGGCAGCGCGACCGCGCGCTTTGCCGACGGCCGCACCGTCAACTGCACCTCGCTGACATTGCCGCAGCCCGGCGCATTGTCCAGGCCGGAGCGCGCCCACCACGCCGGTGAGCGCGCTCGCCTCCATTACTCCTTCGTTTCTTCCGCCTTCCAGGCCGCGACCTTCGCCCTGGTCTGGGCCAGCAGCGCATCCAGCGCCTTGCGGTCATAGCCTTGGCCACGCAGCACCACGTACTGGATGCTGCGTGTGGCCTCGATGTCTTCCAGCGGATTGCGCTCCAGCAACACCAGATCGGCCGCCTTGCCCGGCGCGACCGCACCGTAACGATCCAGCGTGCCGAACCAGGCCGGGCCCGCGCGCGTGGCCGCCGAGAGTGCCTGCGCTGGGGTCAGCCCTTCCTTGACGAACAGTGACAGTTCGTCATGCAGGCCGATGCCGGGGTAGTTGAACGAGTTGAGGAAGCCCGCATCGGTGCCGGCCATGATCGTGACCCCGGCCTGCTGCAGCATCGGCAGCACCGCGGCGACCTGGTGGTACTCCTGATGCCGCGCCTGGATCTGTGCCGGCGTGGCCTTGGCCGCACGCTCGACGCGCCAGGCGTAGGTGGCCTGCAGCTTTGGGCCGATGTAGGCCAGATAGGGATCGTCGCGATGGTCGTCCTGGTCCAGGAAGTCCAGGATGCGCCCGCCATTGAGGGTCGGCGTCACGAACACCCCCTTCGCTGCGAAACCGCGATAGGCGGCCATGGCGGTGTCACGGTCGAAGCCCGCATCCAATCGTGCGTTGGCCTGCGCGCGATCGATGCGCTTGGCCGCGAAGTCCGCCGCAATGGCGGCCTCGTCCTTGACGCCGGCCTTGTAGGCATAGTCCAGATGCTCGATGGAGCTGATGCCGGCATCGACGGCCTGCTGGACGGTCAGTGCCATCGGGATATGCCCGGACGCACGCAACCCGTTGGCGCGCGCGCCACGTACCGCGGCCAGGAACAACTCAGGCGTCAGCGTGCTGTCGGTGATCTTGACGAAATCGACGCGGTCGCGCTTGAGGCGCACGAACGCCGCATCCAGATCCGCCTGCGAACCGACTTCGATGGTGCCTTTCCAGACCGGCTTGATGCCTTCGATCTTGGCACCCGAGGTGAACAACTGCGGGCCGGCCAACTGGCCGCTGGCGATCTCGCCGCGCCACTGCAGCACCTGCTCGGGCAGATCGCCGGACGCGTCACGGATGGTGGTGATGCCATGGGCGATGTACAGCGGCAGCAGCGCCTTGTTCTCTTCGATCAGATCCGGGCCGCCCCCGAAGTGCACGTGCATGTCCCACAAACCCGGAATCAGGTAGCGGCCCTTGCCGTCCACCTGCTGCCTGGCCTGCCAGGCCTTGCGCATGGCCCGATCGCTGCCCATCGCAACGATGTCCTGGCCCCGCACCACCACGGTCTGGTCCGCCACGGTGGTAGCGTGCTCGACATCGATCACGGTGACATGCCGGATCATCAGATCGGCCTGCTCGGCCGCGAACGCGGAAGGGGCCAGTGCAAGCAGCACGGGAAGGGCAAGACGCAGGGACATGGGCAGTGCACCGGAAAATGGAGAACCGGGCCACCTTACGGTCGGGCCCGGTCCATTCACCAGTTAAATTTTGGAATGCGCGTCATGCACATTCCCGATACACAGTGCCCCGCTCAGACCGTGCCCTGCATCGCCGGCCGCGCCTGCACCTGTTGCAGCCAGGCCGCCACCGCCGGGTGCGCCTCCACCGCAGCGCCCAGATACGTGCCATAGCCGACCACCTGGCCAACCACCAGATCCACCAGCGAGTAGGCCTCACCGAGCATCCAAGGCTGCTGCGACAGGCGCGCCTGCAGCAGGTCCAGCAGCGCGGTGGCGGTGCGGATTGCGGCGGCGGCATGGTCGGCATCGCGCAGCGCATCGTCCGAGGTGGCCAGCCACACGCGACCGATCACCGCGCCATAGGTGACATACGCCCAGGTGCACCAGGACATCGCCTCCAGGCGCGCCGGCGTACCGTCGTGCGGCCACAGACCCTTGGCCACGCCGAAGTGCTCGCCCAGCCACAGGTGGATCGCCAGGGCTTCGAACATCGGCGTGCCATCCACCACCAGGCACGGCACCTTGCCGTTGGGATTGATGGCCAGGTAGTCGGCCGTGCGCTGCTCGCCGGCGCGGATGTCGATCCTGACCCGCTCATGAGGGACGGCCAGTTCGGCCAGGGCGCAGGCGATCGGGGTGGCGCTGGACATCGGGTGCCAATAGAAGACGAGGGACATCTGGAACTCCTTGAGGGTGGTCAGGGGTGCGACCGAAGTGGTCCTGCACCGTGGCCTCAAGGCTAACGGCCTTTGCGGACAGAACCCGCCCGCAATGGCTGCTACGCTTTCTCGATGCTGACCGCCTCCGCCCGCCTGCTGAGCCTGCTGTCCCTGCTGCAATCGCGCCCGCATTGGGGCGGCGGCATGCTGGCCGAGCGCATGGGCATCCATCCACGCACGCTCCGCCGCGACATCGACCGGCTGCGCCAGCTGGGCTATCCCATCCACGCCAGCACCGGTGTCGCCGGCGGCTACGCCTTCCGCCCGGGCCGCGCCCTGCCCCCGCTTCTGCTGGACGATGAGGAAGCCCTCGCAGCAGCGATCGCATTGCGGACGGCCGTGACCGGCACGATCAGCGGCATCGAGCAGACCGCGATCACCGCGCTGGTCAAACTTGAGCAGGCCATGCCCCCGCGCCTGCGCCCCCGGTTGGACGCGCTGCGCTCGGCGATCCTGCCGACGGACCAGATCGGCCCGCTGGTCGATGCCGGCCGGCTGACCACTCTGGCTGCCGCCTGCCGCGACCAGCTGCAACTGGCCTTCGAGTACATCGACCGCGATGGCCAGCCAAGCTCACGCCAGGTGGAGCCCCAAGGCGTGGTGCACACGGACCGGCGTTGGTATCTGGTCGCCTGGGATCCTGCACGCGACGACTGGCGCACCTTCCGCATCGATCGCATCACCAGCACGCCCGTGGTGGGCGCGCATTTCGCGCCGCGCGCCGGGCCCGGCGAAGGCGATCTGCGCCGGTGGGTCGCCCAGGCACTGTCGCTCGGGCAGTACCCCGACGAGGCGCGGATCATCCTGCACGCGCCCTTGGCTGCCCTGCGTCAGCAGATTCCCGCATCGACTGGCGTACTGGAGGTCGTGGATGCGGGGCGTTGCCTGCTGCGCTGCGGCGCCAACCCGCTTGGCTCGGTGATCTATTGGCTGCTGGCCATGGACCTGGAGTTCGAGGTACTGGGACCACCAGCGCTCATCGAGCGACTTCGCCAGACCGCCGAACGGGTGGCCCGCAGCCTGACGCAGCGCCCTGCCGATGCCGAGCCGATGCCCACGGGCGATTAGCCGCCCTGCATTGCCATGGCGGCCGCTGCCATTGCGCTCCACAATGGCAGCATGACCGCCAGTGAAAAACCGAATCGCACCCTGTTCGATCTTGATCTGCTGCGCGCGATGGTGATGGTGGCCGATTGCGCCAGCTTCACCACCGCCGCCGCACGCCTGCACTCCACCCAATCCACCATCAGCCAGAAGATCCGCCGGCTGGAGGAGATGGCGGGCCATCCACTGCTGGTGCGCGGCAACCGCGACGTGCACCCCACCGATGCCGGGCAGCTCGTCCTGGGCCACGCGCGTCAGCTGCTGGCGCTCAACGATCAGCTGCTGGAAGCGCTGGCCGGCACCACGGTGGCCGTCACGGTGCGCTTGGGCGTGCCGGAGGATTTCGTCAGCGCCGCGACCACCCAGCTGCTGGGCGCCTTCAACCGCGAGCACCCCCAGGTCAAGCTCGAAGTCACCAGCGGCCTCAGCCGCGACCTGGCCAATGGCTACGATCACGGCGAACTGGATCTGATCCTGGTCAAGCAGCGCCGCAACAGCCGCGCCGCCGTTGCCTGCTGGCCGGAGACCATGGTCTGGATCGACAGTGCCCGCAATGGCTGCATCGGCCTGGATCCGGTGCCATTGGTCACCTTCCCGCCGCGCGGGCTGTATCGCGACGACATCATCGATGCCATCGAAGCACTCGGCCGCCGCTGGCGGATCAGCTTCACCAGCTCCAGCCTGAGTGGCATCCAGGGCGCGGTAGCCGATGGCATGGGCATCAGCCTGCTGCCGGCACGCGCCCTGAGTCGCGATCACACCGTGCTCGGCGCCGAACAGGGCCTGCCGCCGATCGATACGTTCGAGATCGCCCTGCTCCATCGCGCCACCGCCGACCCGCTGGTCAAGGCGCTGGCACTGCGCTTGGCCAAGCTGCTCAACCAGGAGCGGGCGGGCGCGCCTACTTGAGCTGCAGCGGGTAGCGCTGCCAGAGCACGTGCACCAGGAAACCGGTCAGCTCCGGGTCCTTGCTGGTGATCGAGGCACGGATCTTGTCCAGCAGCACCATGTCGCTGCAGTTGCGCACATCGGCGTGACCGGCCTGGCCGGCGCGGCGCGCACGGTAGCGGGCCGCACGCTGCGCATCGGTCATCGCGTAGCCGAACGTGGGCGGACGGCCGCGCTTGCGCGGCAGCGTCAGTTCCAGTGTTCCGGGGTCTTGTTCATCGCGCATGACGGACGAGGATGCAAACGGGGGCGCGCACGATATCGTGAGACATCACTTTAATCCAGCGTTTTCCGTGGATTTCTGCATTTGCGACGCAAGCGTCAGCGCCACGCCTCTGCCACGCGCGCGCCCGCCCACACCAGCAGCATCCCGCCGACCAGGCTCACCCCGAGGTACAGCGGCACCATCAGGCTGCGATCGGTACGGGTGAACACCAGCGACTCGAGCATCATCGAGGAGAACGTGGTCAGCCCGCCCACGATCCCCACGATCAGAAAGGCGCGCCAGTACACTGCGGCCGTGCCCCGACTCTGCAGCCAGATCATCACGTAACCCGCCACGAACGCGCCGACCAGGTTCACCGTCAGCGTGCCCCACGGGAAGCCAGTCCCGAACTGGCGCAGCATCGCATCGCCGATCATGAAACGCAGCGCCGCGCCCAGTGCGCCACCGGCCATCACCAGCCCAAGCTGCTGCCACCACAGGCCCAGGCCTTCCATCAGTCAGCGCCTTTCTCTGCCCGCGCCTGTGCCCGCGCCGCACGCAGGCGGTCCAGCTTCTCTTTCAGCTTGATCTCCAGCCCGCGCGGCACCGGTTCGTAATACACGCGCTCACCCATCGCATCGGGGAAGCCGGTCTGATCCAGCGCAATTCCCCCGTCCGCGTCGTGATCGTACTGATAGGTCTTGCCGTAGCCCAGCTCCTTCATCAGCTTGGTCGGCGCGTTGCGCAGGTGCAGCGGAACCTCCTGGGTACCGGTCTCGCGCACTTCCTGCTTGGCCTTGTTGAAGGCGGCGTAGCCGGCGTTTGATTTGGCGGTACTGGCCAGATAAAGCACGAGTTGCGCGAAGGCGAGCTCGCCCTCCGGGCTGCCCAGGCGTTCATAGATATCCCACGCCTCCAACGCCATCGACTGCGCGCGCGGATCGGCCAGGCCGATGTCCTCGATCGCCATCCGGGTCAGGCGCCTTGCCAGGTACGACGGATCGCAGCCGCCATCGAGCATGCGGGTCAGCCAGTACAGCGCGGCATCGGGGTTGGAGCTGCGCACGGATTTGTGCAGCGCCGAGATCTGGTCGTAGAACTGCTCGCCGCCCTTGTCGAAACGACGGGTGCGATCGGCCAGCACCTGCACCAGCATCTCCGGACTGATCCGCCCGCCGTCGCCGCTGGCCAGTTCGGCCGCGATCTCCAACAGCGTCAGTCCACGGCGCACGTCACCATCGGCTGCGGTTGCGATCTCCAGCAACGCCTCGGGTGCCACCTGCAGATGCTCCGCGCCCAGACCGCGCTCGGTGTCCTGCAGCGCACGTTCCAGCGCCTCGACGATGTCACTTGGCGACACCGACTCCAGTACGTGCACGCGGCAGCGCGACAGCAGCGCCGAGTTCAGTTCGAACGAGGGGTTTTCGGTCGTGGCGCCCACGAACACGATCGTGCCGCGCTCGATGTGCGGCAGGAACGCATCCTGCTGGGCCTTGTTGAAGCGGTGCACCTCGTCCACGAACAGCACCGTGCGGCGCCCCTCGGCGAAGCGCTGCGCGGCCTCGGCCAGCACCTGGCGCACCTCCGGCAGGCCGGACAGCACGGCGGAGATCGCGCGGAACTCGGCATCGGCGTAATGCGCCAGCAGCAGCGACAGCGTGGTCTTGCCGCAGCCTGGCGGGCCCCACAGGATCATCGAGTGCACATGGCCGGACTCGACCGCCCGGCGCAGCGCGCTGCCCGGTGCGAGCAGGCGCTTCTGGCCCACCATCTCGTCCAGCGTCTGCGGGCGCATCCGCTCGGCGAGCGGACGCATGTTGTCCCGATCCACGGTCAGCAGATCGGGCCCATTGAAAGTCGTTCGGTTTCTGGCCACGTGTCTAGTGTATCGCGGCAGATTGCAGCGGGCATGCCGGCCAGCGGCCGGCACTACACCGTCATTCGCCGATGACGTCCACACCCTTGGCCGGGGTGAAGCTGAAGGTGCCCGAGGCGAAGCTCGGGTTGCGCTTCCAGCCAGTGAAGCTGATCACCGTGCGCTGGCCAACCGCATCCACGACTTCCATGCGGGCCAGGCCCTGGCCATTGAAGCCCAGTGCGGCGTACTGGAAGGCGGTATCGGTATCACGCTTCGGGCTCAGCGCCAGCCACTGCAGGCCATCACGCACGGCCGCCTCTTCGCTGACGTCGTACTGCTTGTCCAGCAGCGCCGGATTGATCAGGGCGGTCAGCGGGCTGTTCTGCTCTTCCTGGCCCTGCGGGCGCACGCTGGCCTGCTCCAGGTCCGGCTCATACACCCAGACCTTCTTGCCATCGGCCACGATCAACTGTTCGTGCGGCTTGATGTACTCCCAGCGGAACAGGCGCGGCGCGGACAACGCAACACGGCCGCTGGTGGTTTCCTTGACCTTGCCCTTGCTGTCGAACACCTGCTGGCTGAACTGCCCGTCCAGGCCCTTCAGACCCTGGGTGAAGCGGTTGAGCTCATCACGGGCGCCCGCCCAGGCCGACGCCGAACCGACACTGGCGACAACCAGGGTGGCAGCAAGCAGGGAGCGGCGGAAAGTGGTGTGCATGCGGGTATCCAGGCGAATGGGAAGGATGGGAGGCAGTGTGCCCATTCAATCCTGAATGGGCGATCAGGGACACATTATGCGCTGGAAACCAGATCCATCCAGCGCCCTCACGGGCCAGCCTGCACCGTCTTCAGATCCCCGTACACCACCTGCCCACGGAACCCGCGCCGGACCTGCTGGTACAGCTCGCGGAAGGCGGCATAGTCCTGCGGCAGGCACAGCGCATCGGCCCCGCGCACGGCGCGCTGGTGCAGTCGATGTCGCGCGGTGATCACCTGCCCGTCGCGCGTCCACTCCACCTGATACTCACCGGCCGCGTTGGCGAAGTGCTGGCTGCGCGGAATCGCCACGATCGGCACGTTGGCCGGGAAGGTCAGCTGGTAGCGCTCATCGCGCAGACTGTCGTTGCAGTAGAACGGCGTGGCATTGTCCGGCGCCGATGTGCTGGCGTACAGGTCGCGGAACGATTGGCTCCCCGGTGCGTCAGGCACCCCCATCCCGCCGACCGCGCCGAAATCGACGTAGTCGCTGGCCTGGAAGTCATAGCGGAAGTTGAACGGCCGGGTCAGGTCCTGCGGGTCGCCCAGCAGTGTCAGTGCGCCACTGCCGTCGAAGCCGGACGCGGCCATCATCGATTCTTCGGCACGCGCCCGGTTCTGCGCGTTGAGCCGCGCGAAGGCGCCGCGCATGCCAATTTCGGTCACGCCGCTGGGGTGCAGCACGGTCTGGCCAGACAGATTGCCCGCCGCATCGAACCGGAACGCCGCCTCGATCCCGGTGCCGTTGCGCGAGGCATCGTTGGCCGGGGTGCGCGCCACCACGGCCTGGCGGGTATGCAGCACCGGCGCACCGAGATCGCCCTCGGGCAACTGGCCAACACGCGCATAGGGCGCGGTCGAGTCCAGGTAAAGATCGAACTCGGGGATGTAGGTGATGGCGTGGTCGAAACGGCCCAGCAGCGGAATCGCCGGCAGCGTCGGCCCGCCGCCGGCACCGATCAGCACCGGCGTGCTCTGGATGCCCCGCGCAGCCAACAACGCCTCCAGGATCACGACATGGTCTTTGCAGTCGCCGTAGTGGCTGTCGAGGATGCTCTGCGCCGGGTTGGGCTCCAGCCCGCCGTTGCCCAGGTACACCGCCACGTAGCGGATGTTCTGCGCCACCCAGCGGTACAGCACGGCAGCCTGCTCGCGGCGGTCGGTGATGCCACGGGTGAGCTCGTCGGCCAGCGCCTGGATCTGCGGCGTGACCGCGGCGGCCTCGCCACCTTTGAGCTGATAGGCCTGCGCCACCTGCGACCAGTCACGATACGTACTGGCCATGATGGTGGGGCTGTACTCCCACGCGGCGGCGGACCAGTTCTGCGCCTTCAGTGGATCCGTGCGCCGGTACGTCCATTCCCAGCGTGCCATGCCATTGCGCACACGCGGCGCCTGGCTGCCCTGCACGCCACGCTGTTCCACCTGCATGGGCAGATCGGCAGGCGCACTCAGGGTCACGCGGGCATCGTCGTACTGGGTGAACACGCTGAAGGTTTCCCACAGGCCGAAGTAGCCCGGGAAATACGGCGTGTTCTGGGTGCGCCGGGTCTGGTAGACCACGCGGGTACCGGGCGCCAGATTCGGGAAGACCACCACGCGCACCTTGCGGTCGGCGTACATCGCCGCGGCCGCGCTGGAATAGCTTTCCTGGGTATAGATGCGGTCGGCCGGCACGTCGCGGCGCTGGCCGTCCGCCGTCAACGTGTAGGCCTGCAGCACCTCCAGCGTCTCCATCTTCTCGCTGTAGCTCAGCCGCACCTGGCTGAACTGCTCGACCGCCGATTTGGTCTTGAGCAGGATGTCGTACTCTTCGGTCTGCGTATTGCCCGCATCGGGGCGCACCACGTAGTCGGCACGATAGCGTACGAAACTGAAGTTGTTGCTGGCCTGCGCTTCAGCGCCCGCGGCCGGGCCGCCCTGCCCGCCCGGGGTGGTCGGTGCAACGGGTGTCGCGGGTGTCGCGGGTGCCGGTACGGGCTGGGCATCGGCCCACGCCACTGCCGGCGCAAGCGTCATGGCGCCCAGCATCGTCCAGATCATCGGCTTCATTGCAGGTTCCTTGTGCTCGGCAACACCCGGGCAGCGCCCGGGTTCCATACAGCCAGGCCGCGCCCGGCGTTACTTGGGCGGGGGCGGCGCCAGCACGCTGCGGTCGCCATTGTGCTCGGGCGGGCTGACCACGCCAGCCGCCTCCATCGCTTCAATCAGGCGCGCAGCACGGTTGTAGCCGATCTTCAGGCGACGCTGCACGCCGGAGATGGAGGCACGGCGGGTTTCGGTGACGATGCGCAGGGCCTCGTCGTACAGCGGATCGGACTCATCGCCGCCACCGCCGCCCGCCTCGGGCAGGCCACCGGGGCCGACCACGACGCCATCGCCCATCATCTGCACTTCGTCCAGCACGCCGGTGATGTAGTCGGTCGGGCCGCTGGCCTTGAGATGTTCGACCACGCGGTGCACTTCCTCATCGGAGACGAACGCACCGTGCACGCGGTCCGGCAACGCGGTACCCGGCGGCAGGTACAGCATGTCGCCATGGCCGAGCAGCGTTTCCGCGCCGGACTGATCCAGAATGGTGCGCGAATCGATCTTCGAGCTGACCTGGAAGCCGATGCGGGTCGGGATGTTGGCCTTGATCAAGCCGGTGATCACGTCCACCGAGGGGCGCTGGGTGGCCAGGATCAGATGGATGCCGGCCGCACGCGCCTTCTGCGCCAAGCGCGCGATCAGTTCTTCCACCTTCTTGCCGACGATCATCATCATGTCGGCGAATTCGTCGATGAAGATGACGATGAAGGGCAGCGTCTCCAGCGGGCGCGGGGCCTCGCCGAGTTCCGGATTGGGCTTGAACAGCGGGTCCATCATCGGCTGCCCGGCGTCCTGGGCATCCTTGACCTTCTTGTTGAAGCCGGCCAGGTTGCGTACGCCCACCGCGCTCATCAGCTTGTAGCGCCGCTCCATTTCGGCCACGCACCAGCGCAGGCCGTTGGCGGCCTCCTTCATGTCGGTGACCACCGGCGCCAGCAGATGCGGGATGCCCTGGTAGACGCTCAGCTCGAGCATCTTCGGGTCGATCATCAGCATCCGCAGGTCTTTCGGCGAGGCCTTGTACAGCAGGCTCAACACCATCGCGTTGACCGCCACGGACTTGCCCGAGCCGGTGGTGCCGGCCACCAGCAGATGCGGCATGCGCGCCAGATCGGCCACGGTCGGGCGGCCGGCGATGTCCTTGCCCAGCGCCAGGGTCAGTACGCTGGCGGACTTGTCGTATTCCTTGGAGCGCAGCAGCTCGGAGAGATAGATCATCTCGCGGGTGACGTTGGGGATCTCCAGACCCACCACCGACTTGCCCGGAATCACATCGACCACGCGCACGGATTTGACTGACAGCCCGCGCGCGATGTCCTTGTCCAGCGAACTGATCTGGCTGACCTTGATGCCCGGGGCCGGCTCGATTTCGAAGCGGGTGATGACCGGGCCGGGATAGGCACCCACCACCTGCGCATCGATACGGAAGTCCTTGAGCTTGAACTCGATCTGGCGCGACAGCGTTTCCAGCGTGCCCTCGTCGTAGCCCTTGGGCTGCGGCTTGGGATCGTCCAGCAGTGCCAGCGGCGGCACATCCGAACCATCGCCATTGACCCCGCGGAACATGGGAATCTGGGTCTCGCGCTTGGCGCGGTCGCTCTTCTCCAGCACCGGCTCCGGGCGCGGCTCGATCTTGACCGGCTCGCGCTTGGCGCGGACCTCGGCGTCGACCTTGCGCACTTCCTGGCGCTCCTCGCGCATCGCGCGGGTCTGCTGCCACTCGGTGGCCTGCTCCTTCTTCTTGTTGAACAGCGGCGGCAGCGCCAGCACCCAGTTGCCGATCTTCTCCATCACCACGAACCAGGAGATGCCCGTGGCCAGGGTGATCGAGGCCAGCAGCAGGACCAGTACGAACAGGTTGGCGCCCAATGCGCCGAAACCGACGCTGAGCGAGCTGCCCACCAGCTTGCCGAGGATGCCGCCGGCATGGGCTACATCGGCCACGAACAGGCGCAGATGCAGGAAGCCGGTGCCGGCGATCAGGAAACCGACCAGGCCGACCAGGCGCAGCGCCGGATCCAGGTCATGCTCGCCCTTGGCTTCCCGCTTCAGGCCGAACATCGCGATCCAGGCCAGTGCGCCCAGCACGATCGGCAGCACGAAGGCCATGTAGCCGAACAGCTGCAGCAGGACATCGGCGATCCAGGCACCGGCGCGACCGCCCATGTTGTGGACCGGCGCGACCACGCTGCCGGTATGCGACCAGCCAGGGTCGGTGGCCGAGTAGGTGAACAGACTGGCGACCAGATACAGCAATGCCGGGGCGACCGCGATCAACCCCAGGTCGCGCCACAGGCGCTGCCGGCGCGGATTGTCCTCGCCGGCCGGTTTGCGCGGCGCTGCCTTGCTGTCGGACGCCTTGGCTCGTTCCGGGACCTGTTTCGCCACCTTAGACCACACCTTGGGAATGCACTGTTAGTGCTTGATAATAAACGACTGGATCCCACCCCGGTAGGTGCCGGCCGTTGGCCAGCACGGCCAGCGTCAAAACTCCGGCACCGGAATGGGCGTCGTGCCCGGCGGGTCGCCGCGTTCCACTGCGCGCCTTGAATCGCCCCGCCCCTGCCGCCACTCTATGACTTCGCTCGGACGCCGCGCAATCACCCTGCCAGTGTCCCGCCCTACCTTCTATTGCGAGCTTACATGAGCAACTCCAAGCACTCCCGCCTGTTGATCCTTGGTTCCGGCCCGGCCGGCTGGACCGCCGCCGTCTACGCCGCGCGCGCCAACCTCAAGCCCGTCGTGATCACCGGCCTGCAGCAGGGCGGCCAGCTGATGACCACCACCGAGGTGGACAACTGGCCTGGAGATGCACACGGTCTGATGGGCCCGGACCTGATGACCCGCATGCAGGCGCATGCCGAGCGCTTCGAGACCGAGGTCATCTTCGACCACATCCACACCGCTGATGTCTCCCAGCGCCCGTTCAAGCTGATCGGCGACAGCGCCGAGTACACCTGCGACGCCCTGATCATCGCCACCGGCGCCACCGCCAAGTACCTGGGCATCCCCAGCGAAGAGGCCTTCAAGGGCCGCGGCGTGTCCGCCTGCGCCACCTGCGATGGCTTCTTCTACCGTGACCAGGACGTGGTCGTGGTCGGCGGCGGCAACACCGCCGTGGAAGAGGCCCTGTACCTGTCCAACATCGCCCGCAAGGTCTACCTGGTCCACCGCCGCGACACCCTCAAGGCGGAAAAGATCATGCAGGACAAGCTGTTCGCCAAGGTCGCCGCCGGCAAGATCGAGACCGTGTGGCACCACCAGGTGGACGAAGTGCTGGGCAACGACGCCGGCGTGACCGGTGTGCGCGTCAAGTCCACGCTGGACGGCAGCACCCGTGACATCGAGGCCCATGGCTTCTTCGTGGCGATCGGCCACCACCCCAACACCAGCCTGTTCGATGGCCAGCTGACCATGAACAACGGCTACCTGGACATCCGCTCGGGCCTGGGCGGCAACGCCACCCAGACCTCGGTGGAAGGCGTGTTCGCCGCCGGCGACGTGGCCGACCAGCACTACCGTCAGGCGATCACCTCGGCCGGCTTCGGCTGCATGGCCGCACTGGATGCCGAGCGCTATCTGGATGCGAAGGGTCAGGCGAGCTGATCTGACGCCCGAATCGCGCAGCACACGAAGGCCGGTGAATCATTCACCGGCCTTTTTACTGGCCGGTACGTTCCGCCCGCCCTGCGCCCGTCCCACCTGCTCTATCCTCTGCCCATGCCCGATCCACGTTTCCTGCATCGCCTGTCCGATGTCCCCGCCGCCGCCTGGGACGCCCTGCACGACGGCCGCAACCCGTTCCTGTCGCACGCCTTCCTCGCCGGCCTTGAAGAACACGGTTGCCTGCGCCCCGAATGGGGCTGGCGGCCGCGCCACTTCACCCTGTGGGACGGGGACACCCTGGTCGCGGCGATCCCGGGTTATCTCAAGGACAACTCGCACGGCGAGTTCGTGTTCGATCACGCCTGGGCGCACGCGTACGCCCAGCACGGGCTGGACTACTTCCCCAAGTGGCTGGGCGCGGTGCCGTATTCGCCCGTGACCGGCCCGCGTCTATTTGCCGGCACAACGGAGGATCGTGGCGCGCTGCTGGCATCGCTGGCGGGCGAAGTGGCACGCCTGGGCTGGTCCTCGGCCCACATCAACTTCCACCCCGCCGAGGAAGACCCCGCCTTCAGCCCGGACTGGCTGCTGCGCGAGGACATCCAGTTCCAGTGGCACAACCCCGGTGGCTGGCAGACCTTCGACGACTTCCTCGGCGCGATGGACCACAAGCACCGCAAGAACATCCGCCAGGAACGCACCAAGCTCGCGCGCAGCGGCGTCACGTATCGCATCGTGCATGGCGATGAGGCGACCGAGGCCGATCTGCGCGCCATGCACGGCTTCTACCTGCAGACCTTCGCCGAGTACGGCAACTCTCCCGCGCTGACGCTGCCCTTCCTGCAGCATCTCGCCCGCACGATGCCGCGCGCGCTGGTGATCTTCCTGGCCGTGCTCGATGGCGGGCCGGTCGCCGGTGCGCTGTGCCTGCGTGGCGCAGACACGCTCTATGGGCGCTACTGGGGCGGCGCCACCCTGCCCGGCCTGCATTTCGAGACCTGCTACTACCAGGGCATCGCCTACTGCCTGCGCGAAGGACTGGCCCGCTTCGAGCCCGGCGCCCAAGGTGAGCACAAGCTGGCGCGCGGCTTCCTGCCGCACCGGGTGCGCAGCCGGCACTGGATCGCCGAGCCCGCCTTTGCCGAGGCACTGGTTGCGTGGTGCGCACAGGAGCGCGCCGAGGTCGCCCACTACGCACGTGTACTGGCGTCGCACAGTCCGTTCAAGGCCGACCTGGCATGACCCGCCGGCTGCCCTGGCGCCTGGACGATGCGCCGGACGCTCCCTTCCCGCCCGCGGAGACCGCGCTGCGCGATCCGGATGGCCTGCTGGCGCTCGGCGGCGACCTCTCGCCGGTGCGGCTGCTCAATGCCTATGCCGGCGGTATCTTTCCGTGGTTCTCCGAAGGCCAGCCGCTGCTGTGGTGGTCGCCGGACCCGCGCATGGTGTTCCGTACCGACGGCGTGCACCTGTCCAGCCGCTTTCGCCGCTCGCTCCGGCAGAGCACCTGGACGCTGCGGGCCGACACCTGTTTCGAGCAGGTGATCAATGCCTGTGCGGCCAGCCCGCGCCCGGGCCAGGACGGCACCTGGATCACGCGCGACATGCGCGACGCCTACGTCGACCTGCACCGGCTCGGCTTCGCGCACTCGGTGGAGGTGTTCGATGGCGATGCCCTGGTCGGCGGCATCTACGGGGTGGCGATCGGGCGGATGTTCTTTGGGGAGAGCATGTTCAGTGCGGTCTCGGGCGGCTCCAAGGTCGCCCTGGCCGGGTTGGCCCATCGGCTGGCCAGCTGGGGGTGGCCGCTGATCGATGCGCAGGTCGAAAATGACCATCTCCTGCGCATGGGCGCTGAGCACTGGCCCCGGCAGCGTTTTCTCGCACTGGTCCGTGAACAGGTCCAACAGCCAGCCGCCGCAGGCGATTGGGTGGATTTGTTCGGCACACTGGCCGCCGCCGAAATCGCCGATCCGGACCGGCCTTAACCAAAACTTTGCATCAAACGCCCGACGCGCGTAAAATGCCCGCTCTTCAGGCCAGCTCGGCCGGTTACAGAACTGCACAGGACTACATGTCGAAAGACGACTCCATCGAGTTCGAAGGCACCGTCAGCGAGACGCTGCCGAACACCACTTTCCGCGTACGACTGGAAAATGGGCATGAAATCATCGCCCACATCTCCGGCCGCATGCGCAAGAACTACATCCGCATCCTGACGGGCGACCGCGTCAAGGTCGAAATGACCCCGTACGACCTGACCAAGGGTCGCATCACCTACCGCATGAAATAAGCGGTCCGGGGGTTGTTCCCGCCAGAAGGCCAGCCAGGTGCTGGCCTTTTCGCGTGGGCGGCATTCCGCCGGCAGCGGCCTTACCCTGCCAAGCGACACCCTGACCCAGTGCACCCTGACGTCGGTCAGGATGCCTTGATGCAGATTCGCCCTGGCACGCAACGGTCCACGCTGGCGGTCGATCCAATCCGGATCATGACCCGATGGCCCCCGCCATGAAGTACCCGTCTCCCCTGCTCCTGATCACCTGTCTGGCCGCCGCGTCGGCCCAGGCCGCCGAACCCACAGCCCCCGGCGACTGCATCACGCTCTCTGCGGATCAACAGCTGGTACGCAACGGGGCTGACCGCGACGTGCTGCTGCGCAATGGCGACCAGCATTACCTGGTGCGTTTCGAACGCTCCTGCAGCAGCGCCGCGATGTCGCCGAAGCTCGCCTTTGTCACGCCCGGCCGGGAGGGCCAACTCTGCGGCGCAGGGGCCAGCAAGCTGCGCACCAATGGACAGAGCTGCGCGATCAGTGCCGTTGATCCGATCACCGCCGAGGAATTCACACGTAAGGCGCGCGCGCGCCAGTGATCGACCAAGCGCCCACGCCCGCCTAAACAAAAGCCCCCTTTCGGGGGCTTTTGCATTCATCTCGACAACACCTGCGACCCGATTACACCGTGGCCGGCAACAGACGCTCCGGCTCGGCCTCGGTCTCGACAAACAGCTGGTCGTCGCGGACGTCGATGCTGACCTTGCCACCGTTGACCAGCTTGCCGAACAGCAGCTCGTCGGCCAGCGGACGCTTGATCTTGTCCTGGATCACGCGCGCCATCGGGCGGGCACCCATCAGCGGATCGAAGCCATGGTGGGCCAGCCAGTCGCGCGCGGTCGGGGTGGCCGACAGGCTGACGTGCTTTTCCTGCAGCAGCATTTCCAGCTCGATCAGGAACTTGTCCACCACGCGCAGGATGTGCTCGAAGCCCAGCGCCTGGAACTGCACGATCGCATCCAGACGGTTGCGGAACTCCGGCGTGAAGCTCTTGCGGATGACCTCCATCGCGTCGGTGGCATGGTCCTGGCGGGTGAAGCCGATCGAACGCCGCGAGGCCTGGGCCGCGCCGGCATTGGTGGTCATCACCAGCACCACGTTCTTGAAGTTCGCCTCACGGCCATTGGTGTCGGTCAGCACACCGCGGTCCATGACCTGCAGCAGGATGTTGAAGATGTCCGGGTGGGCTTTTTCCACCTCGTCCAGCAGCAGCACGCAGTGCGGGGTCTTGACGATCTTCTCGGTCAGCAGGCCGCCCTGGTCGAAGCCGACATAGCCCGGAGGGGCACCGATCAGGCGGCTGATCGAATGCGACTCCATGTACTCGCTCATGTCGAAGCGGACCAGCTCGATGCCCAGCTGCAGCGCGAGCTGCTTGGTCACCTCGGTCTTGCCCACGCCGGTCGGGCCGGAGAACAGGAAGTTGCCGATCGGCTTTTCCGGATTGGCCAGGCCCGAGCGGGCGAGCTTGATCGCCGAGGACAGTGTCTCGATGGCCGGGTCCTGGCCGAAGATCACCATCTTCAGGTTGCGCTCCAGATGCTGGAGCACGTCCTTGTCGGTCGCGCTGACCTGCTTGGCCGGGATGCGGGCCATCTTGGCGACGATGGTCTCGATCTCCTCGATGTCGATCAGTTCCTTGCGCTCACCGTCCGGCAGCAGGCGCTGGCGGGCACCGGCTTCGTCGATCACATCGATCGCCTTGTCCGGCAGCAGGCGGTCGTTGATGTGCTTGACCGACAGATCCACCGCAGCCTGCAGCGCGTCATCGGCGTAGGTCACGCCGTGGTGCGCTTCGTACTTGGGCTTGAGGCCCTGCAGGATCTCGTAGGTTTCACCCACCGTCGGCTCGACGATGTCGATCTTCTGGAAACGGCGGGCCAGGGCCCGATCCTTCTCGAAGATGCCGCGGTATTCCTGGAAGGTGGTCGAGCCGATGCAGCGCAGCTCGCCCGAGGCCAGGGCCGGCTTGATCAGGTTGGAGGCATCCATGGTGCCGCCCGAGGCGGACCCGGCACCGATGATGGTGTGGATCTCATCGATGAACAGCACCGCATTGGGCAGCTTCTTCATCGCGGTCAGCACGCCCTTCAGGCGCTTTTCGAAGTCGCCGCGGTACTTGGTCCCGGCCACCAGCGCGCCGAGGTCCAGCGAATAGATCACCGCATCGGCGAGCACATCCGGCACCGACCCTTCCACGATGCGCTTGGCCAGGCCTTCGGCGATCGCCGTCTTGCCCACGCCCGCCTCGCCCACGTACAGCGGGTTGTTCTTGCGGCGACGGCACAGGACCTGGATGGTGCGCTCGATTTCATCGGCACGGCCGACCAGCGGGTCGATCTTGCCGTTGCGGGCCTGGTCGTTGAGGTTGCTGGCGAACTCGGCCAGGGCATCCCCCTTGCCTTCGCCCTCGGCACCCTCGGTGCGGCCCTCGCCATCGGCGGCGGGCGGCACTTCGCCCTCCTCGCCCAGCTTGGCGATGCCATGGGAGAGGTAGTTGACGATATCCAGCCGGGTGACGTCCTGCTGGTTGAGGTAGTACACGGCGTGCGAGTCCTTCTCGCCGAAGATCGCCACCAGCACGTTGGCGCCGGTGACTTCCTTCTTGCCCGAGGACTGCACGTGGTACACCGCGCGCTGCAGCACGCGCTGGAAGCCCAGCGTCGGCTGGGTATCGCGCCCATCATCTTCGGCCAGGCGCGAGACCGAGGCCTCGATGGCCTGTTCCAGTTCCTGGCGCAGGCGGTCGGCATCCGCGCCGCAGGCCTTGAGGACGGCCTGGGCGGACGGGTTGTCGAGCAGTGCCAGCAGCAGGTGTTCCACCGTCATGAATTCATGCCGGGCCTCACGGGCGCGCTTGTAGCACTGTCCGATGGTGTGTTCGAGGTCTTTACTGAACATGATTAACTCCGGCGGCAGTTAGGAACAATATGCGGCCAACCTTCACGATTTCCATCACCCTAGCGGATCAGTGCGTTCAGACGGCGTTAGCACTTGCCTGACCGCTCCGTCCATTCGACGAGCCTCCATCATGCACGATCTTCCGGCCACGAAATGGCAGCTTTGCCGTGATGGCAATGTCACGGCCAGCCAACGGTGCTGCAGCGGCCCGCGGGTGGCGCCGGGAGGGACTGGCGCGCGTGCCATCGTCGGACCGCCAGAGCAGGCTTCGTAGCAGGCACGACGCAGGGACACGCCGGCCGCTGAGGGCCGGATGTCAGTGTTGGTGGAACAGTGCGGATCGCGGGCACACGCAGTGCAGGCCCGCCAGAACGTCAGCCGCTGGCCTTTTCCATCGTGCACAACAGCGGATGCTGGTTCATGCGCGAGAACTCGTTGACCTGGGCGACCTTGGATTCGGCGACCTCGCGGGTGAATACCCCGCACACGCCGCGGCCGCGGGTGTGCACGTGAAGCATCACCTGGGTGGCCTGGTCCAGATCCATCGAGAAGAAGTGCTGCAGGACTGTCACCACGAAATCCATCGGGGTGTAGTCGTCGTTCAACAGCATCACCTGGTACATCGGCGGTGGCGCGACCTCAGGGCGTGCAGGCTCAAGCAGCACGCCATGGTCGTGATGAGTTTCGTGGGAAGTCTCGCGGGGCATCCCCACATTATAGGGCTCCAGCCCCCGGATTGGACGTTGCCCCCCGCCGCCCTTCACAATCTGCACTCTCCAACCAGACCTTCACAGGGATTTCATGAAAAGGATTGCTGCCGCACTGCTGCTGGCCGTGACTGCCACCGGCGCCCATGCGGCCGAGCCGGACAAGGCGGTCGGGCGTGCCCTGGACACGCTGAAGTACACCTACGAGGTGGACGAGGACGGCGACTACAAGATGGTCTTCGACATGGATGATGGCCGCAGCCAGCTGGCCTTCGTGCGCTCCACCGTCGAGGAGTTCGGCAAGCACAAGATCCGTGAGATCTGGTCGCCGGCCTACAATTCGCCGGGCAAGCAGTTCCCCGCTGCCGTCGCCAACCGCCTGCTGGAAGACTCGCAGGATGCCAAGATGGGTGCCTGGGTGAAGCAGGACCAGCTGGCGATGTTCGTGGTCAAGGTCGATGCCACTGCCACCCCGGAGCAACTCAGCGACGCCATCGATGCGGCCATCCGCACTGCGGACGCCATGGAGCTCGAACTGACCGAGCAGGACGAATACTGAAGTGAATGCCGTGCAGGAACCGCGCTGGACGCCCCATGTCACCGTGGCCACCGTGGTGGTGCGTGATGGGCGTCTGTTGCTGGTCGAGGAGGCGATCGACGGACGCCAGGTGCTGAACCAGCCCGCTGGGCACCTGGAGCCGGACGAATCGCTGGCGGCGGCTGCCGTGCGTGAAACGCTGGAAGAGACCGGCTGGACGGTGCGCTTGAGCGCCTTCATCGGTACCTACCAGTGGACCGCCCCGGATGGCACGCCGTTCCTGCGCTTTGCCTACGCGGCCGAACCGGTGTCGCACGATCCCGACCGGCCGCTGGACGACGGCATCCTGCGCGCGCTCTGGCTGACCCCGGCCGAGCTGAAGGCCGATCCCGACCGCCTGCGCAGCCCACTGGTCTGGCAGGTGGTCGAAGATTACCTGGCGGGCCAGCGCCACCCGCTCTCCATCGTCAAGGAGGCTGCATGAGCACCCCGCGCATCATGGTCGGTGTCTCCGGCGGCGTGGACTCCTCCGTCGCGGCCTGGCGGCTGGTCCAGCAGGGCGAGCCGGTGGCCGGGCTGTTCATGCAGAACTGGGCCGATGACGGCAGCGGCGATTGCCGCGCCGAAGATGACCGCCGCGATGCCGTGGCCGTGTGCGGCCTGCTCGGCATCCCGTTCCACTTCCGCGATTTCTCCAGCGAGTACTGGCAAGGGGTGTTCGAACACTTCCTGGCCGAGTACGCCGCCGGCCGCACGCCCAATCCGGACGTGCTGTGCAACCGCGAAGTGAAGTTCAAGCATTTCCTCGATGCCGCGCGTGAGCTCGGCGCCGAGCGCATCGCGACCGGGCATTACGCCCGCGTCGCGCAGGTCGGCGGCCGCTGGGCACTGCTGCGTGGTGCCGACCGCAGCAAGGATCAGAGCTACTTCCTGCACCAGCTGGGCCAGGAACAGCTGGCCGCCACGCTGTTCCCGATCGGCGATCTGCAGAAGAACGACCTGCGCCGGATTGCCCGGGACGCGCGCCTGCCCACCCACGCCAAGAAGGATTCCACCGGGATCTGCTTCATCGGCGAACGCGACTTCCGCGAGTTCCTCGGCCGCTATCTGCCGGCGAAAACAGGCGAGATCCGCGATCCCGATGGCGCCCTGATCGCCGAACATCCCGGCGTGTTCTATTTCACGCTCGGCCAGCGCGAGGGCCTGAACATCGGCGGCGTGCGAGGCCGGCCGGCGGCGCCGTGGTATGTGGTCGGCAAGGACGTCGCCAGCAACGTGCTGTACGTGGACCAGGACCGCGAGAGCCCGTGGCTGCAGTCCACCCGGCTGCACTCCGAGGCCGCCCACTGGATCGCCGGCGCCCCGCCCGCGCGCCGGTTCGCGTGCACTGCCCAGACCCGGTACCGCCAGCCCGATGAACCCTGCACGGTGTCTGTGCGCGATGACGGCACCCTGGAGGTGCGCTTCGCCCGGCCGCAGCGTGCCGTCACCCCCGGTCAATCGCTGGTGTTGTATGACGATGAGGTCTGCCTTGGCGGCGCCGTCATCGCCGCCACCGATGCCCCCCTGGAACAGCGCCTTCGCGCCACCCCTTCTCCTTTCGAGGTATCTGCTGCATGAGTTTTTCCGTCGACGACCGCGTTCTTGCTCTGGCCGGCATCGCCCAGGCCCTGCAGCAGGTCCGCCGCATCGCCGAAACCGGCCACTCCGAAGCCGCCGTGGTCCGCACCGCGGTGGAGAGCGTGTTCCGCATTGACGCGGCCAGCCCGCAGGAGATCTACGGCAGCGCCAGCAATGTCGCCCCGGGCCTGCGCCTGCTGCACAACTACCTGAGCAGCCAGGGCCAGGATGAGCACCTGCCTCGCCTGGCCTTGTCCGTGCTGCAGCTGGAGCGCCGGTTCGTGCGCGAGAACGAGATCGTAGCCAAGGTCAGCACCGGCATCGAGCGCGCCCAGGCCCAGGCCAGCGAGCTCGGCGACAGCGCCCACCCGGACGTGCTCGCCGCGCTGGGTGGCCTGTACGCAGACACCATCAGCAACCTCAAGCCGCGCGTGATGGTCCAGGGCAATCCGCACTACCTCGGCCAGGCCGGCGTGGTCGCCGAGATCCGCGCCCTGCTGTTGGCGGCGGTCCGCTCGGCGGTGCTGTGGCGCCAGACCGGCGGCCAGTACTGGGACTTCCTGTTCTCCCGCAAAACGATGCTCGAAGCGGTCGCGCGCCAGCTGCGCTGAGCCGCGGTGGAGGGGCCGCCGGCGGGATCGGCGGCCCAGCCTCGTGCCCCTTGGGTCGAGGGCGACGGGCGGAAAAATCATGCGGACGGCTAAAGCAAACCGGGGTACGGCCGATACAGCATCCGTGCACCTCCCCGAGAACGTCCATGTACTCACGCCTCTTCATCCGTCTGGCCGCCCCCCTGGTCCTGACCCTTCTGCTTCCCTTTGCCATCGGCTTCGAGTGGCCAGCCGCCCTGCGTTGGGCGATCCTGAGCACGATGACGCTCAGCTGGCTCGGGTTTGCCTGGTGGAGCGCCCGCGCCCAGACCCAGCGTTCGCCTGAGCAGGCCCGCATCCTGCGCGAGCAGGACCAGTTGCTGACCGAGCTGCGCTCGTTTGTCGGCAACGAAATCGAAGGCTCGCGTGGCGAGGTCGAACGTGCCCGCGATCTGATCCGACATGCGGTCGGTGGCCTGGGCAGCAGCTTCGATGCCATGAACCGCAAGTCGCGCCAGCAGAGCCAGGCCCTGGCCCGTATCGTCGACCGCGCCGGTGACGAAGGTGGTGCCGGCGTCGACGTGGCCCGTTTCGCCCAGCACGCCAGCCATCGCATGGAGCAGCTGGTCGAGGCGCTGGAGCAGGTCAGCGGCCAGAGCAGCACCACCGTGCAGCACATCGACCAGATGGCGCAGCACCTGGATGGCATTTTCGCGCTGCTGGAAGACGTCAAGTCGATTGCCGACCAGACCAACCTGCTGGCCCTGAACGCCGCCATCGAGGCCGCGCGTGCTGGTGAAGCCGGCCGCGGTTTCGCGGTGGTCGCCGACGAAGTCCGCAACCTGTCCGAGCGTTCCACCACCTTCAACGAGCAGATCCGCAAGCTGGCCCACAGCTCCAAGGACGCCATCGCCAAGGTGCGCGAGACCGTCTCGCACATGGCCTCCCGCGATATGGACCGCTCCCGCGAAGCGCGCCATGAAGCCGCGCAGATGCTGGACAACGTGGCCCAGATCAACGCATCGCTGGGTGACGGCATGCGTGAGATCTCCGAGTGCGGCCGCGCCATCGACAGCAGCGTCGCCGAAGCCGTGCGTGCCCTGCAGTTCGAGGACATCGCCACCCAGGCCCTGGGCGGCGTGCATACCCACCTGGATCGCCTGACCGCGATCAACCGCGAGGCGGTGGCCCTGCAGGAACTGCTGCATCGCAGTGGCGGCGTGTTCGACGAAGAAGTCGTGACCGCCCTGCAGCGCACCGGCACCCGCCTGCGCGACATGCGCACCGAGTGGGAGCGCCCGCCGCACAAGGCCGTCGCCCAGCAGAGCATGGCCGCCGGCGCGGTCGAGCTGTTCTGATCCAGCTTTACCGTGCCCTTCCCGGCACACCCTGCGGCCCCGGTTTACCCCGGGGCCGTTGTGCTTGCACTACCCGCCTTGGCTGCAGATGATTACCTGATGTTGAACGCGTCCCTGCTGTCGGTTGCCTCTGTTGTCCCCGCCGAGCTGGAGCCGGCGGTGCCGGGCAGTGACGCCGTCACTCTCGCAGCCGCACCTGCCGCTGCGGCTGCGCCACTGCAGGGCCGCGCCCTGATCGCCCGGCTGGAGCAACTTGCCCAGCAGGAACTGGCGCAGCTGGCCAGGCGCCCCTCGCCCGCCATTGCCGCACTGCCACCCGCGATCGATCCTGCCCTCGCCGGCCTGGCCTGGGATCTGGGCTTGAGCGGTGATGATCTGGGTGCTGCTGCGCGCTGAAGGCGCGGCATCCGCCACGTCCCCCGATCAGTCTGTATCGATGCAGTTACCGGAGCACAATTGCTCCGTCGCGGACCCGCGAAAGGCATTCAACATGGATATCCTCCCGCCTTGCCTGGCGTGAGCCTGCCGATGCGCGACTACTACCGGATCGAATGCTACACAGCCGAACGTAAACGCACGCTCGGCCATTGCTGCCTGCCCATCCTGTTGTGAGAGTCGCTGGTGGCGAGGATCGACTGCAAAGGAAGTCCTCCCGCATCTCGCCAGGGCGCTGCACCAGTCAGGCTGGCGACGCCGTTGGCAACCGCCTGATTCTCAGAGTCAGGTCAGGCGGGCAGCCCCGCACAGGGCGACGACGCCGCCCTCAAACGCTTTGCGTCACCGCTGCATAACTCTCGCGTGGCGGCGTCTGGGTACCCAGCTTCAACCACTGCGCCAGATCGCGCGGGGCCAGCGGGCGCGAGTACAGGTAGCCCTGGATCTCATCACAGCCCTGGCGGCGCAGCATCGCCTCTTCCTGCTCGGTCTCCACCCCTTCGGCCACGACCTTCATGCCCAGCGCATGGCCCAGATGCACGATCGCCTGGGTGACTTCGGCGGTGCCGGCATCGTGCAGCATGCCCTGCACGAAGCTGCGGTCGATCTTGAGGCGGCCGACCGGGAAGCGATTGAGATAGTGCAGGTTCGAGAAACCGGTGCCGAAATCGTCGACGGCCAGCGGCACGCCGTGGCGCTCGAGGACATCGAAGCAATGCCGCAGCACCTCGGTGTCACGGATCAGGGCGGACTCGGTCAGCTCCAGCTCCAGGCGCTGCGGTGGCCAGCCGTGGGCGTGGCAGATGTCGATCACGCGCTCGGCAAAGCCGCGGTCGCGCAGCTGCACGGCCGAAACGTTCACCGCCACGCGGTCGAACTGCAGGCCGGCAGCGTCCCACGCGGCGGCCTGGCGGCAGGCTTCGGCCAGCACCCAGTCGCCGATGCGGACGATCTCGCCGCACTTCTCGGCAATCGGGATGAACTCGGCCGGGCTGCAGTAGCCGATGCCCGGGCGATGCCAGCGCAGCAGCGCCTCGATCGCCGGGGGCTGGTCATTCTCGGCATGCATCAGGGGCTGGTAGGCCAGGGTGAACTCTTCGCGTTCGATCGCGCCAAGCAGCGCGTGCTCGATCTCCAGCTTGCGCTGGATCTTGGCCAGCGCGTCCTGGCTGTAATACTGGTAGGTGTTGCGCCCGGCTTCCTTGGCCGCGTACATCGCCGCATCGGCGGCGCGCAGCAGTGATTCGAAATCCTGGCGGCTGTCGTCGAGCATCGCGATGCCGACGCTGGCGCCGACCTTCAACGTGCTCTCGCCGCGGTGCAGCGGCTCGGCCAGTGAGGCGATCAGCTTGCGCGCGACGTGGCCCGCGTCTTCCGGCGCGGCCAGGTCGCGCAGCACCACGATGAACTCGTCCCCGCTGAAGCGCCCGAACAGGTCGTTGTTGCGCAGGCTCTGGTGCAGGCGCGAGGCGGCCGCCTTGAGCAGCGCATCGCCGGTGGCGTGGCCGAAGGTGTCGTTGATGGTCTTGAAGCCATCCAGATCGATGAACAGCATCGCCAGCGGGCTGCCGCGGTCGCGGGCTTCCTCGATGGCGTCTGCGGTCTGCTCGCGCAGCAGCATGCGGTTGGGCAGGCCGGTGAGCAGATCGTAATGCGCCAGAAGCTCGATGCGCTCGTTGGCTTCGCGCTCGCGGGTGATGTCACGGAACAGCACCACGAAGCGGGTCGGCAGGCCATCGCGGCGGTCCAGCTCGATCAGCACCTGCACCCAGATGCGCAGCCCGGACTGCCGGTAGAAACACAGGTCCAGCTGCTCGGGCAGCCCGCCCTCGGCGATCCGCAACAGGGCTGCCTCGAACGCGTCGCGCGAGTCCTGGGTGTACAGGCTCAGTGCCTGGTCCAGGCTGATCGCCTCCTTGCGCAGGCCGTGGATGCGATAGCACTCCTCGGTCCACTGCATGTGGCGGGTGCCCACCTCGATCTCGCAGCCGCCGATGCGACCCAGCGCGGAAACGCGGTTGAGCAGCTCGGTGCGCCAGCGGATCAGCGCATCGGTCTGGTGTTGCTCGGTGATGTTCTGGACCTGCCCGAGCAGGCGCTGGATCCGCCCGTCCGGACCGATCAACGGCTGCATCCACACGCGCAGGTGCAGCGCGCCGCCGTTGTCACGGATCAGCTCCAGCTCCAGGGTGGTGGCCGCGCCATCGCGCCACATCCGGCGCCAGGCGCCACGCAGCCGGCCGCGGGAGTGCGGCTCCAGCTGGCGCAGCCAGTGGCGGCGGCCGTGCAGCGGTGCATCACCGGTCTCCAGCAGCGCCCGGAACTCGGGCGACCACCAGAACTGGCGCGCCTCCGGATCCCACGACCAACTGCCCATGCTGGCGATCCGCTGGGCTTCGCGCAGGTGCACCTGCTGCTCGCGCAGCTGGGCTTCCATCTGCTTCTGGGCCTGGATGTCGGTGTGGGTACCGACCATCCGCAGCGGCTGGCCGTCGGCCGTGCGGGTGACCACGCGGCCGCGATCCAGCACCCAGCGCCACTCCCCGTTGGGATGGCGGGCACGGAACTGGGTGGTATAGGCATCGCTCTCGCCGCGCAGGTGGGCATCCATCGCCACGCGCACCGCGGGCTGATCGTCCGGGTGGACGTTCTCCAGCAGCGCGCTGACACCGTCGGCATGACTGTGGGAATCCTCGATGGGCTGGCCGTCCCAGCGCCGTGAGCGGCGCACACTGTCACTGGGCAGATCCCAATCCCACAGTCCGTGCCCGGCGTGATCCAGAGCCACTTCCCAGCAGCTGCCCGCATAGGCGGCGACCGGCTCGGGCACGCTCAGGGTGAAGGCCAGCAGGTGCCCATCCGGATCGTGCACCGCGCGCATCCAGCCATCGAAGCGACCACCGGGCCCGCCGGGAAGCTGGCAGGGCACCAGCCCACCGTCGGCGGCGAGCAGGCGCAGGTCTTCCAGCACCTCCCCGTAGGCGGCGACCGTTGCCGGCAGGCCATGCTCGCGCGCGGCCGGGTTGGCGGCGATCGGGCGACCGGCACGGTCGAGGATCACCAGCGCCGAGGCCAATGGGTGCTGCAGCAGACTCGCGATAATCCCTTGGTCCACGCCCTGTAACTCCGATAACGCACCCGACAACCGGGGAACGCAATCGTTAACGGCGGAGATTGCGGTTTATTGAGTTCCCTGGTGCCCTGCATCCTCGCCCGGGGCAGGTAAGATGACACTCGCCTTGTCCGATTGGCCCCGCCCTGCCCCATGTCGACCCGCCTGCCAGGCCCTTCCGAACCCGCTGCCGAGACCCCGCTGGCACGCGATCTGCGCCGCGACCGCTGGCGTGTGGTCGTGGCCTACCTGGTGCTGGCCCTGGTGTGGATCCTGAGCAGCGACGCGGCGGTCAAGCTGGTGGCCGGGGATCTGCAGACGGCCGCGCAGTGGCAGACCATCAAGGGCACATTCTTCGTGGTCGCCAGCGCGGCCCTGATCTATCTGCTGCTGCGCCCGCTGGCCCAGCACGTGCTGCACACCCACGCGCGGCTGGAGAGTTCGGAAACGCGCCACCGGCAGATGTTCGAAGGCAATCCCGGGCCGATCCTGGTCTACGACCTGGCGTCGCTGGCGATCCTGGACGTCAACCCGGCCGCGGCCAGCTTCTTCGGCTTCAGCCGCGAGGCCTTCACCGCGATGCCGATCACCGCGCTGTGGCCGCCCGGGCACGAGGCCATGCTCGAGGCCAAGCTGGACCACATCCGCGCCAATCCCGAGCAACTGTGCGTGATCACCGCCGACCTGCGCCTGAGTGACGGCAGCACCCGGCGGATGGAGATGCGCAGCAATTTCATCGATTACGGCGGCCGTCGCGCGCGTCTGTTGATCGCGATCGACCGCACCCGCGAAGACCAGGCGTTGTTGCGCCGCGACCAGGCGCTGGCCCGGGTGGAAGAAGCGCACGAGATGGCGCGCATCGGCGCATGGGAGATCGACCCGGCCACTGGCCTGGGCCGGTACGCCAATCAGGTGTATCGCCTGCTCGGGCGGCGCGCGCCCGACGCCCGGCGCTGGCACCGGTTCGATGAGCTGCTGGTGCCGGCCGATCCGGCCACGGCGGCGCTCAGCGAACAACTGTTGCAGGAGATGAGCTCCGGCGAGCCCGTGCAGATCGATGTACTACTGCCGTTGCTGGCGATGGACGGGCGCGCCCTGATGGTGCACCTGCGCGCCGAGAGCGGCCAGGACGACGCCGGCCGCCCGCGCGTGCTGGGCACCTTGCAGGATGTCACCGAGCGCGAGCAGTCGCGGCGCCTGCTGCGTGAGCGCGAAGAACAATTCCGCGAGCTGGTGCGGGTACTGCCTGATGGCGTGGTGATCCTGTCCGAGGAGCACGTGCTGTACGCCAATGCCTGCGCGGCCACCCAATTCGGCTACGGCCACCACACCCTGCTCGGCGAACCGCTGGCCGCCCTCGTCACCGACGACGACCTGCCCCGCGTGCGGGCGCAGTTGTTCGCCCAGTTGCCCCTGCAGAGCGCCGGGGCTGGCGAAGTGATCGGCATGCGCCGCTTCAACGGCCAGGCCTTCCAGGCCGGCCTGGCGGTCGGCGATGTGCGCTACGGCGGGCGCAACTGCAAGCTGCTGATCGTGCGCGACCTCAGCGAGCCCGAGCGCATCCGCGAGGCGCTGGAAACCAGCAACCGTGAGTTGCAGGCGATGGCCGGGCGACTGTTCTCGCTGCAGGAGGACGAGCGCCGGGCGATCTCGCGCGATCTGCACGACGACATCGGCCAGGCGATCACCGCGATGAAACTGTCTGCCTACGCCGCCCAGGACGAGCAGGACGCCGCCCGCCGCGATGAAGACCTCGCCCAGATCATCCAGCTGGCCGATGCGACCGTCGGCAAGCTGCGCGACATTTCCACCCTGCTGCGCCCACCGCAGCTGGATGCGCTGGGGCTGGAAGCGGCACTGCGCTGGCAGGCCGGCGTGCTGTTCCGCTCGGCGGCGATCGAACTGCTGCCGGACATCCAGTCCCTGCCCCGACGCCCGGCCGGCGACATCGAGCAGGCGTGCTTCCGCATCGCACAGGAAAGCCTCACCAACGTGCTGCGCCACGCCCGCGCCAGCCAGGTCAACCTGCACCTGCGCGATGTGGACGACCACGGGCTGCACCTGCAGGTCCGCGATGATGGCGAAGGCTTCGACCCGGATGGCCCGCGCGGCCTGGGCCTGATCGTGATGCGCGAGCGCGCGCAGAGCGTGGGTGGCACATTACGCATCGAATCGGCGCACGGCGCCGGTACCCTGATCGACCTTTACCTGCCGTACCGCGCCGCCGGCGCGACGGCTCACGACGCTCTGGAACACTGACCCATGTGGAACCCTTCCCTGCCCCTGGTCAGCATCGAGGATGCACCGCCCCGCCTGGGCGCGGGCAACCCCGAGCTGCAGGCCATGGTGACCGAGGCTGCCTCCGGCGGCACGCCGCTGATGCTGATGCACGTGGATATCGACCACTTCGCTTCGGTCAACGAGAACATGAGTGCGGAGGTGGGCGATCAGGCCCTGGTGCTGGTCGCACAACGCCTGCAGCACCACCTGCGCGGGCGCGGCAAGCTGTGGCGCCACGGCAGCGATGAATTCCTGCTGGCCGTGCCGCGCACTGCGGACATGCCGCTGCCCGAGGACCTGGCCGAGGAAATCCGCCAGCAGCTGGAGCTGCCGCTGTCGGTGCTGCCCTACACGCTGTTCATGACCGGCAAGCTGGGCGTGAGCCTGTGCCCGGAGCACGGCACCGGCGTGTCGCGCCTGCTCGACCACGCCGAAGATGCGCTGCACCAGGCCGCCCGCGAAGGCGGCAATGCGGTGCGCATCCACGCGGTGGATACGCCGTCCAGCGCACATAGCGAGAGCATCATCGCGCGCCAGATTGTCGACGCCATCCCCAATGGCGAGCTCAAACTGCGTTACCAGCCGCTGGTCAGCGCCCGCGACGGCCACGTGGTCGGCATGGAAGCACTGCTGCGCTGGCAATCGCCCACGCTGGGCATGCTGGTGCCGGAGCGCTTCATGCGCACCGCCGAGCGCCTGGGCATCATCGTGCAGATCGGCACCTGGGTGCTGGAAGGCGCGCTCAAACAGGCCAAGCTGTGGCGCGACCAGGGCTTCGATGACTTCACCATCGCAGTGAACGTATCCACCCTGCAGTTGCTGCGCCCGAACTTCTTCGCCGAGGTCATGTCGCTGATGCAGGCCGCTGGCGTCCCGGCGCAGATGCTGACGCTGGAGATCAACGAAAGCGCGCTGACCAACAACGTCAACTTCGTGCACGAAACCCTGGTCAACCTGCGCAACGAAGGCATCAGCCTGAGCCTGGACAACTTCGGCACCGGTGATTCCAGCCTCAGCGCGCTGGTCCGGTATCCGGTGGACAAGCTCAAGATCGACCGCAGCTTCATCAAGAGCGCGCCGGCCGGCAACCGCGAAGCCGCGATTGCCCGCGCGATCATCGCCATGGGCCACCAGCTGGGCATGACCGTGATCGCCAACGGCGTGGAATCCCAGGCCCAGCTCGGCTTCCTGCGCCGCAACGACTGCGATGTGTTCCAGGGCTATCTGTTCGGCGAGCCGATGTCGGCCGATGCCGCCGGCATGACCCTGCGCCGCCGTTACCTGCGTCCGGAGGCCTTCGCAGAAACCCGTCCGGACCGCACGCTGCTGCTGCTGGATGACGAAGAAAACGTGCTGCGCTCGCTGGTGCGCCTGTTCCGTCGCGACGGTTACCGCATTCTCGCTGCCGGCAACGTGCGCGATGCCTTTGATCTGCTGGCCATCAACGACGTGCAGGTGATCCTGTCCGATCAGCGCATGAGCGACATGAGCGGCACCGAGTTCCTGGGCCGGGTGAAGATGCTCTACCCGGATACGATCCGCCTGGTGCTGTCCGGTTACACCGACCTCAATACCGTGACCGACGCGATCAACCGTGGCGCCATCTACCGGTTCCTGACCAAGCCGTGGAACGATGATGAGCTGCGCAAGCACATCCACCAGGCATTCCGCACCCACGAGGAGCAGCGCCGGGCGAACACGGCACCGGCGCCAGCGCTGCCGGCGGTCGACGCGGATTGAGGCGGATTGACGCGGATTGAGTCGGAGTGAGGCGGATTGAGGCGGATTGAGACGGATTGAGGCGGATTGAGGCGGCAGCCGACCAACGGTCGGCTCTACGTTGCACGCGCCGGAGATCCTGGTAGAGCCGACCGTTGGTCGGCTGCTCTTGCCCAACCGAACGCGATGCCTGAAAGCCCGCGCAATGCGGGCCAGCGGCCGGCGCGACGGTTGTCGGATCAGCGCGGCTGTTTGATCGGCAGCACCAGCCGGAACTTGGAGCCCATCCCCGGCGTGCTCTCCAGATCGATGCGTCCATGGTGCTTGTTGATGATGCTGTAGGAGATCGACAGCCCCAACCCGGTGCCGCTGCCGACCGGCTTGGTGGTGAAAAACGGATCGAAGATGCGCTGGCGCAGGTCCGGCGAGATGCCGCCGCCGGTGTCTTCGAATTCCACCCAGACCGTGTCGCCCTCGACCCCGGTGCGCACATGGATCGTGCCGCGGTCGGCAATGGCGTGGCCGGCGTTGAGCAGCAGGTTCATGTACACCTGGTTCAACTCCGACGGCAGGCACTCCACCAGCGGCAGCTGGCCGAACTCGCGGTGCAGGGTCACCTTGTACTTGAGCTCGTTCCAGATGATGTTGATCGTGGATTCCAGGCCCGCATGCAGGTCCACCAGCTTCCACGACTCATCCCGGCCGGAATACGAGAAGTCCTTCAGATCGCGCACGATCCGGGTCACCCGCTCGATGCCCTCGCGTGATTCGGCCATCAGCTGCGGAAGATCGCGGCTGATGAAATCGATGTCGAAGCGTTGGCGGATGTCATCGATTTCCGGGATCAGCGCCTTCGGGTCCGGCGCACGCAGGGCCCGCTCGTAGGCTTCGATCACGGTGAACAGGCTGCGCAGGTATTCCTGCAGGCTGCCGAGGTTGGAGTGCACATAACCGATCGGGTTGTTGATCTCGTGCGCCACACCGGCGGCGAGCTGGCCGATCGAGGCCATCTTCTCCGACTGCAGCAGCTTTTCCTGGGTGCCGTTGAGGCGCAGGTAGGCCTGGCGCAGTTCGGCATGGCGCTGCTGCAGCTCGCGCTCGTAATCCTCCTGGCCTTCGATGCGGCGGAACAGGGCCAGATAGTGCCGCTGGCCGCCATCGTCATGATGGTAGACGTGGGCGATGACCATGCGCTCGTCGACCGGCAGGCTCCCGTTCCAGTGGCCGTTGAGGCGCGCCTGTTCCAGCGCATCCGGTGGCAGCAGCTGGCGCAGCCATTGCGCCGGGGTGAGGGCGGCATCGCGCTCGGCCTGGCCGAGGATCTCGCTGACGGCGGCATTGGCCAGCGCCACGCTGCCATCCTCGCGGAACAGCAGCACGCCCTCCTTGATCCGTTCAAACAGGGCAAGCAGGACCGGATGCGGGGGCAACGGGGCGGTGACAAGGGCGGAAGTTACGGTCACGGTCACATCGAGGCGGCTGGAAACAGGCGCTCAATATACGCGGTGACGTTCACATCGGCAGCCGGGGGCCGCCAGACGGGGAGATCAGGCGACCGCGAGGGGCCGCCGGGTATGCAGGATGTGCGACTGGCCCTTGGCGTCATACGCCGAGGATTCTTCACTGCGGCCGAGCTGGCGCAGGGCCCAGTTGACCTCGCGGCGGCGGCGCGACAGCAGCACACCGTTGGCGTGGTTGCGCTCGGCCAGTTCCTGCACGCGTTCGGCCTGGCCGACCGGCAGCGCGGCCTCGAGCGCCCGAAGCGCTTCCAGTTTGGCGCCGGTCGCACGGATCAGCGCGTGCACGTCATGCTCGACCAATGCCTGGCGTTCGACGTCCAGGGCATCGCTGAGGCGTTGCAGCGGCTCGCTCATCGCCAGCTTCATCCCTGCAGCTGCTGGTCCAGCTCAAGCATGCGCGAAGCGATCGCGTCAGGATTGATCTTGTAGCTGCCGTTCTGCAGCGCATCGCGCACCGCCTGCACACGCCCGGCATCGATCGCCGGCGCCGTGGACAATTCACGCTGCAGGGTCTGCAGGCTGGTGGCTTCGCCGGTCAGGCGCAGGCTGTCAGCGGCTTCCACCGGCCGGGCCGGGGCATCGGTGCTGACGCTCGGCTTGTTACCCGGAGCGACGCTGCGCAGATGGGCGGTGGCCGGGAGGTTGCCGTCGATTTTCTGGCTCATGGAGTTGTCCTGGGAATGCGGTTCACAAGGGATAACGGCCGGGCGGACGCCATCTTTAGGGGAATATTGCAGGTTTTGCCGGAAAAGTGGCGCGTATTCACAATCGTGTTCAGCGCGTCACTAAAACGTCACCGCTGGCCGCGACGGTGCCCTGCACGATCTTGCGGGACGACAGGTTCTCGACCGAGACCCGCTCGTTTTCGCCGGCATCGGCCATGGCGCGTCCGGCCACCCGGACCTCCACCCCGCCCCGCCGCGACACCAGCGCGACGCTGTCGCCCCGCCGCACCAGCCGCTGCGCGACCAGGTCATTGGCCGACAGCAGGCTGCCCGCACTGAGGGTCCTGCGTGCCACGCGACCGACCGCCGCGGCCGGATCGGCCAACGCGGCGCCGGCGATCCGGGCCGCATCACGCTGGCCAGTGGTGATATCGGCGGCCGCCAGGGTTTCTCCAGCGGCCACGCCACGGTTGAGGATGAGCACCGTCTGGTTGCGACGCACTTTTACGGGTACGAACAGGCGCCAGCCGCCCGCATCGGGGCAGCTGACCTCCACGGTGCTGCTGCCGGTTGGCTGGGCCGCCAGCGGCTGGCCGCAGGCCGGCAGGCGCAGTGCCGAATCCAGCGTGGTGTCACCTTCGCTGCCGGCCGGGAGGGTGCCCAGCGCCGCCTGGCGGATGCTGTCCACGGGTTGCCAGCCGCCGGCGGCCCAGGCGGGCGCCACCAGCACCAGCGCGGCAAGGACAAGAGAACGCATGGGCACTCCAGGGGCAAGGAACATGGGCAGCACGATGCAAGCGCCGTGCCGAAGCCTGGCGCACGCCGCGCTCAAGTCATCGCCACCGCCGCCGATACCAAGCCCATGTCCCATGACCTGCTCAACCGCATCGACCAGCGTACGCGCCTGGCCGGCCACAATCGTCTGGCCCTGCTGCTGTTCCGGCTGGGGGGACGTCAGCTTTTTGGCGTGAACGTGTTCAAGGTGCAGGAAGTCCTGCGGCGCCCGGATCTGTTCCAGGTGCCCGGGCTGCCCAGCCAGTTCGCCGGTGTGGCCGATGTGCGTGGCCGCTCGGTGCCGGTGCTGGACCTGGGCCTGGCGATCGGCCATCCCGAGCGTGAGCCCGATGCCGACAAGGCGCCGGGCTATCTGGTGGTGACCGAGTTCAACCGCTCCATCCAGGGCTTCCTGGTCAGTGGTGTGGAACGCATCGTCAACATCGCCGTGGAAGACATCCATCCGCCACCGGAACTGGGCGCCGAATCGAGCTACCTGACGGCGGTGACCCGCTTCCAGGGCGAGCTTATCCAGGTGATCGACGTGGAAAGCGTGCTGGCCGACATCGCCGAGATCCGGGGCGAAGCGGTGCTGGACCCGTCCATGGCCCTGCCCCCCGATGCCCCGCCGATGCAGGTGCTGGTGGTGGACGATTCGCGCGTGGCCCGCCAGCAGATCCGCAGCGTGCTGGACCAGCTGGGGGTCGGGGCGACCCTGCTGTCGGACGGCAAGCAGGCGTTGGACCACCTGCTGCAGATCCACGCCTCGGGCGAGAACCCGGCCGAGCGCTACGCCATGGTGATCTCCGATATCGAGATGCCGGCGATGGATGGTTACACCCTGACGACGGAAATCCGGCGTCACCCGGGCCTGGCCGGCCTGTACGTGCTGCTGCACACGTCCTTGTCGGGCGTGTTCAACAACGCGATGGTCGAGCGGGTCGGTGCGAACGCGTTCGTGGCCAAGTACTCCCCGCATGAGCTGGCGGACTTCCTGCTGGACCGCCTGCGCAAGGTGGCGATGGCGGCGTAAAGGGCGGCCGGCCCTGGTGTCGGCGCCCTCCCTCGGGTTGGTTGACGGCATCCACGCATGGCGTGGATCTACGCCGAGGGCTGTTTCCTGACTCCACGCGGGGCCTTGGCCTCCCTGGCGTGGTGAATCTCCCGGCGTGAATGATGCCGCCGGGCACCGGCCCCTCTCTTCTGCCGCCCCTCTGGCACGCCGCTTGCACTGCCCCAGGCATCGTCCCGTGGGAGTGCGTCATGCCCAATCTGATTTCGAACTATCTGGGTGTCCACGCCCAGGCCATGCCGTTGCGCGAGCAGCGGATGAAGCTGATCGCCAGCAACCTGAGCAATGCCGACACCCCCGGGTACAAGGCCCAGGACCTGGACTTCGATGCCGCCCTGCGCAATGCCCAGGGCCTGGATGGCAACGGTCTGCTGAAGACCACCAGTGAAAAGCACTATGAGATCGGCGGCGGGTTGAACCCGTTCCAGATCGCCAAGGAAGGCGTGCAGCCGAGCATCGACGGCAACACCGTCGACCCGGATGCCGAACGCGCCGCCTACGGCCGCGCCGCGCTGGAGTACCGCGCCTCGCTGAGCTTCGTCGAATCCAAGGTGCGCTCGATGCTCACCGCGATCACGGGGCAATAAGCCATGAGCAATCTGCCCATTTTCGATATCGCCGGCTCTGCGCTGCAGGCGCAGTCCGTGCGCATGAGCACCATCGCTTCCAACCTCTCCAACGCCGATACCGTCGCCGGGTCGGCCGGTGCGGTCTACAAGCCGCTGGAGCCGATCTTCCAGTCGGTCACCAGCCGCACCGACCCGAACATCACCACGGTGCAGGTCAAGGAAATCAGCCAGAGCAACGCCGCGCCGATCCAGCGCTACGAGCCGGGCCACCCGCTCGCCGATGCCGATGGCTACATCTACCAGCCCGATGTGGATCCGGTCGCGCAGATGGTCAACCTGATCTCCACCTCGCGCAATTACCAGGCCGGCGTGGAAATGCTGACCACCGCCAAGGAACTGGCGCTGGCCACGCTGACCATGGGTCGCTGACCCTCTTACCGCAGGAATCCCCTCCCATGAGCAGCACCAACGGCGTTGGCCAGAACAGCAGCGATATCTACACCGCGCTGGGCCTGAACGCGCCCAACAGCGATACCAGCAAGAAAAAGAGCACCCTGGACCAGGCCGATTTCATGCGCCTGATGACCGAGCAGCTGCGGCACCAGGACCCGCTCAAGCCGATGGACAACACCCAGATGGTCGCGCAGATGGCGCAGCTGTCGCAGGTCCAGGGCATCACCGACCTCAACAACACGGTCAAGGGCTTCCAGGATTCGATGTCCAGCGACCAGATCCTGCGCGGCGCGGCCCTGGTCGGCCACGAAGTGCTGGTGCCGTCGGAGAAGCTCGCGCTGGAGAAGGACGGTGACGTCACCGGCATGGTCGCCGCGCCCGGCGCCGGCTTCGTGACGGTGGACATCACCGATGCCAACGGCGTCAAGGTCAACCAGATCAGCGTGGAAGCCAAGGCCTCCGGCGAAGTCACCTTCGACTGGGACGGCAAGGACGCCAACGGCAACCGCATGGCCGACGGCACCTACACCATCGCCGCCTCGCATACCGATACCGCCGGCACCAAGACCAAGCTCAACACCTACGTTCAGGCCCCGGTGGAGAGCGTCACCGTCGGCACGGACGGCCTGTACCTCAACCTCAAGGGTCTGGGCACGGCCCCGATCGACTACGTGCTCCGCATCAGCTGAGCCGCCTTACCCGCATCCACAGGAGCATCCCATGGGCTTCAACGTCTCGTTGTCCGGCATCAACGCAGCCAATGCCGATCTGAACGTCACCGCGAACAACATCGCCAACGTCAACACCACCGGCTTCAAGCAGTCGCGCGCGGAGTTCGCCGATCTGTTCTCGGCCACCAGCTATGGCCTGTCCAAGAACGCGGTCGGTTCCGGCGTGCGGGTGACCAACGTCGCCCAGCAGTTCTCGCAGGGCAACAACGAACAGACCGGGCGCAGCCTGGACATGGCCATTTCCGGCGAAGGTTTCTTTACCCTGACCATGAACGGTGAGCGCGTGTACTCGCGCGCCGGCAACTTCCAGACCGACCAGGCCGGCTACGTGACCAACCCGCAGGGCGCGCGCCTGCAGGTGTTCGCCCCGAACGCGGACGGCACCAACTTCGATGCCGGCCGCCTGACCGACCTGCAGCTGATGACCACCGACAGCCCGCCGCGGCAGACCGGCAAGGTCGATGTGAGCTTCACCCTGCCGGCCAACGCCAAGCAGCCGACGGTCGACACCTTCGACCCGACCGACTCCAACAGCTACAACCACTCCACCGGCGGCATCACCGTGTACGACTCGCTGGGCGTGAGCCACACCCAGACCTCCTACTTCGTGAAGACCGACAACCCGAACGAGTGGCAGGTCTACAACTATGTGGACGGCAAGGCTGCCGGTACCCCGACCACGCTGCAGTTCTCCGACAGCGGTGCGTTGACCAGCCCGGCCAACGGCCAGATCGTCATGGATCCGTTCACCCCGACCACCGGCGCCGGCGTGCTGTCGATGTCGCTGAACCTGAGCGGTTCGACCCAGTACGGCGAGAAGTTCGCGCTGCGCAACACCCAGCAGGACGGCTATGCAGCGGGCAAGCTCAACGAGATCACCGTCTCCGAAGAGGGCATCGTCTACGCGCGCTACTCCAATGGCGACGACAAGGCGCTGGGCCAGGTGGCCCTGACCACCTTCAACAACGCACAGGGCCTGGAAGCCAAGGGCAACAACCTGTGGACGGAGAGCTTCGCTTCCGGCACCCCGCGTACCGGTGCACCGGACAGCTCCAACCTGGGCAAGATCCAGGCCGGTTCGCTGGAAGCCTCCACGGTCGACCTGACCGAGCAGCTGGTCAACATGATCACCGCCCAGCGCAACTTCCAGGCCAACTCGCAGATGGTCTCCACGCAGGACCAGATCACCCAGACCATCATCAACCTGCGTTGATGAGCCACTGACCGCAACACGGGACTACACCGATGGACAAGGCACTCTACGTCGCGATGACCGGTGCACGCGCTTCCCTGCAGGCGCAGGGCACGCTGTCGCACAATCTGGCCAACACCGATACCCCCGGCTTCAAGGAGGCGCTCGCCAACACCGAGGCCTTCCCGATCAAAGGGACCGGCTATGCCTCGCGCGTGGATGCCCTGCACGTGGATGCCGGCTTCAACCGGCGCATGGGCGCCCAGCAGATCACCGGCAACCCGCTGGATCTGTCCCTGCAGGCCGGCAACTGGCTGGCCGTGCAGGCACCCGGCGCCAATGCGGGTGAGGCGTATACCCGGGGCGCGGCGCTGTCGATCACGCCCAATGGCCAGCTGGTGACCGCCGGCGGCCATCCGGTGCTGGATGAGAACAGCAATCCGATCGCGATCCCGCCGCACCAGGCGATGGACATCGGCAACGACGGCACGATCTCGATCATTCCGTTGGGCGAAGGCCCGCAGACGATGGCCAACGTGGGTCGCATCCGCGTGGTGCAGGCCGACGACGCACGGCTGGAACGCGGCCTGGATGGACTGATGCGCAACACCGACCCACAGCAGCCGTTCGTGCAGGCCCAGGGCAAGTCGCTGGAAAGCGGCCAGCTGGAAGGCAGCAACGTGGATGCCGCCGGTGCACTGGTGCAGATGATCCAGCTGCAGCGCCAGTACGAAATGCAGGTGAAAGTCATCAAGCACGGCGATGACAACGCGCGCAGCGCCAACAGCCTGCTGCGCCTGGGCGGCTGACCGCGCGCCGTGACGTAATCCCGGCGCCGTTCTGGCACGCGCCATGCATTGCCCTTCGCAAGGGCCGCACCACGCGGCCACCCGCTACAACACAGGAATGACGCCATGAACCAGGCATTGTGGATCGCCAAGACCGGACTGGATGCGCAGCAGACGCGCATGTCGGTGGTTTCCAACAACCTCGCCAACACCAACACCACCGGTTTCAAGCAGGACCGTGCCAGCTTTGAAGATCTGCTGTACCAGCAGGTCCGTCAGCCCGGCGGCGCTTCCTCGGCGCAGACGCAGTTGCCGTCGGGCCTGCAGCTGGGCACCGGTGTGCGCGTGGTCGCCACCTCAAAGAACTTCGAGCAGGGCAGCCAGCAGCAGACCGGCCGCGCGCTGGATGTGATGGTCAACGGCCGCGGCTTCTTTGAAGTGCAGATGCCGGATGGTTCTTCGGCCTATACCCGCGATGGCTCATTCCAGCGCAACCAGGATGGCGAGCTGGTCACCAACAGCGGCTACCCGGTGCAGCCGGGCATCCAGATTCCCGAAGGCGCGCAGTCGCTCACCATCGGCACCGACGGCACCATCAGCGTGAAGATGGCCGACGACGCCGCCTCGGTGGAAATCGGCGCGCTGACCCTGACCGACTTCGTCAATCCAGCGGGCCTGCAGGCGCGCGGTGAAAACCTGTTCCTGGAAACCACCGCCTCCGGCCCGGCGCAGAACGGCAACCCCGGCCTGAACGGCCTGGGCACCGTGGTGCAGGGTGCACTGGAAGGCAGCAACGTCAACGTGGTGGAAGAACTGGTCTCGATGATCGAAACCCAGCGCGCCTACGAAATGAACGCCAAGGCGATCTCCACCACCGACGCCATGCTCGGCTACCTCAACCAGAACGTCTGATCGGTCGACCCGGGAACCTGCCATGTCGCGTCTTGCCCCTGCCCTCCGCCTGCTCGCCGCCGCCGTCATCGTCGCCACCCTGAGTGGCTGCGTGATCGCCGGCGATGTCCGCCCCTACCCGGCCATGGCGCCGGTGGAACCGATCATGCCGCCCTCGGCCCAGGCCACGGCCGGTGCGATCTACGCCGCCGGCCCCGGCCTGCAGCTGTACTCGGACCGGCGCGCCCGCGATGTGGGCGACCTGCTTACGATCACGCTGACCGAGAACACCACCGCGCAGACCACCGCCAACACCTCCACCTCGAAAGAGTCGGAGCTGAGCATCGGCACGCCGACCATCTTCGGCGCCCCGGTCACGCTCGGCGGCAAGGACATCCTCAGTGCCAGCGCCGCCGGCTCACGCGATTTCACCGGCAAGGGCACCAGCGCGCAGAGCAACCGCCTGCAGGGCAGCGTGACGGTCACCGTGATCCAGCGCCTGCCCAACGGCAACCTGGTCGTGCAGGGCGCCAAGAACCTGCGCCTTAACCGGGGCGATGAGCTGGTGCAGGTGCAGGGCATCGTGCGCGCGGCGGACATCTTCCCGGACAACACCATTCCCTCCAGCCGCGTTGCCGATGCCCGCATCGTCTACGGCGGCCGCGGCGCGATCGCCCAATCCAACGCGATGGGCTGGCTGAGCCGCTTCTTCAACTCGGCGCTGGCGCCGTACTGAGCCTGACATGACCTTCTCCCTTTCCCTGTTCCGGCAGCGACGCATGGCGTACCCCCACGTGGCGAAGCAGCGACGCGCGGCGTCGCTCTACATGGTGACGCAACGCATGGTGTCGCACGGCGCGACGCGTGCCGTGCTGGCGCTGCTGGCCGTGTTCGCGCTGGTCGCGCCCGCCTCCGCCGAGCGCATCAAGGACCTGGCCCAGGTCGGCGGCGTGCGTGGCAACGCGCTGGTCGGCTACGGCCTGGTGGTCGGCCTGGATGGCAGCGGCGACCGCACCAGCCAGGCGCCCTTCACCGTGCAGAGCCTGAAGAACCTGTTGGGCGAGCTGGGCGTCAACGTACCGGCCAACGTCAACCCGCAGTTGAAGAACGTGGCGGCCGTGGCCATCCATGCCGAGCTGCCGCCGTTCGCCAAGCCCGGCCAGCCGATCGACATCACCGTTTCCTCGGTGGGCAACGCGGTCTCGCTGCGCGGCGGCTCGCTGCTGATGGCGCCGCTGCGCGGTGCCGATGGGCAGGTCTACGCCATCGCCCAGGGCAACCTGATCGTCGGCGGCTTCGGTGCGCAGGGCAAGGATGGCTCGCGCGTGTCGGTCAACGTGCCCAGCGTCGGCCGCATTCCCAATGGCGCCACCGTCGAGCGTGCGCTGCCGGATGTGTTCAGCGGCGGTGGCGACATCACCCTGAACCTGCACAAGAACGACTTCACCACGGTCTCGCGGATGGTGGCGGCACTGAACACCGCCTTCGGTGAAGGCGCCGCCCGCGCGATCGATGGCGTCACCGTGGCGGTCAACGCGCCGTCCGATCCGGGCGCGCGCATCGGCCTGCTGGCGCGTATCGAAAACCTGGAACTGACCCCCGGCAGTGCGCCGGCCAAGGTGGTGGTCAATTCGCGTACCGGTACGGTGGTGATCGGCGCGCAGGTGCGCGTGGGCGCTGCGGCGATCTCCCATGGCTCGCTGACCGTGACCATCAACGAGAACGCCAACGTCAGCCAGCCGGGCGCGTTCAGTGGCGGCCAGACCGTGGTGACGCCGCAGTCGACCATCACCGCGACCAACGATGGCAGCCGCATGTTCAAGTTCAACGGCGGCACCACGCTGGATGAAATCGTGCACGCGGTGAATGCCGTGGGCGCGGCCCCGGGCGATCTGATCGCCATCCTGGAAGCCCTCAAGCAGGCCGGCGCGCTCAGTGCCGAACTCGAGGTGATCTGACATGCGCATCCAACCGGCCCTGGAACTCAATCCCGCCCAGCCCAACAGCCCGGCCAAGGTCGACAAGGTTGCCCGCCAGCTGGAAGGCCAGTTCGCGCAGATGCTGATCAAGAGCATGCGCGAGGCGAGCTTCGGCGATTCGCTGTTCCCCGGCGAAAACACCATGTTCCGCGAGATGTACGACCAGAAGATCGCCGATGCGATGACCCGCGGCCGCGGCCTGGGGCTGTCGAGCATGATCGCGCGCCAGCTGGGCGGCGCCGAGGGCGAGACGGCCAAGCCGGTCGATACCACGCTCAACCCGGCCGCGGCCCTGCGCGCCTATCAACTCAATGCACCGGCCGCCGCCATGCCCTTGCCGGCCAGCACCGCGCCGTCCGCGCCACGCGAGGTCGACCTGCTGCAGCAGTTGAACGGCGATGCACCGTCCGCGGTGCTGCAGCCGATGGAACGCGCGCTGGACCTGATTGCCGGCCGTGAAAGCAGCCAGATGCACGAGGCGATCGGCCGCAGCGATCCCTACGCGGCGACCCCTGTGACCGATCCAGCCAGCGCCGACTGGGCCATGGCCGATGACCGCTGGACCGGCGTCAACCGCACTACGGCCACCGGCCCGAGCGCCGCCGATACCCTGGCGGCCAACACAGCCGCCGCCGAGCTCGGCCCGCACACGCCGGAAGGCTTCGTGGCCAGCATCTGGGGCCATGCGCAGCAGGCCGCGCGCGAACTGGGCGTGGATGCCAAGGCGCTGGTCGCCCAGGCCGCGCTGGAAACCGGCTGGGGCCGCAAGCTGGTCCGCCGCAGTGGCGGTGACAGCTCGCACAACCTGTTCGGGATCAAGGCCAATGGCTGGCAGGGTGAGCGCGCCACCAGCGGCACCCACGAGTACGTCAACGGTGTGCGCCGCAACGAGACGGCGAGCTTCCGCGCCTACAACTCGGTGGGCGAGAGCTTCGCCGACTACGTGCGCCTGCTCAAGACCAGCCCGCGCTACCAGAACGCCCTCCAGGCCGGCAGCAACGTGCGCAGCTTCGCGCAGGGGCTGCAGCGCGCCGGCTACGCCACCGATCCGACCTACGCGGCCAAGATCGCCGCGATCGCCGGCGGCCCGACCATCGAGCGCGCCGTCGCGGCGGTGAGCGATGCCGGCGAGCGCCTGGGCCGCACTTTTGCCAGCACCGCCAGCCCGACCGGGCTGGGTGTCATCCGTCGTTGAGGTAACCCATGTCCAGCGTACTCTCCACCGGCACCAGCGCCCTGCTCGCTTTCCAGCGGGCCCTGGCGACCACCAGCCACAACGTCGCCAACATCAAAACGCCCGGCTACAGCCGGCAGAAAGTGGACTTCGCCACCGCCAACCCGCAGAACTACGGGTATGGCGACGTCGGCAATGGCACCCGCATCACCGATGTCCGCCGCGTGGCGGACCAGCTGGCCATCTCGCGCCTGCTCGATGGCAGCGGTGAGCTGGCGCGTCTGAAGCAGTTGTCCACGATGGCCGACCGGGTCGATGCCATGTTCTCCGACGCCTCCACCAACGTCGCCGGGGTCTGGTCGAATTTCTTCGATTCGGTCAGCGGACTCTCGTCCAACGCCTCGGGCAGCGCCGACCGGCAGAACGTGCTGGACAGCGGCAAGACCCTGGCCAACCGCTTCCAGCAGCTCAATACCCAGCTCAACAACCTCAATGGCGAGGTCAACAATGGCCTGATCGCCGGCGCCACCGAGATCAACCGGTTGGCCCAGGAGATCGCCCAGCTCAATGGTTCCATCGGCAGCAACGCGGCCACGGCCGCCCCGGACCTGCTCGATCGCCGGGACCAGCTGATCGCCAACCTGGTCGGCTACACCGGCGGCAACGCGGTGATGCAGGACGGCGGCATCATGAATGTCTATACCGCCGGCGGCCAGGCCCTGGTGGTGGGCACCACTGCCTCCAAGGTCACCACCGTCACCGATCCGTACCAGCCAGAGCGCCTGCAGCTGGCGCTGGAAAGCCAGGGCCAGAAGATCACCATCGATGGCAAGACCCTCGGCGGCCAGATCGGTGGCCTGCTGGAGTTCCGCGATACCGTCCTGACCCCGGCGCAGGCCGAGCTGGGCAAGCTGGCGATCGGCATGGCCAGCAGCTTCAACGACGTCCACCGCCAGGGCGCGGATCTGTACGGCAACATGGGCGGCGACTTCTTCACCATCGGCAACCCACGCATCACCGCCAACAGCAGCAACACCGGCACCGCCAGCATGAGCGCCAGCTTCGGCGATCTGTCCAAGCTGGATGGCCAGAACATCGTGATGAAGTTCGATGGCACCCAGTGGCAGGCCACCCGCGCCGACACCGGCGCCACGGTCCCGATGACCGGCACCGGCACCGCAACCGACCCGCTGGTGCTCAATGGCGTCAGCCTGGTCATGAGCGGCGCGCCGGCCAAGGACGACCGCTTCCTGCTGCAGCCCACCGCAGGCGTGGCCGGCAGCATGGAAGTGGCGATCACCGACACCTCGCGCATCGCCGCCGCCGCGCCGATCAAGGGCACCGCCGCGATGGCCAACACCGGCACCGGCAAGCTCACCGGGGTCAAGGTGACCGACGCGGAGAACGCGGCGCTGCGTAATCCGGCGGCGATCGTGTTCATCAGTGCCACCGAATACACGATCGATGGCGTCGGCCCGAACACCTACACCGCCGGGCAGACCATCACCGCCAACGGCTGGAGCTTCGTGCTGGACGGTGCGCCCAAGCAGGGGGACACCTTCAACATCGGGCCGACCCCGGCCGGTTCCTCGGACAACAGCAATGCGCTGCTGTTGGCCAAGGTCGAAGACGCCAAAACGTTCAATGCAGGCACGGTGACGCTCAACGGCGCGCTGGGCGGCTTGACCACCCAGGTCGGCGCCGCCGCCCGCTCGGCTGAGTACTCGCTGCAGGCCCAGCAGGTGATCACCGACCAGGCCCAGGCCGCACGCGATTCGATATCCGGCGTGAACCTGGATGAGGAAGCGGCCGACATGCTCCGCCTTCAACAGGCCTACCAGGCGGCATCGCAGCTGATCTCCACCGCCGACACCATGTTCCAGACGATCCTGGGAGCCGTACGCTCATGAACAACCGCATCTCTACCGGCATGATGTTCAACCAGTCGGTTTCGCTGATGCTGGCCAAGCAGGCCAAGCTGAACCATCTGGAGAACCAGATCGCCACCGGGAGCAAGATCGTCTCCGCCAAGGACGACCCGGTCTCGGCCGGCGCTGCCGTCGGCCTGGATCGTGTCGTCGCCGGGCTGGAGCAGTTGGGCAAGAACGCCAACAACGTCCAGAACCGCCTCGGCATGCAGGAGAACGCGCTGGCGCAGGTCAACGACCTGATGTCGCGCGCGGTCGAGCTGAGCATCCAGGCCAACAGCCCGGTACCCAAGAGCAGCGACCTGAAGGCAATCGTCAGCGAGCTGAAGGCCATCCAGCAGAGCCTGTTGTCGCTGGCCAATTCCAAAGACGGCAGTGGCCGCTACCTCTTCGGCGGAAACAACGATGCTGACGCCCCCTTCCTGCTCACCGGCGGCAGCGTCAGCTACACCGGTGACCAGAGCCAGCGACAGGTGGAGGTCGCCCCCGGGCAACTGGTGTCCGACGCCCTGCCCGGCAGCGACATCTTCATGCGCATCCGCACCGGCGATGGCGCGGTGGATGCCAGTGCGAGCGCCGCCAACACCGGCAGCGGCCTGCTGACCTCGGTCAGTCGCGACGGCACCGGCGCGTGGGCAGGCGGTTCGCTGACCGTGCACTTCACCGATGCCGGCGACGGCGCTTACGAAGTTCTGGACGCCGGCGGCGCCGTAGTCGGCACTGGCACGCATGCTGCCGGGGAAGACATCGTGGTCGCCGGGGTTCGTCTTCGTATCGAAGGCAAGCCCGCCGCAGGCGATGCGTTCAACGTTGGCGATGCGGATACACGCGACATCTTCTCCACCTTGGACAAGCTGGTCAGCGCGCTGGAAGCTGATCCGTCGACCGACAGCGATCGCACGGCACTGCAGAACACCCTGCAGTCCAGCATCCGCGACATCACCCGCGCATCGGAAAACATGATCGATGCGCGTGCCAAAGGCGGTGCCCAACTGGCCGCCATAGACAGCGCGGCCAGTGCGCGTGAATCCACCGCTGTCACCGTCAAATCCACGCTGTCGACCATGCGTGACCTCGACTACGCCGATGCCATCGGCCAGTACAAGCTGGAGAGCGCTGCTCTCCAGGCCGCACAGACGATTTTCAGCCAGATGCAGTCGATGTCCCTCTTCAACATGATCCGCTGATCCCCCTTCCCTTCATCTGAATCCACGCAGGGCGCATCCCGCGCCAGACCCACCCGACCCGAATCGAGCACCCACGGAGACGCAACATGGCACAGATCATCAACACCAACACGATGTCGCTGAATGCTCAGCGCAACCTGACCACCAGCAGCAACTCGCTGGCCACCTCCATCCAGCGCCTGTCGTCCGGCCTGCGCATCAACAGCGCCAAGGATGATGCGGCCGGCCTGGCGATCTCCGAGCGCTTCACCACCCAGATCCGTGGCCTGAACCAGGCCGCGCGCAACGCCAACGACGGCATTTCGCTGGCGCAGACCGCTGAAGGTGCACTGGGCGAAGTCGGCAACAACCTGCAGCGCATCCGCGAGCTGGCCGTGCAGGCCCGCAGCGCCACCAACTCCTCCTCCGATCGCCAGGCGCTGAATGCCGAAGTGCAGTTGCTGAAGCAGGAGATCCAGCGCGTGGCCGAACAGACCACGTTCAACGGCACGAATCTGCTCGACGGCAGCTTCACCAACCAGGCCTTCCAGATCGGTGCCGATCAGGGCCAGACGATCAGCATTTCGCAGATCGCCAATGCGAATGTACATAAGCTGGGCAGCTGGACCAGTGCCTCGACGAACGCGTCTGCTCAGGGCATCACGCCGGATGGTGGTGCAGTCAAGGCGGAAGCATCCATCTCGGCAGCGTCCGGCACCTTCCAGCCGGTCGGTGCGGGTGGAACGGTTGCGTACAACCTCACTGTCGGCAGCGTAGAGATCCTGGGCCGCGCAGCCGGCACTGCTGTCTCGGCGGCTGATATGCAGACGGCATTCGACGCCAAGACTGAGCAGCTCAAGGCCGCCGGCATTACCGTTACGGGCACCGTCGCGGATGGGGATATCCAGTTCAGCCGCGCAGATGGCGGCAACTTCACCATTACCCAGACCGGCGGCGGCTTCGACGGCGCTACGTTTGCAGCCGCCGTCAACAACGGTAGCGAAGCCACACCAGCGACCTTTGGCAAGACCAGCTTCACCATCACCGGCACCGTGGACGGCATCCCGGGTCAGGCAGTGACCATTGACCTTGACAGTGCCAAGACCGCAGCAGAGCGCTCGACTCAGATGGTCAACGCCATCAATGCCAAGACCCACGAAACCGGCGTAAGCGCTTCGCTGGTGGATGGGGCGCTGAAGCTGACGTCGAAGGACGAGAACTTCACCGTGGGTGCCATCGGCACGGATCAGACCGCGGCTGCGGCTGCGTTGGCGCAGCAGACCGGCCTGACCGCCGGCGCGACCACCAACTACGCCGCTGGCACTGCTCAGGTTGGCTTCGCCGAGCTGGACATTTCCAACCAGGAGAACGCTGACAACGCCATCCTCGCGATGGACGCTGCGTTGAATTCCATCAACTCGGCCCGCGCGGACCTGGGCGCGATCCAGAACCGATTCACCTCGACTATTGCCAACCTGAACACCACCTCGGAAAACCTTTCCGCCGCGCGCAGCCGTATCCGCGACGTGGACTACGCACAGGAAACCGCCGAGCTGACCCGCGGCCAGATCCTGCAACAGGCGGGCACGGCCATGCTGGCCCAGGCCAACCAGGTGCCGCAGAACGTGTTGCGACTGCTGCAGTCGTAAGCCGCCGCCGGTAGTGAGCTCAGAAGGGGCCCCGCCATGCAGATGGCGGGGCTTTTTCGTTGGCCGCCGGGAAAAAAACAGTAAAGACCGCTAAAGGCAGGACGTGCAGTGCCGTTATTGATTTCAGCAGCGGTAGCACACCCCTTGGTGGGGCGCCAGCCACTGCCCCCCGAAACCGGTCAGGCTGCTCTGCCGGACACACTGCCAACAAGGAAACCGCACAATGGCACAAGTCATCAACACCAACACCATGTCGCTGAACGCCCAGCGCAACCTGAGCACCAGCGGCACCAACCTGGCCACCACGATCCAGCGCCTGTCCTCCGGCCTGCGCATCAACAGCGCCAAGGATGACGCGGCCGGCCTGGCCATTTCCGAGCGCTTCAGCACCCAGATCCGCGGCGCCAACCAGGCCGCCCGCAACGCCAACGACGGCATCTCGCTGGCCCAGACCGCCGAAGGCGCCCTGGGTGAAATCGGCAACAACCTGCAGCGCGTCCGTGAACTGGCCGTGCAGTCGCGCAGCGCCACCAACTCCGATTCGGACCGCCAGGCGCTGAACGCGGAAGTCCAGCTGCTGAAGCAGGAAATCCAGCGCGTCGCCGAGCAGACCAACTTCAACGGCACCAACCTGCTGGACGGCAGCTTCACCAACCAGGCCTTCCAGATCGGCGCCAACCAGGGCCAGACGATCAACATCTCGCAGGTCGCCAACGCCAACATCAGCAAGCTGGGCAACTGGACGACGGCATCCAAGGCGGCCACGGCTAGCGGTGACGTGCCCGTCGGTGGCGCCAAGGATGCGATCGCGAATGCAACGGCAGGAACGATCAATGGCGCCAGCTTGGAGGATGCCACTGGCGCCGACGGCGCAAGGGCGTACGCAGCGTTCTCGTTCAGCATGTCCGGCGTTCAGATTGATGTTGCTGGCGTCACCGGCGGCGCAGATGTCGCCGCCGCACGCACGTCGATGATTGCCAACATCAACACGGCGCTTGCTGCAAAGTCCAGCGAACTGGCTGCGGCTGGCGTGTCCACGTCCTCAGCTGCCGGCGCCATCACCGTTTCGAACTCCGGTAAAGGCTTCAGCATCACTGGCGCGCCTTTCGTTGCTGCTGGCGTGACCGTCGCTGACGCCACTCAGATCGCAGAGGCCGCCGACTTCTCGACCGGCGTCACCGCTGGCCAGCTGCAGATCAGCAAGAGCGATGGTTCGGGCTTCGTCGACATCACCGTCGGTGGCGCAAAGACCGCTGGCGATCGCAGCACCGCGCTGGTCAACGCAATCAATGCGAAGACCCACGAAACGGGCGTCACCGCTTCGCTGCTGGAAGGCAAGCTGCAGCTGACCTCGGAAAAGGCCAACTTCGAAGTGAAGAGCAGCCTGACTGCCGACAAACTGAAGGATGCCACCGGCCTCGCCGCCACCACCGCCAAGTTCACTGCCGGCAAGGCTGCTGAAGGCTTTGCCGACCTGGACATCTCGTCCAAGGACGGTGCCGACAACGCCATCCTGGCAATGGACGCAGCCCTGAACTCGATCAACTCCTCGCGAGCTGACCTGGGCGCCATCCAGAACCGCTTCACCTCGGTGGTTGCGAACCTGAACACCTCGTCGGAGAACATGTCCGCCGCCCGTAGCCGTATCCGCGACGTGGACTACGCTTCGGAAACCGCCGAGCTGACCCGCAACCAGATCCTGCAGCAGGCCGGTACCGCCATGCTGGCCCAGGCCAACCAGTCCAGCCAGAACGTGCTGAGCCTGCTGCGCTGATCCAGCGGTAGTACCTTGCAGTAACGGGAAGGGGGCGAAAGCCCCCTTCTTCGTGTCCGGAGCAAACGTGGCACAGAGCTTGCAGCACGCCGGGATGCGCCCAGGCGCTCAAGCTCGTCCATCACCCGCCGATAGCAGATGCAGGACATCCGCACGGCCCGCCCCAGAACAAGGATCCCCTTCATGGCCCTCGGCACGATTGGCTCCGGCCTCGACATTCCCTCCCTGGTTTCACAGCTGGTCGCCAAGGAGCGCGAACCCCGGGAAAAGCAGATCAATACCGCCGGCGTGGCCGCCAGCGCCAAACTCTCGGCGCTGGGCACCATCAAGAGCGGCATGACCGGTCTGCAGACGGCACTGACCGCGCTGACGAAGGGCATGGCCACCCCCGGGCTGAAGACCAGCACGCCGACCGAGTCCAATTTCACCGCCGCATTGGATACCAGCACCACGGCTGGCAAGGCAGCCGCGGGTACCCACCAGGTGGAAGTAAAATCCCTGGCACAGAACCAGAAGCTGAGTTCGAAGGCCTATGAGAAAGAGGCGGTCGTCGGTGACGGCACGCTGACGATCGGCTATGGCGACAAGAGCGTCAGTGTCACCATCGAAGCGGGCGCAACGTTGGCCAAGATCGCGGCGGAGATCAATTCCGCCGCCGCCAGCAAGGGCGTGACCGCGGCGGTCGTCACCGCCGACGATGGCGAGCACCTGGTGCTGACGGCGGTCGACGCCGGCAGCAAGGGCGCCCTCAAGGTCAGCGCCAGCGGTGGCAACGGCGGGCTCGCGGCGCTGCAGTACGATGGTACCGATGCCTCGACGATGGATGTCATGGTCGAAGCCAAGGATGCAGTGGTGGTGGTGGACGGGTTCACCCGGACCAGCAGCTCCAACACCATTACCGATCTGGTGCCGGGCGTCAGCCTGACGTTGACCAAGGCCAAGGAAGGCGAGACCCAGACGCTGACCATCAGCCCGGACAACAGCACGCTCAAGACCAACCTCAACGCGTTCATCACCGCCTACAACTCCATCCAGTCCACGCTCAAGAACTCCAGCGCCTACAACGCCGAAACCGGCACCGCCTCGACCATGACCGGCGATGCCATGGTGCGCGGCCTGCAGCAGCAGCTGCGCGGCCAGATAAGCGCAAACGTCAACGACCTCAAGGCGCTGGGCGTGACCATCGCCGCCGATGGCACCCTGAGCCTCAACTCGACCACGCTCGATACGGCGTTGTCCAAGAATCCCGAGGCCGCCACGAAACTGTTCGGCGCCGAGGGCGCCATGGGCAAGCCGTTGACCGAGCTGCTCAAGAGCAATCTCGATGCGACCACGGGCACCATCACCCAGCGCACCAGCTCGCTCAACAAACAGATCAAGGCGCTGGAAAAGCAACTGGACGACCTGGATGCGCGGATGGAAAAAGTCTCCGATCGCTACACCAAGCAGTTCACCGCCATGGAAACGCTGGTCACCCAGATGCAATCGGCCAGCAGCTCGCTGGCCTCGCAGCTGACCAGCTGATCCGCCCTGCCTTCCCCCTTTGCATACGGCAGCCTCAAGTCGGCGGCCGTATGCGCCGATAACCCAATAAGACCTGTGCCACGCTGCGCCAACCGCGCAGGTACTCCGGCACGCAGGCAACTCAGGAGAGTCCATACATGTACGGTCCCAATCGGCAGTTCGCCGAGCAGTACCGCAAGGTCGGCGTCACCACTTCAGTGGTCGATGCCGATCCGCACAAGCTCGTCGCCCTGCTGCTGGCCGGCGCCTGCGAACGCATCCGTACCGCCGAAGCATCGCTGCAGCGCAATGATCAGCCGCGCAAGGGCAAGGCCATCGGCGAAGCCTGCGCCATCGTCGGGCACCTCAACGGGTCGCTGGATCATGAGGCCGGCGGAGAGATCGCGGCCAACCTATCGGCACTCTACGATTTCATCATCATGCGCCTGACCGAGGCCAACCTGCACAACGATCCGACGGCGCTGAAAGAGGCCCTTGGACTGGTGATGGAAATCGACTCGGCGTGGAACGCCATTCCGGCCGACCACCGCCAGGTGCGGCCGGTTGCTGCGCCATGAACCTGCGCCCGCTCCACGACACCCTGGATACCCTGGAAGCTGCGTTGCCCAGCGGCGACCACGAAGCCAGCCAACGCCTGATGACCGACCATCTGCAGGCGGTCGCGGCGCTGTCGCTGGTGGTTGAACGCCCGACCGATGCTGCGATCCAGGCGTTGCGCGACCATCAGCAGCGCGTGCTCTCGCGCATGGTCCAGCTTCGCGACGAAGCTGCCGCGCAGTTGCAGCACAGCGGTCGCTCCCTCCGCGCCGCCCACGCCTACCTGCAGGCAGAGGCACTGTGATCGCCTCGCTCGGCTCCATCAACGCACGGCTGGATGCACTGGAAGCGGCCCTGCACGATGAGAACCTCGTCGAAGCGGGTCGCCAGCTTGATGCCCTCGATGCCGCCCAGCGCAATTATCTGGCCGGCCCATCAGCCCTGTCCGACGTGCCGGGCCTGGCTTCACTACAGGCACGCCAGCAGCGCATCATGCTGTTCATGATGCGCCAACGCGAGGGTGCCAGCCGCCCTGGCCGTGACCATCGCCACCCACCCCGCGCCGCACAGGCGCGCCTTTGCGCAGAATCCCTTTCATGAACGAGCTTCGCACCAGCGCCATCCATCACCCGGCCGAAAGCGAGCTGTTCGATGAGACGCTGAGCTGCGACGTGGCGCTGCCGGCCGAGTTCCGCATCGGCAGCGCGGTGATCCGCCCCGGCACGGCCGAGACCCTGCTGCGCAGCGTGGCGCTGGTGGAGGATGCCCGCAGCGATGACGGTCATGACGACCGCAGCGATCCCACCCTGCAGGTGCAGCGCCTGGAAGCCAAGCTCGATCTGGTCATGGTGCTGCTGGGCCGCCTGGTCCGGCAGAGTGCGCAGGACCTGCCACTGCGCCCCCTGCGCTGGTCACGCCGTGGCATCCGCCTGGAACAGGGCAGCCGCAGCGGCGCCGCACCGGGCAGCATGGGCGTGATCCGCCTGCAGCCCTGCGATTGGCTGCCCGACCATATCGACCTGCCCGTGGTGATCGTGGCCGAAGCGGCCAATGGCTCGGGCGCGCATTACCTGTGGTTGCGTTTCGAAGGGCTGAGCGACGCGCTGGAAATGGCCCTGGAGCGGCATCTGTTCCGCCTGCACCGCCGCCAGATCGCCGAAGCGCGTCGCCTGCGTTGACCGTACGGCCCCGACTGTGACGTATTCGGCTTGGCGGTAGGCCTTCACTCCGTTAAGGTGACGGCCTCCCCGCTCCCCAAGCAGCCTGTGCGCGTTCTCATCGTCGATGATCACACCCTGGTCCGTGCCGGCCTCAGTCGCCTGCTGCAGGGCTTTGCCGACGTCGAGGTCATCGCCGAGGCCAGCAACGCCGAGCAGGCGCTGCAGCTGAGCGTGCAGCATTCCCCGGACGTGGTCCTGATGGACCTGTCCCTGCCCGGCCGCACCGGCCTGGAAGCCCTGAGCGACATCCTGCTGCGTACGCCCGGCTCGCGCGTGGTGATGATGACCATGCACGACGATGCCGTGCATGTGCGCGATGCGCTGGACCGTGGCGCGGTCGGCTTCGTGGTGAAGGATGCCGCCCCGCAGGAACTCGAACTCGCCCTGCGCGCCGCGCATGCCGGTCAGGTGTTCCTCAGTCCGCAGATCTCGGCCAAGATGCTGGCGCCCATGCTGGGCAGGGAAAAGCCGGTCGGTGTGGCCGCACTGTCGCCGCGCCAGCGCGAGATCCTGCGTCAGATCGGCAAGGGCGAGAGCAACAAGGAAATCGCGGCGGACCTGGGCATCAGCGTCAAGACGGTGGAGACGCACCGCGCCCGCATGATGGAGTCGCTGGGCTGCCGCCGTGCCAATGATCTGGTGCTGCTCGCCGCCCGTCATCAGCACGAGCTGGAGTGATTCGCGCCGGTTCTCCGGCGCACGGCGTGTGTCCACCGGGCAGGGCGACGGATTTTTGAAGCCCGATCAGGCGGACTGGCACGGAAGAACAAGGCCTCGACCCCGGACACCCGTCAAAATACCGCGCCGATGTAGGGGCGGCCCCTACACGCTGTCAGGGATTTGACGACCCGACTCAGGAACCCCCTGATTCCCGGCGTACGGGAAGAGAAGCAAGATGTGTTCCATAACGCACCGGGGAGTCGGTGCGAACGGGACACCACTTTGAAAGCCTCCATGTCGACCCAGATGGGTCAGCAGCTCCACCTCACCCCGCAACTGCTGCAGTCGATCCGGCTGCTCCAGCTCGACGGCATGCAGCTGGAACTGGAAATCCGCCGCGCCCTCGAGACCAACCCGCTGCTCGAGATCGAAGAAGCGCCGGAGCCGGTGGCTGCCGACACCGCCGAAGCCACCACCGCCCAGGATGTGGCCGCCTTCGACGAACTGCCGGAAAGCACCATGTGGGACGTGGCCGGTGCCGGTTGGCAGGACGGTGACGATGACCGCATGCAGCGCGTGGCAGCCGGCGAGTCCTCCGATCCGCAGCTGCGCGCCCTGCAGCGGCTGGCGATGGAGCTGGATGACCGCGACCTGGCGGTGGCTGGTTTCTGGCTGGAGCACTGCGACGACGCCGGCTATCTGGATGCCCCGCTTGCCCAGCTGACCCTGCTCGCCAGTGCGCGCTGCGATGTGGACGCTGCCGGTGTGGAAGCGGTCCGTCAGCGAATCCTGCACGGCGATCCCATCGGCCTGGCCGCGCAGGACCTGTACGAATGCCTGAGCGTGCAGCTGCGCGCCCTGCCCGGCCGCGTGCCGGCCCGCCACCTCGCCCAGCGCGTCCTCGACGACGGCCTGGCCGCGCTGGCCGCACACGACTACCCGGCCCTGGCCCAGCAGCTGGATGCCGAAGTGGCCGACATCCATGAGGCCGTCCGGCTGATCCTGTCGCTGCAGCCCCGCCCGGGCGAGAGCCTGCTGCCGGACAGCAACGGCGTCGTGATTCCGGACGTGGTCGCCTGGCATGCCGATGGTCAGTGGCGCGTCGCGCTGAACCCGGCCACCAGCCGCCGCCTCAGTATCAACCCGCACTACGAACAGGCCCTGGCCGAGACCAGCGAAGCGGCGCAGCCGCTGCGTGACATGCTGCAGGAAGCGCGCTGGCTGACCCGCGGCCTGTCGATGCGTTACGACACCCTGCTGCGCACGGCGCGCGTGATCATCGAACGCCAGGCCGGCTTCCTGACCCGTGGCGAAGAAGCCATGGCGCCGCTCACCCTGAAGGAAGTGGCCGACGCGATCGGCATGCACGAGTCCACCGTCTCGCGCATCACCACCGGCAAGTACCTGCAGACCCCGCGCGGCACGCTGGAGCTGAAGCACTTCTTCGCCGTGCGCCTTGAAGGTGCCAGCGTCTCCGGCCAGGCCGTCAAGGCCATGGTGCGCCGTCTCATCGAATCCGAACCGGCTGCCCGGCCGCTGGCCGATGAAGCCATCGCCGGCCTGCTTTCGCGCCAAGGGGTGAACATCGCCCGCCGTACCGTTGCAAAATACCGCGAACAACTGGACATCGCCCCGGCGCGCGAACGCCGCCGCAGCCATGCCAGCACCCCGCACCTCCTGGCCCGGGTGGGCTGAAGGAAATGGAAGACATGAACAAGCTCACCGTCCTGCTGGTCGACGACCACGAAGGTTTCATCAATGCCGCCATGCGCCACTTCCGCAAGGTCGACTGGCTCGACGTGATCGGCAGCGCCGCCAATGGCCTGGAAGCGATCGAACGCTCCGAGTCGCTGCGCCCGAAGGTGGTGCTGATGGATCTGGCCATGCCGGAGATGGGCGGCCTGCAGGCGACCCGCCTGATCAAATCCCAGGATGATGCGCCGTACATCGTCATCGCCAGCCACTTCGATGACGCCGAACACCGCGAGCATGCGCTGCGCGCCGGGGCCGACAACTTCGTCAGCAAGCTGTCCTACATCCAGGAAGTGATGCCGATCCTGGAAGGCCTGAAGGGGAACGGATCATGAGCGAATCCCGCATCCTGGTACTGGACAACGACGCCGTCCGCGCCGAGCGCACCGTCGCCCTGCTGGAGTTCATGGACTTCAACCCGCGCTGGGTGGCCGATGCCAACGACTTCGACATCACCCGCCACCGCCCGAACGACTGGATGGCCGCGATCATCGGCGGGCTGGACAATTCCGACCGCAGCGACGCGCTGTTCGCCTGGCTGGGCAAGGGTGCCCTGCCCCCGCCGGTGATGCTGATCGACGGCGACACCACCGCATTCGCCCAGCAGTTCGGCCTGCACGAGGCCAATGTGTGGCCATTGGAAGCGCCGCTGCGCCACGCGCAGATGGAAGGCCTGCTGCGCCGTGCCAGCCTCAAGCGCCTGGATGCCGAGCACCAGGCCGGCGCCGTGCAGGACCAGGGCCCGACCGGCGATGGCGCGGCCGTCACCCAGCTGCGCCGGATGATCGAGCAGGTCGCCGCGTTCGACACCACCGTGCTGGTGCTGGGCGAATCGGGCACTGGCAAGGAAGTGGTCTCGCGCTCGATCCACCAGCGCTCGCCCCGCCGCGATGGCCCGTTCGTGGCGATCAACTGCGGCGCCATTCCGGCCGACCTGCTGGAAAGCGAATTGTTCGGTCACGAAAAAGGCGCCTTCACCGGCGCACTGAGCGCCCGCAAGGGCCGCTTTGAAATGGCCGAGGGTGGCACCCTGCTGCTGGACGAAATCGGCGACATGAGCCTGCCGATGCAGGTCAAGCTGCTGCGCGTGCTGCAGGAGCGCAGCTTCGAGCGCGTCGGTGGCAACCAGACCATCCGCTGCAACGTGCGCGTGATCGCCGCGACCCACCGCGATCTGGAATCGCGCATCGCCGACGGCAAGTTCCGCGAGGATCTGTTCTATCGCCTCAACGTGTTCCCGATCGATGTGCCGGCCCTGCGCGAGCGCAGCGAAGACCTGCCGGCACTGGTCACCACCATCGCCGGCCAGCTGGCCCGTACCGGGCGTGGTGAAGTGCGTTTCACCGGCGAAGCGCTGCAGGCCCTGGCCGCCTACGAGTGGCCCGGCAACGTGCGCGAGCTGACCAACCTGGTCGAGCGCCTTGCCGTGCTGCACCCCAGTGGCAACGTGCGCGTGCAGGACCTGCCGGCCCGTTATCGCGGTGACTTCGCCGCCGCCGCGCCGGTGGCCGTAGCGGCGCCAGCCGCCGTGGCCGACGAACGCCTGGACCTGCGCAGCTTCTCCTTCCACACCCCGGGCGCCCAGAGCACCCCGGCCCTGGACAACGGCAACGGCCCCGTCAGCCGCGCCCCGGCCCTGCCCGACGACGGCCTGGACCTGCGCAACCACATGGCCAACATCGAGTTGAACCTGATCAACGAAGCGCTGGAACGCACCCAGGGCGTCGTCGCCCACGCCGCCCAGCTGCTCGGCCTGCGCCGCACCACCCTGGTGGAAAAACTGCGCAAGTACGGCATCGAGCGCGACCAGACCGAACTGGCTGGCTGAGCCGATCAACACGTGGAAACCAGAAGCCCGGGCCTGTCCCGGGCTTTTTTGTGGATCTGTCAAATGGTCTCCGCCTCGAAGGCTCAGAGCACCCTCCGCCGGTTTTCCGGCGTCGACTCTCCGGCACGCCACCGCGTCACACCGCCGCTCGGCCACTCCCCGGCGCCTGACGAAGATCACGGCCGCGCCTGCAGGCGCCGCTGAATACGCAAACCCGCGCCACCCTTACAAAACTGAACCACTCATCCGTTTCGGCACGGCACTTGCAACGTATTCCCGTGTAACCCACCCCTGCTTCGGAACGTTCCAGATGTCGCACTCCGTCACCTCGATCCTTTCTCAGATCCGCACCTTCCAGACCCAGATAGGGCAGCCCGCCGTCAGTCCGCTGACGGAGCTGCCGCGCAGCAATGCCATCCAGGGTCTGGTGTCCCCCCAGGAGATCCAGGGCCCGAGCTTTACCGAAACGCTGCGCGGCGCCATCGCCGGCGTCAACGATGCGCAGCAGAAATCCGGCGCCTTGGCCAAATCCTTCGAACTGGGTGAACCCGGTGCGGACCTGGCCAAAGTGATGGTCGCCTCGCAGCAGTCCCAGATCGCCTTCCGCGCCACCGTGGAAGTCCGTAACCGTCTCGTCCAGGCTTACCAGGACGTGATGAACATGCCGCTGTAAGGATAGAAACGCATGGCCCTGTCGCTCTCCAAAGAATCGCTGAACACCGAAAAGGCTGGGCAGTGGTTCGACCGGCTGCAAAGCCTGCAGATCACCCGTCGGCTCGGCCTGATGGCGATGATCGCCGTGGCCGTGGCGGCAGGACTGTTCGTGTTCTTCTGGTCGCAGAAGCCGGGCATGGTGCCGCTGTACACCGGGCTGGACCAGAAGGCCACGGCCGAGGCCACCGACCTGCTGCGCGCGGCGCAGATTCCCTTCCAGCTGGATCCCGCCACCGGCGGCATCACCGTGCCGGAAAAGAACCTGCACGATGCCCGCCTGAAGCTGGCCGGCTCCGGCCTGACCGACAGCGGCCGTCTGGGCTTCGAACTGATGGAGCGTGACCCGGGCTTCGGCGTCAGCCAGTTCATGGAAAACGCCCGCTACCAGCACTCGCTGGAAACCGAGCTCTCGCGCACCATCAACACGCTTCGCCCGGTCCGTGATTCGCGCGTGCACCTGGCCATCCCCAAGCCCAGCGCCTTCACCCGCCAGCGTGACGTGGCCAGTGCCTCGGTGGTGCTGGAGCTGCGCGGTGGCCAGCAGCTTGAACGCGGCCAGATCGATGCGATCGTGCACATGGTCGCCGCCAGCATCCCGGACCTGGCGCCCGAGCGCGTCACTGTGGTGGACCAGAGCGGGCGCATGCTCAGCGTCTCCGACCCGAACAGCGAAGCGGCCATGAATGCCGCGCAGTTCGAGCAGGTGCGCCGCCAGGAAACCTCGTTCAATCAGCGCATCCGCGAGCTGCTCGAGCCGATGACCGGCCCCGGCCGGGTCAACCCGGAAGTCAGCGTGGACATGGATTTTTCGGTGATCGAAGAAGCCCGCGAGCTCTACAACGGCGAGCCGCAGAAGCTGCGCAGTGAGCAGATGAGCGAAAACAGCAGCAACGTGCCCGGCCCGCAGGGCGTGCCCGGGGCTGCCAGCAATACCCCGCCCGGCCCGGCCGCCGCACCGGCCACGGCGCAGGCGCCGACGGAAACCTCCAAGAACGCGACCCGCAACTACGAGCTGGACCGCACCCTGCAGCACACCCGCCAGCCGGCCGGTCGCATCAAGCGCGTCTCGGTGGCGGTGCTGGTGGACAACGTGCCGCGCGCCGGTGCCAACGGCAAGATGGCCGACCAGGCCCTCTCGGCGGCCGAGCTGACGCGCGTCGAAGCGCTGGTCAAGCAGGCGGTCGGCTTCGATGCCGAACGAGGCGACACGGTCTCGGTGATGAATGCCCCGTTCGTGCGCGAAGTGACGCCGGTCGAAGGGCCGAAGTGGTGGGAGCTGCCCCAGGTGCAGGACGCCTTGCGTCTGCTGCTCGGCGCGATCGTGGTGCTGGCCCTGGTGTTCGGTGTGCTGCGCCCGGCGCTGCGCTCGATCACCGGCCAGACCAAGCCCAAGGATGACGCGCTGGAACCCCACCGTGCCGATGTGCAGCTGGTCGACGATGGCGAAGGGCTGCCGGCGATCGGCAGCGAGCGCCTGCACGCGGCCGGACATGAACCGCTGGCGCTGCCGGTGGACTCTTACGAGGAACGACTGCGCATGGCGCGTGAAGCTGTAAAAACCGATTCCAAGCGCGTGGCCCAGGTGGTCAAGGGCTGGGTGGCCAATGATTGATGCACCTCCCCCGCTGACCGGCGTTCAGCGCGCTGCCGTCCTGCTGCTCTCGCTGGGTGAACTGGACGCGGCCGAAGTGCTGCGCCACATGGAGCCCAAGGAAGTCCAGAAGATCGGCATCGCGATGGCGACCATGACCGACATCACCCGCGAGCAGGTCGAGCGGGTCATGGACCAGTTCGGCAGCGAGCTGGGCTCCAAGACCTCGCTCGGCGTGGGCTCGGACGACTACATCCGCAACATGCTGGTGCAGGCGCTGGGCACCGAAAAAGCCGGCAGCCTGATCGACCGCATCCTGCTGGGGCGCAACACCACCGGCCTGGACGCGCTGAAGTGGATGGATCCGCGTGCCGTCGCAGACCTGGTCCGCAACGAGCACCCGCAGATCATCGCCATCGTGATGGCCCACCTGGAAACCGACCAGGCCGCCGACGCGCTCAAGCTGCTGCCCGAACGCACCCGCGTGGACGTACTGCTGCGCATCGCCACGCTGGATGGCATTCCGCCGAACGCGCTCAATGAACTCAACGAGATCATGGAGCGCCAGTTCGCCGGCAACCAGAACCTGAAGTCGTCCAACGTGGGCGGCGTGCAGTGTGCGGCCAACATTCTGAACTTCATGGACAGCGGCCAGGATCAGGCGATCCTGGGCGAGATCGCCCGCATCGATGCCCCGCTGAGCGGCCGCATCCAGGACCTGATGTTCGTGTTCGACGATCTGGTCGACCTGGACGACCGCGAACTGCAGCTGGTGCTGCGCGAAGTCAGCGGCGAGCGCCTCGGCCTGGCCCTGCGCGGCGCCGACATCAAGGTACGCGACAAGATCACCCGCAACATGTCCCAGCGTGCCGCTGAAATCCTGCTCGAAGACATGGAAGCCCGCGGCCCGGTGCGCCTGTCCGATGTGGAAGTGGCGCAGCGCGAGATCCTGGCGATCGTCAAGCGGATGGCCGATGAAGGCACCGTCACCATTGGCGGCAACGCGGAGGCCATGCTGTGAACAACGCCGTGCGCTGGCTTGCCCCGGACCTGCTGGCGGTGCCCGAGCCGCCGCCGGAAGAGCAGTTCGAGCTCACCGAACCGGATCCGGAGCACGAGCCGGAACCGCTGCTGCAGCTGCCGACCCTGGAAGAAATCCAGGCGATCCAGGACAGCGCCGAGAAAGACGGTTTCGATCAGGGGCACGCCGAAGGGCTGGCCCAGGGCCAGGCGGAAGTGCGCCGGCTGATCGCGCAGATCGAAGGCATCCTGGACAACTTCAGCCGGCCACTGGTGCGGCTGGAGAACGAAGTGGTCGCCGCACTCGGCGAGCTGGCAGTGCGGGTGGCCGGCAACCTGGTCGGGCGTGCCTACGAGGCCGAACCGGAACTGCTGGCGCAGCTGGTCAATGAAGCGGTGGATGCCGTTGGTGGCGCGAGCCGCGATGTGGAGGTCCGCCTGCATCCAGACGACATCGCTGCGCTGGCGCCGGTGCTCAACCTGGCCCCGAACCAGCGCCTGACGCCGGATCTGAGCCTGAGCCGCGGCGACCTGCGCGTGCATGCCGAGGCCGTGCGCATCGACGGCACGCTGGATGCACGCCTGCGCGGCGCCCTGGATGCGGTCATCCGCAAAGCCGGAACCACCCCATGAACACCGATACCCTGCCCCCACCCGCCGATTGGACCGCCGCGCGCAACCTGCGGCTGGCGTCGCGGCTGGACAACATCCGCCCGGATACCGCGCATGGCCGCGGCCTGATCCGCGAAGGCGTGCTGCGCCGCGCGGTTGGCCTGACGCTGGAAGCAGTCGGCTGTGAAGCGCCGATGGGCGCCAGCTGCAAGGTCGAGGTGGCCGACGGTGGCTGGGTCGATGCCGAAGTGGTCGGCTTCGCCGGTGAACGCACCTACCTGATGCCCAGCGCCGAACTGCACGGCCTGCTGCCCAATGCGCGGGTCGTGCCCTCGCTCGGCCGCGGTGGCGTGGAAGTGGGCGAAGGCCTGCTCGGCCGCGTGATCGACAGCGACGGCGTGCCGCTGGATGGCAAGGGCCCGATCCGCGCCGAAGGCACCGTCGGCATGGCCGGCGTCTCGATCAACCCGCTCTCGCGTGAGCCGATCACCCAGCCGCTGGACGTGGGCGTACGCGCGATCAACGCCTTGTTGCCGATCGGTCGCGGCCAGCGTGTCGGCCTGTTCGCAGGCTCCGGTGTCGGTAAATCGACCCTGCTGGGCATGATGACCCGCTACACCGCCGCCGATGTCATCGTGGTGGGCCTGATCGGCGAACGTGGCCGCGAGGTCCGCGATTTCGTGGAAAGCACGCTGGGCGAAGAAGGCCTGCGCCGCGCCGTGGTGGTGGCGGCCCCGGCCGACCGCCCGCCGCTGGCCCGCCTGCACGGTGCCTACCGCGCCACCGCGATCGCCGAGTGGTTCCGCGACCAGGGGTTGAACGTGCTGTTGCTCATGGACTCGCTGACCCGCTTCGCCCAGGCCCAGCGCGAGATCGGCCTGTCCGTCGGTGAGCCGCCGACCACCCGCGGCTATCCGCCCTCCGTATTCGCCAAGCTGCCCGCACTGGTTGAACGCGCGGGCAATGGCGCCAAGGGCCGCGGCTCGATCACCGCGTTCTACACCGTGCTGACCGAAGGCGATGATCCGCAGGATCCGATCGCCGATGCCGCACGCGCGATTCTTGACGGTCACATCCTGCTCTCGCGCCGCGTCGCCGACAGCGGCCTGTACCCCGCCATCGACGTGGAGTCCTCGGTCAGCCGCGTGGTCACGGAAATCGCCGACGAGCCGTGGCGCCTGCGCATCCGCAAGCTCAAGCGGCTGGTCTCGGCGTATTCGTCCAACCGCGACCTGATCGCGATCGGCGCGTATCAGCGCGGCAACGACCCGGCGACCGACGAGGCGCTGGAGCGCTGGTCGGACATTGTTGAATTCCTCGGCCAGGACGTCGGCAAAGCCGCCGACCTGCCGCACAGTCAGGCCGCCCTCAAGCGGCTGGTGGAACCAGAGAGTTAAGCCATGATCCAATCCAAGCGCTTCGACCCCTTGCTGAAACGAGCCCAGGACCACGAAGACGAGGTCGCCCGCGACCTGGCCGAGCGCCAGCGTGCGCTCGACACGCATGTGTCGCGCCTGGATGAGCTGCGCCGTTACGCCGAGGAATACGCCGGTGCCCAGATGTCGGCCACCAGCCCGGCCCAGCTGATGAACCGCCGCGCCTTCCTGGATCGCCTGGACAGTGCGGTCGCCCAGCAGCGCCAGACCGTGGACAACAACCGCGAGAAGGTGGACGCCGAGCGCGCCCGCCTGTTGCTGGCCAGCCGTGACAAGCAGGTGCTGGAACAGCTCGCCGCCAGCTACCGCGCGCAGGAAAAGGTGGTCACCGACCGCCGCGACCAGCGCGAGATGGACGATCTCGGCGCCCGCCGTTCGCGCCAGGCGCAGCGCGAAGAAGGCGAGAACGGAGGCAGCCCGTGATGCCTTCCGGCCTGCTCGGCGGCGCCGCCTCCGCACAGAATGCGGGCGGCACCTCGTCCAGCCCCCGCGCGGACAGCACCCGCGGCACCGACCGTCGGGACTTTGACGCGCTGCTCAAGCCAGGTCGCGAGGCGCCCCGCAACGACACGCCGCGCAACGCCGGCAGCAGCCGCGACGCAGGCAAGAGCGCCACGACCGGCACCGCCAGCCAGGACAAGGACGCCGCGACACGCCCCGCCAGGCCCAGCGCCAGGAAGGAAGACGACACGGTCGCCACCCCCGATACCGCTGCCACGGCACCGGCCACGGCGGAGAAGCCGGCCGCCGAACCGGCCGACGACACCGAGGCCGCATGGCCCCCGCTGGGGCTTGCCGGGCTGGCATTGAACGGCCTGCCGGTACCGGCGCCCACGCCCGTCACACCCGTGGCGACCGGCGCCGCCGCGTGCGCCAATGCGGCCCTGCCGGCCGTGGCCACCGCAGCCCCGGACGCCAACGCAACCCCGCCGGCGCTGGCTGCCGCGCCATCCACCGACGGCAGCATCGCCCTGCCCGCCTTGGCTGCCGAGGCTGCGCCGGCCGACGATGCCTTGCTGCTCAAAACCTTCACGGACGCCTTGAACGCGGCCACCAACGACGGCCCCGATGCCCCCGCCAGCCCGCTGCTGCATGCGCTGCAGGGCATGACCGAGGCCAAGCCGACGGTGGCCAGCCTGTTCACCGGCTCGCCTACCGCCACCCCGCATCTGGGGGGTGAGGATTTCGACGATGCCGTCGGCGCGCGCGTCGGTTGGCTGGCGGACCAGAAGATCGGCCACGCCCACATCAAGATCACCCCCAACGACCTCGGTCCGATCGAGGTGCGCCTGCAACTGGACGGCGACAAGGTCCATGCGAGCTTCACCAGCGCCCACGCCGACGTGCGTCATGCACTGGAAAGCAGCCTGCCGCGCCTGCGCGACCTGCTTGGCGAGCAGGGCTTCCAGCTTGGCAATGCCGATGTAGGCCACCAGCAGACCGCGCCCGATGGCGGACGAGGCGATGGCCGCGGCGGAATGAATGGCGAGGACGGAGAACCGGCGCTGGCCGACACCACGCTGTCGCCCTCGCAGTTGATCCGCCAGCGCGGGCTGGTCGACGCCTACGCGTGATCACACGCGGCGGCGCGGGCTCCACCGCGCCGCCAGAAAGCCGACACGTCGTCTTCAGCATTCAGGCACGGCCTTTGCATGTAGGCAGGAAGCAATCCTCTGGAGCTTCCCCTCGTGGCCGCAGCCGCCGATAAAACCAAGAAATCCGCCGAGAAGGACAAGACCGCCAAGCCGCGCAGTCCGCTCCTGGTCACCGCCCTGGTCGCGGTGCTCGCCGCTGGCGCCGCCGGTGGCGGGGTCTGGTACTTCACCCAGTCCAAGCATGATGACAAGGCCGCCAAGCCGGCCGCCAGCAAATCCGCGGTGCCTGCCCCGGCGCAGTACTTCGGCCTTGAGCCGCCGTTCGTGGTCAACCTCAACAGCAGCTTCGACGGCCCGCGCTACCTGCAGGTCGAAGTGCAGCTGATGAGCCGCGACCCGGCCGCGATGGAGGCGATCAAGCTGCATGCGCCGGCCATCCGCGCCAAGCTGCTGATGCTGTTCTCCCAGGTCGAGCCGAGCGACATCGCCGACCGCGCCGGCAAAGAGCGCCTGCAGGCCAGTTCACTGGCTGAAGTGCAGAAGCTGCTCAAGGCCGAGACCGGCAAGCCCGGTGCCGACGAATTGCTGTTCACCAGTTTCGTGACCCAGTAAGGGCGACCATGAATGACCTGCTTTCCCAGGACGAGATCGATGCCCTGCTGCATGGCGTGGACTCCGGTGCGGTTGAGACCGACCTCGATGCGCCCACGCCCGGCGAGGCGCGCTCGTACGATTTCGCCAGTCAGGACCGCATCATCCGCGGCCGCATGCCGACCCTGGAAATGGTCAACGAGCGCTTCGCGCGCCTGTGGCGCATCGGCCTGTTCAACCTGATCCGCCGCTCGGCTGAACTCTCCGTGCGTGGCATCGAGCTGATCAAGTTCAACGACTACATGCACTCGCTGTACGTGCCGACCAACCTCAACCTGATCCGCTTCAAGCCGCTGCGCGGGACCGGGCTGATCGTGTTCGAGCCGACGCTGGTGTTCGCGATCGTGGACAACTTCTTCGGCGGTGATGGGCGCTACCCGACCCGTATCGAAGGGCGCGAGTTCACCGCCACCGAGATGCGCGTGATCCACCTGCTGCTCAAGCAGACCTTCGCTGATCTGCAGGAAGCCTGGGCGCCGGTGATGGATGTGGAGCTGGAGTACATCAACTCCGAGATCAATCCGCACTTCGCCAACATCGTGACGCCGCGCGAGTACGTGGTGGTCTGCCGCCTGCATGTCGAGCTTGACGGGGGTGGCGGCGACATCCACGTCACCCTGCCCTACTCGATGCTCGAGCCCATCCGCGAGCTGCTTGACGCGGGCATCCAGAGCGACCGCAACGACCGCGATGCCAGCTGGGGCGTGATGCTGCGCGAGCAGCTCAACATCGCCGAGGTCACGCTCTCCAGCGTACTGGCCACCAAGCGCATGAGCCTGCGCGACCTGACCAAGCTGAAGATCGGCGATGTGCTGCCGATCGAGCTGCCCAAGCAGGTGCCGGTGTGCGTGGAAAACGTGCCGGTGTTCACCGGCGAGTTCGGCGTCGCCAACGGTTTCAACGCGGTGAAGATCACCGCCACCCATCCCCCGGGCATCCGCCCACGCGTTCCCGTACTGCAGGAAGACCCGCAATGAACGATATCGAATCCAACGCGCCGGCACCGGCACAGTTCACCCAGCTGCAGTCCGATGACACCACGGTCGGCGACGAGCTCAACCTGGATGTGATCCTGGATGTGCCGGTGACGCTGTCGCTGGAAGTGGGCCGCGCCCGCCTGCCGATCCGCAACCTGCTGCAGCTCAACCAGGGCTCGGTGGTGGAACTGGAGCGCGGTGCCGGCGAATCGCTGGACGTGTTCGTCAACGGCACCCTGATCGCCCATGGCGAGGTGGTGGTGATCAACGACCGCTTCGGCGTGCGCCTGACCGACGTGGTCAGCCCGAGCGAACGGATCCGGAGACTGCGTTGAGTGCCGGGCTGCTGATCGCGGCCGGCGCCTCGACCGTCAAGGTCGGCCAGCATGCCGCCGCTGCACCGGGCATGTTCGGTGCGGTGCTGGCACTGCTCGGCGTGCTGGCGTTGATCGTCGGGCTGGGCTGGTTGCTCAAGCGCATGCCCGGCAGCGGCTTCCGCCCGGCCGAGGGGCTGCGCGTGGTCGCCAGCCTGACCGTCGGCGCGAAGGAGCGCGTGGTGGTGGTCGAGGTCAATGGCACCCAGCTGCTGCTGGGCGTCACTGCCGGCGGCATCAACACGCTGCATCAGCTGCCCGACCCCCTGCCGGCCCCGACGCCGGCGCGCCTTCCCGATTTCAAACACCTCCCGAATTTCGCCCAGCTGCTGCAACAGCGGCTGCGCAAGGAACCCTGACCATGCGTGGCCCCCGTACTTCCTGGACCCGTTACCTGCCGCTGTTGCTGACCGCTCTGCTGTGCGCGCTGCCGGCCCTGGCCTGGGCCGCGCCCGGCGTGCCGGGTGTGCCGGCACTGCCGGATGTGAATGTCGGCAAGATCGGCGGGCAGCCGGTCAGCCTGCCGCTGCAGACGTTGCTGTTGATGACGGCGATCACCCTGATCCCGTCGATGCTGCTGGTGCTGACCGCCTTCACCCGCATCATCATCGTGCTGGGCCTGCTGCGCCAGGCGCTCGGCACCGGCCAGACCCCGTCCAACCAGGTGCTGCTCGGCCTGGCGCTGTTCCTCACCGCGATGGTGATGCTGCCGGTGTGGCAGAAGGCGTGGGGCAGCGGCATGGCGCCCTACCTCAACGGCGAGATCGATTTCCAGACGGCCTGGACCCTGACCACCCAGCCGCTGCGCGCCTTCATGCTGGCGCAGATCCGCGAGACCGATCTGATGACCTTTGCCGGCATGGCCGGCCACGGCACCTACGACAGCCCGGATGCCATCCCGTTCCCGATCCTGGTCGCCTCGTTCGTCACCAGCGAGCTCAAGACCGCCTTCGAAATCGGCTTTCTGATCTTCATTCCCTTCGTGATCATCGATCTGGTCGTGGCCAGCGTATTGATGTCGATGGGCATGATGATGCTCTCGCCGATGCTGGTCTCCGCCCCGTTCAAGATCCTGTTGTTCGTGCTGGTGGATGGCTGGGTTCTGGTGGTGGGCACGTTGGCCGCCAGTTTCAATGCGGTCTGACCGCCCCACCCTGTGATCGAAACGGACCCGAGACTGACATGACGCCCGAACTTGCCCTGACCGAACTGCGTGGTGGCCTGATCACCGTGTTGTGGGTTGCCGGCCCGCTGCTGCTCACCGTGCTGATCGTCGGCGTGGTGGTCGGCGTGGTCCAGGCCGCGACCCAGCTCAACGAACCCACCATCGCCTTCGTCGCCAAGGCCGCGGCGTTGACCGTGGTGTTGTTCGCGCTGGGCAGCCTGCTGATCGGCCACCTGGTCGAGTACACCACGCTGCTGTTCCAGCGCATTCCCCATCTGATCGGCTGAGGCAGCCGCCGTGGATTCCGCGACCCAGATGGCCGCCGATGGCCTGCAGGCCTTCGGCATGATCGGCACGATCCTGTGGACCATGCTGCGGATCGGCGCGATGCTGATGGCCATGCCGCTGATCGGTACACGCGCGGTGCCGTCACGGATCCGCGTGCTGCTTGCCGGCGCATTGGCGATCGCGCTGTCGCCGATGCTGCCGCCGGTGCCGGAATGGACCGGCTTCGATGCGGCCACGGTGCTGACCATTGCCCGCGAACTGGCGATCGGCGTATCGATCGGCTTCCTGCTGAGGCTGGTCTTCGAAGCCGGCGCGATGGCCGGCGAGCTGGTCGCGCAGGGTACCGGCCTGGCCTTCGCGCAGATGAGCGACCCGCTGCGTGGCGGCAGTTCCGGCGTGATCGGGCAGTGGTTCTATCTGCTGTTCGGGTTGCTGTTCTTCACCGTCAACGGCCACCTGGCGCTGATCTCGCTGTTGATGGACAGCTACAAGGCCTTGCCGATCGGCACCTCGCTGCCCGATCCGCAGGCATTCCTGAGCATCGCCCCGACCTTCCTGCTGCAGGTGTTCCGTGGCGCGCTCACGCTGGCACTGCCGCTGACCGTGGCGATGCTGGCGATCAACCTGGCCTTCGGCGTGCTGGCCCGTGCGGCGCCTGCGTTGAACCCGATCCAGCTCGGCCTGCCGGTCGCACTGCTGCTGGGCCTGTTCCTGCTGACCGTGCTGGCCGGCGAGATGGGGCCGCCGGTGCAACGCCTGTTCGATGCGGCCTTCGATGCCGCCGACAGTGTCAGCCGCTGACCCGGGACACGCGGCGGGACACCTCCTGCCGCCATGGGTTGGGGGCACTCACGCCACTTGCGGGGCACCGGGGGCCTGACGGTAGTCTTGACCGCTCGACGGCAGTGCCTTTGCAACGCAACGACAGAATCTTCACCGTATCTTTGCGGTGATGGCCGTGCGTCCTGTCGTATCGCTCAGATGTTGACCAGGGAGAGTGTCTTCCATGCTGATCGGCAGCTATACCCCGTGGTTGGTGGTGATTTCGTTCCTTGTCGCAGTACTGGCCTCCTTTACCGCGCTGGATATGTCCAGCCGGGTGACGACCGCCACCACGCGCCGCACCACCTGGTTGTGGTTGGTCGGCGGCGGCTGCGCGATGGGGCTGGGCATCTGGTCAATGCACTTCATCGGCATGCTCGCCTTCCAGTTGCCGATCCCCCTCGGCTATGCGCTTGGCCTGACCACCGTCTCGCTGCTGGCCGCCATGGCCTCTTCCATCTTCGCGCTGTGGCTGGTCTCGCAGCCGACCCTGCCGCACGGGCGGCTGGCGCTTGGCGCCGTGCTGATGGGCAGTGGCATCGCCTCGATGCATTACCTGGGCATGGCCGCGCTGCACATGCAGCCCGGCATCGACTACCACGCCGGCTGGGTGGCGCTGTCGCTGCTGATTGCAGTGGCGGCCTCGTGGACGGCCCTGTTCATTGCCTTCCGCCTGCGCAGCACGCACCGCCGCCTGCGCGACCGCGCCGCACCGGCACTGGTGCTGGGCACCGCGATCGTGGGCATGCATTACACCGGCATGGCCGCCGCCCGCTTTCCGGCGGACAGCATCTGCGGTGCTGCGGCCGGTGATGGCCTGCAGGCGCAATGGCTGGCACTGGTGGTGCTGGCCCTGACCATCGCGATCCTGGCGGTGGTCCTGATCGTGTCCTGGCTGGACCAGCGCATGGAGGCGCAGCTGCTGCGGCTGCGCAACACCGACCTGAGCAGCTCGCTGGATGATGCGCAGGCGGAGTTGACCCAGGCGGCCCTGCACGATCCCCTGACCCGCCTGCCGAACCGCCGGCTGCTGCAGCAGCGCATCGAGCAGGCCCTGGCCGAGGCCGAGCAGCGCGGCAGCCGCTTCGCGGTGATGTTCATGGATCTGGACGGCTTCAAGCAGGTCAACGATGCCTACGGCCACCAGACCGGCGATGCGCTGCTGGTGGCCGTCGCCGACCGCACCCGCAAGCTGCTGCGGCCGGCGGACATGCTGGCACGGCTGGGCGGCGATGAGTTCGTGCTGGTGGTGCCGATCGAGAACGACGAGGACGTGGCGACACTGGCCAGCCGCCTCATCCAGACCGTCGGCAACGAGCCACTGCTGCCGCGCCACGACCTGCAGGTGACCGCCAGCATCGGCATCGCGATCTGCCCGGACCACGCCGCCAGCGAGCGCCAGCTGATGGCCTTCGCCGATGCGGCGATGTACCAGGCCAAGGAAGCCGGCCGCAACGCCTACGTGCTGTTTGCGGACTGGATGAATGACAGCGCCGAGCAGCAGTTCCAGCTGCTGGCCGACCTGCGCCGCGCCATCGGCAGCGAGCAGCTGTTCCTGCACTACCAGCCCAAGACCCGCGTCGCCGGGCAATCGATCAGCGGCGCCGAAGCGTTGATCCGCTGGCGGCATCCGCAACAGGGCCTGATTCCGCCGGACCGCTTCATCCGGCTGGCCGAACGCAGCGGCGTGATCAACGAGATCGGGCGCTGGGCACTGGATGAAGCCTGCCGCCAGCTGCGCGTGTGGCACGACGCCGGGCATGACGCCTGGACGGTGTCGGTGAATCTCTCGCCGATCCAGTTCGCCTCGCCCAACCTGCTGAAGGAAGTCCGCGAGGCGCTGCAGACCCATCGCATCGAGCCGCGCCGGCTGATCCTGGAGATCACCGAAAACACGGTGATGCGCGATACCGAGGCCAGCCTGACCCTGTTGCAGGCCATGGCGGCGTTGGGGGTGGGCATCTCCATCGATGACTTCGGTACCGGCTACTCCAGCCTGTTGTACCTCAAGCGCCTTCCCGCCACCGAGATCAAGATCGACCATGCATTCGTGCGCGACCTGGAAAACAGCTCCGAGGATGTGGTGATCGTCTCGGCGATCGTGGCCCTGGGGCATGCCCTGGACATGGACATCGTCGCCGAGGGGGTCGAGACCGCCGGTCAGCGCGCCTACCTGGAACGGCTGGGCTGTGATTACCTGCAGGGCTATCTGCTCGGCAGACCGGTAGACGCCCTGCGCTTCATGCAGCTGCATGATGTGCCCCGCCCCAGAGTGGAGGTTGCGGCAGGCTGGAAGGCCCAGGCGCGGCCAGGGGCCTCGGCGGGGTGATGCCGGCCCGGCGGGGTGATGCAGGCCCGGTGAGGTAGTGCCGGCCCGGTGAGGTAGTGCCGGCCGCTGGCCGGCTCCTCGAAGGCCAGCAGGCATCACCTTGAGCCGGCCAGCGGCCGGCACTACCTTGGCTCCCGGCTCCCGGCTCCCGGCTCCCGGCTCCCGGCTCGCGGCTCGCGGCTCGCGGAACGGTTCTTGCACGGACCCGGGTATCTCCTCCCGTGTCGTGCCCTGATGTCCGAAAACGAACAAGCCGGCGAAAAGACCGAATTACCGACCGAAAAACGCCTGCGCGATGCCCGGGAACAGGGCAACATCCCGCGCTCGCGGGAGCTGGCGACGGCGGCCGTGTTCGGTGCCGGCGTACTGGCGTTGATGGCGTTCTCCGGCACCATCGCCCGCAACGCCAAGAGCTGGATGCAGTTCGCGCTCAGCCCCGAGCCGGGCCTGCGCCTGCACCCACAGGCGCTGTTCGGCCACTTCGGCGAATTGATGCTGCGCTTGATGCTGGCCATGTGGCCGCTACTCGTGATCTGTCTGCTGGCCTGTTTCCTGTCGCCGGTGGCGATGGGCGGGCTGCGCTGGTCGAACAAATCGCTGATGCCCGATTTCAAACGGCTCAGCCCGATGGCCGGCATGAAGCGCCTGTACGGGCCTGAAGCGATTGCCGAGTTCACCAAGTCGCTGCTGCGCATCGCCTTCGTCGGCACCGCTGCGGGGCTGGTGGTGTGGCACGGCACCCGCTCGCTGCGCGACCTGCTCAACCAGCCCCTGGAAGCGGCGATGGTGCATGGCCTGGGCTTCACCCTGAAGCTGATGCTGGCCACCGGCGGCGCGATGATGCTGTTGGCCGCCATCGATGCGCCGTACCAGCGCTGGAACTGGATGCGCAAGCTGAAGATGACCCGTGAAGAGCTGCGCCGGGAAATGAAGGAAAGCGAAGGCAGCCCTGAGGTCAAGGGCCGCATCCGCCAGCTGCAGCAGCAGATGTCCAACCGCCGGATGATGGAGGCGGTGCCCACCGCCGATGTCGTGGTGGTCAATCCCACCCATTACGCGGTCGCCCTGAAGTACGAAGGCGGAAAGATGGGGGCGCCCACCGTGGTCGCCCTGGGCGTGGATGAAACCGCCCTGCGCATCCGTGAAGTGGCCGACGGCAACAAGGTCGCCATCGTCTCCGCCCCGCCTTTGGCACGCGCCTTGTATCGGGAAGGTCAACTTGGAAAGGAAATTCCCGTGAGACTGTATTCGGCCGTGGCCCAGGTGCTCTCCTACGTCTACCAGCTGCGCAGCTGGGGGACCGGCCCGATGCCGGCGGCACCGAGCATCGATATCGATGAATTCGGCAAGGGAGGCCGCCCATGAGCGCGCAACCTGCCGGGATGAACGTGCGCCGCGCGCTGGACATGATCCGCCACGGCCTGGGGGCCCCGCTGATCGTGCTGGCCCTGCTGGCCATGGTGGTGGTGCCGCTGGCGCCGCCGGTGCTCGATGCACTGTTCACCTTCAACATCGCCATCTCGCTGATGGTGCTGCTGGCGGTGGTCTACGTGAAGCGCCCGCTGGATTTCACCATCTTCCCGATCGTGCTGCTGGTCACCACGATGCTGCGGCTGGCATTGAACGTGGCCTCCACCCGCGTGATCCTGCTCAACGGCCAGAACGGCCACGAAGCGGCCGGCAAGGTGATCGCCTCGTTCGGTGAGTTCGTGATCGGCGGCAACTACGCGGTCGGCATCGTGGTGTTCGCGATCCTGACCATCATCAACTTCGTGGTGATCACCAAGGGTGCCGGGCGCGTCTCCGAAGTGACCGCACGCTTCATCCTCGATGCCATGCCCGGCAAGCAGATGGCGATCGACGCCGATCTCAACGCCGGTTTGCTGACGCGTGAAGAGGCCAAGGCCCGTCGTGAGGAGGTCCGCGAGGAAGCCGACTTCTACGGCGCGATGGACGGTGCCAGCAAGTTCATCCGCGGCGATGCGATCGCCGGCATCCTGATCCTGTTCATCAACCTGGTCGGTGGCCTGGCGGTCGGCGTGCTCCAGCACGGCATGCCGTTTGGGGATGCCGCCGCGACCTACACCCTGCTCTCCATCGGTGACGGCCTGGTCGCCCAGCTCCCGGCGCTGCTGGTGTCCTCGGCAGTCGCCATGCTGGTCACCCGCGCCTCGCGCTCGCAAGACATGGCTCAGGCCATGATGGGCCAGGTGTTCGGCCAGTACCGTGCGCTGACCATCGCCGCCGCGATTCTGGCGGTGGTCGGCCTGGTGCCGGGCATGCCCAACGTCGCCTTCTTGACGCTGGCCGCGATCCTCTTCTTCATCGCGTGGAAGGCCTGGAAGAAGAGCACGGCCGAAGCCCGCGCCGCCGAATCTCCCGCCGCCAACCGTCCCGATACCCTCGGCCTGCCCGGCGCCGCGCCCTCGCCCACCGCCGAGCTGACCTGGGATGAACTGCGCCCGGTCGATCCGCTCGGCCTGGAAGTCGGCTACCGGTTGATCCCGTTGGTGGACAAGAACCAGGGCGGCGAGCTGATGGCGCGGATCAAGGGGGTGCGCCGCAAGCTCACCCACGACATCGGCTTCCTGATTCCCTCCGTCCATATCCGCGACAACCTGGAACTGCCGGCCACCGCCTACCGTCTGCTGATCCACGGCGTGCCGGTGGCCACCGCCGAAATCCACCCCGACCGCGAACTCGCGTTGGACCCGGGCAGCGCCCTGGGGACCCTGGAAGGCATCGCCGGCAAGGATCCCGCCTTCGGCCTGGATGCGACCTGGATCCAGCCGCACCAGCGCGCCAATGCCGAATCGATGGGCTACACCGTGGTCGATCCGGCCACCGTGGTCGCCACCCATCTGTCGCACCTGATCCGTGAGCACGCCCCGGAGCTGCTTGGCCATGAAGAAGTGCAGCAGCTGCTGGCCAACCTGGCCAAGAGCGCGCCGAAGCTGGTCGAAGATCTGACGCCCAAGTCGCTGCCGCTGTCGGCCGTGGTGCGCGTGCTGCAGAACCTGCTGATCGAGCGCATTCCGATCCGCCAGCTGCGCAAGATCGTCGAATCGCTGGTGGAAAGCGCGCCGACCAGCCAGGACCCGGCCGTGCTCACCGCTGCCGTGCGCAACGCGCTGGGCCGCTTCATCGTGCAGGAGATCGCCGGGATGTCGCCGGAGCTGCCGGTCTTCACCCTCAACCCGCAACTGGAACGGGTCTTGCAGGAGTCCACGCAGGGCAACGGCGCCGCGCTGGAACCCGGACTCGCCGAGCGACTGCATCAAAGCCTGGCCGAATGTGTCGGCAAGCAGGAAGCGAAGAACGAGCCGGCGGTCGTGCTGGTGCCTGGCCCGGTTCGTGCCGCGCTGGCACGGCTGGTACGCCACAGCGTGCCCTCGCTGTCCGTACTCGCCTACAGCGAGGTGCCCGAGGACAAACGGTTGAAGCTGGTCGGCACGATCAGTTGAGCCGGACACCCAACGGCACCGCGACAGAAAACAGACACCTCATTCGATTTCACCGCAGCAGGAAATAAAGGGACTCCCTGACCGTGCAGACCACCGACAACCAGCGTTTCCCTTCCACCACTCCGCCGCCCCAGTCCCGGTATCACAGCATGAAAATCAAACGCTTCGTCGCCTCCGATATGCGCTCGGCCATGAACCTGGTGCGCAAGGAACACGGTCCGGACGCAGTGATCCTGTCCAACCGCCGGATCGAGGAAGGTGTCGAAATCGTGGCGGCGGCCAACTACGACGAAAGCGCCGTGCAGCGTGCGCTGGAAGCGGCCCGCAAGGACGTCGCGCCGCCGGCACCGCGCCCGCGCAGCGCCGCCGATGCCGTGATTGCCGCCGTGACCCGCCGCAAGGCCCCGGTCGCCACGCCCGAGCCGGTGGCCGCGACCACCTCGGCCGTGGCCGCACTGGCCCGCGCCGCCGTCGGCGCGACCGGTCGCACGCTGGATACCGCCAACGAAATCGTGCCGCCGCCGGGCAGCGACGGTTTCGCTGCCACCCTGGCCCGCGCCAGCGTCAGTCCTGCCGTCAATGAACCGTCGCTGCCGGAGCAGATCTTCGCGCCGTTCAATGTCGAGCAGGCCGCGGCCGCCTCGCCTGCCGCACCGGTGGATGCCGTCGCCGCGCCGGCCCCGATCAACCGCGCCCGCTTCGTGATCGATCCGCCGTTGGAGGAGACGGACGAGACCGTACTGCAGGGCGCCGCCGTGCCGGTGCCGGTCGTCGCTGCTGCCCTGCCGCCGGCACTCCCGCTGCCGATCGCCGAGACCGTCATCGCCGCCGCCAATGAACCGGCACCGGTCGTGGCGAGCGTGCCGGAACTGACGGTCATCCAGCGCGACGACGAAGAAATCCGCCAGCTGCGCCATGAAGTGGCCGGCATGCGCCATGTCATCGAGCGTGAGATGCACCGGTTCACCGATGAGCGCCTGCGCGGCTCGCCGGTCCGCGCCGCCGCGCTGGACCTGATGGACGAATACGGCTTCGACGCCGGCATCAGCCGCGACGTGGCCATGCAGATTCCGCTGGATACCGAGGCCCACCGTGGCCGCGGCCTGATGCTCGGCCTGCTCTCCAAGAAGCTGCCGATCGCCCCGGTCGACCCGCTTGAAGCCGGCGGCGTGATCGCCCTGGTCGGCCCGACCGGCGCCGGCAAGACCACCACCATCGCCAAGCTGGCCTCGCGTTTCGCCGAGGCGCATGCCGCCCGCGACGTGGCCCTGGTCACCACCGATACCGGCCGCATCGGCGCCCGCGAGCAGCTGTACGGCTTCGGCCGCCAGCTCGGCATCGCCGTCCACGAGGCCAGCAGCGGCAGTGATCTGAACCAGCTGCTGGAGCGGCTGAAGGACTACAAGCTGGTCCTGATCGACACCGCTGGCCTGGGCCCGCGCGACCGCGCCCTGGCCGCCCAGCTGCAGTGGCTGCGCGCCGCCGAGCAGATCCGCACACTGCTGGTGCTGCCGGCCAACACCAGCTTCGGCGACATGGACGAGGTGGTGCGCCGCTTCAGCGCCGCCAACCCGCAGGGCGTGGTGTTGAGCAAGCTGGACGAAACCGGCCGCTTCGGTACCGCCCTTTCGGTGGCCGTGGATCACCGCCTGCCGATCACCTGGGTCACCGATGGCCAGGACGTTCCTGAAGACCTGCACCGTGCCAGTGCGGCCAATCTTGTACTTCGCCTTGAAGATTTGCGCCGCGCGGCCGATATGCCCTGCAACCCGGAGTTGAACCATGCCGTCGCGTGAGTATGCCAAGCTGACCAAGACCTTCCCGTTGTCGGCTACCCGAAGCCAGCCGCTGGGCCCGGTCCGCACCATCGCCGTCACCGGCGGCAAGGGCGGCGTGGGCAAAACGAACGTTTCGGCCAATCTGGCCGTGGCGCTGGCAGACATGGGCAAGCGCACGCTGCTGCTGGACGCCGACCTCGGCCTGGCCAACATCGATGTGATCCTCGGCCTGCAGCCGAAGGTGACCCTGGCCGACCTCGTCGCCGGGCGCTGCACGCTGGAAGAAGTGATCATCGAAGGCCCCGGCGGCGTGCTGGTGGTCCCGGCCGCCTCCGGCCGTCGCCACATGGCCGAGCTGCAGCCGGCCGAGCACGTCGGCCTGGTCAACGTGTTCTCCGAGCTCGAGCGCGAGCTGGACATCATGATCGTGGATACCGCCGCCGGCATCACCGATGGCGTGCTGACCTTCTGCCAGGCCGCACAGGACACCGTGGTGGTGGTCTGCGATGAGCCGGCGTCGATCACCGACGCCTACGCGCTGATCAAGGTGCTCTCGCGCGAGCGCGGCGTGGACCGCATCCAGGTGGTGGCCAACATGGTCCGCGACCCGAACGAAGGCCGCGTGCTGTACGAAAAGCTGAGCCGCGTCTGCGAGAAGTTCCTCGCCGATGTCTCGCTGAACTACCTGGGCTGCGTGCCGCAGGATGACTGGCTGCGCCTGTCGGTACAGCGCCAGCAGCCGGTGGTGAAGGCCTACCCGTCCAGCCCGGCCGCCCTGGCGCTGACCGAGATCGCGCGCCGCACTGCCCGCTGGCAGGCCCCGACCGAGCCGCGTGGCGGGGTCGAGTTCTTCCTGGAACGCATCCTCAAGCAACGCGGGGTGACGGTATGAAGGGCGCAGCACAATACAAAGAGGTCCAGCGCACCGCGGCCAACGAGTGCATTGCCCAGCACTCGGATCTGGTCCGCCGCATCGCCCACCATCTGGCGGCACGTCTGCCAGCGAGCGTGGAGGTCGACGACCTGATCCAGGCCGGCATGATGGGCCTGATCGAGGCCTCGCGCAGCTACGACGCCGACCAGGGCGCCTCGTTCGAAACCTACGCCTCGATCCGCATCCGCGGTTCGATGATCGACGAGATCCGCCGTGGCGACTGGGTGCCGCGCTCGGTGCACCGCCGCGCCCGCGATGCCGCCGCGACCATCCGTCGCCTGGAGCAGAGCACCGGTCGTGCCGCCAGCGCCACCGAAGTGGCCGCCGCGATGGACATGCCGCTACCCGATTACCTGCGCCTGATGGAAGACGCATCGCGGGGCCAGGTGCTGAGCCTGGAATCGCGGATCGAGGACCAGGGAGAACTGGACACCGTCGCCCAGGGCGGCCCGACCCCGCAGCAGGTGCTGGAACGCGGTGAGTTCGGGCGTGAGCTGGGCAATGCGATCGGCCTGTTGCCCGAGCGCGAACAGCTGGTGCTGTCGCTGTACTACGAGCAGGAACTGAACCTGAAAGAGATCGGCGCCGTGTTGGGTGTCAGCGAATCGCGCGTGTGCCAGATCCATGGCCAGGCCGTGCTGCGCCTGCGGGGCCGGCTGAAGATCTTCGAGGCGGCAGACGCCGGCCTCGAGAACCATTGAAATCGAGGAAAGTGCTTTGAACAAGAACATGCGTATCCTGATCGTCGACGACTTCTCGACCATGCGTCGTATCGTCAAGAACCTGCTGGGCGATCTGGGCTTCACCAACACGGCCGAAGCCGAGGACGGGCATGCGGCGCTGGCGATGTTGCAGAGCCAGCCGTTCGATTTCGTGGTCACCGACTGGAACATGCCGGTGATGACCGGCATCGACCTGCTCAAGGCGGTGCGTGCCGACGCCAAACTCAAGACGCTGCCGGTGCTGATGGTGACCGCCGAAGCCAAGCGCGAGCAGATCATCGAAGCGGCCCAGGCCGGCGTGAACGGCTACATCATCAAGCCGTTCACCGCCCAGACCCTGGAAGAAAAGCTCGGCAAGATCTTCGAACGCCTGGCGGCGAGCGCCTGATGGACACCCTGAGCGACAAATCCGCGCTGGTGCAGCGCCTGCAGGACGCCCTGGCCGCGCTGGAAAGCGGTGACGAAGCCGGTTGGCGCCGGGAAATCGACGCCCTCGCCGCGCTGCGCACGCAGCCGATGATGGCCGGCCTGAACCGCCTGGCCCGCGAGCTTGGCCAGGCCCTGGGCGAACTGCCCAGCCTGCCCAGCGAAGCCGGCGAGCTGGATGATGCCTGCGCGCGCCTGGACCACGTGGTGGCGATGACCGAACAGGCCACCCACCGCACCCTGGACCTGGCCGAGGAATGTCGCTCGCTCACCGAACAGCTGCGCGCCAACGGGCTGACGCCCGATCAGGGCCAGCAGCTGGACCGGATCCGCCACAACCTCACCGAAATCGCGCTGACCCAGAGCTACCAGGACCTGACCGGGCAGATCATCCGCCGCGTGGTCGGGATCGTGCGTCGCGTGCATGAGGGCTTCGGTGCGCTGGGCCTGCCCCCGCAGGAAGATGAGAAGAAGCGCGACACCAACGGCCTGGCCGGCCCGGCCGTGAACGGCCTGGATCGCCATGCGGTGTCACAGAACGACGCCGACGACCTGCTCTCGGACCTGGGACTGTAACGCTCATGAGTGCTGTGCCAGACGATATCGCTGCCGACTTCATCCTCGAGGCCCAGGAAATCCTGGATCGCCTCGGCGAACAGCTGGTGTCGCTGGAGCAGGCGCCCCAGGATGCCGACCAGCTCAACGCCGTGTTCCGTGGCTTCCACACGCTCAAGGGCGGTGCCGGCTTCCTCGGCATCCAGGCGATGGTCGAGCTGTGCCACGCGGCCGAGGAAACCCTCGGCATGGCCCGCTCCGGCCAGGCCACGCTGCAGGCTCACCACTTCGATGCAGCCCAGCAATCGCTGGATTACCTGCAGTCGATGCTGGATTCGGTCTCGGCCGGAACCGAGCCCGGCTATGCCCCGCCGGAGCTGATCGCCCAGTTCGACGTCAACGGGCCGGCCTCGCCGGCGCCTGCGGCCACCGCCACGGCCAGCAGCGGCGGCGGCGGCGGCGAGATGATCACCGATGATGAGTTCGAGGCGCTGCTCGACCAGTTGCACGGCGGCGCCGCACCGACCGCCATCGCGGCCCCGAAAAGAGATGACGGCCTGATCGGCGAGGACGAGTTCGAAGCCCTGCTGGACCAGCTGCACGGTGGCGCCGTTCCTGGTGCCAAGGCCATTGCCGCCGCGCCGGTGGCTGCACCGCGCGCCGTGGCTGCGCCGGCCGCCCCGAGCGCCAAGCCGGCCCCGGCCAAGCCGCTCGCCGAAGCCGAACACACCGTGCGCGTGGATACCAAGCGCCTGGATGCGATCGTCAACCTGATCGGCGAGCTGGTGCTCTCGCGCAACCGGCTCAAGACTCTGCGTGCGCGCCTGCACGATGAAGAACTGGACCGCGCGGTCTCCACGCTGGACATCGCCACCGCACGCCTGCAGTCGGCGGTCATGCGCACCCGCATGCAGCCGGTCGGCAAGGTGTTCTCGCGCTTCCCCAAGGTGGCACGCGATGTCGCGCGGTCGCTGAAGAAGGAGGTCGAGCTTGAGCTGATCGGCGCGGAAACCGAGCTGGACCGCAACCTGGTCGAAGCGCTGGCCGATCCGCTGGTCCATCTGGTCCGCAACGCGATCGACCACGGCGTGGAAATGCCGGACCTGCGCGAGGCCCAGGGCAAGCCACGCAGTGGCCACGTGCGCCTGTCGGCCCAGCAGGAAGGCGACTACGTCAGCATCGAAGTGCAGGACGACGGCGCGGGTATCGACCCGGAACGCCTGCGTCAGAAAGCACGCGAGAAGGGCTTGATCGATCCGGAGGCCGCCGCCCGCCTGAGCAGCGAGGAATGCCTGCACCTGGTGTTCCTGCCCGGCTTCTCGACCAAGCAGCAGGTCACCGACATCTCCGGCCGCGGCGTGGGCATGGACGTGGTCCAGTCCCGCATCCGCGAGCTCAGCGGCCAGATCCAGATCCAGTCCGAGCTGGGCCGCGGCAGCCGCTTCATGATCCGCGTGCCGCTGACCCTGGCGATCCTGCCGACCCTGCTGGTGCAGGCCGGCGAAGACGTCTACGCCCTGCCCCTGGCCCGCGTGATGGAGGTGCTGCACGCCCCCAACACGTCCCTGGGCTGGTTCGACGGCCGCGCCGTGCTGGACCGCAAATCGCACACGCTGGCCCTGGTGGATCTGCGTCACTGGCTGGATGTGGAGCCGATGCCGTCCTCACTGCTGACCATCGTGGTGCTGCAGGCCGGTGAAGCCCGCTTCGGCCTCGTGGTCGACCAGGTCCGCGGCCGCGAGGAAGTGGTGATCAAGCCGCTGCCCAAGGCCCTGCGCGGCCTGCGCGGCTACGCCGGTGCCACCCTGATCGGCGACGGCCGCATGTCGCTGATCCTCGACGTAGACGGCCTCCGCTGACGCCGGTAGAGCCGACCGTTGGTCGGCTGCTTTACCCCCAAAAACTGTGACCGCCGCCCCACCGGATTCCTTCGGCATCTCAAGTCCCATTCACACAAGCCGATAACGGACCCATGGACAGACTCAGCCTCATTGGACTTTTCCTCGCGTTGGCCTCACTGGTCGGCGGCAGCATCCTCAAGGGGGCTGGTCTGGCGTCGCTGTGGTCGCCGGCCGCCTTCGTGATCGTCATCGTCGGCACCATCGCCTCGATCCTGCTGCACACCTCGCCGGCCGTGTTCAAGCACGCCTTCAAGATCGTGAAGTGGGTGATCCTGCCGCCGAGCAGCGACCGCCGCCACCTGATCCAGCAGATCGTGGAGTGGAGCAACATCGCCCGCCGCCAGGGCCTGCTCGGTCTGGAAGCGCAGGTCGACGCCCAGGACGATCCGTTCCTGCGCAAGGGGCTGCAGCTGCTGGTGGACGGCGTGGAGCCGGAAACCATCCGGCACATGATGGAGATCGAGCTGAGCAGCCAGGAGAGCCAGGACCTGGCCGCCTCCAAGGTGTTCGAGGGCATGGGCATCTATGCGCCGACGCTGGGCATCATCGGCGCGGTGCTCGGACTGATCGCGGTGATGAAGAATCTTGCCGATCCGAGCAAGCTCGGCCACGGCATCGCGGCGGCCTTCACCGCCACCATCTACGGCATCGCCTCGGCCAACCTGCTGTTCCTGCCGGTCTCGGCCAAGCTCAAGAGCGTGATCCACCACAACAGCCGCGACCGCGAGATGATCATCGAGGGCCTGATCTCGATCGCCCAGGGTGAGAACCCGCGCAACATCGAAACCAACCTGTCCGGGTTCCTGCACTGACATGGCCCGCCGCAAGCACCACGAAGAACATGCCAACCATGAGGCCTGGGCGATCCCTTACGCCGACCTCATGACGCTGCTGCTCGCCTTCTTCGTGGTGATGTACGCCATCTCCTCGCTCAACGAGGGCAAGTACCGGATCATGGCCGACGCGCTGACCACCGCCTTTGGTGGCGCGCCGCGCACCATCAACCCGGTGCAGGTCGGCAACCAGCAGGTCCAGGGCGGCGGCTGGGACAGCCCCTCGGTGATCAGGGCCGGGACCAAGATCGGCCCCTCCGCCCCCGCCCCCAGCAACGACCCGACGCTGCTGCCGGCGATGGCCTCGCAGATGCGCATGCCGGTCTCGATCCGCAACCAGGCACAGCTGCAGCGAGCCGAGCGCCAGCTCAACGGCATCGCCGACAAGCTCACCGCCACGCTGGCGCCGCTGATCGAACGCGGCATGATCACCGTGCGCCGCACCGAGCTGTGGATCGAAGTGGAGATCAACAGCGACATCCTGTTCCCGACCGGCTCGGCCACGCTGGATGTGCACGCGCGCGACACCCTCTCCAAACTGGCCGAAGTGCTGCGCGATGCGCCCAATGGCGTGCGCGTGGAAGGCCACACCGACAACATCCCGATCGCCACCTCGCTGTTCCCCTCCAACTGGGAGCTGTCGGCCGGGCGCGCGGCCAGCGTGGTGCATCTGTTCGCTGATCAGGGCCTGCAGCCGGCACGGCTGGCGATGGTCGGCTACGGCCAGTTCCGCCCGCGCGAAGACAATGCCAGCGCCGAAGGCCGCAACCGCAACCGGCGGGTGATGGTGATCATCCTGGCCGACACCGCGCAGAGCATCGATCCGATCACCGACCGGCTCAGCGCCGATGCCGAGGCGGCCGATGCCACCCAGGCAACCGCCGCCGGCACCCCTGTTACCCCCATCGCACCGGTGCAGTTGCCACCGGTGCCGGCCGGCAGCCGCGTTGGCGCCGCCGTTCCGCCCGCAATGAAGGAGTGAACCGCATGCGTATCTGGGCTGTTGCCAATCAGAAGGGCGGCGTGGGCAAGACCACCACGACGCTTGCGCTCGGCCGCGGTCTGGCCACGCAGGGCCACCGCGTACTGTTGATCGATCTGGATCCGCATTCGTCGCTGACCCGCGCCTTCGGCGTGCCGCTGGATCCGCCGCCGCAGGGCGTGCTGGAACTGTTCGCCGCACCACCGGCCGAGCTCTCCACCCTCGCCCACCGCAGCGACATCCCGGGCCTGGACTACGTCTGCGCGCAGGCCGCGCTGGCCACGCTGGAGCGCCGGAGCGCTAACCAGCCCGGCCTCGGCCTGGCCCTGCAGAATGCGTTGGGCCGCCATCAGGGCCAGCACGATTACATCCTGCTCGATTGCGCCCCCACCCTGGGCCTGTTGATGATCAACGCACTGGCTGCGGCCGACCGCCTGATCATCCCGACCCAGGCCGAGCCGCTGGCCCTGCACGGCCTGGATGGCATGGTCCGCACCGGCGAAATGGTCGAGCGCTCGCGCCGCCGCCCGCTGCCGATGTCGATCCTGCCGACCCTGTTCGACCGCCGCACCCGCGCCGGCAACGAAACCGTCAAGCTGATGCAGGACAAGCACGGCCACCGCGTCTGGGAAGACGCGATCCCGGTCGACACCCGCATCTGCAACGCCGCCAGCCTCACCGTGCCGCCGCAATCGGAGGATTACCCCGGGCGTGGCCTGGCCGCCTATCGCCGCGCCCTGGAATGGATCCTGGCCGATGACGCGCAGCAGATGGAGCGCGCGGCATGAACACCGCGGGGGTCCTCGACGACTACCTGGAGCAGCTGCTCGGCGACGCGATGCCGGCGCCGGCCGAGGCGCCGGTGTCCGTCGCAGGGGTCGAGGTGGTTGATGCGCTCGCCGCAGTCGACGCAGTCGAAGCAGTCCACGCCGAGTCTGCCCCCGGCAACGCGGGCGTCACCAAAGCAGCCCCGGCGGCTGAAGCGAGTGCCGTCGCGCCAGGCTTCGACGACCTGCTGGATGAACTGCGCAACGATCCGCTGCTGAGCGGCGCGATGACGCTCCCCACGGAGGTGCAGGCGCTGGACGCCGCGCCTGTGCAGGCTGCCCTCGCGGCGCCTGCGCCAGGCTTCGACGACCTGCTCGATGAGCTGCGCAACGACCCCCTCCTCAGCGGCGCGATGCCCGCGCCCGTGGACGAATCCCGCCCAAGCTGGGACGACCTGCCAGCCGAGGTCGTCTACGAAACCGATCCCGTGGATGCAGGCACCGACGCGCCTGCGACGGCACCCTCGCCGGCGGTGGCGCCCGCCCCGGCACCGGTCGCCGCGCTGCCAACCGCCCGCGCACCGATCGCCCGGCCGATGCCTTCCATGACGCCGATGCCGCCGATGCCGGCCGCCACCAGCGTCCGCGCCGCTACCCCCTCACTGGCGCAGAGTCGCCCTGGCAGCTGGGAGGAACTACAACGCCAGGCACGCGACCCGGCCTCCAGCCCGCGCGAGAGCCGCCGCGCCAGCGAGCGCACCTCGCGCTGGCTGCGTCTGCGCTGCGGCGCCCAGGCCTACGCACTGGAGCTGCTCAAGGTCCAGGAAGTGGTCCTGCCGGTGCCGTTGCTGCCGCTGCGCGGCACCTCGCCGGCAATGCTGGGCATCATGAACCTGCGCGGCCAGGTGGTGCCGGTGATGGACCTGGGGATCCACCTGGGCAGCAGCGCGGCCGGCAACGACGCCAATACCCGCATCGTGGTGCTGGAGGAGAACGGCGAGACGATGGGGCTGCGCGTTTCGGCCGTGGAGGATGTCGCCAACCTCACCGATTCGCAGATCGAACCCCCCGATACCGCCCGCATCTGCCAGATCTCCAACGACCTCTTCCGCGGCGTGGCCCGCGGCGGCGCCCAGCCGATGATCCTGCTGGATGCAACCCAGCTGCTGAACTGACCGCCGCAACGGCTAAAGCTTCCCGGGTTATTGCCGTTATAGACCTCGGAACCGTTTGTCCGGAGCAATGATGAGCACTGTGGCCCTGGGTGATGATCTCGGTATCGAGACCAGCACCGAGCTGAAAACACGTTTGGCCCCCCTGGTGGATCAGGCCGGCGATCTGATGCTGGATGCCAGCCAGGTCGGCCGTATCCATACCGCCTCGGTGCAGGTGCTGTGCGCATTCGTCGAGGCCCGCCGCAAGGCCGGGCATCCCACCGGATTCCACGGTTGCACCGCAACCTTCCGTGATGCCGCGCGCCTGCTCGGCGTCACCCAGGCCCTCGGCCTGGATGCACCCCATGACAACCTGAAATCTGTGGAGAACGCTGCATGAGCGCACGTATCTTGGTGGTGGACGATTCGGCGTCGATGCGCCAGATGGTCTCTTTCGCCCTCACCTCGGCCGGCTTTTCCGTCGAGGAAGCCGAAGACGGCGCGGTCGCCCTCGGTCGTGCCAAGGGCCAACGCTTCAACGCGGTGGTCACCGACGTCAACATGCCCAACATGGATGGCATCGCGCTGATCCGTGAGCTGCGCCAGCTGCCGGACTACAAGTTCACCCCGATGCTGATGCTGACCACCGAATCGGCCGCGGACAAGAAGTCCGAAGGCAAGGCCGCCGGCGCGACCGGCTGGCTGGTCAAGCCGTTCAACCCGGAACAGCTGGTCGCCACCGTCCAGAAAGTCCTGGGCTGATCCCGCTTCACCCTTCCCTCCCCTCGCAACTGGACACCCCGCACCATGAGCATGGATCTGCAACGTTTCCACGCCACCTTCTTCGAAGAAAGCCGCGAGGGGCTGGATGCGATGGAAGCTGGCCTGCTGGCGCTCGAATCGGGGCAGCAGGACCCGGAGATCATCAACTCGGTGTTCCGCGCCGCGCACTCGATCAAGGGCGGCGCCGGCACCTTCGGCTTCGATGCGATCGCCGCGCTGACCCACGTGCTGGAAACGCTGCTGGACGAACTGCGCGCCGGCAAGCGGGCGCTGGAGCCGGCCGCGGTTGATGCGATGCTGGCGTCGGTGGACGTGCTGCGCGCGCTGCTGCGCGAAGCCGAACACGGCCAGGCTGCAGATCCGCAGGCGGTCGCCGAGGTCAAGGCGCGCCTGGAAGCGGTGCTGTCCGGCCACGCAGCCGCGGCGGCACCGGTCGCGGCCGCCAAGGTCGATGACACCCCGGAGGCGTGGCAGATCGGTTTCGTGCCGGCGCCATCGCTGTTCATGAGCGGCAACGACCCACTGCGCATCATCCGCGAGCTCGAGCACCTGGGCTCGCTGCAGGTCGCCGCACGTCTGGATCGCCTGCCCGGTTTCGACCAGCTTGATCCGCTCGAAGCTCACCTTGCATGGGACCTCGGCCTGGTCGGCAAGGTACCGCGCAGCAAGATCGAAGATACCTTCGCCTGGGTCGTGGACGACTGCGAACTGGACATCCGTCCGGCCGCGCCGCCGAGCCTGGCCACCAGCGCGCCGGTCGAGGCCAAACCCGCCGTCGTCGCCCCTGCGGCACCGGCGGCGGCCGCACCGCCCGCCGCCGCCGCTCATGAAGCCGAGACCTCGATCCGCGTCAGCGTGGACAAAGTCGATGCGCTGATCAATCTGGTCGGCGAACTGGTCATCACCCAGGCCATGCTCAAGCAGGTCTCGCACGCGCTGGATCCGGCGCAGGCCGAGCAGCTGCTGACCGGCCTGGATCTGCTGGAACGCAATACCCGCGATCTGCAGGAAGCGGTCATCGGCGTGCGCATGCTGCCGGTGGACGCGGTGTTCCGCCGCTTCCCGCGCCTGGTCCGCGATCTGTCCTCGCGCCTGGGCAAGCACGTGCGCCTGCGCACCATCGGCGAAGGCACCGAACTGGACAAGGGCCTGATCGAGAAGATCGCCGATCCGCTCGTGCACCTGGTCCGCAACTCGATCGACCATGGTCTGGAAATGCCGGACGTGCGTCGCGAGGCGGGCAAGGACGAAACCGGTACGATCACCTTGGCGGCCTCGCACCAGGGCGGGCACATCGTGATCGAAGTCAGCGATGACGGCCGCGGCCTGAACCGCGACAAGATCCTGTCCAAGGCGCTCGAACGCGGCCTGAGCGTGCCGGACAACCCCACCGACGCGCAGGTCTGGGATCTCATCTTCCAGCCCGGCTTCTCCACCGCTGATGCCGTCACGGATCTGTCCGGTCGTGGCGTCGGCATGGATGTGGTCCGCCGCAACATCCAGGCGCTGGGTGGCGAAGTACAGCTGGAAAGCCAGGCCGGCAACGGCACCCGCGTGCTGATCCGCCTGCCGCTGACGTTGGCGATCCTGGATGGCATGACCGTTTCGGTCGCCGGCGAAACGTTGATCCTGCCCCTGGCCTATGTGCTCGAAGCCCTGCAGCCGCAGGCCGACGATGTGCGCACCATGGCTGGCGAAGGCCGGGTGCTGCGGGTGCGCGGCGAGTATCTGCCGATCCTCTCGCTCAGCGAGTACTACGGCTACGGTGGCCGTGCCATGGACGATCCGCTGGTGGTGGTCGTTGAAGGCGATGGCCAGAAGATCGCGCTGGAAGTGGACGAACTGGTCGGCCAGCAGCAGGTCGTGGTCAAGAACATCGAGAACAATTACCGCCGTATCAGCGGGGTTTCCGGTGCGACCATTCTCGGCGACGGCCGGGTTGCCCTCATCGTGGACATCGGCGGCCTGGTGCGTTCGCTCAAGGTGCCACAGGCCGCATAACGCGGCTCCATCATGCTGTCCCCCACGCCGCCGCTCCCCCGGAGCGGCGGCGTTGTTTCGTGGGCGTGCGTGGGTGTTGATCAGGGCGCATCGAACTGTGAACTCCGTCAGCGCGCAAGGCGGCGAGCACCCCCTCCCACCGTCCGCGTGCGTACGGAAGAAACCGCTCAACCCCTTGCAACAGCAAGCATCGCCGCCCATCGCGCCGTGATGGCGAATGTGAAAAAAATGTGACGCGGCACTATCAAGTTGCGGTCGATCAGCGCCGCTATCCGAAGTAGCGACCACGGCAACCGTCGCGCTCCTCCGCTCCACTCTCTCCCATCCCGCTGATTCCGCCCAGCACCCCACGGCTGTGCGTCACTGCCCTGCCCGGAGTTTCAATCATGAAGTGGTTCCACGACCTGCCCATCGCCCGCAAGCTGGCGGTAGGCTTCACGCTCACCACGTTGATGACGCTGGCCCTGGGCAGCTTCGCCCTGGTCCGCCTGGGCGAGGCCAACGCCCAGCTGCGCGCGATGAGCACCAACGACATTCCCTCGGTCCAGCACCTGGGCGAAGTGCGCGCGCAGCTCGGCGAGTTCCGCACTTACGAAATGGCCCAGCTGACCGTGCTGGACAAGCCGGAGTCGGTCGCCGACTACGACAAGCGCATGGCCGACACCGGCAAGATCGTCAACGCCGAGCTGGCCGCCTACGCGCTGCTGCCGGCCGGCGACAAGGAACGTCAGTTGTACGACGTGGTGGCCGCGCGCACTGCCGACTACTTCAAGGCCAACGGCCAGATCAAGGACGCCATCGCCGCCGGCGACGGCGTCACTGCCCAGCAGATCTCCGATGAACAGTCGCGCCCGGCACGCCGCGCGCTGTTCGCCGCACTCAAGGACCTGGGCGAGTTCAGCAACGGCGTGATGGCCAGCCGCATCGAAAGCGCCAACGCCACGCACCAGAACAGCGTCTACGCGATCATCGGCTGCATCGTGCTGCTGTCGCTGCTGGCTGCCGTGATGGGCGTCGTGATCTCGCGCGCCATCACCCGCCCGCTTGGCCAGGCCGTGCACGCCATCCAGTCGGTCGCCCGTGGCGATCTGTCGGTCAACATCCAGGCCACCAGCAAGGATGAAGCCGGCAAGATGCTGACCGCCACCCGCGACATGACCGTGATGCTGCGCCGCTTCTCCGAGCAGACCCAGCAGATGGTGGAAATGCACGCCGGTCCGGACATCAGCCACCGCATTCCGGAAGATTTCCCGGGCGTGTATGGCCAGCTGGCCGTCGGCATCAACACGGTGATCTTCGAGCACCTGGATTCGATCAAAGACGCGATCAACGTCCTGAACCAGTACGCCGCCGGCGATCTCTCGCCGAACGCCCGCCGCCTCCCCGGCACCCGCGCGATCCTGCACGAATCGATGGATGCGGCCAAGGCGAGCCTGCTGGCGATCAACACGCAGATCCAGTCGCTGGCCCAGGCCGCCGCCGCCGGTGACTTCACCCAGCGTGGCGATGCGACACGCTTCGACCACGACTTCCGGGTCATGATCGAGCACCTCAACACGATGATGCAGGTCGCCGACGGCAATCTGTCCCAGCTCTCGCACCTGCTGCAGTCCATCGCCAACGGCGATCTCACCGCGCGCATGCAGGGCCAGTTCCACGGGGTGTTCGCCTCGATGCGCGACGATGCCAACACCACCGTCGCCCAGCTGACCCAGATCGTCGGCCGCATCCAGCAGGCGTCCTCCAGCATCAGCACCGCCGCCGGCGAAATCGCTTCGGGCAACAACGATCTGTCGCGTCGTACCGAGCAGCAGGCCGCCAATCTGGAAGAGACCGCCGCCTCGATGGAGGAACTGACCTCCACCGTGCGCCAGAACGCGGAACACGCCCGCCAGGCCAACCAGCTGGCCATCGGCGCCCACTCGGTCGCCTCGCAGGGCGGTGATGTGGTGGGCCGCGTGGTCAGCACCATGCACGAGATCGACGCATCCTCGCGCCGCATCGCCGACATCATCACCGTGATCGACGGCATCGCTTTCCAGACCAACATCCTGGCGCTGAACGCCGCGGTGGAAGCCGCCCGCGCCGGCGAGCAGGGTCGCGGCTTCGCGGTCGTCGCCTCTGAAGTGCGCACCCTGGCCCAGCGCTCGGCCGGCGCGGCCAAGGAGATCAAGGGCTTGATCGATGCGTCGGTCGGCAAGGTTGCCGAAGGCTCGCAGCTGGTCAACCAGGCCGGTGCCACCATGGGTGAGATCGTGGCCTCGGTGCAGCGCGTGACCGACATCATGGCCGAGATCTCCGCCGCCTCGCAGGAGCAGTCCGCCGGTATCGAGCAGGTCAACCAGACCGTGGTGCAGATGGATGAGACCACCCAGCAGAACGCCGCGCTGGTGGAAGAAGCCACCGCCGCCGCCCGTGCCATGGAAGAACAGGCCGGCCATCTGACCGATGCGGTCGCGCTGTTCAAGCTGGAGGGCCAGGCGCACGCGGCACCGGCAGCCGTGCTCCGCGCACCCGCCCTGCCGCGCGCGGCGGCACCGGCCAAGCCGCGCAGCGTGGCGGCCGCGCCCCGCCGTGTCATGAGTCGTGAACCGGCCCTGGCCAACGATACCGAGTGGCAGGAATTCTGATCGCGTTCGACACGTGATCGGTCGACCTTCGACACCCCGCTCCGGCGGGGTGTCGTCGTTTCGCCGGTGCCATGCCACGCCACCGCGGCACAATTCCCCTACATAAATGTGAACTGCTGCCGATAAACGGACTGAGCCCCGGCATCTCCGCACGCCGGCACCCGCCCAACCCAGTAGATTCCATGTCCGAAGGCAGCCTCGACGCACACGACCGTCCCCATGGCATCCACGACGATGCCACGGATGACAGGTACCTGGTCCGCAACCCCCGACAGATCCGGCAGTTGCTGCAGGCGCTGATCGACCAGCGTTCGTTGATCAACGCCCATCTGGGCGGCCGCGATCAATCCTTCCCCACCGCGGTGCTGGAACTGGACGAAGACGACGATTGGCTGCTCCTGGACGGCAGCCCGTCCGAGCCCTCCAACCGCGCCGCCGAAGACGCCGGCCACCTGCTGTGCTTCGCCCAGCTGGACCGGGTGATGGTGCGCTTCCGCCTGGATGGCCTGCAACGCGTGCGCAACGAAGGCCATGTTGCCTTCCGCGTGCCTTTCCCCGACGAGCTGGTGCACCTGCAGCGCCGCGAACTGTACCGGCTGGAAACGCCGATCACCGATTCGCCCCACCTGCAGTTCCCGATCAACGAAGACCGCGGTGAGGTGCTGCAGCTGCGCGTGGTCGACATCAGCGGCGGCGGTCTGGCCGTCACGGTACCGGTGGACTGCAACGTATTCTCCCTGCAGAAACGCTACGCCGCCCAGCTCGATCTCCCCGATGGCAGCCCGCTGCACGTCTCGCTGATCGTCTGCAACCAGTTGGCGGTCAAGCTGCCCAACGGTGTCGAGATGAAGCGCATCGGCATGCGCTTCGACAACCTCCCGCGCGGTGGCGACAGCGCGATCCAGCGCTACATCTTCCGTATCGACCGGCAGCGCAGTGCGAGGAAGAACGGGGAGAGTTGATGGCTGCTTCAACTGCGTGGCTCAGTTGATGCGTGGTTGGGTCAGCGCGCCGCCCCATGGACAGTTGGCTGGGCCCGAGTTGAAGGCAGGGTTGGTGTGGGAGCTAAAGTCGCCCCCGAGCAGGCCGATATCCAGCGTGACCCCCGGTTATTCGACCGCCACGCCCGACCCAGGACCCCTCGATGAACGACAAGAACACCAACGCCGCCAGCGACGGCGGCGAATACCTCAGCTTCACCCTCGGCGCCGAGCACTACGGCGTGGACATCCTCAAAGTCCAGGAAATCCGCGGCTACGACTCCGTCACCCGCGTCCCCGATGCCCCGGATTACATCAAAGGCGTCATCAACCTGCGCGGCACCATCGTCCCCGTCATCGACCTGCGCCTCAAACTGCGCCTGGAAAATGCCACCTACGACGCCTTCACCGTCATGATCGTCCTCAACGTCGAAGACCGCGTCGTCGGCATCGTCGTTGACAGCGTCTCCGACGTCATCCCGTTGGCTGCCGACCAGATCCGCCCGACGCCCGAGTTCGGCGCCGCCGTCGATACCCGCTTCATCTCCGGCATCGGCACCCAGGACGATCGCATGCTGATCCTGCTGGATATCGAAACCCTGCTCGACAGCGCCGACATGGGCCAGGCCCCGGTCATCGACGACGTCGCCGCCTGAGACATCCGTCACAGAAAAACGGCCGTCACGCCGCTGTCGCCACCGGCAACGGCCACCGTCGAAAAAAATGCTTCAGTTCCCCGCTGACCGGCCGATAGCTGGTTTCAGAACCCGGCTGCACTGGATCGCCCATGGCCGGGCCACCTTGCCCATATCCCCGGAGAATTTTCCCGATGAAGTCCCTGCTTGCCCTGTTCTCGGTCGCCGTGATCGCCTCTTCCGCCTCTACTGCATTCGCCCAGTCCGGTGAAATGATTCCGCCGGAAATGGCCCCGCGCTCGGTCGGCAAGGACGGCATGGTCTGCGGCAAGGTCGAGAAGGCCCGCTACGCCGAAGGCTCTGAAGGTCAGCCGACCTTCCTGTACATGGGCGGCGCGTTCCCGCGCCACACCTTCTCGGCCCGCATCGCCGGCGCCAACCGCGACAAGTTCAGCTTCCCGCTGGAATCGTTGGAAGGCAAGACCGTCTGCGTGATCGGCAAGATCGCCCGCGATGCATCGCGCGCTGAAATCGAAGTCAGCTCGCCGGCCGGCCTCAAGCTCGCCAACATCAAGTAATTGCCCGTACGCCCTGCCACGCCGGCCCAGGCCGGCGTGGTCGCTGCAACCGGCCCCGACGGCCGGACGCGTTTGCCACTGGAGACCGCACCTGCCATGCCGTGGATCAACAACCTCAAACTGATGCCCAAGTTGATGCTGACTTTCGGCGTCCTCCTGCTGGTGATGCTGCTGCAGGGCATCGTGGCCTATCGTGGCCTGCACTCACTCAACAACGTCACCACTGAACTGGCTGGCCCCCGGATGGACAGCATCCGCATGGCCGGCGAACTGCGTGGCATGGTCGGCGAGTACCGCAACTCCGCTTACCAGGGCCTCATCCGCGCCAGCGATGACGTCAAGGCCGAAGCCAAGTCCCGCGCGGCGGAGCTTCGCACCCAGATCGACGCCTCGATCAAAAAATACCCCGCGCTGATCGACAATCCCCAGCAGAAGAAGCTGTTTGACACCTTCGCCAAGGATTGGACCGACTCGCTGGCGTCCTACGACGCCGTCACCGAAATGCTCGAGCTGGACCTGCCCGACGATGCCGTGGACACCTTCGTTGGTGAAACCCGCGCCAAGCATCGCAAGGCCTCGGCCGCGCTCGAAGCCCTGATCGCCGAAGACAACCGTCTCTCGCGCGCCTCGCGCGAAGAAGCCGAATCCACCTACGCCGCCTCGGCCATGCTGACCGTCATCACCCTGCTCGGCGGCGCCGCCCTGGGCCTGGTGCTGGTGTATCTGTTTGCCCGTTCGCTGGTGGGCAGCATGCGCGGCGCCGTCTCGGTCGCCAACGATGTCGCCAGCGGCAAGCTGGACGGCCATATCGATGTCAGCCGCAAGGATGAAGTCGGCGATCTGCTGCAGGCCATGCAGCGCATGCAGCGTGATCTGCGGGAGCGTACCGAAACCGACCAGGCCATTGCCCGCGAGAACCTGCGCATCCGTACCGCGCTGGATTACAGCTCCACCGGCGTCTACCTGACCGATGCGCAGCACACCATCGTGTACAGCAACCGCGCCCTGCAGCAGACCCTGAGCCAGTACGAAGCCGACATCCGCAAGGACCTGCCGGACTTCGACGCCGCCGCCTCGCTGATCGGCAAGTCGGCCGCCGCGCTGGAGCACGGCAGCGAAATGGATCCCAAGACCCTGGCCCAGCTGCAGCAGCACGGCGTCAGCCGCCGCCCGATGCAGTTCGGCGAGGCCCAGTTCGCCCAGGTCATCTCCTCGATCGCCAACGAACAGGGTGAGACCGTCGGCCACGTCATCGAATGGCGTGACCGCACCCCGGAAGCCCTGGTGGAAGCCGAAGTGGCCCGCGTGATCGCCCAGGCTGCGGCCGGCGATCTCTCCGGCCGCATCGACAGCGATGGCAAGGAAGGCTTCTTCCTGCAGCTGGCCCAGCAGCTCAACGGCCTGCTGGATGCCAACTCGGCCAGCATCGAACAGGTTTCCAACCTGCTCGCCGCGCTGTCCCAGGGCGACCTGACCGTGCGCATGCACGGCGACTTCCAGGGCGTGTTCGCCCGGATGCGCGACGACGCCAACGCCACCGCCGAGCAGCTCAGCGGCATCGTCACCCGGATCAAGCACTCCAGCCAGCAGATCAACTCGGCCGCCAGCGAGATCGCCACCGGCAACAGCGACCTGTCGCGCCGTACCGAACAGCAGGCCGCCAACCTGGAAGAAACCGCGGCCTCGATGGAGGAACTGACCTCCACCGTGCGCCAGAACGCCGAGCATGCCCGCCAGGCCAACCAGCTCGCCATCGGCGCGCACACCGTCGCCTCGCAGGGGGGGGATGTGGTCGGCCAGGTCGTCACGACCATGAGCGCGATCCAGACCTCGTCCAAGAAGATCGCCGAGATCATCTCGGTCATCGACGGCATCGCCTTCCAGACCAATATCCTCGCGTTGAACGCGGCCGTCGAAGCGGCGCGTGCCGGTGAACAGGGTCGTGGCTTCGCGGTCGTGGCCTCCGAAGTACGCACCCTGGCCCAGCGTTCGGCCGGCGCGGCCAAGGAGATCAAGGGCCTGATCGACGACTCCGTTGGCAAGGTCAATGATGGCTCGGCGCTGGTGCAGAAGGCGGGCGCCACCATGGGCGAGATCGTGGCCTCGGTGCAGCGCGTGACCGACATCATGGCCGAGATCTCCGCCGCCTCGCAGGAGCAGTCCGCCGGCATCGAGCAGGTCAACCAGACCGTGGTGCAGATGGACGAGACCACCCAGCAGAACGCCGCGCTGGTGGAAGAAGCCACCGCCGCCGCCCGTGCCATGGAAGAGCAGGCCGGCCATCTGACCGATGCCGTGTCGATCTTCAAGCTAGATGAGCAGGACATCGCGCCCGCCCCGGCCGTGGTCGCACCGCCGCGTGCCGCCCGCGCGCCGCTGGCGCAGGCGGCAGTGCGTCGCCCGGCCTCGCGCCCGGTGGCCACCGAACTGGCCGACGGCGACTGGCAGGAGTTCTAAGCCGCCCTGCGGCGTGCTGTGAATGACAGGCCCCGGTGCTTCGGCACCGGGGTTTTTTGTTGTCCGGCTGAATGGCCGATGGGCAACGCACTCAATACTCGCCGGATCCGGCCGATAACAGCATTGCCCGACACTTCGTCGCGGCCAGCCAGGATGGTGATCGCCACCGCGTGCTCCTGGCATCGCCACGTGCTTTTGCCCGCTCAGATGCCCTGCCCATGAATCTATTCCGCCGCTGGAACCCGTATTTCTCCAACCTGTCCGTCAGGCGCAAGCTCAACCTGCTGACCGTGCTGATCGCCCTGGGTGTCATCGCCCTGTCGGTGGTCGCTGCGCGCATGCAGTACCTGGATCTGACCGACACCCGCAAGGACAGCCTGAAGACCCAGGTCGAGCTCACCTACGGCATCCTGGAGCACTACCACCGGCTGGCGGACAGCGGTGAACTGACCGACGCTGCGGCCAAGCAGGCCGCGCTGACGGCGCTGGAGAGCATGCGTGCCGACGGCGATACCTACTACTTCAACGTGTACGACACGAACTACCGGATGCTCATGCATCCGTTCCGCAAGGAGCTGATCGGGCAGGACATGAAGGATTACCGCACCGATGACGGGGTGCGCGTGTACTACGACCAGATCGGCATGGCCCGCCTCGGCGGTGGCTTCGTTTCCTACCAGTGGGCCAAGCCGGGCACCGAGAAGGTGGTCGAGAAGGTGGCCTATGCCGGGATGTACGCACCGTGGAACTGGGTGGTCAGCAGCGGCGTCTACATGGACGATGTGCAGCAGCAGGCACTGGTGTTCACCGCGATCATGGCGGCGACCGGCGGCGGCGTGGTGCTGATCGTGCTGGCGCTGAGCTGGCTGATCGGCAACCGCATCACCCTGCCCCTGCGCCAGGCCACCCATGTGGCCGAGAGCATCGCCCGCGGCAAGCTGGACAGCCGCATCGGCGAACAGGCCCATGACGAACCCGGCCGCCTGCTGGAGAGCATGGCGCGCATGCAGGAACAGCTGCACGCGGTGATCAGCGGCCAGCGCGAGATGGCCAGCCGCCACGACGCCGGCAACACCGGCTACCGGATGGATGAAACCGCCTTCCCCGGCGAGTACGGCCTGATGGTGCACGAGACCAACAGCCTGGTCGGCGCGCACGTGCAGACCATGGACGAGGTGCTGGCGGTGGTGCAGCGTTACGCACAGGGCGACCTCAGCGCCGATATCGCGCGCTACCCGGGCGAAAAGGCCGCCATCACCGGCACCGTCGATGCGGTCAAGCAGAACCTGGGCAGCATCAATGGCGAGATCCAGCGCCTGGCTGCGGCCGCCGCCGCCGGCGATTTCAGCCAGCGGGGCGACACCGCCCGCTTCGATCACGATTTCCGCCGGATGATCGGTCACCTCAACGCGATGATGCAGGTCAGCGATGAGAACCTGGGCAAGCTCTCGCAGCTCCTGTCGGCCATTGCCGAGGGCGATCTGACCGCGCGCATGCACGGCGATTTCCAGGGCGTCTTCGCCACCATGCGCGACGATGCCAACGCCACCGTCGCGCAGCTGACCCAGATCGTCGGCCAGATCCAGGAGGCCGCCAGCAGCATCAACCTGGCCGCCGGTGAAATCGCCACCGGCAACAGCGACCTCTCGCGCCGCACCGAGCAGCAGGCCGCCAACCTGGAAGAGACCGCCGCCTCGATGGAGGAACTCACCTCCACGGTGCGCCAGAATGCCGAACATGCCCGCCAGGCCAACCAGCTGGCGATCGGCGCACACACGGTGGCCTCCCAGGGCGGCAATGTCGTCGGCGAAGTGGTGACCACCATGGCCGCGATCCAGACCTCCTCGAAGAAGATCGCCGAGATCATCTCGGTCATCGACGGCATCGCCTTCCAGACCAATATCCTGGCGCTGAACGCCGCGGTGGAAGCCGCCCGTGCCGGCGAGCAGGGCCGCGGCTTTGCGGTGGTCGCCTCCGAAGTGCGCACGCTGGCCCAGCGTTCAGCCGGCGCGGCCAAGGAGATCAAGGGCCTGATCGACGACTCCGTCGGCAAGGTCGCCGAGGGCTCCCAGCTGGTCAACCAGGCCGGTGCCACCATGGGCGAGATCGTGGCCTCGGTGCAGCGCGTGACCGACATCATGGCCGAGATCTCGGCGGCCTCGCAGGAGCAGTCCGCCGGCATCGACCAGGTCAACCAGACCGTGGTGCAGATGGACGAGACCACCCAGCAGAACGCCGCCCTGGTGGAAGAAGCCACGGCCGCCGCCCGTGCGATGGAAGAACAGGCCACCCAGCTGGCCGATGCGGTGGCGATCTTCCGCCTCGACAACCAGGTCGCCCAGGCGGTCAGTGCCGTGACCGCCCGTGCGGTTGCCGAGCTGGCCCCGATGCGCCGCCCCAGCCGCCCGGCACCGCCGGCATCCCCTGCCCCGCGTGCCACCGCCCCGGTGCGCACCCCGCGCAGCACGTCGGCCGATGACGGCAACTGGCAAGTGTTCTGAGTTCCCGCGGCGATCCCACGATCGCCGCGCCCCCTTCCCCTGCGAGTCCGCCCGTGTCCACGCCCCCAGCCAACGCCGCTTCACCGAACGCTCGCGAATTCGAGTTCGCCGACCGTGACTTCCGCCGCGTCTGCGAGCTGATCTACCAGCGCGTCGGCATCTCGCTGGCCCCGGCCAAGCGCGACATGGTCTATGGACGGCTGTCGCGGCGGCTGCGTGCGCTCGGCATGCGCAGCTTCAGCGACTACCTGGACCAGCTCGAAGCCCACGGCGGTGACGAATGGCAGGCGTTCACCAACGCCCTGACCACCAACCTCACCGCGTTCTTCCGCGAACCTCACCACTTCGAGAAGCTCGCCGAGGAACTGCGCCTTCGCGCCGGCCATGGCACGCTGCAGCTGTGGTCGTGCGCGGCCTCGACCGGCGAAGAACCCTACTCGATGGCGATCACGGCCTGCGAGACCTTCGGCACGCTCAAACCGCCGGTGCGCATCCTGGCGACCGACGTGGACACCCAGGTGCTGGCCACCGCCAGCCGCGGCGTGTACGCGATCGACCGGGTCGCCGGACTGGATCCGGCGATCCGCAAGCGCTACTTCCAGCGCGGTACCGGCCCCAACGAAGGGCATTGCCGGGTCAATCCAGCCCTGCGTGACCTCATCGACTACCGTCCGCTCAACCTGCTCGCCAGCCGTTACGACGTCGGTGGCCCGTTCGATGCCCTGTTCTGCCGCAACGTGATGATCTATTTCGACAAACCGACCCAGCGCGGGATCCTCTCGCGTCTCATCCAGCACATGGGCGATGACGGCCTGCTCTATACCGGCCACTCGGAGAACTACCTGCACGCCGCCGACCTGATCCAACCCTGCGGCCGCACGCTGTACAAGCGCGCGCCGGGAGCACCGGTATGAGTCTGCCGATCCGTAACGACGAGGTGATGCGCTATTTCGACAGCCGCTTCCAGGTGACCGCCGCCAAGCTGCTGCCGACCCAGTACCTCGCCGTGGATGACAACACCGCACTGACCACCACGCTGGGCTCCTGCGTGGCCGCCTGCCTGCGCGATCCGGTGCTCAAGATCGGTGGCATGAACCATTTCCTGCTGCCCGAAGGCAACGTCGGTGATGGCGCGCCCGCGCGCTACGGCAGCTACGCGATGGAACTGCTGATCAACGATCTGCTCAAGCGCGGCGCGCACCGCAAGCGGCTGGAGGCCAAGGTGTTCGGCGGGGCCAACGTGCTCAAGGGCTTCACCAGCAACCCGGTTGGCACCCGCAACGCCGAGTTCGTGCGCCAGTACCTGCAGGCCGAGCACATTCCGATCATCGCCGAGGACCTGTGCGGCATCCATCCACGCAAGGTGTGGTTCTTCGCCGATACCGGCCGCGTGGTGGTGCAGCGCCTGCCGCACGCCCATGAAGCTGAAGTGGCCGCGACCGAATCGGCCGTGCGCGCCCGCCTGTCCAAGGCCCCGGTCACCGGTGGCGTGGAGCTGTTCGAATGACCCACGGCGTGCCCTGCAAAGTCCTGATCGTCGACGACTCGGCGGTCGTCCGCCAGATGCTGAGCGAGATCCTCGCCAGCGATCCCGGCATCGAGGTCGTCGGCACCGCTGCCGATCCCCTGCTGGCGCGCGAGAAGATCAAGCGCCTGGCGCCGGACGTGATCACGCTGGACGTGGAAATGCCACGGATGGATGGCCTGGCCTTCCTGGAAAACCTGATGCGCCTGCATCCGCTGCCGGTGGTGATGATCTCCTCGCTCACCGAGCGCGGTGCCGACACCACCCTGCAGGCGCTGGCGCTGGGCGCGGTGGACTTTGTCTCCAAGCCGAAGCTGGATGTCGCCCGTGGCCTGCAGGGCTACGCCGACGAGATCATCGCCAAGGTCAAGATGGCCGCGCGCTCGCGCGTGCGCCCGCTGTCCCGGCCCAATCCCCCGCGGATCACCCTGGGTGCCGTGGCGCCGGTGGCGACACCGCGCTCCATCCAGTTCCGCACCACCGACCGCCTGATCGCCATCGGCGCCTCCGCCGGGGGCACCGAAGCCCTGCGCGTGGTGCTCGAAGGCCTGCCGGCCGATGCCCCGGCCGTGGTGATGACCCAGCACCTGCCGGCGCAGTTCAGCACCCCGTTCGCCGAGCGCCTGGACCGCCATTCGGCAATGTCGGTGCGCGAAGCCACCGACGGCGAAGCGGTCCTGCCCGGCCATGCCTACCTGCCGCCCGGTGGCAAGCACCTGCGCGTGATCCGGGACGGTGCGCGCTGGCGGTGCCGGATCGACGACGGTCCGCCGATCAACCGGCACAAGCCGGCGGTGGACGTGCTGTTCCGCTCGGTGGCCGAAAGCGCGGGCGCCAATGCCATCGGCGCGATCCTGACCGGTATGGGCGACGATGGTGCGCGCGGCTTGCTGGATCTTCGCAACGCCGGTGCCCCGACCCTGGTGCAGGATGAAGCCACCAGCGTGGTCTGGGGCATGCCGGGCAGCGCGGTGAGGATCGGCGCGGCCGAGGAAATGGTGCCGCTGGAGCGGATTGCGGAGCGGTTGATGGCGTTGGCCCGCAGCTAGCGGCGGCGGGCCGGTCGACACCTACGCCCAGTACAGCCGCATCGGGTTGTCCACCAGCAGCCTGCGCTGCAGATCCGCGGTCACTGCGATACGCGGAATGACGTCCACCAGCGTACCGTCGTCGGGCATATGCGAGGTCAGATTGGGGTGCGGCCAGTCCGTCCCCCACAAGACCCGGTCCGGGAATCTCTCCACCAGGTGGCGCGCGAACGGCACCACGTCGTCGTAATGCGGCGGCCCACTGCGCGAGAGGCGCTCCGGGCAGCTGACCTTGCTCCACACATTGGCGTGCTCATCCATCAGCCGCACGAACTGCTGGAACGCCGGACCTTCCACGGGCTGGGTCACGTCCGGTCGGCCCATGTGGTCCACCACCACGGTGGTCGGCAGTGAGGTGAAAAAGTCCCAGCGCTCGGCCAGATCGGCCGCCTCGAAGTAGACCACCACGTGCCAGCCCAGCGGCGCAATGCGCTCGATGATCGCGCGGTAGTACGCATCCGGCTTGGGATCGACCAGCCGCTTCACGAAATTGAAGCGGACCCCGCGCACGCCCGCCGCGTGCAGCTCACGCAGTTCAGCATCGGTCACGCTGTCACGCACGGTCGCCACGCCACGGGCGCGGCCGCCCGCACTGCGCAGGGCATCGACCAGGGCACTGTTGTCGGCGCCATGGCAGGTGGCCTGGACGATCACGCTGCGCTCGAATCCCAGCAGGTCACGCAGCGCGAACAGCTGTTCCTTGCCGGCGTCGCATGGGGTGTACTTGCGCTCGGGTGCGTAGGGGAAGCGGTCGCCCGGCCCGAAGACATGGCAATGCGCGTCCACGGCGCCCATGGGCGGCACGAAGCGCGGCACGCTCGGTGTGGGGCAGAAATCCAGCCAATCGGCGTCTTTCACGAAATCACTCATCACAGGCCCCTCGCCTTCAGCTGCGCATCCAGACGCGGATAGACCCGCCGCGCGTTGCCTTCGCACACCTTGCGGCGATCGCTCTCGGACAGGCCCAGCGCGTTCACATACCGCAGCGTGTCGTCGAAGAACTGCCCCGTTTCCGGATCGATGCCGCGGACCGCGCCGACCATTTCCGAACCGAACAGGATGTTGTCGATGTCGATGACCTTGAAAAGAAGATCAATGCCCGGTTGATGATAGACGCAGGTATCGAAGAACACGTTCTTCATGACGTGCTCGTTCAGCGGCGGCTTGCCCAGCATGTCGGCCAGGCCACGGAAACGCCCCCAGTGATAGGGAACCGCACCGCCGCCGTGCGGAATGATGAAACGCAACGCAGGGAAGTCACGGAACAGGTCGCCCTGCAGGAACTGCATGAACGCGGTGGTATCGGCGTTGAGGTAGTGCGCGCCGGTGGCATGGAAGTTGGCGTTGCAGCTGCCCGAGACATGCACCATCGCCGGAACGTCCAGTTCCACCATCTTCTCGAAGAACGGATACCAGGCCTTGTCGGTGAGCGGCAGGCCGGTCCAGTGGCCGCCGGACGGGTCCGGGTTGAGGTTGCAGCCCACGAAGCCGAGCTCGTTGACGCAGCGCTCCAGCTCGGCGATCGAATGGGCGATCGGCACGCCCGGCGACTGCGGCAGCTGGCACACGCCGATGAAGGTCTCCGGATACAGCGCCACCACGCGGGCGATCAGGTCGTTGCAGCGGCGTGTCCATTCCGCGCTGACCCGTTCGTCGCCGATGTGATGGGCCATGGTGCTGGCACGCGGGGAGAATATGGTCATGTCGGCACCACGCTCGCGCAGCAGGCGCAACTGGTTGGCCTCCACGCTCTCGCGCAACTCCGCATCGCTGATCTCCGGGTAGACCGGCGCCGGCAGCGAGGGGTCGTGGTAATGCGCGATCTGCTGTTTGCGGAAGGCGTCGTGGCTGGCGGGGGCGGTCGTGTAATGACCGTGGCAATCGATGATCATGCAGGGGCCTCGTGGGGGATCAATCACCAGCCGAACAGCTGGGCGAAGTGGATGTCCATGCGCAGCCCGACAATCAGCGCATCGGGAATGTCGGTGGTACGGGTAGGCGCGTAGAGGGGATCGGGGTTGATGACGTACTGCAGGTTGGGCATCAGGCGGATGCCCTTGTGCACGGCCCAGCCATAGCTGAGCTCGGCGATGATCTCGTCCGCATGCGGCGCACCGTTGCCGCCATTGCGGGTACGCCGGTCGCGCAGGAAGTCGATCTGTTCGTCACTGAAGTGGGTGTTGGAGACAAACATCGCCAACGTGTCCTGCTCGCGGCCGGCGAAGGTGCCGGTCTTGACGAAGCCGGCCGAGACGAAGGTGTCGACCGGCGCTTCGTTGCCCGTGTTCACGTACGCGCGCGCAAACAGCGCGAGGTTGCGCTTGCCTGTACCCCGCCAGACCGTCTGATCGGCCATGGCATACCCGCCCGACCGCGCACCGTCCTGCACCGCGGTCGGCCTGCCGGTCAGCGCTGCGGAGGTGCCGTTGGCATCGTAGTAGGAGCTCTTGCCACCATCGCTGTTGCGGTACATGCCCAGCCGGAAGGTCCGCGGCAGACGGTCATTGGCGAAGCTGGTCTGGTAGCCGACTTCATACGCGGTGATGGTCCCGGTACCCTCGCCCACCGAGAAGTCCAGGCCGTTCTTGCCGGCCTTGTTCAAGGCGTTGTTGTAGTCGAAGGCACCGGCCTGCGCATACCAGCGGTCATTCACGTCGTAGCGCACGATCCCGGCCCAGGACGCGTTCGGGTAGGCAGTGATGCCCAGATCGGTGATCGCCCCATACGGGGTCAGGCACATCGCGTTGCTCATGAACACGCAGTTGAGCGCGGAGCTGTTGAAGTAGCTGTTCACCGGGGCACGCCCGGCAATGATGCTCAGGCCGTTGTCGAAGCGGTGGCGCAGGGTCAGCCGGGTCAGGCGCCCGCCGGCCACCGGCCGCCAGGTCTGCTGGGCACTGATCGAATTGCCGATTTTCTCGCGCGCCAGGTTGCGGCCGGCGAACCAGGCCCACTGCGCATCGACGTCGGTGTTGTGGATACCCCACAGCGTGTCCAGATCAAACTTGGACTGGGCCATCACCCAGTACGAGCCTTCGGTGCCCTGCTCGACACCACCGACCGGATTGGAGGCGACGTTGCCGACCAGGTCCAACGTGAGATCGACGCCATCGGGCAGACTGCCCTTGGGTGAAGCGGACGCGGCGAACGCCGGCGCCGCCAGGCTGGTAGCCACCAGCAGGCAAAGGGTATTGCGGGGAAAACGGGACACAAGCGCCTCCTGTGCGCGGCCGCAGCCGCGCAACGGATGGATGTCGGGAGGCCGCGGCAGCGCCGCGGCGGCAGGATCAGACGGTGGCGGCAGTCAGCACGCGGCGTCTCAGCCGCCGAGTGCCGATCTGCTCGGCCAGCACCTTCTCGTCGAGCTTGCCTTCCCACTTGGCGATGACCAGCACCGCGATCGCATTGCCGATCAGGTTCACGAAGGTCAGGCCCTCTGCCAGGATCCGGTGGATGCCCAGGATCAACGCGATGCTCGCCACCGGAATCGTGCCGGTGGTACCCAGCGTCGCCGCCAGCACCACGAATGCCGCGCCGGCCACACCGGCCGCTCCCTTGGAGGTCAGCAGCAGCACCGCGATCAGGCCCAGCTGGTGCCAGACGGTCAGCTCGGTGTTGGTCGCCTGGGCCAGGAACAGCGCGACGGTGGTCAGGTACAGGCAGGTGCCGTCGAGGTTGAACGAGTAGCCGGCCGGGATCACGAAACCCACCACACCTTCTTCGCAGCCCAGCTTCTTCATTTTTTCGATCAGGCGCGGCAGGACGGTTTCGGTGGAGGTGGTCGCCGCGACGATGACGATCTCATCGCGCAGGTAGCCCAGCAGCCGCCACAAGCTGGCACCGGTCCACCAGCACACGCTGCCCAGCACCAGCACGGTGAACAGCCCGCAGACCACGAAGAACTCGATGATCAGCTCGCCCAGCGACAGCAGCGAGCCCGCACCGAACTGGCCAACGGTGAAGGCGATTGCACCGAAGGCGCCGATCGGGGCGAAGTACATGATGTAGCCGATGATCTTGAACAGCGCGCCCGAGGTGGACTCGATCACCTTCATCACCGGCGCCCCACGCTCGCCGATCGAGGCCAGCGCCACACCGAACAGCACCGCCACGAAGAGCACCTGCAGCACGTGCGCTTCGGTGAAGGCGCTCACCAGCGTGTTGGGGATGATCGCCATGATGTAGGACACGATCGACTGGTCATGCGCGCTGTGCACGTAGCCCTGGATGCTGGCCATGTCGATAGTGGCCGGGTCGATGTTCATCCCCGCGCCCGGCTTCCAGACATCCACCACCACCAGGCCCACGATCAGCGCCAGGATCGTGATGACTTCGAAGTAGATCAGCGATTTCAGGGCCAGGCGGCCCACGCTGCGCATGTCGCGCATGCCGGCGATGCCATGCACCACCGTGACGAAGATGATCGGACCGATCATCATCCGGATCAGCTTGATGAACGCGTCGCCGAAGGGCTTCATCGCCGAGCCGATGTCCGGCTGCAGCCACCCCAACAGCACGCCGATCACGGTACCTGCCAGCACCTGGAACCAGAGCTGGCCCACAATGCCGAAGCGGCTCGGCCGCTTCTCTACAACGGTCATATCAACCCTCCCAGGTCACAAGAATAAGGACGTCGTGCGTATTCAGTCGAACAGCACGCCGTCGAAGAGCTTTCGCGCGGTGCGCAGTACCGCGGCGCGGGTCACCTGCCCGGCCGCGTCCAGATCCAGCACGGCAGCGGTGCTTCCACTGGGGTGCTCGATCTCCAGCGTCTGATGCGGGCCGCCGGGCAGCGCCGCGAGGGCATGCGCGGGGGAATCTGGCAGCAGACAGGCCGTGGCGACCGTCACTGCCCCAAGCACCCCGATGGAGGCGTGGCAGCGATGCGGAATGAACGAACGGACGCTGATCGCCCCGCCTGCGCGAGGCGCCGCCACCAGCATCATCTTGGGGACGGACTGGGCACTGACATCACCCAACCGCATCAGCGGGCCGGCCTGCAGGCGGATCGCCTCCAACGTGGCCTTGAGCGCCTCATCAGCGTCCAGCGTGGCGCGGTCCTCATGGCCGGTGATGCCCACATCGGAGGCGCGCAGCACGACGCACGGCATGCCGTTGTCGATCAGGGTGGTCTCCACCCCGTCGATGACATCGACAGCATGGCCGGTCGGCAGCAGCGCGCCACAGCTGGAGCCGGCGATGTCGGCGAACGCCAATGGAACCGGGGCGGCGCTGCCGGGCACGCCGTCGATGCGTGCCTGGCCGTCATACGCCACCGTGCCCTGCGGCGTCTGCACGGTCGCCGAGGCGAGCGTGCCGGTGTTGCACATGAAGATGCGTACGTCGGTCTGCTCGCCCGTGGCTGCAACCAATCCACGCTCGATGGCGAACGGGCCGACGGCGGCCAGCATGTTGCCGCAGTTCTGCGCATCGCTGACCACGGCCTGGTCCACGAACACCTGCAGGAACAGATAGTCCACGTCGGCATCCGCATGGCGGGAGGGCGCCACGACCGCGACCTTGGAGGTCAGCGGATCAGCGCCGCCCATGCCATCGATCTGGCGCGGATCGGGCGAGCCGAACGCACGTAGCAGGAAGGCATCGCGCGTGGCCGGCTCGGCCGGCAGCTCCGAAGCGAGAAAGAACCCGCCCTTGGAGGTGCCGCCGCGCATCCACATCGCGCGCACGGCCTTACTCATAGCGCAGGCCCTTGGCCGCCAGGCGCTCGCGCATCTGGTAGATGTCCAGGCCCAGCTCGCCCTTGGCCAACCGTTCGCGCTTGTCCGCTTCACGGGCCTCGCGGGCCTGTGCCTCGCGGGCCACATGCGCCGCATCCGCACGCGGCACGATGCAGACCCCGTCGTCGTCGGCGATCACCACATCGCCCGGCCGGACCAGTGCCCCGCCACAGACCACCGGCACATTGACCGACCCCAGCGTTTCCTTGACCGTGCCCTGCGCGTGGATCGCGCGGCTCCAGACCGGGAAGCCCATCGCGGTGAGGTCACGCACGTCGCGTACGCCGGCATCGATCACCAGCCCGCGGCAGCCACGCACCTGGGCCGAGGTCGCCAGCAGATCGCCGAAGTAGCCGTCGGTGCAGTCGCTGGTCGGCGCCACCACCAGCACGTCGCCCTCGCGGAGCTGCTCGATGGCCACGTGCATCATCCAGTTGTCGCCCGGCGGCACCGACACGGTGATCGCGCTACCGGCGATGCGCCCACCGCCATAGATCGGGCGCAGCCGCGGATGCAGCAGACCGCTGCGGCCCTGCGCTTCATGCGCGGTGGCAACACCGGCCTGCGCAAGCACCTGGATCACCGCCGCATCGGCGCGTTCGATAGAAGAGACTACCCGGGACATCCATCCATCCTTCGTTGACGATGGCGCAGTCTGTCCTTGCGCCGCCCAACCCCTCAAGATCGTTTTTCGAAACAGCCATTGGGTTTGGTTATAGTTGATCCATGAGCACACCTCTGGACCTGAACCTTAAGCATCTGCATGCCCTCGCCGCGGTCTACCACCACGGCGGCATCAGCGCGGCCGCACCGCACGTGAATCTGTCCCAGCCGGCGTTGACGCAGGCCATCGCGCGGCTGGAGAAACAGTTGGACGCGCCGCTGTTCGATCGCCAGCCCGGCGGCATGTCGCCGACCGAGGCGGCCGGGCTGCTGGTGCCGCGGATCGAACGCGCGCTTGCCTACATCGCGCACGGTGTCCGCGGGGCCCGCCGGGCCCAGCGCCTGCCGGCGATGCCCGCTGTGGAGCGGCGGGTCACCTTGGGCCAGCTGCGCGCCTTGGCCGCAGTGGATACCGCCGGCAGCTTCACGCTCGCGGCGAGCCGCGCGGGCGTGTCCCAACCGGCCATCTATCGCGCGGTGCACGAGCTCGCCGAGGTGATTGAGACACCGTTGATGGTGCGCCGCGGGAAAACCGTGCAGCCGACTCCCGCGGCCACACGCATGCTCCGTCTGGTCCGCCTGGCGCTGTCCGAGCTGAGCGCCGGCGTCGATGAACTTGCCTCACTACGCTCGCAACAGGGCGGCCGGGTCGCGCTCGGCGTCATGCCGTTGGCCCGGGCCATCCTGTTGCCCCAGGTGCTTGCCCGCTTTGCGCGCGCGCATCCGGGGGCGACGATGAACGTGATCGAAGGCCCCTACGCCGAGCTGCTCGGTGACCTGCGCGAAGGCAGCCTGGACCTGTTGATCGGCGCGATGCGCGACAAGCTGCCGGTACGCGACATCGCGCAGGAAGGACTGTTCGACGACGACCCGGTCATTGTCGCGCGCAGCGGACATCCACTGGCTGCCACCCAAGGGATCCACTTTCCACAGCTGCTCGACTACCCCTGGGTGATCGCCGCGACGGGGGCCCCGGTCCGGGCGCGCTGGGAGCGGATGTTCCGCCAGCATGGCCACGAACCCCCGCGGCTGCGCATCGAGTGTGGTTCGGTGTTGATCACCCGCGGCCTGCTGCTCGAAGACGACTGGCTCACGCTGATGTCGCGCGATCAGTTCGTGTTCGAACGTCGGGCCGGCCTGCTCTGCGAGATCGGCCGGGCCGGCGATGACCTGCGCCGCCGTATCGGCCTGACCACCCGCGCTGACTGGCACCCTACCCGGCTGCAGCAGGCGTTCGTGGAGACGTTCCGGCAGGTCTGTACCGAACGCAACGATGCAGGCGACGAGGCCTGGCCGTTCCGGTTTCCGACACCCTGAGCGTCGCGCATGAAAAAACCCCCGGCGTTCACCGGGGGTTCTTGTGTTCATCCATCGACCCACGGTCGATGGCTACCGAGGCCGGGCAGCGCCCGGCACCGGATCAGGCAGCCACCGTACCGGCGACTTCCTGATAATCCTCGATCTGGTCGAAGTTCATGTAGCGGTAGATGTCCTTGCTGCTGGCATCCAGCACGCCGATGTCGGCCATGTACTCTTCCTTGGTCGGGATGCGACCCAGACGCGAGCAGATCGCGGCCAGTTCGGCCGACCCCAGGTACACGTTGGAGTTGCGGCCCAGACGGTTCGGGAAGTTGCGGGTCGAGGTCGAGAACACCGTCGCACCCTCACGCACCTGTGCCTGGTTGCCCATGCACAGCGAGCAGCCCGGCATTTCCATGCGTGCGCCGGCGGTGCCGAAGGTGCCGTAATGGCCTTCCTTGGTCAGCTCCGAGGCATCCATCTTGGTCGGCGGGGCCACCCACAGCTTGGTCGGGATGTCGCGCTTGCCTTCCAGCAGCTTGGCCGCCGCACGGAAGTGACCGATGTTGGTCATGCACGAACCGATGAAGACTTCATCGATGGCCGCGCCGGCCACGTCCGACAGCGTCTTGACGTCATCCGGATCGTTCGGGCAGGCCACGATCGGCTCGTGGATGTCGGCCAGGTCGATCTCGATGACGGCGGCGTACTCGGCGTCGGCATCCGGGGCCAGCAGCTCCGGGTTGGCCAGCCAGGCCTCCATCTTCTCGATGCGCCGCGCCAGCGAACGGGCGTCCTGGTAACCCTCGGCGATCATCCACTTCAGCAGCGTGATGTTGCTGGTGAGGTACTCGATGATCGGCTCCTTGTTCAGGTGCACCGAGCAACCGGCGGCCGAACGTTCGGCCGAGGCATCGGACAGTTCGAACGCCTGTTCGACCTTCAGCTCCGGCAGACCTTCGATTTCCAGGATGCGACCGGAGAAGATGTTCTTCTTGCCGGCCTTGGCCACGGTCAGCAGACCGGACTTGATCGCGTACAGCGGGATCGCGTTGACCAGGTCACGCAGGGTCACGCCCGGCTGCATCGTGCCCTTGAAGCGCACCAGCACCGATTCGGGCATGTCCAGCGGCATCACGCCGGTGGCCGCCGCAAAGGCGACCAGGCCCGAGCCGGCCGGGAACGAAATGCCCACCGGGAAACGGGTGTGCGAGTCGCCGCCGGTGCCGACGGTGTCGGGCAGCAGCATGCGGTTGAGCCAGCTGTGGATCACGCCGTCGCCCGGGCGCAGCGAGATGCCGCCACGGGTGGAGATGAACTCCGGCAGGGTGTGGTGGGTCTTGACGTCCACCGGCTTCGGGTACGCGGCGGTGTGGCAGAACGACTGCATCACCAGGTCGGCCGAGAAGCCCAGGCAGGCCAGGTCCTTCAGTTCGTCACGGGTCATCGGACCGGTGGTGTCCTGCGAGCCCACCGAGGTCATCTTCGGTTCGCAGTAGGTGCCCGGGCGCATGCCCTGGCCTTCCGGCAGACCGCAGGCGCGGCCGACCATCTTCTGCGCCAGCGAGAAGCCCTTGCCGGTATCCGGCGGGTCCATCGGCAGGCGGAACAGATCGGTCGGGGCCAGGCCCAGCGCTTCACGCGCCTTGGCGGTCAGGCCGCGGCCGATGATCAGCGGAATGCGGCCACCGGCGCGCACTTCGTCGAACAGCACATCGGACTTGACCTTGAACTCGGCAATGACGGCGCCGTCCTTCAGGGCCTTGCCGTCGTACGGACGCAGCTCGATCACATCGCCCATGTTCATCTGCGACACGTCGAGTTCGATCGGCAGCGCACCGGCGTCTTCCATGGTGTTGTAGAAGATCGGGGCGATCTTCGAACCCAGGCACACGCCGCCGAAGCGCTTGTTCGGGATGAACGGAATATCTTCACCGGTGAACCACAGCACCGAGTTGGTGGCCGACTTGCGGCTGGAACCGGTACCGACCACGTCGCCCACGTAGGCGACCAGGTGACCCTTGTCCTTCAGCGATTCGATGAACGTGACCGGGCCGCGCTTGCCGTCTTCTTCCGGCTCGATGCCATCACGCTTGTTCTTCAGCATCGCCAGGGCGTGCAGCGGGATGTCCGGGCGGGTGGTGGCATCCGGGGCCGGCGACAGGTCATCGGTGTTGGTTTCGCCGGTCACCTTGAGCACGGTGATGGTCAGGCTTTCGGGCACCTGCGGACGGCTGGTGAACCACTCCGCATCGGCCCAGCTCTGCAGCACGCCCTGGGCGTTGGCATTGCCGGCCTTGGCCTTTTCCTGCACGTCGTGGAAGGCATCGAACACCAGCAGGGTGTTTTTCAGCGCATCGGCGGCGATCGCACCGACGGCAGCGTCGTCCAGCAGCTGGACCAGCGGGGCGACGTTGTAACCGCCGAGCATGCTGCCCAGCAGTTCGGTGGCGCGCTCGCGCGTGATCAGCGGATTGACTTCGCTGCCCAGGGCGATCGCGGCCAGGTACGAGGCCTTGACCTTGGCAGCGTCATCGACGCCGGCCGGCACGCGGTGGGTCAGCAGGTCAAGCAGGAACTCGGCTTCGCCGGCGGGCGGGTTCTTCAGCAGTTCGATGACGTCGGCCGTCTGCTGGGCGCTCAGCGGCAGCGGCGGGATGCCAAGCGCGGCGCGCTCGGCTACGTGGTGGCGGTAGGCTTCCAACATGACAACTCCCGGGTGATTCTTTTGAAAGAATGCGGTTTAAAGAATGGGCTCAGGCTTGCGGCACGATCAGCTTCAGGCCCTTGAAGTAGTCGCGGTAAAACGTGTCGTTCCAGGTGATCAGGCCATCGCACTGCAGCAGTGCATGGGCCCCCACCATGAAGTCGTCCAGGCTGCGCCGGCCTTGGCCACGCTGCCGGTGGCGGCGCTGCATCTCGCCGGCGCGCAGGGCCGATTTGGCCTCCAGCGCGTTGAAATGGACACCCATTTCCTCCAGCGCTTCGAGCACTTCGGCGCCGCCGCGCAGCGAGGCGCACAGCTCGGCCAAGGTCGCGCCGCAGACCACCACGCGCCCGCCGACCAGGCTCTGGCGCAGGCAGGCCTCGACGGCATCGGCCTGCGGGCCGTTGCTGAGCAGTTCGATCAGCACCGGCGAATCGACGGCGATCATCGCGGGCTCAGTCTTCGTCACGGACAGCCTTCACGGCGGCCTCGGACGACTCGAAGCCATCCAGTGCGAATTTGCCGCGGGCGCGGGAGATCGCATCGTCCACGCTCTTGCGCAGGATGATGCGGCCGCCTTCCAGCTCCACGGTCAACTGGGTGCCCTTGGTCAGCCCCAGGGCGTCACGCACGGCCTTGGGCAGCGTGATCTGTCCGCGTTCAGCAACAGTAGCTTCCATGGGGTACGCCTCGAAAAGTATGTATAAATTGTACGTACTTTGACGTTCAGGGGCAAATCCAGGCGGCGCCCGCCTTTCGGGCGTCCCGGGCCCGGCAAGAAGGCTAGACTGAACGAGCAGCAACCGCTGCCGCCTGGACCCGGACGCTTGCCGCCCTCCTGGCGACCCGCACCCCCATCGATAGACAAGGACATCCCACGATGCGCGCCACCACCCTCGCTTTTGCCCTGCTGATTGCCGCCCCGCTGGCCCTGGCTGCCCCATCGGCGCATGCCAACCCGTTTGGCGCCTACACCACCGGCACCGAGATCACCCAGCAGCAACTGGATGCCGCCGAAGTGGGCAAAACCACCCAGGATGATGTGCGTGGCGCCTTCGGCGCCCCCAGCCGCCGCGAACAGCTCGGCGACACGCAGGTCTGGTACTACGACTTCGTCAAGATCAAGTCGTTCGGCAAGAACATCCAGGAAGCCACCGTGTTCGAGTTCGGCAAGACCGGCGTGTTGTCCGCCAAGTCCAAGACCAATGCGGTGGGCAAGACCGGCAACCCCCTGATCGACGCCGCCAACGGCAAGTAAGCGGCCGCGGCCGAGCTACTTCCAGACGGGGCGCCCATGGCGCCCCGTCTGCATTCGGGATGCAGGCGATGACATCGGCACTACACATGCCTGTGTAACCTTGCGTCCTGAGCCCAAGGGCTGGCACGCCCCGGCCGCTGTCGCATACTGCGAGGGATCGGCGGGCGCAGCGAGCCCGACGGCAGCCGCAAGCAGGCGCGCGTTCCGGCGCAGCCGTTGCAAGCCATCAGCAAAGGAGTCATCTGCAATGAGCGATTCGTTCTCCACCCGCAGCCAGCTGGACGTCGGCGGCACCACCTACGACTACTTCAGCCTGCCCAAGCTCGGACAGACGTTCGACATCTCCCACCTGCCCTATTCGATGAAGATCCTGCTGGAGAATCTGCTCCGGCACGAGGATGGTGGCGTCACCGTCGGCAAGGACCACATCCAGGCCGTGGCCCAGTGGGACCCCAAGGCCGAGCCCGACATCGAGATCGCCTTCATGCCCGCGCGCGTGGTGCTGCAGGATTTCACCGGCGTGCCCTGCGTCGTCGACCTGGCCGCGATGCGCGATGCGGTGGTCAAGCTCGGCGGTCGACCGGAGCAGATCAATCCGCAGATTCCGTCCGAGCTGGTGATCGATCACTCGGTGCAGGTCGATGTGTTCGGCACGCCCGACGCGCTGGATCTCAACGGCAAGATCGAATTCCAGCGCAATCAGGAACGCTATGGCTTCCTGCGCTGGGGCCAGAAGGCCTTCGATGATTTCAAGGTGGTGCCGCCCAACACCGGCATCGTCCACCAGGTGAACCTGGAAAACCTGGCCCGCGTCGTCATGACCGCGGACAAGGATGGCAAGGCGGTGGCGTACCCGGACACCGTGTTCGGGACCGACAGCCACACCACCATGATCAATGGCATCGGCGTGCTCGGCTGGGGCGTGGGCGGTATCGAAGCCGAGGCCGCGATGCTCGGCCAGCCGTCCTCGATGCTGATCCCGCAGGTAGTCGGCTTCAAGCTGACCGGCCGCATGCCCGAAGGCGCCACCGCCACCGATCTGGTGCTGACCGTCACCCAGATGCTGCGCAAGCACGGCGTGGTCGGCAAGTTCGTGGAGTTCTTCGGTGAGGGCCTGCAGCACCTGCCGCTGGCCGACCGTGCCACGATCGGCAACATGGCACCGGAATATGGCGCCACCTGCGGCATCTTCCCGATCGACGAAGAATCATTGACCTACCTGCGCCTGTCCGGCCGCAGCGAAGCACAGATCGATCTCGTCGAAGCCTATGCCAAGGCCCAGGGCCTGTGGCACGACGCCAACACCGCGCACGCCAGCTACAGCGCCACGCTGGAACTGGACATGGGCGAGGTCAAGCCGTCGCTGGCCGGCCCCAAGCGCCCGCAGGACCGCGTGCTGCTGGAAGACGTCAAGCAGAACTACCGCGAGAACCTGGTCGGCCTGACCACCAACCGCGACAAGCGCAACGATGACGTCTCCAAGTTCGTCAACGAAGGCGGCGGTGCGGCGGTCGGCAACGAACAGCTGGCCAAGGGCTACAGCGATGTCGAGCTGGAGGGTCACAGATTCCGCCTGAAGGATGGCGCGGTGGTGATCGCCGCGATCACCTCGTGCACCAACACCTCCAACCCGGCGGTGATGATCGGTGCCGGCCTGCTCGCCCGCAACGCGGCCGCCAAGGGGCTGGACCGCAAGCCGTGGGTGAAGACCTCGCTCGGCCCGGGCTCGCGCGTGGTCACCGATTACCTGGAAAAAGCCGGTGTGCTTACCGAGCTGGAAAAGATCGGGTTCTACGTGGTCGGCTATGGCTGCACCACCTGCATCGGCAACTCCGGCCCGCTGCCGACCGAAGTCAGTGCGGGCATCGCCGCCGGTGACCTGGTGGTGGCCTCGGTGTTGTCGGGCAACCGCAACTTCGAAGGTCGCGTGCACCCGGAAGTCAAAATGAACTATCTGGCCAGCCCGCCGCTGGTCGTCGCCTACGCCATCGCCGGCACCACCGATATCGACCTGACCACCGAGCCGCTGGGCACGGGCAGCGATGGCCAGCCGGTGTACCTGCGCGATATCTGGCCGAGCAACAAGGAAATCGGCGACGTGATCGCCGCGACCATCGGGCCGGAGATGTTCAAGAAGAACTATGCCGACGTGTTCAAGGGCGACACCCGCTGGAACACCATCCAGTCGCCCGATGGCGATCTGTACGAGTGGGATGGCAACTCGACCTACATCAAGAACCCGCCCTACTTCGACGGCATGACGATGGACGTCGGCCACATCGAGGATGTGCATGGCGCGCGTGTGATGGGCCTGTTCGGCGACTCGATCACCACCGATCACATCTCCCCGGCCGGCAACATCAAGAAGGATTCCCCGGCGGGCCGCTTCCTGCAGGAGCGTGGCGTGCAGCCGGCTGACTTCAACAGCTACGGCAGTCGCCGCGGCAACGATGACGTCATGGTGCGCGGCACCTTCGCCAACATCCGGATCAAGAACCTGATGTTCGGCGGCGAAGAAGGCGGCAACACGCTGTACTTCCCGAAGGACGGCGGCGAGCCGCAGAAGCTGGCGATCTACGACGCGGCCGTCAAGTACAAGGCCGAGGGCGTCCCGCTGGTGGTGTTCGCCGGCAAGGAATACGGCACCGGCTCCTCCCGCGACTGGGCAGCCAAGGGCACCAACCTGCTGGGCGTCAAGGCGGTGATCGCCGAGAGTTTCGAGCGCATCCACCGCTCCAACCTGGTTGGCATGGGCGTGCTGCCGCTGCAGTTCAAGAACGGCGAGAACGCACAGAGCCTGGGCCTGGATGGCTCGGAAGTCGTCGACATCACCGGCCTGGAGGATGGCGCCAGCAAATCGGCCACCCTCACCGCGACCCGGGCCGATGGCACGAAGAAGACCTTCGAGGTCCATGTGATGCTGCTGACCCCGAAGGAAGTGGAGTACTTCAAGCACGGCGGCCTGCTGCAGTACGTGCTGCGCCAGCTGGCGGGGAAGAAGTAAGCGTCAGCCACTTGGCGAAGTACGCCGTCTCCATCCAGGGGATGACGTGACAGCAAGGGGGCACAACGCCCCCTTGCTGCTTTCCGGATCCTCGCGAATCTGCGTCTTGGGCGTGCCCCGGACAGGCGTCCCAACGCCCCATCTTATTTTTCATAAATTTCATAAATCACATATTTATCCCATTTCGTACGCAATGAGCTAGGCTGGAGGCATCCGTCAGGGAGCCACCGGCATGCGGCACGCGCTCAAGTTCGACCCGATCACCGAGCTGACCCGCACCACCGCCTCGACGGTGAAGGAGCACTGGCGAAAGGTCATGCAGGACGTCCGCGAACAACAGGCCGTGCTGGTGACCAATCACAACGAGCCCCAGGCCGTCATCCTCTCCGCCGAGCAATACCAGGCCATGCAGGCCGAAGTGGTATCGCTGCAGCGTGATCTGGCCTCCCTGCGCGAGCAGACCCCGGCCCTCCAGCACCTGCGGCAGCGCTTCGATGATCGCCTTGCCGTGCTGGACAGTGCTGCGGCGGGCACCAACGCGCGCGCGCTGCTGCGCAAGCCGGCAGGGCTCAAGGGCAAGGTAGTCGCAGGCAGCGGGTACTGATGGCGGCGCGCCCCTTCCTGTTCGTCCTGGCAGGGGTCAACGGCGCAGGCAAGAGTTCCATCGGGGGGCACCTGCTCCGCGAGGCCGGGCTGGACTGGTTCGATCCGGACGACTGGGCCCGGCAGCTGTGCCGCGGACTGGGCATGAGCCAGCGCGAGGCCAATGGTCAGGCGTGGCAGGAAGGCTTCTCCCGATTGCAGGCCGCGATCGCCGAACGTCGCAACCACGCCTTCGAAACCACCCTGGGCGGACAATCCATCGCCGCGACCCTGGCCGAGGCATGCGCCACGCATGACGTTCTGGTCTGGTACTGCGGCCTGGCCTCTCCCGAGCAGCACATCGCACGGGTGCGCGCATGCGTTGCGGCCGGTGGACACCCCATCAGCGATGCGGACATCCACCGCCGCTATCCGTTGGCGCTGCAGAACCTGATCACCCTGTTGCCAGCACTGGCACAGCTGCAGGTGTACGACAACAGTGCAGAGGCCGGTCCTGGCCAGCCCGTTGCCGACCCGCAGCCTGTGCTGCAGATGGACGGTGGCCGTTTGACCTGGCCCGCCGCCGATGACGCCGCTCAATTGCGGCAGGCACCCGACTGGGCCGTGCCGGTGCTGGAAGCTGCACTGCAGTGTCACGACGCCTGCGCTGGCGAGCCGCCGCGATGAGCGAGCATAGGCGGATGAGCGAACACATGCGGCTGCAAACGTCATCCATCGTCGGCGCGACCCTGCCCCGCTGCCCCGCGTCCACCTTTGTTCACCGGCCCTTCGCGTTTCCCATTCGGGACGGTATGCTGCCGAGGCATGAAACGACGGATACTCTCCGTCATCGCATCACATCATCCACGTTTCCTGGAGGGGGAATATGAGTCTGGAACGACCCTGGCTGCAGAGTTATCCCAAAGGCGTACCCGCCGAGATCGACGTCAACGAGTTCCATTCGGTCTCGGCCGTCTTCGACACCTCGGTGGCCAAGTTCCGCGACCGCCCCGCCTACTCCAGTTTCGGCAAGGTTCTGACCTACGGGGAAACGGACGCACTGGTCGAACAGTTCGCCGCCTACCTGCTCGGTGAGCTGCAGCTCAAGAAGGGCGACCGCGTTGCCCTGATGATGCCCAACTGCCTGCAGTACCCGATCGCGACCTTCGGCGTGCTGCGGGCCGGCCTGACCGTGGTCAACGTCAATCCGCTGTACACCGCCCGCGAGCTCAAGCATCAGCTGGTGGATTCCGGCGCGGCCGTGCTGGTGGTGGTCGACAACTTCTGCGACACCGTGCAGCAGGTCATCACCGACACCCCGATCAAGCAGGTGGTGACCACCGGCCTGGGCGACATGCTCGGCGCCAAGGGCATCGTGGTGAACTTCGTGCTGAAGTACATCAAGAAGATGGTGCCCAACTACAGCCTGCGCGGCGCGATCCGCTTCAACCAGGCGCTCAAGCTGGGCAGCCGCCACACCCTGCCCAAGGTCGAGATCGATCACGACGACGTCGCCTTCCTGCAGTACACCGGCGGCACCACCGGCGTGGCCAAGGGCGCGATGCTGACCAACCGCAACCTGGTCGCCAACATGCAGCAGGCCTCGGCCTGGATCTCCGCCTCGGGGATCGAGATGGGCAAGGAGGTGATCATCACCGCCCTGCCGCTGTACCACATCTTCGCGTTGACGGCGAACGGCCTGGTCTTCATGAAGTTCGGTGGCTGCAATTACCTGATCACCAACCCGCGCGACATGAAGGGCTTCGTCAAGGAGCTCAAGGCAACCCGTTTCACCGCGATCACCGGCGTCAACACGCTGTTCAACGGCCTGCTCAACACCCCCGGCTTCGACGAGATCGATTTCTCCTCGCTGAAGGTCACCCTGGGTGGCGGCATGGCGGTGCAGCGCGCCGTCGCCGAGCGCTGGAAGAAGGTCACCGGCGTGACCCTGGTCGAGGCCTACGGCCTGACCGAGACCTCGCCGGCCGCCTGCATCAATCCGCTCAGCCTGGCCGAGTACAACGGCGCGATCGGCCTGCCGATCCCGTCCACCGATGCCTGCGTGAAGGATGACGCCGGCAAGACGCTGGCCGCCGGCGAAGTGGGCGAGCTGTGCATCAAGGGCCCGCAGGTGATGAAGGGCTACTGGCAGCGCCCGGAGGACACCGCACAGGCGGTCGATGCCGAGGGCTGGCTGCACACCGGCGACATGGCGCGCATGGATGAGCAGGGCTTCTTCTACATCGTGGATCGCAAGAAGGACATGATCCTGGTGTCCGGCTTCAACGTGTATCCCAACGAGGTTGAAGACGTCATCGCGATGATGCCCGGCGTGCTCGAAGTCGCCGCGGTCGGCGTGCCCGACGAGAAGTCCGGCGAAGTGGTCAAGGTGGTCATCGTCAAGAAAGACCCCAACCTCACCGCCGAGATGGTCAAGGAGCATGCGCGTGCCAACCTGACCGGTTACAAGCATCCGCGCATCGTGGAGTTCCGCAAGGAGCTGCCGAAGACCAACGTCGGCAAGATCCTGCGCCGCGAACTGCGCGATACGCCCGCGCCGTAACGGTTCCCCAACGGCTGCATCTTCACAGGGCCCCTGCCGGCAACGGCGGGGGCCTTTTGCATTGCGTGAGATGCCGGGGGTGTAGGATCGCGGCGTGTGGACCCGTCAGGCCCGCCGCCCACCGTCCTCCCAGCGGGCCAGCCTCCGAGGAAATCGCCATGAGCACCATTGAAAAGCTGCCCGTCAACCACCGCTACGCCACCATCCGCACCGAAACCACGGGTAACGACGATGCCCATTGGCTGTACATGCACGCCGATGCCGCCAGCGGCATCCGCCCGTGCTGCCGGAAGGACATGCTCGATGAAATGTGGAATTTCATGAGCGCCATCACCCGCACCCCGGCCGAGCGCAACAGCGGCAAGCTGCGGCATTTCGTGCTCGCCTCCGATGCGAACGCCTACAACCTGGGCGGCGATCTGGACCTGTTCACCCGCCTGATCCGCGAGGGCAACCGCGACCGCCTGCTGACCTACGCACAGCGCTGCGTGGAAGGCGTGCACCACCTGCACACCGGCTTCGGTGGCGACGTGCGCTCGATCGCGCTGATCCAGGGCGACGCGCTCGGCGGCGGCCTGGAGATGGCGCTGGCCTGCCACACCATCGTGGCCGAAGAAGGCTGCGGCATGGGCCTGCCGGAGGTGCTGTTCGGCCTGTTCCCGGGCATGGGCGCGTACTCGTTCCTGTGCAAGCGCGTGGCACCGCAGCTGGCCGAGAAGATCATCCTCGACGGCCGCGTGTACTCCTCCGAAGAGATGCATGCCATGGGCGTGGTCGACGTATTGGTGCCCAAGGGCCACGGCGTCAAGGCGGTCGAGGATCTGATCCGCCAGCACCAGCGCATTCCGCATTCGTATCTGGCGATGAATGCCGCGCGCAACCTGGCCCAGGCCGTGCGCTATGACGAACTGCTGGAGATCACCAAGGTGTGGGTCGATTCCGCACTCGCCCTGGGCGACAAGTCGCTGCGCACCATGGACCGCCTGATCAAGGCCCAGACCCGCCGCGCCACCCTCGACGTGGCCTGAGTCCTCCCCTCCCCTGTGTTGTTCAAGCCCGGCTGCCGCCGGGCTTTTTTTCAGCGCATGTCGCCGCCGTCGTCGGCCTGCCCCTGCGCCTTGCGCTGCGCACGCGCATCCAGTGCCTGCCGGCCTTCCTTGATGCCCGCCTGCAGCAGGGTCACGCGCTGCCGCCATTCGCTCTTGAGCTGCCAATCGGCCATGCGCATCAGGTCGCCCGCACGGTTCGCCACGCGGACCAGGCCCAGATTGCTGGCCACGCCCTTGATCGCATGCGCCTGCTCACGGAAATGCACCCAGTCGGCGCGCTCGCCGTCGGCCAGTGCGACGCCGACGCATTGCTCGGCATCGGCCAGGCATTGGCGGATGAACTCGCGTTCGAAGCCATCGCCCATGCCGAGCGAGGCCAACTCGTCCAGCACGCCTGGATCGAGCACCCCATCGAGCACGGTGGCGGTGCGCACGATCGGCGCGCTCGCCTTGAGCTGACCGTTGGAGGCGATGTCGGCCAGCACGTCCAGCAGCCGCACGGCCACCACTGGCTTGGCCAGGAAAGTATGCGCACCGGCCTGGGTACAGCGCTGGATCGCCTCTGGGGTGACATCGGCGCTGAGCACCAGCACCGGCGTGCGCGGACCGCCCCCGGCCTGCATCACGCGCAGCTCCTTGAGCATGTCCAGGCCACTCATGCCGGGCATGTGCAGATCGACGATGGCGGCATCGAAATCGCTCTCGGCCATCGCATCCAGCACCGCTTCGCCGCCGTTGACGCACAGCACCTTGTGACCGGCTTTCTGCAGCAGGCGCTGCAGTACCATCCGGTTGGCCTCGTGATCATCGGCGACCAGGATGTGCATGCTGCGCACGCGCGCGCGGTGCCGCAGGAACGGATCGGCGAAGGCGATGACATTGCCGTTGCGGTCCGGCAGCCCGTCGCCGACCAGGGCCGGGGTGACCGTGCCCAACGGCACGCGCGGCGGCGCAAACGGCAGCTCGAACCAGAAATGACTGCCCTGCGGCGGATTCTCTTCATAGCCGATGTCGCCGCCCATCGCCTCGACGAGGCCTTTGGCGATGGTCGTACCCAGGCCGGTGCCTTCGTGCCGGCGGGCCATGCTGACATCGGCCTGCTCGAAGGCTTCGAACAGACGTGGGCGCATTTCCGGCGCGACGCCGATGCCGGTATCGAGGATGTCAAAGCGCAGGCGCACCCCGCCATCGGATTCGGCATTGAGCACGGCGACGCGGATCTCGACCCGGCCATGGTCGGTGAACTTGACCGCGTTGCCGGCGATGTTGAGCAGGATCTGGCGCAGGTGACCCAGATCGCCGCGCAGCAACGGCGGCACGGTGTCGGCCACCTTGACCCGGTAATCCAGCCGCTTGGCCTTGGCCTGTGGCAGCAGGATCAGCCCGATCGCCTGGATGACATCGGTCAGGGCGAAGTCTTCGGCGGTCACGCGCAGCTTGCCCGCTTCGATCGCGGAGATGTCCAGCACCTCTTCCACCAGCGCCAGCAGACTGCGCGAGGAGGCCTGGATGGTATTGACGCACTCGCGCTGCTCTTCATCGAGCTTGGTCGTGGCCAGCAACTCGGTCATGCCCGACAGCCCGTTGAGCGGCGTGCGGAATTCATGACTCATGTTGGCCAGGAAGCGGCTCTTGGCCTCGCTCGCACGGCGCGCTTCGGCCATCGCCCGGGTCAACTGGCGCAGCAGCGTGGAGAAATACAGCGGCACCGCGGCCAGGCCCAGCCACAGCCCGAACGCCAGCCGGGCATTGCGTTCCCAGTACGGCGTCAGCAGCGCGGTGCTGCCGAAGCTGACCATGGCCATCGCCACGGCCACATAGAGATAGTTGTTGCCATAGCGCATGCCGTTGCCGACCGTCACCCACATCACCACGATGTAGACCCAGGCCAGCGGCTCGCCCATCTGCACCATCCCGGCGGCAATCAGCCCGTAGTCGGCCAGCATGCCGGCCACCCGGCGCGGGTCCGAGCGCCCCGGCCGCCACAGCAGCCAGCCGAACAGCCCCAGCGACAGCGTCAGGCCGGTCAGCACGATCGCCAGCACGCCGTGGTACTGCGCCGGCGGCAGATCGTGCCGCGGCCCCGGCATCAGTACGTACAGCAGGATCAGGGTGATCAGCACGATGCGCACGATCGCCTGGCCGTGCTCGGTATCCGGGCGCTGCGCCAGACGTTGCTTCAGCCGCGGGTACAGACGACGCATATCACATCCCCGGGCGGGATGACGCAGTGGAGTGCTGTGCGCAGATCTCATCAAGCTGGAGGCGGCCGCGCAGCAGGGCATCAACGCAACGCGGGTCGAACAACCGGCCACGCTGGGCGTACAGATAAGCCAGCGTGGCTTCCATGGTCCATGCTTCCTTGTACGGACGGGGTGAGATCAGGGCATCGAACACATCGGCCACCGCCACGATCCGCGCTTCCAGCGGAATGGCATCGCCGACCAGCCCATCCGGGTAGCCGCTGCCGTCGTAGCGCTCGTGGTGGCGCAGCGCGATCAGCGCACCGACCTGGATGAAACGGTTCTGGCTGCCACTCAACAGTTCATAACCGATGCGCGGGTGCCGGCGCATGATCGCCTGCTCCTCTTCGCTCAGCTTGCCCTGCTTGAGCAGCACGGCATCGGGAATGGCGATCTTGCCCATGTCGTGCAGGGGCGCGGCCATCTCGATCAGCTTGACCTCTTCCTCCGGCAGCCCGAGCTGCTCGGCGATCAGGCCCGCCACGTGCGCCATGCGCTCCAGGTAGGCGCTGGTGCCGGCATCACGGAACTCGATCGCACGCGCCAGGCGCGAAAGCGTCTCACGCTCGCGCTCTTCCACCTCATGCATGCTGGCCAGCAGCCGCTGCTCCAGCGAGAGCGCGCGCTGCTTCACGTTCTCCGACTGCTGGCGCAGCTGCAACAGGTTGTAGCAGCGCGCGCGCAGTTCGCGCGGGCGGATCGGCTTGACCAGGAAATCGATCACCCCCGCTTCCAGCGCGGCCTGACGGATCGGCTCATCGCCGACCACGGTGATCAGGATCACGGGGATGTCGCGGTGTTTGGGCAGGCGGCGGAACCGGCGGGCGAACTCCAGCCCATCCATCTCCGGCATGCGGTAATCGAGCAGCAGCAGATCCACGGCATGCGACTCGCACCAGGCGAGCGCCGTCAGTGGATCGCCGAAGTCGTGCACGGACAGTTCCGGCGCGATGTCTTCGATGACATGGCGCAGCATGGTTCGCGCGGACGTCTGGTCGTCAACGATGACAATATTCAAGGCTGCTTCTGCCTTCTTCCTTGACCACACTGGAACATGCTGCGGAGAGGATACTCCGCCGCTCAGCACACTGGCACCTTGCATGGGTCCGCCTCCCGTCATGAACACCCCAGTTCATGATCGTCGTCACAGTGTGATGCCAATGTAAGCACCCGCTGCAACCCGTCATGGTCCGTGGCCATCACGCCATAGCACCTTGCTAAGGCCACGCAGAAACCATACTCGCGCGGCCACGGGAGCGGAACCCCCATGCGGACGTGCCCCAAGCACGTCCGGACCCAGGTCTCAGTTCTCGGGACGCATATACGGGAACAGCAGCACGTCACGGATCGAGCTGCTGCCGGTCAGCAGCATCACCAGCCGGTCGATGCCGATGCCCAAGCCGCCGGTCGGCGCCATGCCGTACTCCAGCGCGCGGATGTAATCGGCGTCGTAATGCATGGCTTCGTCATCACCGCCCTCCTTCGCCGTGACCTGGGCCTGGAAACGGGCGGCCTGGTCTTCCGGATCGTTCAGCTCGGAGAACCCGTTGGCCAGCTCCTTGCCGTTGATGAACAGCTCGAAGCGGTCGGTATAGCCCGGCTGGTCATCGTTGGCCCGGGCCAGCGGGGACACCTCGACCGGGTGGTCGGTGATGAAGGTCGGCTGGATCAGGGTGTGCTCGACGGTGGCTTCGAAGATCTCCAGCAGCAGCTTGCCCCAGCCGTAGGACGGCTTGATGCGGATCTTCAGGCGCTCGCAATGGGCGACCAGCGCATCGCGGTCGGTACAGTCGGCCGCACTGATTTCCGGGTTGTGGTGGCGCACCGCCTCGTCCATGCGCCAGCGGCGGAAGGCCGGGGCCAGGTCGATGGTGGCGCCATCCCACTCCACCGTGGTGGTGCCCAGCACCTTGCTGGCCACGTCACGGATCACGCCTTCGGTCAGGTCCATCACTTCGGTGTACGTGGCGTAGGCCTCGTACAGCTCCATCATGGTGAATTCCGGGTTGTGGCGGGTGCTGACGCCTTCATTGCGGAAGTTGCGGTTGATCTCGTACACGCGCTCCAGCCCACCCACGACCAGGCGCTTGAGGTACAGCTCCGGGGCCACGCGCAGGTACAGGTCCAGGTCCAGCGCGTTGTGGTGGGTGGTGAACGGCTTGGCCGTGGCGCCGCCGGGGATGTAATGCATCATCGGCGTTTCGACTTCCAGGAAGTCGCGGTTGTCCAGCCAGGCGCGCATGGCGCGGATGATCCGCGAGCGCTTGATGAACACCTCGCGCGACTCCGGGGTCACGATCAGGTCGACATACCGCTGGCGATAGCGCTGCTCCACGTCGGCCAGGCCGTGCCACTTGTCCGGCAGCGGGCGCAGCGACTTGGTCAGCAGGCGCAGGCTGGTGGCCTTGACCGACAGCTCGCCGGTCTTGGTCCGGGTCAGCCCGCCCTCGACGGCGATGATGTCGCCCACGTCCCAGCCCTTGAAGGCGGTGTAGGCATCGCCCAGGGTGCTGCCCTGCAGGAACAGCTGGATGCGGCCGGACTCGTCCTGGATCTGGGCGAAGCTGGCCTTGCCCATCACGCGCTTGGCCATCAGGCGGCCGGCCATTTTGACCTGGCGGTCACTGGCTTCCAGCGCTTCGGCGGTCCACTGTTCGGCGTCGGCGAACTCGGCCTGCAGGGTGCCGGCGAAGTGCTCGCGGCGGAAATCGTTCGGGTAGGCAATGCCCTGCCCGCGCAGGGCGGTCAGTTTCGCGCGGCGCTCGGCGATGAGGCTGTTCTCGTCGACGGGGGGCTGCGGCGCGGCGGTCTGATCGTTCATGGCGTGGGTCTATGTATGTCGGGGGGGGTACGGTCCCCGCCATCATGCCGATGGTCGGGGCGGATTGCGAAACCGGGCGCGGCCCGGGCACAACGGATCGGGGCCGCGCGTGGCGGCCCCGACGGTCAGGCGTCGGTGCGTTTGGCACCCACGGCCAGGCCGGACTTCAGGCTGGCTTCGACGAATTCGTCGAGGTCGCCATCCAGCACCTTCTGCGTATCGGAGCGTTCGATGCCGGTGCGCAGGTCCTTGATACGGCTCTGGTCGAGCACGTAGTTGCGGATCTGGCTGCCCCAGCCGATGTCGGACTTGGTGGCTTCCACCGCGTCACGCTCGGCGTTGCGCTTCTGGATTTCCAGCTCGTACAGCTTGGCGGCCAGCATCTTCATCGCGTTGTCGCGGTTCTGGTGCTGGCTGCGGCCGGTCTGGCAGGCCACGACCGTGTTGGTCGGGATGTGCGTGATACGCACCGCCGATTCGGTCTTGTTCACGTGCTGACCACCCGCGCCGGAGGAGCGGTACACGTCGGTACGCAGGTCGGCCGGGTTGATGTCGATCTCGATGTTGTCATCGACTTCCGGCGACACGAACACCGAGGTGAAGCTGGTATGGCGGCGGTTGTCCGAATCGAACGGCGACTTGCGTACCAGGCGGTGCACGCCGGTTTCGGTCTTCAACCAGCCATACGCGTAATCGCCTTCCACGCGCAGCGTGGCCGACTTGATGCCCGCGACGTCGCCGCCGGAGACTTCCATCAGCTCGGTCTTCCAGCCGCGCGATTCGCACCAGCGCAGGTACATGCGCAGCAGGATTTCGGCCCAGTCCTGGGCTTCGGTACCACCGGCACCGGCCTGGATGTCGACGAAGGCCGCCGCGGTATCCATCTGCCCGGAGAACATGCGCTGGAACTCCAGCTGCTCCACGTGCTTCTGGTACTTGTCCAGGTCGCTGACCACGGCCAGGGCGGTTTCTTCGTCCTGTTCGCTTTCGGCCAGTTCCAGCAGTTCGCCCGACTCGGCCAGGCCGTCGAGGATCGTGGCGATGCCGCCGACGGTCTTGTCCAGATTGGCGCGTTCGCGGCCAAGATTCTGGGCGTACTCGGCGTTGTTCCAGATATCCGGGTTTTCCAGTTCCCGGGTTACTTCTTCCAGACGCTCTTTCTTGGCGTCGTAGTCAAAGATACCCCCTGAGCGAGAGCACGCGATCGGTGAGATCGGTGATGCGCTGGCGGACAGGATTGAGCTCGATCATGTCGGCGATTAATGCGTGCGAAAAGACTGTCCATCATAGCCTATCCGGGGCTTTCCGGCGGTGGCCGGGGTGGGAATCGCCCTGTTCCGGCCAGGAAAACGACATCGCTGAACACGGGCGCCCGGGCAGACGGTAGACTTCCGCCCCGCTGCGCGGCCCCCTGCCCGCGGCGTCCCCCAACGCACTACATGGAGCACTACCCCGATGAGGACGTCATCCTCCGCCCTGCTGCTGGCTCTCGCCTGCCTGACCGCTTCCACCACCGCCTCGGCCCTGGACCTCAAGCAGCTGGCCAGCACCGGCCTGAAGGCCGGCCAGGCGTTGACCCTGTCCGACCAGGACGTGGCCAAGGCCGCCGACGAAGCCTGCGTCTACATGGACCAGCAGAACAAGGTGGCCCCGGCCAACAACCCGTATGCCCAGCGTCTGGCCAAGATCACCCAGGGCCTGGCCAATGAAGACGGCATGAGCCTGAGCTTCAAGGTCTACCTGACCGAAGACGTCAACGCCTGGGCCATGGCCAACGGCTGCGTTCGCGTGTACTCCGGCCTGATGGACATGGCCTCGGACGATGAAGTGCGCGGCGTGATCGGTCACGAGATCGGCCACGTCAAGCTGGGCCATTCCAAGACCAAGATGCGCACCGCGCTGCTGGCCTCGGCCGGTCGTGACACGCTGGCCGCCTCGGGCAATGCCAATGTCGCCACCCTGACCCAGGGCCAGCTCGGCGAACTGGCTGAAGGCTTCGTCAACGCGCAGTTCTCGCAGAAGGAAGAGAGCGCTGCCGACGAGTACGGCTACCGCTTCATGAAGCGCCACCAGTACGACCCGGCCGCATTGGCCAGCATGTTCCGCAAGCTGTCCAGCGATGGCGGCCTGATGTCCTCGCACCCGGGCTCGGAAGCCCGCGCCGGGCGCATCGACGCGATGATCAAGAAAGACAGCAAGCGCTGAGTGCCCTGCCGGCACCCGGGTCCGCCCGGGTGCCGGTCAGCCAGGCAAGGTCAGGCCGGTGCCTGCACGGCCAGCGCCTGCCGGAATGAGGGCAGCTGCCGGCGGCTGCACGGCACCCGGCCGCCATCGTCCATGTGCAGCAGGGCCTCACCCCCCTCCAGCGGCTCGATCGAGACCAGGTGCCGCACGTTCACCAGCCAGCTGCGGTGGGCACGCACGAAGATCCCCGGATCCAATCGCTCTTCCAGCGCCGCCATGGTGCTGCGCAGCGGGTAGTCGTGCCCGCGCACCCGCAGATTGACGTAGTTGCCCGCCGCCTGCGCGTACTCGATATCACCGGTGGCGACCAGGAAGTCGCGGCCCAGCTTGCGCACCAGGAACCGCTCCGGACGCTCCACCGCGTCCACCGGGGGCGCATCGTCCGGCGCGGCCAGCAGATGCGCTTCGCCCTGCCGGCGTCGCCCGAACCAACTGAAGAAGTGCTCGATCGCCACGAAGCTGAAGAAGGCACGGACATCCTTGAGGTACTCGTACATCAGGCGTACCGGCCAGGTGGCATCGTCCTGATAGTGGTAGCCGAGCGCGGCATAGGCGAGATGGCGCAGCCCCATCATCCCGGTCACATGCACCAGCGACCACGCCACGCTGGCCAGCAGATACAGCGGCAGCCGTCGCTTCCAGGTATCGGCGTGCAGCGGCCAACGCTGGCAGCCCCACCACAGGACCGGCAACGTCAGCAGGATCATCGCGACGCTGCTCAACTCCCAGATCATCGGCTGCCACAGGCCCAGGTCTTCGCCACGGCGGCCCGCATCCATCACTTCCACCAGCGCATTGGCCACCGCGGTAGTCAGCAGGATCACCGACCACACCAGCATCCGCGCACCCGGCCGCCACCGCGCGGCACGTCCGTTCGCCATTGAATCATCCATTTGCAAAGGGTCGTCAGCCTGACTCATCAGGCCATGGTAGTGCGCCCCACCCGTCCCCTGGCGACCGCCATTCGTCACTTGGCGCGGCGTCGGCTGGTTGCGCCCACTGTTCGGACTGCGCCGGCAGCCGGTATCGTTGCCGGTCCCGCGGGCGGTGGCCCGGCACTGAGGAATACGGATGTTCCAGACCCATTGGCATGTGTGGCTGCAGTCGTTCTTCGATGCGGCGTGGATGTTGCCGCTGATGCGCGTCGTCAGCACGCTGGGCTACGAGTGGGCGTACGTGCTGTTGATCGTGGTCTGCAGCTTCGGGATACGTCTGCGCGCGGGGTTGGGCATCATGATGGCGGTACTGCTGATGTCGATGGCCACGCACGCGATCAAGCAGGGTGCTGCGCTGCCCCGTCCCAGCGATGTCGACATCCACGTGCTGGACAAGGGCCGCCCGGGCCAGGCGCTGGTGGCCGATGGCGCTGCCGGAGCGTTCTGGTCGCTGCCGACCGATGAAGCCATTGCAGCGTTGCGTGCGCAGCCGGAGCCGGACTATGGGTTCATCAGCGGGCATGTGGGCGTAGCCACAGCGGCGATGACGGCTCTCGTGCTGTGCTTCGGCATCCGCAGCCGCGGCTGGCGGCTCGCGCTGCTGATCGGCTGGCCGTTACTGATGGCGCTGTCTCGGATGTACCTGGGGCGGCATTTCCTGTCCGATGTGCTGGGCGGCTGGCTGGTCGGGATGGCCTTGGGCTGGCTTGCCTGGCAGTGCCTGCCAGCGCCCGCGCGCCGCAATCGAACCCGCCACCTCATCCTCGCCGCCCTCGGCGTCGGCGTGACGGCAGCGGCGCTGACGACCGAATTCGTCCCGCCAGACAGCGCGGGGCGGTATCTGGGGCTGCTGCTGGTCTTCGCCTTCCTGGACTCGCGCGGCTGGCCGGTGAATCCGCAGACACCGTGGCAGCGGATCGGGCGGGTACTCGCCGTGATCGGGCTGTATCTCGTCATCAGCCCGGTACTGGAGGCGGTTGCCACTGCACTGGCACTGCCGGACACGGCGGTGGTGGAGGTAGTGTTGAACGCCATCGGCAACGCGGCGATCTTCATCGGCGGCATCGCCTTGGCGGGGTATTGGCCGCTCACTTCACCTCGAACTCCCCGACCAGCACCGTCTCCGCCTGGTCCTTCAAGCGCAACGTGACCTGCTGGTCGCGCTGGTCGCGGCTGCCCCACTTGGTGCTCAAGCGCAGCATCAACGTGGTGGCGCCGGTGACCAGCTGCTCGCGGCTGCCGAAGTAGTTCGCTTCGATCTTGTAGGTGCCGGGCTTGGCATCACGCAACGAAAACTGCTCCGGGCCATAGCCGCCGGTGAAGTCCTGCGACATCTGCCCGCCCTGGTAGGTCAGCCGGTTGCCGTAGTAGGCGCGCTCGCCATTGGGATCGGTGACCCACAGGTCCATGTCGCTGTTGTCGCTGTCCCAGCTCAGCACCACGCGCAGGTCCAGCGGCATCGCACGGCGCAAGCGCGGATCGATGGCCGAGGCGTCGACGCGCTCGCGCGCGATCAGCCGGGTCAGTTCATCCAGCGCGATCAGCGAGATGCCGTCGAAGCGGCCATCCCACGGACGCACCACCACTTCATACAGCGATGCCACCGCCGCCTGGTACTCCCCCGCCGCTTCGAGCGCCAGACCCAGGTCACGGAAACTCTGCGGCTCCTCCTCGCCCATCGCCAGCACCTGGCGGAACACCGGCACGGCCAGTGCCGGCGCCTTGGCCTGCATCAGGCGGTAGCCGAGCACGCGCAGCACGTGTCGGTTTTCCAGTTCCATCTCGGCCAGGTTGGAGAGCACGCGCAGGGCCAGGTCGCGCTGTCCGCTGGCCAGCAGGAGATCGGCCACGTCCAGATAGAAGGCGCTGCTGCCGGCGTGCTGTTCGCGCTCCTGCAGATACAGCGGATACAGCTGCGCCGGCTTGGCATCGCGCAGGCGGCGTGCATAGGCCGAATCCGGTGCCCACGGCGCCAGCGTCAGTGTGATCTGGCCGCTGTTGGCCTTGGGTGCCGACTTGGCGCGACGTTCAGTGGTGGCCTCTGCCTGATCGGCAACCGCCGAGGCAGTCAGCTCGACACGGTCCAGCGCCATCGGCGCCGCAGGTGCCGGCGGTGGCGCGGCCATCGCCATGGCGACTGGCGCGGCGACGGCGTGCACGTCCGGCTTGGGCCGCGGTGGCGCATCCTTGGGCCAGCGGGTATTCCACCACTGCTCGCGTTCGGCGAACTGGCGGGCGATGCCATCCAGGCGGCGTTTCCGCTCGCTTGCCAGGTCCGCCACCGTCACTGCATGGCGCTGGTCGTAGGCCGCACGCAAGGGTGCAGGCGGCCGGATACCGTAACGCAGGTAGTCCTCCAGCGTTTCAAGAACCAGCAGCGAGGTATCGGCGGTCACCACTCCGAACTGCTGCGACAACGCCTTGGATGCCTGCGCCCCGCCCGGGTCCGCCGCCAGTGCGGCCAAGCGGGCATTCGCCCATGCGTGGGCGACCAGGCCGCCTTCCACCCCACGTGCGTTCGCGACGCTGAGGGTGATCGGCTGCGGATCGCTGCCGCCACCGCGAAGAGACAGCAGCACCGTCGCATCGGGACGCAGCACGCGGCCGGTGACGCGGATCCAACCCTGCGTTGCGCTGGAGGCATCCACGTTCACGTCCTCCACGCCACGTGCCCGCACCTCGGCAACCTCGACCGGCTGCTGGAGCAGCAGCGGCATCACGCCTGGCACCTCCGCCTCGCTGCTCACCTGCAGCAGCTGGCCATGATGGGCGCTGGTCCACGCGCGCAGGCGCGGTGTGTCGGTCTTCGCGCCGGCGCTGCTCAGCGCATACAGGCGTTGATCGGGCGACAGCGTGGGCAGCGTCTGGCTGCCGTAGTTGGCCAGGCCATCGCTGACCAGAAGGTACTCGCCGATGGCCGGGTTGGGGGTCCAGTCGCCCAGTGCACTGGCGCCATCGTTGGGCAGTGCCCGCAGGTACTCGCGCAGTGCTGACCAGTCGCCTTGGGACACCGGGAACTGCCGCGGCGTTTCGCTGCGGTCACGCAGCACCGTCAATTGGACCTGGCCAGTGCCGAGGGCCTGGAAGTACCGATCCAGTACCGCCAGTTCGACCGCGCGGTCGCGTGACCCTGCCGAGCCCGATGCATCCCAGAGCAGGCCGATGCGCCGAGGCAGGACACGTGGCGCGGTGGATGCACGCACCGGCACGCTGGCCAGCAGATAGCGCTGCCCCTCATGCAGGCCGGTGACCACGTCAGTGCTGCGCGCGAGCGGCAGGCTCCATTGCAGTTGGGCAGGCAGATCGGCGCCCCGCCCCTGCCACTGCGCCGCGTAGGCACCGGCCTTCAACGTGAACGCGAGTGGATTGATGCCCACGGCGACCGGCTTGCCCGTCCCGGTGGCCTCCAGCGTCACCGTTACCTGCTCGGCCTGGCGCGCAAAGAACACGGGCAGTGACCACTGCAGGCCCTGCGGGACGGTCGGCAGGCTGTCGCGCAGCACCAGACGGACGCGACGCTCACCACGCGCCGGGATGGGATAGAGCCGCAGCCGGAACTGATTGCCGGCGGTCTGTTCCAGCAGCCCTGGGTCAACCTGGCCGCGTTCGATCGCCTCGAATACCTGGCGACCCTGCGCCTTGGGGACTGGCACCGCGTCGCGCAGCTCACCATCGATATCCAGTGCGAACCCGGCCACCTGTTGGCCCCCAGCCAGCGGGAACGCCAACTGCCCTTCCAGCACCCGCGCATTGGGATTGTGGAAGGTCAGCTCGATCGTGGTTTCACCCAGCCCCGCCATGACACGGCTGTCGATACGGGCCTCGGTCAGCCGCACCGGCACCTCGGCGCCAGCGACCTGCAGGATCGGCGGCCGTGGCGGCGGGAAACGCCGCGCCTGTGCGTGGGCGCTGGGCAGCTGCCAGCACAGCAGCGCAAGCAGACCGATACTGCGCAGTGCGAGTCCCATGTGACGCTCCTGATCCGATGACACTCCATTGAACGCACGGCACAAGAGAACGGGGTTGAGCGGCGGCAATCGCCTGTTCCGGTCATGGACGCCTCACCCGCGCTGGGCCAAGATCGCCCTCCACGGATTGATGGACCAAGGTTGCCGCATGCGCCTGTTGTTGACCGCCCCGCTGTTGATGGGGCTCGCCCTGCCCGGTTACGCCGCCGCGCCCGTCGAGGGCGTGACGTTCACCCACCACGACTGGACGCTGGCCTGCGACAACACCCGTGCCTGTCGCGCCGCCGGTTACCAGGCCGATGACAATGGCGGCGACCCGGTCTCGATCCTGCTCACCCGTCCCGGCGGGCCGGACCAGCCGGTGCAGGCCGAACTGATGCTGGGCCAGTACGACGACAACACCGCCACCCAGCGGCTCAGCCTGCAGATCAACGGCACTTCGCTGGGCCCGATGCAGTTCGATGCCGCCGATGGCACCGCTACTTTTTCCGCCAAGCAGCTCGCTGCCCTGCTCGCCTCACTGACACGCAACAGCCGCATCGAGCTGATCGGCGACGATGGCGCGCGCTGGACGGTCTCTGATCAGGGCGCCTCGGCCGTGCTGTTGAAGATGGATGCGTTCCAGGGTCGCCTTGGCACACCCGGCGCGTTGATGCGCAAGGGCACGCTCGCCGAATCCTCGGTGCCGCCCGCACTGCCGGTGCCGGTCGTGCAGCTGGGCAAGCCGGTGGCCACCCGCCCGGCGGATACCGCGCTGGCCGCATCGCCGGCGCTGCGTGCCGCCCTCGCAGCAGTGACTTCAACCGACGATTGCGAAGCGCTGGGACCCAGCGGCAGCGTGTCGCCCGGCGAGGAACCCGAAGCGCTGACGGTGCAGCGGCTCAGTGCCGACAAACTGCTGGTCTCGCTGAGCTGCTGGCGCGGCGCGTACAACACCGGTGACGGCTACTGGGTGATCAACGACCGCGCGCCGTACCAGCCGCGGCTGGTCACCACGGCAGCGGTCGGTGATGAGGTGCGCACCATCCAGGAGGCGCACAAAGGCCGTGGCCTTGGCGATTGCTGGTACTCCACCACCTGGGGCTGGACCGGCACGCAGTTCGTCAAGACGGAAGAGAGCAGCACCGGGCTGTGCCGCCTGGTCGCCGCTGGCGGCGCCTGGGAGATGCCGACACTGGTGACCAAGGTGCAGGAATGAACCACTCGATCGACGCGATCACCGTTGGCCCGGCGATGCTCAGTCGTCGCCGTCTTCCCAGCCGTCGAACGGGAACAGCGCGGGCAGGATCGTCTCCATGACCGCCATGCTCTGCATCACGGCGTGGTCGGCCGAGTACGGGCGCGAGACTACGGCGTGATGTGCGTGCACAGGCCTGTCCGGTGCGCTGGAGAGGTGTTCGACGTAAGCGACAAGCAGACGTTGCGCGGCCTGATGCCGATCCGGGCCGTCCTGGGCCGCGCGCAGCGCTGCATGCGCGGGACGCAACGCGGCGGCATCGGGCAGGTGGCAGGTGTAGGCCAGCGTACCGGTCTGATCGTCGGCATCCCGGTAGTCATCCGGGTCGTCCGAGGGCTGGTAGGCCGTGGCCACGCAGCGGGTCCGGCGTAGCCGCGCCATCACCGCGGCAACCGCATCGTCGACGGTGATCGGACCGGTGGACGCGCCGTCTCCGCCCTCGATCCGTGCGGCCAGTTCCTGCCGCAGCAGCCACGCCACACTTTGGCGCGAGCCTTCCAGGTCCGGGAATTCGAAGCCCTCGCGGGCGGAGAGTTCGGTGCGTGCGGTCTCGTCACCCTGCAGCACGATGCGACTCTGCAGATCGAAGCGTTCGGTAGGCGACAGGCGCATGTGGGTCTGCGCGGTGCGGCTCAGGTCAGGCATCCGCGCAGTGCTCCACGATCAGCTGGATCGCGCCACCGCCCCGGTAGTCATCGCTGACCAGCCGGTAGGCGATATGGACGTGGTTGGCCGGCGCATTGCCGGTCCAGCCGCTGAAGTGGATGGCGCTGACCGGCTCGGGGCGGCCCGGCACGCGCAGGCTCAGCTTGAGATGTTTCTCTTTGAGCACCTGCCAGCGCGCCACCTGGAAGTGACCATCGAACAGTGGCTCGGGGAAGCCCTGCCCCCACGGCCCGGCCAGGCGCAGCGCCTCGGCATGGGCGAAATCCAGTTCCTGCGGCAACAGCTCGCCATCGGTCAGCAGCAGCTGCTGCAACGACAGCGGATCGAGCGTGCGCTCCACCACCTCCACGAAGGCCTGCTCGAACGCGGCCAACTGCGCGTGCGGCAGACTGAGGCCGGCGGCCATGGCGTGGCCACCGAATTTATCGATCAGGCCCGGGTGCGCCGCGTTGACCAAGGCCAGCGCGTCACGGATATGGAAGCCGGGGATCGAGCGCGCCGAGCCACGCAGCGAGTCGCCGCCGGGCTCTGAAGGTGCGAACGCGATCACCGGCCGGTGCAGGCGATCCTTCATCTTGGAAGCCACCAGCCCGACCACGCCGGGATGCCATTCGGCATCGAACAGGCAGGCGGCGACCGGGCGCACGCCCTCGGCACTGAGCACCGCCCGCGACACCGCCAGTTCGGCGTCGTCGGTCATCAGCTGCTGGACGGCGCGGCGCTCGGTGTTGATCGATTCCAGCGTCGTGGCGATCTCACGCGCGTGGGCACGGTCTTCGGTGAGCAACAGCTCGATGCCCAGCGCCATGTCTTCCAGCCGGCCGGCCGCGTTCAAACGTGGGCCGAGCGCGAAACCGATGTCACTGCCGGTCAGCCGCGAGGCGTCACGCCCGCTGGCCTCGATCAACGCCTGCAGCCCCACGCACCCCTGCCCGTTGCGCAGCCGGCGCAGGCCGGCCGAGACCAGGGCGCGGTTGTTGTCATCCAGCGCGACCAGATCGGCGACCGTACCCACCGCGACCAGGTCCAGCAGGGTCAGCAGATCCGGCTCTGGCGTCGTGGCAAACGCGCCCTGCTCGCGCAGGTGGCGGCGCAGGGCCATCAATACATAGAAGATCACCCCGACGCCGGCCAACGCCTTGCTCGGGAAGGCATCGCCGCTGATGTTGGGGTCGACGATGGCATCGGCCGGCGGCAGATGTTCGCCCGGCAGATGGTGGTCGGTGACCAGCACCTTCCAGCCGAGTGCCTTGGCCGCATTGACGCCAGCGTGGCAGGCGATGCCATGGTCGACCGTGACCAGCAGACCCGGATTGAGCGGGGCCAGCTCGGCCACCAGCGATGGCGACAGCCCATAGCCATGCAGCATGCGGTTGGGCACCGCGTGCACCACATCGCGCGCGCCGAGCATGCGCAGGCCGCGCACCCCGACCGCACAGGCGGTGGCGCCATCGCAGTCGAAATCGCCGACGATCAGGATGCGTTCGTTGGTGGCGATCGCATCGGCCAGCAGCGCTACCGCGGCCTGCATGCTGCCCAGCAGATCCGGCGCATGCAGCTGGGCCAGCTTCGGCTGGGCCTGCGCGGCATCGGTCACCCCGCGCGCGGCGTACAGGCGCTGCAGCAGCGGCAACATGGAGGACGGCCACTCGCCGACGGCGGCGGCAGGACGGCGCTGGATACGGGGTGCTTCAGACTGGGTCAAAACGGGCTCGATCGATGACGTGCGTGACCATGATACCGCCCTGCCATGGGTAGAGCCGGCCGCTGGCCGGCTGCCGATCGTCGCACTCAGAGGTCGTGCAACTGCACCGGCTTCTTCCAGAACCGCCAGCGCTGGGTCTTGTCGATCTCCACGCGGGCGCCGTCCTCGAAATCCAGCACCAGCCGCTTCAATTCCCCACGGGCGATCGCCGCCAGCAACGGGCGGATCGCCTCATTGCCCAACTGTTCCAGTGAACGCAGCTGACGCAGGTCCACCAGGGCATCCACGGTCTGCTCGCCATCGGCCTGCAGACCCGCGGCCTTGGCCAGCGCCTGCAGCAGCGCATCGCGGCTGCGGACCTGGGCATGCGCGGTGGTCACGCGCTCCGGCAGCTCACCGCCGCCCCAGAACCACAACGAGTTGATCGCACGTTTGCCGTCAGCCACGCGCTGCTGGTTCCACTCGTGCTGGTGCAACACCACCTGCGCTTCGGTCAGCAGGGCGCGCCAGCGGCGGCCCGCATCGCCTTCAGGCAGATGGGCAAACAGATCATCGCCGAGCACTTCATCGGGCTCGGCGAAGACGGGCAGCGTGGTGCCTGGCGGCAGGCGCAGGTACCAGCGTGACGGCACCGGGGCATCCAGCACGAAACCGAACCCGGCAAACAACGGCTGCAACGCCGGAAGCAGGTGCATGACATCGGCCAGATCGGGACGCAGGGTATCCCCGTGCCCCATCAGGCGAGCACCGTGCATGTCCGGCACCACGTTGGCCGGATCGGCCCGCAGCCACACCGCCCCGTCGGCATCGCCGACATCCAGCTGGCGGGTCAGGGCGGCGGCAGACCACGCGTCCGGCTGCGTCTGGAAATGCCGACGCAGCTGGGCGCGTTCGCCTGCCTCGGCGCTGCGGCGCTGCGCACGCCCCAGCGCGTTGGCGACGTCATCGGGCAACGGCGCCGCCGGAAACCGGCTGCGTGCCGGCAGCAACAACGTCGCCGTGGCCATCGCCGTCAGTCCAGGTACTGGACGCTGACGATTTCGTACTCGCGCTGGCCGGCCGGTGCGTCGATGGTGACCGCATCGCCTTCCAACTTGCCGATCAAGGCACGCGCCAGCGGCGAGGAGATCGCGATCAGGCCCAGCTTGATGTCCGCTTCCAGGTCACCCACGATCTGGTAGCGCTTTTCTTCATCGCTTTCCACGTCCGACAGCTCGACGGTGGCGCCGAACACCACCTTGCTGCCGGCGTTGAGCTTGGTGATGTCGATGATCTCGGCATGCGACAGCTCACCTTCCAGCTGCTTGATGCGGCCTTCGATGAAGCCCTGCTCCTCGCGCGCGGCGTGATACTCGGCGTTCTCCTTGAGATCGCCGTGCTCGCGTGCCTCGGCGATCGCCGCGATGACCTTCGGGCGCTTGACCGACTTCAGGTGGTCAAGCTCTTCGCGCAGACGCTGCGCGCCCTTCAGGGTGATCGGTGCTCTCATGCGTTCAACTCCTTGTGCAGTTCCTGCAGCGACCAGACGGGGCCGGTACCGCGGAATTCCAGTGATTGCACCAGCGCCATGGCGCCGGCGATGGTGGTCGAATAGGTCACGCGATGCTGCAGCGCTTCGCGACGGATCGAGAAGGAGTCATTGATCGCCGCGCGACCCTCGGTCGTGTTGACGATGTAGACGATCTCGCCGTTCTTGATCGAATCGACGATGTGCGGACGGCCTTCGACCACCTTGTTGACGATCTCGCAGGCCATGCCGTGCTCCTGCAGCCACGCGCCGGTGCCACGGGTGGCCACCAGGGTGTAGCCGCGCTCGAGCAGTGCCTTGGCGACCGGCAGCACGCGCTTCTTGTCCGGGTCACGGACCGAAACGAAGGCCTTGCCCAGCGGCGGTGCCTTGATGCCACCGGCTTCCTGCGCACGCGCGAAGGCGGCGCTGAAGCTGCGGCCCACGCCCATCACCTCACCGGTGGAGCGCATCTCCGGCCCGAGGATCGGATCGACGCCCTGGAACTTGGCGAACGGGAAGATCGCTTCCTTGACCGAGTAGTAGCCCGGCACGATTTCCTTGGTCGCGCCCTGCTCGGCCAGCGTCTTGCCGGCCATGCAGCGCGCGGCGATCTTGGCCAGCGGCATGCCGGTGGCCTTGGAGACGAACGGCACGGTGCGCGAGGCACGCGGGTTCACTTCCAGCAGGTAGACGATGTCTTCGCCGTTCTCGCCCGCCTGGATCGCGAACTGGGTGTTCATCAGGCCGACCACGTTCAGGGCCTTGGCCAGCTCCACCACCTGGCGACGCAGCTCGGCCTGGGTCTCGGCCGACAGCGAGTACGGCGGCAGCGAGCAGGACGAATCGCCCGAATGCACGCCGGCTTCTTCGATGTGCTCCATCACGCCGCCGATCAGCACGTTGCCGTCCTTGTCGGCAATGATGTCCACGTCCACTTCCACCGCGTTGTCCAGGAAGCGGTCCAGCAGCACCGGCGAATCGTTGGAGACCTTCACCGCGTCGCGCACGTAGCGGGCCAGATCGGATTCGCCGTAGACGATTTCCATCGCGCGGCCGCCCAGCACGTAGCTCGGGCGCACCACCAGCGGGTAGCCGATCTCGCGCGCCAGCAGCAGGGCTTCCTGGTCGTTGCGGGCGATGCGGTTCGGCGGCTGCTTCAGGCCGAGCTTGTCGACCAGCTGCTGGAAGCGCTCGCGGTCTTCCGCCAGATCGATGGAGTCCGGCGAGGTGCCGATCACCGGCACACCGTTGGCTTCCAGCGCGCGCGCCAGCTTCAGCGGGGTCTGGCCACCGTACTGGACGATCACGCCCTTGGGCTGTTCCAGCTCGACGATCTCCAGCACGTCTTCCAGCGTCAGCGGCTCAAAGTACAGGCGGTCGGAGGTGTCGTAATCGGTGGACACGGTTTCCGGGTTGCAGTTGACCATGATGGTTTCATAACCATCCTCGCGCAGCGCCAGCGCGGCGTGCACGCAGCAGTAGTCGAACTCGATGCCCTGGCCGATGCGGTTCGGACCGCCGCCCAGGATCATGATCTTGTCGCGGTTGCTCGGCGCCGCTTCGCACTCGTCCTCATAGGTCGAGTACAGGTACGCGGTGCTGGTGGCGAACTCGGCGGCGCAGGAATCCACGCGCTTGTACACCGGGCGCACCTTGTGGGCACGACGCAGCGCGCGCACGGCCGCTTCGTTGGTACCGGTCAGTTCGGCCAGGCGGGCATCGGAGAAACCAGCGCGCTTGAGCTTGCGCAGACGTGCCGCATCCAGCGCGTCGATGCCGTCGGCGGCCACCTCGGCTTCGGCCTGGATGATCTCTTCGATCTGGTCCAGGAACCACGGGTCGATGTGCGAGAGCGCGAACACTTCTTCCACGCTGAAACCGGCGCGGAACGCATCACCCACGAAGAACAGGCGCTCCGGGCCCGGGGCCTTGAGCTCGCGCTTGATGGTGGTGATGTCGTCTTCGTTGGACAGGTCCAGGCCGGTCGGGTCCAGGCCGATCTTGCCGGTTTCCAGACCACGCAGCGCCTTCTGCAGCGACTCCTGGAAGGTGCGGCCCATCGCCATCACCTCGCCCACCGACTTCATCTGGGTGGTCAGGCGCGCATCGGCCGCCGGGAACTTCTCGAAGGCGAAGCGCGGGATCTTGGTGACGACGTAATCGATCGACGGCTCGAACGAGGCCGGGGTCAGGCCGCCGGTGATCTCATTCTTCAATTCGTCCAGGGTGTAACCCACGGCCAGCTTGGCCGCGACCTTGGCGATCGGGAAGCCGGTGGCCTTGGAGGCCAGCGCCGAGGAACGCGACACGCGCGGGTTCATTTCGATCACGACCACACGGCCGGTGGTCGGGCTGATGCCGAACTGCACGTTCGAACCGCCGGTATCCACGCCGATCTTGCGCAGCACGGCGATGGAGGCATCGCGCAGGCGCTGGTATTCCTTGTCGGTCAGGGTCTGGGCCGGGGCCACGGTGATCGAGTCACCGGTGTGCACGCCCATCGGGTCCAGGTTCTCGATCGAGCAGACGATGATGCAGTTGTCGGCGGTGTCGCGCACCACCTCCATCTCGAATTCCTTCCAGCCCAGCACCGACTCTTCCACCAGCACTTCGGTGGTCGGCGACAGTTCCAGGCCGCGGGTCACGATATCGACCAGCTCTTCGCGGTTGTAGGCGATACCGCCACCGCTGCCGCCCAGGGTGAAGCTGGGACGGATGATGGTCGGGTAGCCGACGCGGGTCTGGATGTCGATCGCTTCTTCCAGCGTGTGCGCGACCGCAGCGGACGGGCACTCCAGGCCGATCTCACCCATGGCCACGCGGAACAGCTCGCGGTCTTCGGCCATGCGGATCGCATCGCGCTTGGCGCCGATCAGCTCGACGTTGTACTTCTCCAGCACGCCGTTGTCGGCCAGGTCCAGCGCGCAGTTCAGCGCGGTCTGGCCGCCCATGGTCGGCAGCAGCGCGTCGGGCTTTTCCTTGGCGATGATCTTCTCGACCGTCTGCCAGTTGATCGGCTCGATGTAGACGGCGTCGGCCATCTCCGGGTCGGTCATGATGGTGGCCGGATTGCTGTTGACCAGCACCACGCGGTAACCCTCGTCGCGCAGTGCCTTGCAGGCCTGCGCGCCAGAGTAGTCGAACTCACAGGCCTGGCCGATGACGATCGGGCCTGCACCGATGATGAGGATGGTTTTAAGGTCAGTGCGCTTGGGCATTGTCTTCTCTAAGTCTGGACAGCGAGGCAGATGGGGGTGATCGCACGCTGTCGATCAGGAAATATCGTCGGGGTTCAGCGCGATCCGGCACTGGTCCTGCAGTCCTTTCGCCAGCTGCACGCCGATGTCGTCGGGCAGCTCCGATTCGATGTCGAGCGTGGCGATGAAGCGGGTGTAGGCCGGGCTGGTCAGAAACGCCGCCACGTCGGCGCGTTCCTTTTCACTCAGGTCGGCGTTGGCCTTGGCGGCAATCGTCGATGGATTGGCACCGGCGAAGGCCGAGGCGAGGCTCTTGCCGCCCGGGGTCCCCAGGAAGCGCGACCACTCCGCGATCACCTGGTCGCCGTCGTTGCCGAGGCCGCTGATCACCGAGCGACGGAACTGCGCGTCGAGCAGGCCCTTGATCGGCGCATACGCGCACTGGCGATCGGTCTCGGGCAGCGCATTGAGCGCCGGCACGTTCTCGACCATCAGTTTGGCCATGTCCGTGCCCAGCGTGCCCAGGCCCAGCGACTGGACCACCGCCCGCACCTCGGCATCCGTGGCCGGCGCGGCCTGGGCCACACCGGTGAGGCACAACAGCGACAGCAGCAGCGCGGGGCTGCGCATCACGCCTTGGCCTCGGCCATCAGGGTCACGAAGCGATCGAACAGCGGGCCGACGTCGTGCGGGCCCGGCGAGGCTTCCGGATGGCCCTGGAACGAGAACGCCGGCACGTCGGTGCGGGCGATACCCTGGTTGGTGCCATCGAACAGCGAACGGTGGGTCACGCGCAGGTTGGCCGGCAGCGACGCCTCATCGACCGCGAAGCCATGGTTCTGCGAGGTGATCATCACGCGGCCGCCGTCCAGATCCTGGACCGGGTGGTTGGCGCCGTGGTGGCCATGGCCCATCTTGACCGTCTTTGCGCCGGAGGCCAGCGCCAGCAGCTGGTGGCCCAGGCAGATGCCGAAGACCGGCACTTTCTTCTCGAGGAAGGTCTTGATCGCGGCGATCGCGTAATCGCACGGTTCCGGATCGCCCGGACCGTTGGACAGGAACACGCCATCCGGATGCATCGCCAGCACTTCGGCGGCCGGGGTCTGCGCCGGCACCACCGTCAGCTCGCAGCCGCGCTCGGCCAGCATGCGCAGGATGTTCAGCTTGGCGCCGAAGTCATAGGCCACCACCTTGAAACGCGGTGCGGCGTTGACGAAGGCATTGCTGTCCAGATCCAGCTGGCCCTCGGTCCAGGTGTAGCGCTTGTCGGTGCTGACGACTTTGGCCAGATCCATGCCCTTGAGGCCGGGGAACTTGCGTGCCGCTTCCAGCGCGGTGTCCACGCTCAGGCCTTCGCCGGCCATCAGCGCACCGTTCTGGGCGCCGCGCTCGCGCAGGATGCGCGTCAGCTTGCGGGTATCGATACCGGAGATGGCAACCACGCCGCGCTGGATCAGCCAATCCTGCAGCGACACCTGGCTGCGCCAGTTGCTCGGGCGGCGCGGCACATCGCGCACGATCAGGCCGGCCGACCACACCTTGGCCGCTTCATCGTCCTGGTCGGTCATGCCGGTGTTGCCGATATGCGGGTAGGTCAGCGTGACCATCTGCCGGGCGTAGGAAGGATCGGTCAACACTTCCTGATAGCCGGTCATGGCGGTGTTGAACACCACCTCACCAACGGACAGGCCGGGCGCGCCTACGGATTCGCCCTCGAATACGGTGCCGTCTTCGAGGACGAGGATTGCGGCTTGGGTCACGGAAATCTCACTTTGGCTACCGAGGGGTCGCCGAAGTCACGCCTGCGCTTCACGAAAAAGCGGCTGCAAAAAAGCGCGGACTGCGGTTCTGGACCGGTCCGGCTGTCGTGATTCGGCGAGCGGGAATTGTAAAGGCAAGCCGGGTGCGACGCCAGTATCCGCGTGCAATTGCCCTGTTCAGGCCGACGGAGGGCGCAGCGCCGGTTCAGGCGCGCGCCCATCCTGCCCGGAGGCCCCCAATTCAGACGGCGGGCGGCGTGGCCCCATCCAGCAGATCCCGGACCCGGTAGCTGCCCGGCGCGCGGCCCGGCAGCTGGCTGGCCGCAAACAGGGCCCCACGGGCAAAAATGTCCCGATTGGTGGCACGGTGGGTCAGCTCGATGCGCTCGCCCAGCCCGGTGAACTGGACCAGGTGCTCACCGACGATGTCGCCGGCGCGCAGGCTGGCGTAGTGCGGGTGCGCCCCGCCCTTCTCCGCCGCCGCGCCCAGGGTCAAGGCCGTGCCGGAGGGCGCGTCCTTCTTCTGGGTGTGATGGGATTCGACGATGTCGCAGTCCCAGCCGGCCAGTGCAGCGGCAGCCCGCTCGACCAGCTCGTCCAGCACCGCCACGCCCAGGCTGAAGTTGGAGGCCCAGACCAGCGGAATCCGGCCCGCCGCCTGGATCAGCGCCTGGCGCTGCGCCTCGCTGATGCCGGTGGTGCCGGACACGAAGCCGGCACCGCGCTCCACGCACAGCGCCAGCACCGGATCGAATCCCTCGGGCAGGCTGAAATCGATGGCGACATCGAACTGGGGGGCACCCGCCAGCTCACTGCTGGCGAAATGCGGCACGCCCTCGACCACGCGCTGGGCCGGCGAGCGGCGGGTGACCGCGGCCACCACCTGCAGGGCGGGATTGTCAGCGGCAAGGCGGAGCAGCGCCTGGCCCATGCGGCCGGAGGCACCGTGGATGAGCAAACGTAGGGGAGTGGTAGTCATGCATGCAGGCTAGCGGGTGGCAGCGACGATGTACAAGAGGAAAACCACCCACGGCTTGCTACGCTGGCCGACCGGTCCGTCTCTGGCAGCCTCTCCATGCAGCGTTTGAAGCAGCGCCTTCCCGTCACCCGCAGCGCACCCGACCTCGGTCATCACCTGGCGGTGCATGGCGGGCTGATGCGGGATTGATCCATGCGCATCTCCGACATCGCCCGACGCAGCGGCGCGAGCCAGAAGGCCATCCGCCTGTATGAAGCACGGGGCCTGCTGGCGCCGATCCCGCGGGTCAATCGCTACCGCGACTACAGCGAACAGGATCTCCACCTGGTCCAGCTGATCCGCCAGGCGCTGACGCTGGGGTTCCGCCTTGCCGACGTGGTCTGCCTGCGTCGTGCCGATGGCGGCATCGATTGGCCACGCGTACAGACACTGCTGGTCACGCGCCAACTGGCGGTACGCGCAGACATGGAGCGCCTCCACCAGCTTGACCAGGCACTCACCGTTCTACGCGATGAGGTGGCCGAACTCGTCGTCCACGGGGATACCGGCGCACTGGAAAGCTGCATGGCTGCTGGCGACTGCCGGGCCGCTTGACTCTGCCCCATGGGGCAGACCGCAGGCTTGCGCTCCCCTCCTGCGAGTTCGCCCATGTCCCGCTCCATCGTCATCCTGCTTGGCCACCCCGACCGTGACAGCCTGTGCGGCACAATCGCCGAGCGCTACCGGGACGCCGCGCAGGCGGCCGGGCACTGCGTCCACCTGTTCGCCCTGGGCGAGGCCGATTTCGATCCTGTCCTGCGCCATGGCTACCGGCAGATCCAGCCGCTGGAGCCGGACCTGCAGGAGATCATGGCCGCCATTGCCCAGTGCAACCACCTGGTGCTGGTCTACCCGACCTGGTGGGGCGGCATGCCGGCACTGTTGAAGGGCTTCTTTGACCGTGCCTTCCTGCCTGGCGTCGCGTTCCGCTATCGCCAGGATTCGGTGTGGTGGGACCGGTTGCTCAGTGGGCGCAGCGCGCGGGTGATCACTACCCTGGACACCCCGCCCTGGTACTACCGCTGGGTGTACCGCATGCCGGGATATCAGCAGATCCGCCGCACGATCCTGGAATTCTGCGGGATCAAGCCGGTCAGGATCAGCGGATTTGGCCCGGTGCGCAGCACCACGCTGGCGCAGCGTGAGGCCTGGTTGCGGCAGGTGGAGCGACTGGGCAACCAGGGCCGCTGACTGTGTTCCTGCAGGGGAATCCACGCAAGGCGTGGATCCCGCCCCTCAGTGCTGCTTCGGCGGCGTCGGCCCACAACTGTCGCAGCCGCCACACGCACCACCGCCACCCGTGGCAGGTGGCGCGATCCTGCGGCCCAGCGCCTGCAACCAGGCGGCGCGGTGCGGTTTCACCAGCCCCAGCGCGATCGCCCCGCGTGCCTTGCGCACGGTACCCGGGAACTGCTTCTTCATCACCACCCACGCGCTGACCAGCACGGCCAGCGCGATCACGATGTACTGCAGCAGCAGGCCGGTCTCCATCAGCCGCCGCCCAGTGCCACAGTCACCTGATAGGTGATCAGCGAGGCGATGTAGGCGGCCGCGAACAGGTAGAACGTGGCAAAGCCCATCTGCTTCCACGAGTTGGTCTCACGCTTGATCGTGGCCAGCGTGGAGATGCACATCGGGGCGTAGATGTACCAGACCAGCAGCGACAGCGCGGTGGCCAGCGACCAGCCGTCGCTGATCAGCGGGGTCAGCGCCTGGCTGGCGGCATCGTCATCGGCGGCGGACAGCGCGTACACCGTGGCCAGCGAGGCCACCGCCACTTCACGCGCGGCCAGGCCCGGGATCAATGCGATGCAGATCTGCCAGTTGAAGCCCAGCGGCGCGAAAAACACCGCCATGGCATGGCCGATCTGACCGGCGAAGCTGTAGTCGATCGCCGGCATGGTCGCGTTCTCCGGCGCCCCCGGGAACGACAGCAGTACCCACAGCAGGATGGTCAGCGCCAGAATGATGCCGCCCACACGCTTGAGGAAGATCATGCCGCGCTCGTACAGCCCGACCGCCAGATCGCGCGGGTGCGGGATGCGGTAGGACGGCAGTTCCAGCATCAACGGATGCTCGCTCTTGTCGCGGCGCCACTTCTTCATCGTCCAGGACATCAGCAGCGCGCTGAGGATGCCGGCCGCGTACAGGCCGAACAGGACCAGGCCCTGCTGGTTGAAGACGCCCCAGATCTGCTTCTGCGGGATGAAGGCGCCGATCAGCAGCGCATACACCGGCAGGCGCGCCGAACAGGTCATCAGCGGGGCCACCAGGATCGTGGCGAGCCGGTCGCGCGGGTCCTGGATGCTGCGGGTGGACATGATGCCCGGCACCGCGCAGGCGAAGCTGGACAGCAACGGGATGAACGAGCGCCCGGACAGACCGGCCGCGGCCATCATGCGATCCAGCAGGAAAGCCGCGCGCGGCAGGTAACCGGATTCTTCCAACGCCAGGATGAAGGCGAACAGGATCAGGATCTGCGGCAGGAACACGATCACGCCCCCCACGCCGGCAATGATGCCGTCGGTAAGCAGGCTGTTGAGCGGGCCTTCCGGCAGCGCGCCACCGATCCAGCCGCCCAGTGCCGCCGTACCGGCCTCGATCAGGTCCATGACCGGCGTCGCCCAGGCATACACCGCCTGGAAGATCAGGAACATCACCACGGCCAGGGTCAGCAGACCGAACACCGGATGCAGCAGCCAGCGATCCAGCGCGTCGTCGATCTTCGCCGTACGTGTCGGCATGCTCACCGAAGCGGCCAGGATGTCGCGCACCTGGGCGTGGTAATCGGCCTCGGCGGCAGGCACCACCACCGGGGCCTGCAGGTGCGGCACCATCGCATCCAGGCGCTCGACCAGCTGGGCCGCGCCGTTGCGGCGCACGGCCACGGTCTCCACCACGGGCACGCCCAGGGCCTGTTCCAGCGCCTGCACGTCGATCTTGATGCCGCGGCGCTGCGCCGCGTCGACCATGTTCAGCGCCACGATCATCGGCTTGCCCAGCTCACGCAGCTCCAGCGCGAAGCGCAGGTGCAGGCGCAGGTTGGTCGCATCGATCACGCACAGCAGCACGTCCGGCGCGGCCTCGCCCGGGTAGAAGCCCCGGCACAGATCACGGGTGATGGCTTCGTCCAGGCTGGCCGGCTGCAGGCTGTAGGCGCCCGGCAGATCGAGCACGGCGAACTCGCGCCCGGACGGTGCACGCAGGCGGCCTTCCTTGCGCTCAACGGTGACGCCGGTGTAGTTGGCCACTTTCTGGCGGCTGCCGGTGAGCTGGTTGAACAGCGCGGTCTTGCCGCTGTTCGGGTTCCCGACCAGGGCGATGCGCAGGGCGTTGCTGGCGGTACTCATGCGCGGGCCTGCTGGGCCTGCAGCGCGGTCACCACGATGCGGGCGGCTTCACTGCGGCGCAGCGCGAAGCGCGTGAACCCTACCTGCACCAGCAGCGGCTCGGCGCCGACTGGACCACGGGCGACCAGACGCACCTCTTCCCCTTTGACGAAGCCAAGCTCCTTCAGTCGGCGGGCGATCGCATCGTTTGCGTGTGTTTCCTGCACGGACTCCACCACGGCGGAGCTGTACAGCGCCAGATCGGACAACGTCACGGAGCGCCTTCTCGATGATAGGAATGGTTATCAATTCTACCATCGACGCGCCGCGCCATTGCCCGTGACCGATGGCCCGCTATGATCTGTACATGTACTGGAGCAAGCCGACCCATGAGTGATGCACTACGGATTGAACGCAGCGCCTCGGTGCTGACCCTGTGGCTGAACCGCCCGGCCCTGCACAACGCTTTCGACGCCTCGTTGATCGCCCAGCTGACGGCCGCCCTGGAGGCCGCCGGCCGCGACGACCACGTCCGGGCGGTGGTGCTGGCCGGCGAAGGCGCCTCGTTCTCGGCGGGCGCGGACATGCAGTGGATGCGTGGCATGGCCGCCGCCAGCGAGGAGGACAACCGCCAGGACTCCCTCGCCCTGGCCCGCCTGATGCGGACCCTGGATGAGCTGCCCAAGCCGACCATCGCCCGTGTCCAGGGCGCCGCCTTCGGTGGCGGGGTCGGCCTGGTGGCCTGCTGCGATATCGCCATCGCCAGCACCAGCGCCCGCTTCGGCCTGACCGAGAGCCGCCTGGGCCTGCTGCCCGCCGTGATCTCGCCCTATGTCATCGACGCGATCGGCCCACGCCAGTCGCGGCGCTGGTTCGCCACTGGCGAGCATTTCGACGCCGAGACCGCCCTGCGCATCGGCCTGGTCCACCAGCTGATCGAGCCTGAACGGATCGACGAGGCCGTCCAGCGCCAGCTCGGCCTGCTCGACAAGGCCGGTCCGGTGGCCGCTTCGTCTGCCAAGGCGCTGGTCCGACGGGTCGCACTGGGCCGCGACCGCGACGCCACCGACCGCGACAACGCCGCCCTGATCGCCCGCCTGCGGGTCTCGGCCGAAGGTCAGGAAGGCCTCGGCGCCTTCCTGGACAAGCGTGCCCCGCACTGGGTCACCCAGGACTGAGGAGACGTACCATGCTCGACCACGTTGGCATCCGCTGCGGCGATTTCGCGCGCAGCCTGTCGTTCTTCCAGCAGGCCCTGGCCCCGCTGGGCATCTCGGTGGTGATGCAGGTCTCGGCCGCGCAGACCGGCGACCATGACCATGCCGGCTTTGGCCGCAGCGGCAAGCCGGACTTCTGGATCGGCAACGCCCCGGGCGCCCATGGCGGCGTGCACGTCGCCTTCAGCGCGGGCAGCCGGGCCGATGTGGACGCTTTCCACCGCGCCGCACTGGCAGCCGGCGGCACGGACAACGGCGCCCCGGGCATCCGCGAGCATTACCACCCCCACTATTACGGGGCGTTCGTGCTTGACCCGGATGGCAACAACATCGAAGCGGTCTGCCACCTCCCGGGCTGACCGCCCATCGCCGGCGGGATGGCCGCTTTGTCGCCCATCCCGCGTATCCCCCTTTCGTGGCCCGCCGGGGAACGTGGGCCGCCTTTCGTCTGACAGGAATCTCCGTGATCTCTACCCCGCCCCGCCCCCTGCTGGTCGTCCGTCGCTCCGTTCGCGGAGGGCTGGCACATGGATGACTTCGTCCGCATCGTCGAGGTCGGCCCGCGTGACGGGCTGCAGAACGAAGCCCAGCCGGTGGCCACCGCCGACAAGATCGAACTGATCCGCCAGCTTTCGCTGACCGGCCTGCGCACCATCGAGGCGACCAGCTTCGTCAGCCCGCGCTGGGTGCCGCAACTGGCCGACGCCGCCGAGGTCTACACCGGCATCGAGCGCCGCCCGGGCATCGACTACCCGGTGCTGGTGCCCAACGAACAGGGTTACGACCGCGCACGCGCGGTGGGCGTGCAGGAGGTGGCGGTGTTCACTGCCGCCTCGGAAACCTTCAACCGCACCAACACCAATGCCGGCATCGACGAGTCGCTGGCGCGCTTCGCGCCCATCCTGGCGCGGGCCAAAGCCGACGGGGTCAAGGTGCGTGGCTATGTGTCCACCGTGCTCGGCTGCCCCTACCAGGGCGAGGTCGCGGTGAGCGAGGTGGTCCGTGTCGCGCGCGCGCTGCATGACATGGGCTGTTACGAAATCTCGCTCGGCGACACCATCGGCGTCGGCACGCCGCGCAAGGCACGCGCGATGCTCAACGCGGTCGCCAGCGAACTGCCGATGGCCGCGCTGGCCGTGCACTTCCATGACACCTATGGCCAGGCGCTGGCCAACATCGATGCCTGCCTGGAAGAAGGCGTGCGCGTGGTCGATTCGGCGGTGTCCGGTGCGGGTGGCTGCCCGTATGCCAAGGGCGCCAGCGGCAACGTCGCCAGCGAAGACGTGGTCTACATGCTGCATGGCATCGGCATGCGCACCGGCATCGATCTGCCGGCGCTGGCCGCCACCGGGCGCTGGCTGGCCGCACGGCTGGGGCGCGAGACCGGCAGCAAGACCGGCAGGGCGCTGGCGGCGACATGAAAAGTGGCGGCCCGCGCAAGGACGCTGCGGTGGGTGATCACCTCACCCCCCACGTCCACGCGCTGGCTGCCCTGGAACGCGCCCTGGCCCACTCGCCGGGCGACCTGCGCGGCCTGCTGGAGGAGGTCCAGCAGGCCCTGCAGGAAGCGATGGACGAGCGGCAGCTGGCCCTGCGTCGCTATGCCGCCTTGTTCGATGCCGTCCCCGACCCGGTCAGCATCCTCAGCGAACGCGGCGTGGTACTGGACCTCAACAAGGCGGGCGTGCGTGCCTATGGCCGCCCCCGCGAGGAGATCGTCGGCCAGCCGATCGAACTGTTGAACCCGGACCTGCCCGGCGACCACCTGGACCCGGTCTGGGAAGCCCTGCATCGGGGCGAGACCTACGTCATCGAAGTCACCAACATGCGCGGCGATGGCAGCCGCTTCCCGGTGGAGGTGCATTCGGCCGGCTTCGAGCACCAGGGCGAGCACTGCATCGTGGCGGTGGCGCGCGACCTGAGCAGCCGCTGGCAGGCCGAATCGCGTTACCGGCTGCTGATGGAATCCATCGACAAGGGCGTGATCCTGTTTGACCGCCAGTTGCGGGTGGTCTCGGCCAACCCGGCCGCGCACCGCATTCTGGGCACCGCCGGCAATGGCGGCAGCCTGCAGGCGATGCTGGCGCCGGAGGACTGGATCAGCGTGGACGAGCACGGCCACCCGCTCACCCGCGACCAATGGCCCGCCAGTGTCTCGCTGCAGACCGGGCGCATCGTGCGCAGCACCATCGTCGGCCTCTACCACCGCCCGCGCGGCCGGATGATCTGGATCTCCACCACCAACGTGCCGGTGTACGGCAACGGGCGCGATGCGCCGGACCACGTGTTCGGGCTGTTCAGCGACATCACCGAGCTCAAGCGCAACAACACCCTGTTCGACCGCGCGCAGTCGCTGGCGCACATCGGCGGCTGGGAGTGGGACCGCGGCCTGCAGCGCCTGTACCTCACCGACGAAGCGACCCGCATCCTTGGCCAGAACCTGCCGATGCACGACATGGCCGAGCTGCTGGAGTGCCTGCGCCTGGATGATCGCGCGCTGCTGCAGCAGGCGCTGCTGGAGGTGATCGACCGGCAGGTGTCCTTCGAACTGGAGCTGCAGGGCCAGCGCAGCGACGGCCACTCGTTCTGGGTGCGCATGATCGGCGAAGCCGAGGCCGGTGATGTCGATGCCGCCCGCATCGCTGGCACCGTGCAGGACATCACCGCGCGCAAGCAGGCCGAAGAGACGCTGCGCATCCAGGCGCGCACCGATCCGCTCACCGGCATCATGAACCGCGATGCGGTGCTCAATGACCTGGCCACACGCATGGCCAACCCCACCCATTGCCGGGTGGCCGTGCTGTACATCGACCTGGACCGCTTCAAGATCGTCAACGACCTGCTCGGCCACAACGCCGGCGATGAGCTGCTGATCGATGCCACCCGCCGCATCGCCACTGCGATCGGTACCGAGGGGCTGCTGGCCCGGTTCGGCGGCGATGAGTTCCTGGTGGTCTGCGATACCCGCGACCAGGCCGATCAGCCCGAGCGGCTGGCCGATGCGATCACCCGTGCGTTCAGCACCCCGTTCCGCTTCGGTGCCGACGAATTCCCGGTGACCACCAGCATCGGCATCGCGCGTGCGCCTCAGGATGGGCTGCGCCCGCAACAGCTGATCCAGAACGCGGACATCGCCATGTACGACTGCAAGCGGCGCACCCGCAATGGCTGGCAGGTGTTCTCGCCCGCGCTGGCGCAGCGCCAGCATGATCGGCTGCAGATCGAGAGCCGGCTGCACCGGGCGCTGGACGACGACGAGTTCCACCTGGTCTATCAGCCGCAGGTCAACCTGCACAGCGGCCAGCTGATCGCCGCCGAGGCGCTGATTCGTTGGCGCAACACGCAGCTGGGCGAACTGCGCCCGGACATCTTCATCGGCCATGCCGAGAGTACCGGCGACATCGTCCGGATCGGCCTGTGGGTGCTGCGCGAGGCCTGCCGACAGGTGCGCCAGTGGCAGGACGACGGGCTGGGCATCGTGCGGGTGGCCGTCAATGTGTCCTACCGGCAGTTCGTTGGCGAGGATCTGGCCCGGAACGTGCGCGCCGTACTGGACGAATTCCACCTGCCCGGCAGCGCACTGGAGCTGGAGTTCACCGAGCGGGTCTTGATCGAAGATGCCCCGGATACCCTGCGTACCTTCGCGCAGCTGCGCGAGATGGGTGTGCTGTTGACCATCGACGACTTCGGCGAAGGCTACAGCGCGCTGAACTATCTGCGCCGGCTGCCGATCCATGGCCTCAAGCTGAGCCAGCTGTTCGTGGAGGGCGTGCCGACCAACCGTTCGGACGTGGCGGTCTGCGAGGCCGTCTGCGGCATCGCGCGCAGCCTTGGCCTCGGGCTGGTCGCCGAGGGCATCGAATCGGAGGCCCAGCGCCAGTTCCTGACCACGCTGGGGGTCTCGGTCGGCCAGGGCTTCCTGTTCGCGCCGGGGCTGGCGGCGGACGAGTTCGCCCGGCGGCTGGCGCTGCGTGCCAAGGTCGCCGTGGGCAGTGCACAACGGTGATGGCGGCCGCTTCCGCTAGAATCGGCGGTTCTTGAACCAGCGGGATCGTGCAATGCAGCTGTCTTCTGTCCGCGCCGTCATCACCGGCGGTGTTTCCGGCCTTGGCCTGTCCGTGGCCCAGCACCTGGTCGCCCACGGCGCCAAGGTGGCCCTGTTCGATCTCAATGACGACAAGGGCGCGGCCGCCGTGGCCGCGCTTGGCGAGTCCAACGCGCGCTACTACAGCACCAATGTCAGCGACGAAGCCGCCGTGGCCGCGCAGATCGATGCCGCCTGCGACTTCCTGGGCGGGCTGAACACCGCGATCAACTGCGCCGGCATCCTGGGCGCAGGCCGCGTGCTTGGCAAGGAAGCGCCGATGCCGCTGGCCAACTTCCAGGGCACGGTGATGGTCAACCTGGTCGGCAGCTTCAACGTCGCCAAGGCCGCCGCCAACCGCATGCAGCACAACACCCCGGGCGAGGATGGCGAGCGCGGCGTGATCATCAACACCGCCAGCGTGGCGGCCTATGAAGGCCAGATCGGCCAGGCCGCCTATGCCGCCTCCAAGGGCGGCGTGGTCAGCATGACCCTGCCGATGGCCCGCGAACTGTCGCGGTTCGGCATCCGCGTGATGACCATCGCCCCGGGCATCTTCTGGACCCCGATGGTCGATGGCATGCCGCCGGCCGTGCAGGAATCGCTGGCCGCCTCCATCCCGTTCCCGCCGCGCCTGGGCAAGCCGGAAGATTTCGCCGGCCTGGTCGCCTATATCCTGGGCAACACCTATCTCAACGGCGAGACCATCCGCCTTGACGGCGCCGTGCGTCTGGCGCCGAAGTAAGCGAGCACGCAACCCGCTGGGTGCCCGGTTCCGGCACCCGCCACCTCCACGAACCGACCTTCATTCCCATGAAAGCCAGCGACATCAAGAAAGGCAACGTCGTCGAATTCAACAACGGCGTCTACCAGATCCGCGACATCGAACGCAGCTCCCCGCAGGGCCGCGGCGGCAATGTCCGTTTCCGTTTCATCATGTACAGCGTGCCGGGCGGCAACAAGCTCGATTCCAGCTTCGATGCCGACGACAACCTGCCGGAAGTCGAGCTGCTGCGCCGCCAGGCGACCTACTCGTACATGGATGGCGACGCCTTCGTCTTCCTGGATGACGAGGACTACACCCCGTACATGGTCGATGCGGATGTGCTCGGCGATGACGCCGGCTACATCACCGATGGCCTGACCGGCATCTACGTGCAGGTGATCGACGAAACCCCGGTGGGCGTGCAGTTGCCGACCAGCGTGGTGCTGGAAGTGGTCGAGACGCCGCCGGAGCTCAAGGGCGGCACCGCCACCAAGCGCCCGAAACCGGCCAAGCTCAGCACCGGCATCGAAATCATGGTGCCGGAGTACATCGCCAACGGCGAACGTGTGCTGGTCAACACCACCACCGGTGAATTCGCCGGCCGTGCCGACTAAACGGTCCGCACTGATCGTCCTGTTCCTGCTGCTCGCGGCGTGCTCGCCGCGGGCAGTGGAGCGTGAGACATCGGGTACCCCGCGCGCACCTGCCACGTTGGCTGATACCGCCAGCGGGGCGCGTTGCGACGTGCCAGCGGAGGTGTTCGTGGCCGAGGACATCCGCATGTACTGCGCGATGCCCGGCGATGTGCAGGCCTTCCTGGCGCGGGAAAGCGCCTGCCAGCACTTCGCTGGCGAAGAAGCGTACGACGAAGACCGTGCGCGCGAGTTGGCGTACGCGATCCACGAGAGCTGCGACGACCGTGCCAGGCTCTTCAATCAGCTCCTGCACCGTCATGCCGACAACTGCCTGGTGCACACCGAGCTGATGCTGCTGGGCACCCGCAATGAGCTGATCCTGGATGCCGACAGCCGGGCGCTGCCCAACCCCTGCCCGCGCGGCATGTGATGATTCACCGGACGCGCATGCGCGCATCCGGTGCCTTCAACGGGATCCGAGCTTGCTGGATCAGGGCTTGGCCGCCAACGATGGCGCGCCGGCAAAATCACCACAGCCGTGGTACTGGCGCGCGCCGACCGTGAGCATGGCCGTGGCACCGAAGGCCTGGCCGCTCATGTCGTCCTGGCACACCGTACGCTGGAAGGTCAGCTTGACCGGGGTGCCATCGGCGGCGGTACCGGACCAACCGTCACGGCCCTGCGTGGGGCTGGCAATCTCGAGCGTGCGCTCGCCGTAGTCCATCTCGATGTGCAGCGCCGGCGTGGCACCCGCCCCGACCTGGGCCAGCCAGCCGGGCTCATTGCCGGTCGCGCGGAATCCGCCTGCGGCATCGGCCTGCGCAGCCGCATTGGCGGTCGCATTGGCCGGCGGTGCTTCGCCGCCCTGTTCGCCGGTGCCGGTGCAGGTACGGTCCGGCTCGCCCTTCAGGATCAGGATCCCGTCGGTGGTGCCCTTGGTCCAGAATTCGTTGCCCTGCCCATCGCCATACTTCGCGCCCGACGCCGCCGGCTGCGAGGACATCGCGAAGGTGCGGTCATCGACCACCACCGTCGCCGAATCCTGTCCGCGGTAAGTGGCATGCACTTCATGCTCGCCACAGCGGAACGCATAGCTGCGCTCATCGGTGGTGGAGGCATCGCTCGGGGGCGGCGCTTCGCTGCCATTGGCGGCGGGGCTGCTCTGGCTGGCCGGTTGGCAGGCGGCGAGTGCGCCGGTAATGGCCAGGCTCAACAACCAGGGAGATGCGCGCATGAGGTACTCCTTGCGATAACGTCGACAACACTTGATCGTACCTGCCGCGCCGTGAGAACAGGTGAAGCGATGCTGACCTCGCAGGCATCGCTGAACACGCGGTTCAGTGCGGACGCGGCGCCGCCGGCAGCATGCACAGCGAGAGCAGATGGACGCCCGGCGCGCCCGTGCAGCGCGCCCAGACCCGCAGCAGGCGCATCGCATGCAGCTGCCTGCCGTGCTCGCCATCGAGGTGGATGCGCAGCTCGCCGGTGACCAGCACCATCGCGCCGCAGGCCAGCTGCTCGGTCTGCTGCCGCTCGATCGCGGCGATGCGGATGCGCCGCGCGTTCCAGCCCGCCAGCAACGGGGAGGCATCCTGACGCTGGCCGTCGAGGTCGGTCAGGAACAGTGCCGGTGACAGCAGTGCGCTCAGCTGCTGCGGCTGCCACTGGATCAGCGCATCCCACAGCCGTGCCTCGGCCGCCTCGACGTGTGCCGGTTGCAGTACCGCGCTCATGTGCGCACCTGCCATCGTCGCTGCGGCACTTCGCTGTGCGCGCGCAGCGCCTGGATCACCGCCACCGGGGCGGCATGCCTGTTCTTGCTCTTCATCTGCAGCACAGCTGCCGGGATACCGGCCGAAATCACGATGGCGGCAGTCTGCGCGGCCTCGGTGGGGTTTCGATGGAGGAAGTGTGGAGATACGATGGAGCTCAAGCACCTTACGGCCCTGCCCTGCATGCCCGCCTCCGATTCACCCGGCGCCCCCACCGCGCGCTGGGATCATTCGCTCAACGCCCTGGTCCTGATCGTCGAGGACGAACCCGAGATCGCCGATATCGTCGCGGCCTACCTGGCCCGCGAGGGCCTGCGCACGCTGCGCGCGCAGGATGGCCTGAACGCCCTGGCCCTGCACCGCAGCGCACGGCCGGACCTGGTCCTGCTTGACGTGCAGATGCCGGGCATGGACGGCTGGACCGTGCTCAACACCCTGCGCCAGCGCGGCGATACGCCGGTGATCATGCTGACCGCGCTGGACCAGGACCTGGACAAGCTCACCGCCCTGCGGATGGGCGCGGACGACTACGTGGTCAAACCGTTCAACCCGGCGGAAGTGGCCGCACGGGTGCGTGCGGTACTGCGGCGCACCTTGAATGCGCCGCGCCAGAGCGCACCGGAGATCCTGCGCGTGGGCAGCCTGGTGATCGATCCGGAACACCACACGGTGCATGTCGAAGGCGATGGCTACAGTCACGAGCTCCTGCTCACCCTGACCGAATACAAGCTGCTGCACTGCATGGCGCTGGCGCCGATGCGCATCTTCAGCCGCAGCGAACTGATGCACGAGTGCCTGCCGGAAAGCGAAGCACTGGAGCGCACCGTGGACAGCCACGTCAGCAAGCTGCGCCGCAAACTCGATGATGTGGGCCTGGCCAATGTCCCGGCCAGCGTCCGCGGCGTCGGCTACCGGCTGGCGGCGGACCACTGATGCGCCGCTCGGGCCTGAGCCGGCACATCGTGCTGTCGATGTCGATGATGGTGCTGGCGGTCATCGTGATGGTGATCCTCAGCTCCTACCTGCTGTACGCGGTGCTGGTGGCCTTCTATCCCGGCGGCGTGGACGAGCCGGTCAGCTGGGTGCCCAGTGGCCCGGAACTGGTCTGGATGGTCGGCGTGACCCTGATCGGGTTGACGCTGGCGGTCGCCGCGTCCGTGCGTCTGTCCCAGCGTATCCTGACCCCGCTCAACGCGGTGGTGGACAGCATTGGCCGGCTGGCCGATGGCGATCTCGGCGCACGTGCGGCAGTGAGTGACCGCTCGCTCGGCGAAGTCGCGCTGCTGGTGGACGACTTCAACGCGATGGCGCGGCGGCTGCAGAACATCGAGGCCGACCGGGTGATGTGGCACGCGGCGATCGCGCATGAACTGCGCACGCCGGTCACCATCCTGCGCGGTCGGCTGCAGGGCCTGGCCGAAGGCGTGTTTGCGCCGGACGAAGGCCAGTTCCGCAGCCTGCTGGCGCAGGTCGAGGGGCTGTCGCGGCTGATCGAGGACCTGCGCGTGCTCAGCCTGGCCGACAGCGCGCGCCTGGATGTCCGCCGTGCCCGCAATGACGTAGTGCAGGAAGTGCACTCGGTGATGAGCCTGGTGGATCCGGGTTTCCGCAGCAGCGGCTTCGTGCTGGAACTGGAGACCTCCCGCGAGGAACATCCCGCGCATTGCGACCCGACCCGGGTACGCCAGGCACTGATGGCGCTGTTGGAAAATGCGCGCCGCTATGCAACGCCCGGCCGGGTCCGCATTGCCGTGCACGACACCGCCACCCATGTGCAGATCGCCATCGACGATGAAGGCCCCGGCATCGATGCGGCGCTGCGCGAGCAGATCTTCGATCCCTTCCTGCGCGGCGACGGCTCGCGCTCGCGTCAGCGGGGTGGCAGCGGGCTGGGGCTGGCGGTGGTCAAGGCAATCGCCGATGCGCATGGCGGCCAAGTCGCCTGCGGCGCCAGCACCTTGGGCGGAGCGCGCTTCGTCATCGAGCTGCCCCGGCAGTAACACCGTCCTGCCGGGCCAGTTCGCGCATCCGCACACCCAGCCGGGCCAGATTGCGGTCGATCGTGGCCAGTTCGCGTTGCTGTGCCTGCGGCAGGCGGTGTTTGAGCTGCAGCTGCAACGCCTGCCAGGCCGGCACCCCCTGTGCGCTGAGCCGCGCCGCCGCCTCGCTGGCCTGCACCCGCTCGTCCGCCGAAGGCAGCCCGTAGCCGGCCCCCGTCACCAGTGCCGCCGGGCTGATCAGCTGGCCGGTGTCCTCCAGCAACGCGCGCAGCGCGTCGCGCGCCGCCGCATCGTCCCTGGCCGGATCGCCCAGCAGCCGTTTCAACACGTCGCGTGCGCGCAGCTCTTCGCGACGCAGGGCGGCCTGTTCCAGCAACAGCAGGGCGGCGGTGGCGCGCAGATCACCCTGCTCTACCCAGCGTGCACGCTCGCTGGCCCGCTGCCGCAACCACTCGCCGACCGATGTCGTGCCCAGCGGCAGCTGCTGGCGCGCCGCATCGAACAACTGCTGGTAGTGATCCTCGGCGGAGGCAAAGTAGTAGCCCTGTCGCGTCGCCTGCCCGCGATCGGCCAGCACGCTGGCGTCCGCCACGCCCTGGCGCGCCAGGCGGGTCAGCAGCCCGCGCGGCGTGAGCCGGTTCAACCCCGGCGACGCCAGCCGTGGCACGCCTTCCTGCAGCAGCTTGCCGGTCTCCACCGCGCAGTTGTTGCTGACGAACAGATAGCGCCCGTCATAGCTCCAGTGCACCTGCGCGACACGCTCCAGCAGGCTGGCGATGTCCGGCGGATCCAGTGCCAACGGCACTGAAGAGAGCCCCCGCAGTTCCACCTGGGTGTATTCGTTGATGACCTGGTTGAGTGGCAGCACGAACAGGCGCGAAGGATAGGCGCCGGTCAACCCCCGCCAACTGGAGATCTGTACATCGCCGACGAAGGCACGGTAGGACAGCACGCGGTGATGGGACAGATCCATCCGGCAGGCCGGCCCACGCGGCCGGCCGGGCGCGCAGATCACCAGGCGCAGCATGCTGTGGCCCCAGCGGCTCATCAGCTGGTCATTGCCTTCGGCAAGCAGGTAGTCCACCGCGTAGATCCGGGCCGGATCCAGCTCGAGCAGCGTCGCCGCGCCGACCTCCTCTTCGGCCTGCATCAACGGCAGGCGGCTGTCGCATCCCACGGCCTGGTCGCTCGGCCCGAGGTTCGCGGCAAACCACGCAGCGACGGCCGGCCGGCGGCAGGCGTAATCCGGATCGAGCAGGAGGTGCTCGGCGTTGACCGCCAGGAACTCGGCCGGTCGCGTGCGTTCGTAATCGTCCGGACTGCGCTCGCGGAAGGCGTTCGCCGTGCGACCCAGCTTCCACGGGCGTCGCTGCCAGCCGGCCAGATCGCGAAGACGTGCATCGCGCGACCAGCCACCCTGCGGCGAACGGTCCAGCACATGGGTCAATTCATGGATCAGCGCGGCTTCGAGCGGGCGTGGCAGCGGTTGATCGTCCTGCACGGCGCCCAGCAACGCGCGCTGCAGGGTGATCGTGCCGTTGCGGGCCCGGCCATGCACGTGCGCGGGCAGCGTGTCCGACCAGCGCACCTGCACCGGGTGCTGGAAACGTGCCTGCCACGCCGCCGGCAGGCGCGTGTGCACCTGCTTCAGGACACGCTCGGCGGCCACGATCTGCGCTGCGTTCAATCCCTGCGGCTGCAACTCCAGCTGCAGGGCCGCCTGTGCGAAGGGCGCGGCAAGCCACGCGATCAGGACCGCCCAGCGCCAGCGGCGGACCTGACCAGAGGGCTGCATCAGCGGGCCAGCAGGGTCCTGGCCAGCGCCATGTCACTGGCCTGCTGCTGCGCGACACCCTGCTCGCGCAGGTGCAGCAGCGCCGCTTCCAGACGGGCGCCACGGATCGCACCGTCGCTGGCCACGAAGGCGGCAGCATCATCGCGCGCATCAAGCACGATCTTGTCATCGCCCGAGCTGGACGAACCGGCCGAGGACGCACCGGACGCGGAGCCGGCAGAGCTGCCGGCAAAACTGGAGGCCATCGCCGACAACGGCAGGGCGAGCACGGCAACAAGCAGGATCGGACGCATCATCGGAGTGTCGTTCGCGGTGGAAAACACAGAGCGTATAGGCTGCGTGAAATCCTGTCTTGTCTCAGAGGTCAAAGACCTTGCCGGGATTCAGCAGCGCTTGGGGATCAAACGCACGTTTGACCGCCTTCATCAGGGCGATTTCCGGCGCGCTGCGCGTGCTGTCCAGATAGCCCTTCTTGACCAGGCCGATCCCGTGTTCAGCCGAGATGCTGCCGTCAAAGCGGGCCAGCACACCGGCCAGCAGCTTGGTGACGTGCTCGCACTGGGTCAGGAACTCGGCGTCGGCGGTCTCGTCCGGCTTGAGCACGTTGATATGCAGGTTGCCGTCGCCGATATGGCCGAACCAGACCACTTCGAACTGCGGGTACGCCTGCCCGATCAGCGCCTGGGTTTCGGCGAGGAAGGCTGGCATCGCCGAAATCCGCACCGAGACATCGTTCTTGTAGGGCTTGTAGCGCGCCACCGCTTCGGTGATGCCCTCGCGCAGGCGCCACAGCTGCGCGGCCTGGGCATCGCTCTGGCTGACCACGCCATCGCTGACCCAGCCGTGCTCCATGCAGTCTTCGAAGGCAGCCATCGCGGCGGCTTCCTGCGCCTCGTCGCCGGCCGCGAATTCGGTCACCACGTAATACGGATGGACCTCGTCGAACGGTGCCTGCGCGCCATGCGCCAGCACGTGCTCGAGCGCCCGGTCGGTGAAGAATTCGAAGGCCTGCAGCTGCAGCCGCTCGCGGAAGGCGGCGAATACCTGCATCAACACCTCGAACGAGGGCAGCGCCAGCAGCATCACATTGCTGGCCGGCGGCGGATCGGTGAGCTTCAAGGTGGCTTCGACGATCACGCCGAGCGTGCCTTCCGAGCCGATCAGCAGCTGGCGGAAGTCATACCCGCTGGAATTCTTGATCAGGCCCTTGTTGAGCTCGACCAGCTCACCGGCCATCGTCACCACTTTCAGGCCGGCGATCCACTCGCGGGTATTGCCGTAGCGGATCACGCGGATGCCACCGGCATTGGTGGCGATGTTGCCGCCGATCGAGCACGAACCACGCGCGGCGAAATCCACCGGGTAGATCAGGCCATGCTCGAGCGCCGCGTTGTGCACCGCCTCCAGCGCCATGCCCGCCTGGACGGTCAGCGTGCGGTCGACCGCATCGAAGGCCAGCGGCTTGTTCATCCGCTCCAGGCTGAGCACCAGCTCGCCGTGCGCTGCCACCGCGCCACCGGAGAGGCCGGTGCGGCCACCGGAGGGCACCACGGCCACGCCCTGGGCGCTCGCCCAGCGCAGGATCGCCTGCACCTCCTCCACCGTGCCCGGCAAGGCGATCGCCAACGGTGCCGGGGTCCAGCGCCGGGTCCAATCGCGGCCGTAGTGCTCCAGATCGGCTGGATCGGTCTTCAGGCGCAGCCCGGGGCAAGCGAGCAATAGCGAATCGAGGCGCGGATCGGTCATGGGGCGTCTGGCGGTGCCGGGGGAGCCCGCAAGCCTGCCAGCCCCTCCGGGCCGCGTCCAGTAGCGGGCGCTGTTCTCGCGGCGCGTCGGCCTCGCCCAAATAGGTGCATCTGAAACCGTTTGAACATCGATTGGCGCACCGCACCATCGCGGCCGGCTTCTGGCATAGTTGAGGGCTCCCGCCGCCACACGTCGCACGCCGCCCATGTCGCCGAAAAAGACCTCGTTCCCGAAGCAGGATATCCGCGTACTGTTGCTCGAGGGGGTCAGCCAGACCGCGATCGACGTGTTCACCGCGGCCGGCTATTCGCAGATCGAACTGCACAGCAAGGCGCTGCCGGAAGATGAACTGAAGGCGCGCATCGCAGAGGCGCATATCGTGGGCATCCGCTCGCGCACGCAGCTCAGCGCGGACGTGCTGGCCAACGCCAAGCGCCTGATGGCGGTCGGCTGCTTCTGCATCGGCACCAACCAGGTGGACCTGGAGGCAGCGGAACTGGCCGGCATCCCGGTGTTCAACGCGCCCTACTCCAATACCCGCAGCGTGGCCGAGCTGGTGATCGCCGAGGCGATCATGCTGACCCGCGGCATCCCGCAGAAGAACGCCGAATGCCATCGCGGCGGCTGGTCCAAGTCGGCCGCCGGCAGCCATGAGGTGCGCGGCAAGACGCTGGGCATCATCGGGTATGGCCACATCGGCACCCAGGTCGGCGTGATGGCCGAGGCGATGGGCATGCAGGTGATCTTCCACGACGTGGAAACCAAGCTGTCGCTGGGCAATGCCCGTGCGGCGATCAGCCTGGACGACCTGCTTGCACGTGCGGACATCGTCACCGTGCATGTGCCCGAGACGCCCGCCACCCAATGGATGATCGGCGCCGATGAACTGGCCCGGATGCGCCCCGGCGCGCACCTGATCAACGCCGCGCGCGGCACCGTGGTCGACATCGACGCGCTGGATGCAGCGCTGCGCTCGGGCCACCTGGGCGGTGCGGCGCTGGACGTGTTCCCGGTCGAGCCCAAGGGCAACGGCGATGCGTTCGTCTCCCCGCTCACCGCACACGACAACGTGATCCTGACCCCCCACGTGGGCGGCAGCACGCTGGAAGCGCAGGACAACATCGGCGTGGAAGTGGCGGCCAAACTGGTGCGCTACAGCGACAACGGCAGCACCCTGTCGGCGGTCAACTTCCCGGAAGTGACCCTGCCCGAGCACGCCGAGAGCCTGCGCCTGCTGCACATCCACCAGAACGTGCCGGGCGTGCTCTCCAAGGTCAACGAGATCTTCTCGCGCCACAACGTCAACATCGACGGCCAGTTCCTGCGTACGGACCCCAAGGTCGGCTACGTGGTGATCGACATCACCGCCAGCGAAGCCCAGGCCGGCGCGGTCCGCGACGAACTGGCGGCCATCCCGGGCACGTTGCGCACCCGCGTGCTGTACTGATTCAGCTTCGCTGACAACGTGCGTCATCAGTTGATGGTGCGGCTCCACGGCGCCATACATCTGGTGTGGAGCCCCCCTTGAGTCAAGGGGGCGCGCCAACGGCGCGGGGGCGGAAGCGCGAATGCGCTATCGCCGCGCCAGCCAGCGCTTGGCCATGCGCGGGAGGGAGTCATCCCCATCGGGGGTCTCGATCGCCGCGTTGGCCACGTCACGGATCTCGCGCCAGGCCAACGCCAGCGATTCCTCGCTGATCGCGAACTGCTCACTGCCCAGCGCCCGCACGACGTAGCGGGCGTCGTAGTGCCAATGTCCCGGGACGTCCTTGCGTTCGGGAATCCAGTGCTTGTCGATGTCGAACAACTCGCCATCCTCCAGCACCAGCGCGGTCAGCCCGGATTCCTCCTCGGCCTCCTTCAGCGCCACCTGGGCCAGATCGCGCTCGCCATCGGCGTGGCCGCCCAACTGCAGCCAGCGATCCAGTTTGCGGTGGTGGGTCAGTAGCACGCGCTGCCCGTCGGCGCTCACCAGCCACGCGCTGCCGGTGAAGTGCCCGGCCAGGCGCTCGCGCAGGAACGGGTTTTCAGGATCGGCCAGCAATGTGCTGAATTCGTCAGCCAATGCCGCGTGCTCGGGGTGCCGGCGAGCGTAAGCATCCAGCTGACTGCGCAGGGCGGCGTCAGGAATGGCAACGGATTCGGGGTTCAGCGGCATGGCAGGTGCAGGCATCGTGCGGATTTGGCCGATTATCGCTCGGCCATGCTGCAATTGTGCTTGTACAGCGGCTTCAGCTTTGGCTAAGGTACAGCGGGCCCCGCACCGCTGGGGCGCCCAGTCGCCATCAGGGCGTGCGGCAATGTACCGCGCGCCTCACCTTTGTTCATTTAGGGAAGCACTGCATGCTGAAGTCTCTGTTGAGGGTCAAACCGGTCGCACCGGCACCGCACGTCGATGCCGGCGAGCCCATCGAAGGCAGCCTGGACGGCGAGCCCACACTGAGGCGGACCCTCACAGCGAAACACCTGATCCTGCTGGGTATCGGCGCGGTGATCGGTGCGGGTATCTTCGTGCTCACCGGCCAGGCCGCAGCGAACCATGCCGGCCCGGCGGTGATGCTGTCGTTCGTGTTCGCCGGCTTCGCCTGCGCGCTGGCCGGCCTGTGCTACGCCGAATTCGCGGCGATGATGCCGGTCTCCGGCAGCGCCTATTCCTATTCGTACGCCACCCTCGGCGAAGGCATGGCCTGGTTCATCGGCTGGTGCCTGGTGCTGGAATACCTGTTCGCCTCGGCCTCGGTCGCGGTGGGTTGGTCGGCATACCTGATCAGCTTCATCACCACCACGCTGAACATGCCCTTCCCGGACGCGCTCAGCGCCGCACCCATCGCCTGGACCGGCCATGAGTTCATCTCCTCCGGCAAGCTGTTCAACCTGCCGGCGGTGCTGATCGTGGCAGCTGTCTCGGGCCTGCTGTACGTCGGCGTGACACAGTCGGCCTTCGTCAACGCGATCATCGTGGCGATCAAGGTCACCGTGATCTGCCTGTTCATCGGCTTCGGCGCAGCGCACCTGGATCCGGCCAACTGGACTCCCTTCATCCCGGAGAACACCGGCGTGCCTGGCGAGTTCGGCTGGAGCGGCGTGTTCCGTGCGGCAACCATCGTGTTCTTCGCCTACATCGGCTTCGATGCAGTTTCCACCGCCGCCGGCGAAACCAAGGACCCGCAGCGCAACATGCCGATCGGCCTGCTCGGCTCGCTGGCCGTGTGCACCATCGTCTACATCATCGTCTGCGCCGTGCTGACCGGCATGATGCCGTACCACCTGCTGGGCACGGACAAGCCTGTCGCCACCGCGCTGGAGCCCTACCCGACCCTGTCCTGGTTGAAGACCGCCGTGGAAATCGGGGCGATCGCCGGCCTCTCCTCGGTGGTGCTGGTGATGATGATGGGCCAGACCCGCATCGCCTACACGATCTCCCGCGACGGCCTGCTGCCCAAGATCTTCGGCAAGGTGCACAAGCGCTTCCGTACCCCGTACTGGAGCACGATCGTCGTCGGCGCCATCGCCGCCACCCTGGCCGGTACCGTGCCGCTGAACGTGCTCGGCGAGCTGGTTTCGATGGGCACCCTGCTGGCCTTCGCCACCGTCTGCATCGGCGTGCTTGTCCTGCGCTACACGCGCCCGGAACTGGAGCGACCGTTCCGCGTGCCGCTGGTGTGGGTGATCTGCCCGCTGGGCGCGATCGCCTGTCTGTTCCTGTTCTACCAGGCGTTCGTGGTGCATTGGCACCTGTTCGTGGCCTGGACCCTGCTGGGTCTGTGCATCTACTTCGGCTACGGCATCCGCCACAGCAAGCTGAACAAGAAGAACGCCTGAGTGCTGCCGGGCCGGCCCAGTGCCGGCCCGGTCGTTTGATACGTCGCGCCTGAGAAGAAAAATCAAACCATGTTCAAGCAACTGTGGGCCACCAAGCATCCGCACGCCGCCCATGAAGACGCCAACGGCCTGAGCCTGCGCCGTACACTCGGCCCCTGGGGCCTGACCGCGCTGGGCATCGGTGCGGTGATCGGCGGCGGCATCTTCGTGATCACCGGCCAGGCCGCGGCCAACCACGCCGGCCCGGCGATCATGCTGTCGTTCGTGCTGGCCGCGATCTGCTGCGCGTTCTGCGCGATGGCCTACGCCGAATTCGCGGCGATGGTGCCGGTCTCCGGCAGTGCCTACACCTATACCTATGCCACCTTCGGCGAGCTCTCGGCCTGGTTCATCGGCTGGATGCTGGTGCTCGAATATGGCGTCTCCGCCTCGGCCGTGGCGGTCAGCTGGACCGGCTATTTCCTGAGTCTGCTCAGCCATTTCGACATCCATCTCCCGGCCGCGCTGGTCAGCGCGCCACTGGATGGCCAGCTGCGCCCGACCGGCGCCATCGCCAACATCCCGGCCGCCGTGCTGGTACTGCTGCTGACCTGGCTGTGCTACGTGGGTATCAGCAAATCCTCGGCCATGAACATGGCGATGGTGGTGCTCAAGACCGCGCTGATCCTGCTGGTGATCGTGGTGGGTTGGAAGTACGTGGATCCGGCCAACTGGACCCCGTTCATTCCGGAGAACGAAGGCCCGGGCAAGTACGGCTTCGATGGCGTGCTGCGCGGTGCGGCGATGGTGTTCTTCGCCTACATCGGTTTCGAGGCGGTCTCGGTGGCCGCGCAGGAATCGCACAAGCCGCAGCGCGACATGCCGATCGGCATGATGCTCTCGCTGGTGATCTGCACCGTGCTGTACATCGCCATGGCCGCGGTGATGACCGGACTGGTGCCGTACCAGCTGCTGGGGACCGATGAGCCGGTGGTGACCGCCGTGGCGGCGCATCCGCAGCTGGGCTGGCTGCGCGTGGTCGTGGAAATCGGCGCGCTGATCGGGCTGTCCTCGGTGGTGCTGGTGATGGTGATCGCGCAGCCGCGCATCTTCATGATCATGGGCCGCGATGGCCTGCTGCCGCCGCTGTTCACCAAGATCCATCCCAAGTACCGCACCCCCCACATCAACACCGTGATCACCGGCATCGGCATCGCGCTGCTGGCGGCGGTGTTCCCGCTCGATGTCCTCGGTGAACTGACCTCGATGGGCACGCTGATCGCGTTCGCGGCGGTCTGCGCGGGCGTACTGATCCTGCGCCGCACCCAGCCGGACCTGCCGCGTCCGTTCCGGATGCCGATGGCGTGGCTGATCTGCAGCCTGGGCGTGCTCAGCTGCATCGCGCTGCTGACGGCGATGACGGCGCACAACTGGATGCTCATGGGCTTCTGGACGCTGGGCGGTTTCGCGATCTACTTCAGTTATGGGTATCGCCATAGCCGCCTGCGCAAGTAGTGCCGGCCGCTGGCCGGCGCCACGTACCCCCTGGACGCTCATGCGGAGCCGGCCAGCGGCCGGCACGACCACGGACCGCGCGAAATCGATGGAAGCGCCGTAAAATAGCCCCCATGAACACCCCCACCTTCCCGTACGACACCGCGCGCCTGAGCGAACTGGCCCAGCTGCTGATCGACAACGTCCGTGAGCTGGCCCACGCCGGCTGGACCCCGGCCACCAGCAGCAACTTCTCCCACCGCCTGGATGACCGCCATGCGGCGATCACCGTGTCCGGCAAGGACAAGGGCCGGCTGGTGGAAGACGACATCATGGTGGTGGATTTCGACGGCCAGGCCGTCGGCCGCCCGCTGCGCCCGTCCGCCGAGACGCTGCTGCACACCCAGCTGTACCGCCGTTTCCCCGAGATCGGCTGCGTGCTGCACACCCATTCGCCGGTGCAGACCATCGCCTCGCGCCTGTATGCGCCGCAGGGTCATATCCGTCTGGAGGGCTACGAGCTGCTGAAGGCCTTCCACGGCAACAGCACGCACGAGATGGCGGTCGATGTGCCGGTGTTCGCCAATACCCAGGACATGGATGTGCTCTCGGCCCAGGTCGATGCCCTGCTCGACACCCAGCCGCTGTGGGGCTATCTGATCGACGGCCACGGCCTGTACGCGTGGGGCCGCACCATGGCCGAGGCGCGCCGCCACATGGAAGCGTTCGAATTCCTGCTGCACTGTGAGCTGGAGCTGCGCAAGCTGCGTGGCTGATCGCGCTCAGATTCCTGAAGAGAATCTGTATTCCGCGCATCGGCATCAGTGCGTCGCCCCCACCCCGGCGCCGCACTGGTACCCTTTCCTTCCCCTCTTCGCCTCGATGCCGCCGCCATGAGCCGACTCCGTATCTTTGATGACACCGCCCCGGATGTCCCGCTGTTCGACAGCCGGGATGGCGAGGCGATCGCTGCCGAACTCAAGCGGATCGGCGTCACGTTCGAGCGCTGGCAGGCGGCCCATGACGTCGCGCCGGGCGCCAGCCAGGACGAGGTCTTCGCCGCCTACAAGGTCGATATCGACCGTCTCGTCGCCACGCACGGTTTCAAGAGCGTGGATGTCGCCTCGATCGCGCCGGACAACCCGAACCGCGCCGAGCTGCGCAGGAAGTTCCTGGACGAGCACTTCCACAAGGAAGATGAAGTCCGCTTCTTCGTCGCCGGCTCCGGGCTGTTCACCCTGCACGTGGACGGCAAGGTCTACGAGATCGAGTGCGTCAAGAACGACCTGATCGCCGTGCCCGATGGCATCACGCATTGGTTCGACATGGGCGAGGAGCCGAGTTTCGTGGCGATCCGCTTCTTCACCGAGCCGGATGGCTGGGTCGGCCATTTCACCGGCAGCGACATCGCCCAGACCTTCCCGCGTTACCACCCCGCACAGCACCAGGCCGACTGATCCATGCCGCAACCGACCGTCATCCTCACCGATATCGAGGGCACCACCAGCAGCATTTCGTTCGTCAAGAACGTGCTGTTCCCGTATGCGCGCAAGGCACTGCCGGCGTTTGTCGCCGCGCATGGCCAGGAGCCGCAGGTGCGCCGCTGGCTGGACGCGGTAGCGGTGGAGATCGGTGGCGCCTGCCAGGACAGCCTGATCGTGGAGACGCTGCAGGGCTGGATCGACCAGGATCGCAAGCACACCGCGCTCAAGGCGCTGCAGGGCATGATCTGGGAAGCCGGCTACCGCAACGGCGATTACAAGGCGCATTTCTATCCGGAAGTGGCCGCCGTACTGAAGGGCTGGCATGCCGAGGGCAAGCCGCTGTACGTGTATTCCTCCGGCTCGGTGCCGTCGCAGAAGCTGTTCTTCGGCTTCAGCGAAGCCGGTGACCTGACCGGGCTGGTCTCGGGCTGGTTCGATACCGAAGTGGGCGGCAAGCGTGAGGCCGACAGCTACCGCCGTATTGTCGAGGCGATCGGCGTACCGGCCGCGCAGATTCTGTTCCTGTCCGATGTGGTGGAAGAGCTGGATGCCGCGCGCGACGCCGGTCTGCAGACGCACCTGATCGACCGCCTGGACGATTACCCGCTGCCGCGCAGCGGCGAGGCCACACACGGGCACGACCGCGTCGAGAATTTCCAGCAGATCACGCTGTAGAGCCGATGGGTAAACCCGACCGGTAGAGCCGAAGGGTAGAGCCGACGGTAGAGCCGACTGTTAGTCGGCTAACGCCATGCCGATCGAAGAAGAGCAGCCGACTAACAGTCGGCTCTACCGTCGGCTAACGCCATGCCGATCGAAGAAGAGCAGCCGACTAACAGTCGGCTCTACCGTCGGCTAACGCCATGCCGATCGAAGAAAAGCAGCCGACTAACAGTCGGCTCTACCGTCGGCTCTACCGTCGGCTCTATCGGTCGCCTGTACCCCCATCGGCTGACGCCATGCCGGTCGCCGGTCGCGTTACCTTACCTTCGTATCCGCAAGCGAGGTGAAGCGCAGCGCATCACGCAGCGTGTCCAGGTCCGCCTCACTGCGCAGGCGGATGGTGACGGTCTCGCCCGGCACCAGGTCCAGCGCGTTGTCGTCCAGGGTGGCATCCACGCCGTCGAAGTCGATCCACAGCGCACGCACCAGCTTCGGCGCGCGCAGCGTCAACACGTAGCCGTCGCCGTTGCCGTTGCCGTTGCCGTTGCCGTCGGCGCGCAGCTCAGCATCAATCGTCGCAGGTGACAGCGCCAGCGCCTTGGCCGGGACGAAATACACCACCTGCTGCGACAACAGCGTCGCGCCATCGAACAGCTCGAGCACCGCCACGGTCCGCGCAGGATCGGCCCCCTTCAACAGGTCCGCATCGGCGAACCGGCCCACCTCCAGTGCGGACAGCGGCGGCAAGGCCACGGTGTGCCGCTGCTCACTGCGCAGCGCGCCATCGAGATCCATCACGCGCAGCCGCCATGTGGCCTTCAGGCCCTGCTGACGATCATTGAGCAGGCTCACTCGGGTGACCCCATCGTCGCGCAACGCCGCCACCGCGTGATCGGCGAAGAAACGTTTGGCGTGGAAATGTAGCGCCTTCCAACGGCCGGCGTAGTCGATGCTGGACCACGACGCACCCGGCCACACATCGTTGAGCTGCCAGTACAGCGAGCCCATCGTGTACGGGCGCGAGGCCCGGTGATGCAGGGCGGCGAGCTGGATGCCGTCGGCCTGCATGACCTGGCTCAGGTAGACGAACGTGTGGAAGTCACGCGGCGTGCCGTACTCCTCCTCGATGTACTTGAGCAGGCGCTGGTTGCCCTCGCCCGCCATGAACTTCTGGTGGGCGCGCACCGTGGCGCTGTCCACCTGCTGCTCGGCGGCCGGAATGATGCCGTCCAGCGTGCGCAGCACCGGCCAGGCCTGCAGGCCGTACTCGGACATGAAGCGCGGGGTCTCGCGCAGGTACGCCGTCACCGGCAGCGCCGGATTGCCCCACACCTGCCAGTAGTGCTTGTCGCCGCGGGTGGAATCGTTGGCCTTCTCGTCCAGATCATTGCTCGGCGAGCTGGACCAGTACGGCACGCCCAGCCCTTCGTCGGCCACCACCTGGCGCAGATCGTTGCCGAACAGGTCCACATAGCCCTGCCAGACCTTCGCGGCGAACGCGGGATCGGCGGCGGTCAGGTCACGGCCATGGCCCCAGTCCTTCCACGCGGTCTCTTCTTCGTTGTTGCCACACCACAGCACCACGCTGGGGTGATGGCGCAGGCGGCGCACATTGTCGCGTGCCTCATGCACCACATTCGCGCGGAACCCCGGATCGTAGCCGGGCTGCATGCCGCCCCCGAACATGAAGTCCTGCCAGATCAGCAGGCCGAGTTCGTCGGCGATGTCGAAGAACACGTCATCTTCGTAATAGCCGCCGCCCCAGTTGCGCAGCATGTTCATGTTGGCATCGCGCGCAGCGGTCAGCTCGCGCCGGATCCGCGCCGCGTCCACGCGCGCGGGAAACATGTCGAACGGGATCACGTTGGCGCCCTTGGCGAAGATCGGCACACCGTTGATCACGAACGCGAAGCCCTGTCCGCCGTTGCGATCCACTTCGCGGCGCAGCTCGACGGTACGCAGGCCGGTGCGCTGCTCGATGTGCGTCGCCTCCGCTGTCTCAGGCGCCAGGGTGGCACGCACGGTATAGCGGGCCTGCTCGCCCTGCCCGGCCGGCCACCAGCGCCGCGGCTTCTGCAGCGCCACCGGCACCGCGATGCGGTTGTCCCCGGCCTTGAACATCGGCTTGCGGTCGATGCGCGCCACGCGCCTGCCCTCCGGATCCAGCACCTCGATCTGCACCGCAGCGCTGCCGACCGCGGCACTCTCGATCTCGACCGTGATCTCCAGATCCGCCCGGGTTGCATCCAGCGTACGGGTCTGCACGGCCAGCGCGGTCAGCCGCTGCGCGTCCCAGCTCTCCAGTGTCACTGGCCGCCAGATGCCCGCGGTCACGTAACGCGGGCCCCAGTCCCAGCCGAAGTGGTAGCCCGGCTTGCGCACGAAATTGCCGACCATCGCGTCTTTGGGCTCATCGCCATACGGCGAGGGGTAGTTGCCGGCGATCTTGTGCGGCATCGCCTGCACGTCCGGCAGCAGGCTGCGGATCGGCGAACGCAGCACGATCCGGAGGTCATTGCCGCGAGGCCGCAGCTTGCCGTCCACCCGTGCACGCCAGGTGCGATGACTGTTGTTGGCCTGCAGCAGCGGCTGGCCGTTGAGCGTGACGGTGGCGAACGTATCCAGGCCTTCGAACGCCAGCTCGGCGTGCGCGCGTGCCAAGGTTGCCGCATCCACATCGAATCGTGCGCGGTACTCCCAGTCCGCCAAGCCGATCCACTGCAGCCCGGCTTCCGGCGCACCCACGTAAGGATCGGGAATCTGCCCCTGCGCCAGCAGATCGGTATGCACGGCCCCGGGCACCTGCGCCGGGCGCCACTGCTGCAGGTCAGGGTGCGCGGCACCGCGCGCGTCACCGGGCAGCAGGCGGAATGACCACTCCGCCGCCAGCGGGGCGGCGGCCACGGGCAGTGCCCATGCTGCCAGCAGGACCAGCAACAGCCAGCTGGCCGGTGCAACGACATGGAGACGGCTGTGCGCGCGCATGGGGACCTGCCTGGCTGCGGGAGCCGCCGACCAACGGTCGGCGCTACCGGGGTTTTGGGGCAGCCGACCAACGGTCGGCTCTACCGGGGTTTTGGGGCAGCCGACCACCGGTCGGCTCTACCGGGGTTTTGGGGTAGCCGACCAACGGTCGGCTCTACCGGGGTTTTGGGGTAGCCGACCAACGGTCGGCGCTACCGGATTCAACGCACCACGTTGAGCACTTCGTAGCACGCGCCCATGGTGTGGTAATCGGTCTTGCCGGCCGGGCTCTTCTCGTCGCTGTACGTGCGGTTGTCCGCATCCAGGATGCGATACCAGGCACCGTAGCGATGGTCGATCATGTGCTGCCAGGCGTAGCCCCACAGCTTGTCGTACCAGCCCCAGTACACGGCATCGCCGGTGCGCTTGGCCAGCAGCGCGGCGGTGGCCAGCGATTCGGCCTGCACCCAGAAGTACTTGTCGTCATCGCAGACGCTGCCATCCGGCGCGAAGCCGTAATACAGTCCGCCACGCTCGGCATCCCAGCTGCGTTCCACCGCCACATCGAACAGATGCCGCGCGGTCGGCACCAGCCAGTCGGCCTGTACGTGGCGATCCAGGATCAGCAGCAGCTTGGCCCACTCGGTCTGATGCCCGGGCTGGAAACCCCACGGACGGAACAGATGTTTGGGGTTGTCGCGGTTGTAGTTCCAATCGATCTGCCACTGGGTGTCGTAGTGCTCCCACACCAGGCCATCGCCCTGCGCCGCCTGGCGGCGGGTCATGTGGTCGGCCAGCAGCAGCGCACGATCCAGGTAGCGCTGCTCGCCACTGGCCTCGAACGCGGCCAGCATCGCCTCGCACATGTGCATGTTGGCGTTCTGGCCGCGGTAATCGCTGAAGTTCCAATCGGCGTCGGCTTCGTCCTTGTACAGGCCGAACGCCGGCTCCCAGAAGCGCGTCTCCAGCAGCTGCCAGGTCTCGTCCATCCACGCACGGGCGTCGTTGATGCCGGCCTTCAGCGCGCAGCTGTAGGCCAGCAGCACGAACGCCACGCCGTAGCAGTGGTTGGTCGCGTCTTCGACCACACCATCGCGCAGCGTCCAGGCATAACCGCCGGTCGCCGGATTGCGGTGCACCTCGCGCAGGTAGCGGATGCCGTGTTCGGCTGCGGCCAGATCTTCCGGCTTGCCAAACTCGCGGTAGGCCATGGCGTGGTTGAACACGAACCGGGTGCTGCTGACCAGATGGCGGTGGCTGGCGTCGTACACGCTGCCATCGTCACGGTAGTAGTGGAAGAAACCGCCGTTGGGGTCGATTTCATGCGGCTGGTAGAACGCCATCGTCTGGGCGATGTGGGCGCGCAGGAACGCGGGCGAGCGGAAGTCGGGGGTCGGCGGAACCGGCGTGGTCATGCGGCGTCATCCTGTTGTTGCTGCAGCAGTTGCTGGACTTCATGAAGGCTGGGCATCGCGGCGAAGGCACCCTTGCGGGTCACGGCCAATGCACCGACGGCCGCACCGAAACGGATCGCATCCACCAGCGCCGTGGGGTCCTGGCAGAACGCGGCAAATCCGGTGCCGTCACCGCCGCGCTCGCCGATGCCGAACAGCAGGCCGCCGACAAAGGCATCGCCCGCCGCGGTGGAATCGACCGTGGTCACGCGGAAACCGGTCAGTACGCCGTGGGTGTGGCGGGTATGCCAGCGGATCGGCGCGGCGCCGTCGGTGATCACCACCGCCTGCGCCTGCGCACCCAGCAGCCGCTCGATCACGGCCGCGTCGCCGCCCGGCACCGCGGCCGTCAGGTACTCCAGTTCTTCGCGCGAGAGCTTGACCAGGTCGGCCAGCGACAGCGCTTCCCACAACCGCGGCAACGGGTCGACACCGGTCGGCCACAGCGCCGGGCGCAGGTTGAGATCAATGCTGACCATCGCACCGGCCTGATGGGCGCGGCGCATGCCCTCCAACGTGGCCTGTGCGATCTCGGCCTCGGTCAGGCTGTTGGAGCACACATGGAAGCTGCGCGTGCCTTCAAAGCAGTTCGGGTGGAAGTGCGCACTGCGGAACAGCAGATCGGCCGCCGGCGGGCGGTAGAAGCTGAAGCTGCGTTCGCCGCTGGCATCCAGTGCCACGAACGCCAGCGCGGTTTTGGCCGCGTCGGTACGCACGATGCAGTCGGTCGCCACGCCGGCACTGGCCAGGCTCTCGGCGAGGAAATCGCCGAACATGTCCTGGCCGAGCATCCCGGCAAAATGGGTGTCCGCACCAAGCCGCGCCGCCGCAACGGCGACGTTGGCGGGCGCACCGCCGGCATACTGCAGGAAGGCACGCGGGGTGTCCGGGGTGGCCGGCGGTTGGGCAAGTAGATCGATCAAAATCTCGCCGAAACAAACAATCTTGGACATCGTGGCCTCAAGCTCCCTGGCGGATTCCAGCGGCCGGGCGCGAGCCCCACAGGCCGTAGAAGATGATGTAGCCGTAGCACAGCAGCGGCAGGATGAAGGACGGCTGCAGGCCGATATGGTCGGCCAGCTTGCCCTGCAGGACCGGGATCAGCGCCCCGCCGACGATCGCCATGATCAGCAGGCTCGAGGCCTTGGTGGTCAGCGTGCCCAGGCGTTCGATGCTCAGCGCGAAGATCGTCGGGAACATGATCGAGTTGAACAGGCCAATCGCCACCACCGAGTACAGCGCCACCTGCCCCTGGGTGAGCATGGTCAGCGCCAGCAGCGCCACGTTCATGCTGGCGAACAGGGTCAGCAGCAGGCGCGGCGAGAAGCGGGTCATGATGGCCGAACCGGCAAAGCGGCCGATCATCGCCATCGTCCAGTACGCAGAGACGTAATGCGTGGCCTGCTGTTCGCTGAAGCCGCCGATGTTCGGCAGCGACAGGTAGTTCACCAGCACGCTGCCGACCGCCACTTCCGCACCCACGTAGAAGAAGATGCCGAGCACGCCGAACCGGACGTGGCGGTGACGCAGCGCCTCCATCAGGGTGTGCTTGTCGCCGCTGTTCTGCTCGGTCGTCTCATTCAGTGCCGGCAGGCGGAACAGATAGACGAACACGGCAAGCAGGACCAGCGCGATCGCCAGGCCGACATACGGGCCCTGCACCGACTGGGCTTCCTGGGTGCGATAGGCCAGCTGTTCGGCTATCGGCAGCACATTGATCTCGTCCGCACTCTTGACGGTGTTGCCCAGGATGAGCAGGCCACCGAAGATCGGCGCGATCGCGGTCCCCAGCGAGTTCAGCGCCTGGGCCAGGGTCAGTCGGCTCGACGCCGTCTGTTCCGGACCGAGCAGCGCCACGTAGGGATTGGCCGCCACCTGCAGGACAGTGATACCCGTGGCCAGCACGAACAGCGCACCCAGGAAGGCTTCATACACGCGCAGCTCGGCCGCGGGCCAGAAGCCGAGCGCGCCCACTGCGGCGATGGCAAGACCGGCCACGATGCCGTTCTTGTAGCCCAGCCGTGCGACCAGGCGACTGGCCGGCACCGACATCAGGAAGTACGCGCCGAAGAAGGTGAACTGCACCAGCATCGCGCGGGCGTAGGTCAGATCGAAGACGGCCTTCAGATGCGGGATCAGGATGTCATTGAGGCAGGTGAGGAAGCCCCACATGAAGAAGATCGTGGTCGCCACGGCCAGCGCAACGCGTGTGTTCACCACGGGCGCGGCGGCGGATGAGGATGGGAGGCGGGGCGTAGGAGAGATGGGCATTCAGGTACGCGCCTCAGTGCGCGAGCAGGTGATTGTGGGAGCCATCAGACGGTCATCGAGCCACTGCTCTCGCGAACGCGGAGCTGGACCGGTGCAACGGTACGGGCCGGCGCCGCGTCGGGATGATCCAGACGCAGCAACAGCAGTTCGGCCGCCTGTCGCCCGCGCTCGCGCGGGTTGACGGTCAGCGTGGTCAGCGGCGGCGATGCCACCGAAGCCTCGGAAATATCATCGAAACCGGTCACCGCGAAGTCGCGGCCCGGCTGCACGCCACGCGAGGCCAGGCCCAGCATCAGACCCAGCGCGACGCTGTCGTTGTAGCAGACCGCTGCGGTCGGGACGGCATCCAGGGCGAACAGCTCCCCGGTGCGCGCGGCCGCATCCAGGCGGCTGGGCGAGGTTTCAATCAGCCACTCCGGTTGCACCGGCATGCCAGCTTCCACCAGGGCCTGCGCATAGCCGGTACGGCGCTGATGGCAGGAACTGGAGACCGCATGGCCGCCATAGAACGCGATGCGGCGGTGGCCCTGCTCGATCAGATGACGCGTGGCCAGGTAAGCGCCCTGCTGGTTGTCCAGGGTCAGGAAGTCCCAGTCGGCACCGGGCAGCTCGCGGTTGAACAGCAGCACGTTGGCGTGCCCGAGCACCTGGCGCAGCTGCCCGGCATCGCTGCCTTCGGCGGGCGACAGGATCAGCCCGGCAGGCATGTGCTCCATCAACGTGGTCAGCACCGCCTGCTGCCGCTCCGGCGATTCACCGGTGCTGCCTAGCAGGGTCACGAAGCCCTTGCCGCCCAGCGCTTCGTCCACCCCGGAGGCGAACTCGGCGAAGAACGGGTTGGACAGGTCGTTGATGACCAGGGCCACGCTTGAGGACGTGCGGCGACGCAGATTGGCCGCGCCGCGGTTGTACACGTAGCGTTGGCGTCGCAGTTCGGCCTCCACCTTGGCACGGGTGTCGACGTTCACCAGCGGGCTGCCACGCAGCACCAGCGAAACGGTCGCGCGCGACACGCCGATCGCTTCGGCGATGTCGGTCACGGTGACCGCGCGCGTGCCTTTGCCGGCGGGGGTGGCCTTGTCTTTCATCGGGTCGTCGGGTTCCTCAAGCAAGGTGCAAGCCTAAACGATCGCATTGACCAGCGGTCCGTGCCCGTGCCGACGGTCAACCCCGGTGGGCTGGCCACGGCGCGGGCCGGCGCGTGGCTCATTCCAGTACCGCGCCGGGGGTGGCGCAGAAGGACGCCGGCAGTGCCTCGGCCTGCGTACCCCAGCCGTTCTCCTGCGCGGTGCTGCCCAGGGCGAAGGCGATGGTGCCACCGCGCTGCAGCTGCGCCCAGTCCAGCCACACCGGCGCATGCGCGCGGCCATCCACCTGCACGTTCTGGACATACTGCAGCTGGCGGCCGTCGGCGCCCGGCGCCTTCAGGGTGAGCGTCCTGCCCTGGCCCAGATCGATCTCGGCGCGGGCGAAGCGCGGCGTATGCAACAGGAACTCGCCACTGCCCGGCACCGCCGGGTACAGGCCCAGCGCACTGAACAGGTACCAGGCCGACATCGTGCCCAGGTCATCGTTGCCGGTGACGCCGTTGGGCGCATTGGTGAACAGCTGCTGCGCGGCGCGCACCACGGTGGCGGTCTTCCACGGCTGCCCGATCAGCGTGTACATCCACGGCGCGTGCAGGTCCGGCTCGTTGTTGGGGTTGTAGCGGAACTGGTTGTAATAGCTGTACGGCCCGACCACCCACTCCTTGCGCGCGGCGGTCAGCGGCGATGTCACGAGGGCGTCGTATGCGAAGAAGGTGTCCAGACGCCGCGCGGTCTGGTCGCGGCCGTGCATGGCCTGGACCAGGCCCGGCACGTCCTGCTGCACCAGCCACTGGTACTGCCACGCGGTGCCTTCATGGAAGCCATGGTGCGAGCGCGGGCTGTAGCTGCCATCGGCGGGCAGGTACCACGCGCCATCGTCCATGCGCGGCCGCGGGAAGCCGTTGAAATCGCCCTCCTCGTCACGCACCGACGGGTCCCATACCTTGTGCCAGTTGCGGCCACGCTCACGCAGCACGCCGGCATCGGCGGCATGGCCGAGGCCATCGGCCATCTGTGCCAGCGCGCAGTCGGCCAGTGCGTACTCCAGCGTCGCCGAGCCACCGTGGTGCGGGTCCACGTCCATGCCCTTGGAGGGGAAGGCGCGGTCGTACTGCACGTAGCCGTTGGCCAGGTAGCTCGGGTTGCCCGAACGACCCGCGTGACGCGAGTTCATCGGCGGCACTTCGAAGGCGTTCTTGCGCAGCGCGGTGTAGGCCTCGCCCTCGCGGCCGGCGAGCGCACCGAAACGCCACAGGTCGACCAGGAACGGCGTCACCGGGTCGCCGGTCATCACGTTGGTTTCGAAGTTGGCGTACCCCCAGCGCGGCAGCCAACCGCCCTGCTCCTCGATGGCCAGCAGCGTCCGGCCAATGTCGCGCGCGACCTCCGGCTTGGTCAGGGCCAGCCACTGGTTCTGCGCCCGGTAGGTATCCCACAGCGAGAAGTACTCGTAGTAGGTCCAGCCGTCAGCGCGATGGATGGTGTCGTCGTAGCCACGGTAACGGCCGTCGGCATCGCTGCCGGTCAGCGGCTGCAGCAACGCGTGGTAAAGCGCGGTGTACAGCACGGTGCGGTCGTCGCTGCTGCCGCCCTGGACACGCACGGCCGCCAATTCCTTGCGCCACTGCTGCTGGGCCATCTGGCGCATCTGATCGAAGCCGAGCAGGCGCTCACCCTGCATGCCATCGCTGCGCAGATTGGCGCGCGCACCTTCGGCATCCACGTGGGAGATCGCGCTGACCGCGGTCACCGCACGGCCCTTGGCCAGGTCGAAGCTGAGCCAGGCGCCGCTGGGCTTGAGCTCGCCTTCCATGCCATGGCGTGCACCCGGCAGGCCGCCGCCCTCGCCCCAGGTCCCGAACGCCTTGAACGGGAGGTCGAACTCGATGCGGAACCAGGTGGTGTACTGATGCCCGCCACAGAAGCTCTTGGTGACCAGCTTGCCTTCCACCGCACGGTCGCCGACGACATCGACCACGCTGCCGATCACCGAATGGCGCTCGTTGGCCTGGCCGAGGTTGACCAGCACGTGGCCGGTACCCGCATCGGCGGCGAAGGTGTAACGCTCGGCCGCGGCACGGGTGCGTGCGGTGGCCTCGGCATCGATGCCGCCGTAGTTGGTCAGGCGCACCTTGTAGTAGCCCGCCTGCCCGACTTCACCCTCGTGGGTGTAGCTGGAGGCGTAGCGCTTGTGGTCGAAGCTCTTGGCGTCGTCGGTATTGAAGTCACCGCCCGGGCCGATGCTGCCGGTCACCGGCAGGACCGAGACCTGGCCGCCCTGCTCCCAGCAGCCGGCACCGGACAGGAACGAATGCCCGAAACCGCGGATCTTGGGATCGTCGTAGCGCCAGCCAGCGTAGTGCTCACCGATCGGGCTGACCTGGATCAGGCCGAACGGCGCCGAGGCACCCGGGAACGTATTGCCATCGTCCTTGCTGCCGATGAAGGTGTTGACCTCGCGCTCCAGCGCCGCAGGCGCGGCCTGAAGCAACAGCGGCGCGCAGCTCAGCGCCAGCAGGCAGACCAGCCCAGCCAGCGGGCGGCGGCGGGCCCGGACGGCACCGGCGGCGGGAACAACGGAAAGACGTTGAGAAAAACGGGTCACGGACACGGACTCCTTGGCGGACGTGGCGGCAGCGCGAACCAGTGGCGGCGGGCGCCGCTGGTTCCCTGGACTGGGGCGACCCAATCCACACCCCGGTGAATTTAGATCGATTTAAGTAAAGCACGGAGATTTCAACGGATGCATTCTGCGCTGCAACATCGATGGCTGATCGCCAGTACCCGACCCTGCCCCAAGCTGCGCAGTGCCTGGCAGTGCCCGCTGCCGACAGCCGACAACCCGCCTCATCGGTCGATATACCGGGCTAAAGCCCCGGACCCAGCAACGTCGCGGGATCGGCCGGGGTCAACCGAAAGCACGCCCCGTGTCCATATTGCGGAGCAGCATGCCTCCGTTGCGCGGTCGTGCTAAAAATCCCCCGCCAATCGTTTAGATCGATCCAACTTAAAACGGTCACGATTGCCGGAAGTGGGGAGCCGGGGGACTGCCCACGCGATGCATGCGGGACGCGCCAGGCAACTCGACGCTCGAGAGAATTTGGCTCCACCCATTAGATCGATTCAAAGAATTCGTATCGCCACCGTTTCAATCCAGGAGAGGGAGAGAGTGGAATGAAGATGTCACGCATGCACCGCCGCGTTGCGTTGTCCGCGGCCATTGCCAGCGCCTTGGCCACGGCCGTCGTGCCGGCCGCGTTCGCGCAACAAGCCACCCCGGCCACCGGCACACCCGATGCCACCACGCTCGACAGCGTGACCGTCACCGGCTACCGCTACGCCATCGAAAAAAGTCTGCAACAGAAGCGCGACGCCAACGCCGTGGTGGAAGTGATCACCGCCGAAGACGTGGGCAAGTTCCCCGACAAGAACGTGGCCGACGCGCTGCAGCGCGTGCCGGGCGTGGTCATCGAGCGCAGCGGCGGCGAAGGCAAGACCGTCAGTGTCCGCGGCCTGGCCCCGGACCTGACCCTGACCCAGTTGAACGGCAACTACGTGGCGACCTCGGAAACCAACAACGAGGCCACCCGTTCGTTCAACTACACGCTGCTGCCGGCCAACATGCTCTCCAGCGCCGAGCTGTTCAAATCGCCGGAGGCGCGCCTGGATGAAGGCGGCATCGGCGGCACCGTGATCCTGCACACCCGTCGTCCGCTCGACATGGAAGCCAACTCCGGTTACGTGAACCTGGAGGGCACTTCCTCGGACAGCAGCCACGACGTGGATCCGCAGGCGTCGGCGCTGTACTCCTGGCACAGCAAGGATGAGCGCTTCGGCGTGCTGGTCGGCGCGACCAAGCAGACCCGCACCAGCCGCACCATGCAGGCGAGCACCGAGGACTACCAGTGGTACGGCAACGGCACCGACGCGGTGGATGCGTACGGCAATCCGCAGCTGCAGGACGGTATCCACTACTGGTGGGGCCAGTCCGGCTTCAATGACCAGAGCGGCCGCAACTACAGCGAGTTCTTCATGCCGACCTCGGTGAACTTCGCCGTGAAGGAAGAGAAGCGCGAGCGCACCGGCGGCCAGTTGACCTTCCAGTTCAAGCCGACCGACAACCTGACGCTGACCGCCAATTACTTCCGCTTCGAGCTGGAAGGCAATTACACCCAGAACATGTTGAAGATCCCGGAATGGAACCTCGCCCGCTTCAACGGCGATGGCAACTGGGACGGTGGCCGCCTGCTCAACGGGCTGAGCTTCGACCCCTCCGGCAGCATCGTGACCGGCGCGCAGTACGAAAAGCTGGCCGGCAAGACGTATTACTGCAGCGAAGAACAGGCCGCGGCCGCTGGCATGGCACCGGGCGGCTGGGGTCCGGACGACTGCACCATCCCCACCCCGCAGCTGACCGGTACCTACAGCAAGGAAAAGGCGCTCTCGCAGACCGGCGACCTGACCGTCGAGTGGGATATCAGCCCGCTGTGGAAAGCCTCCTTCACCGGTGGCCGCACCTGGTCCGAAGGCGGCCCGTCGATGAACTTCGGCATGTCCGCCAAGCCGCGCCGCCAGGTCGACGGGGTCTGGCAGTCCGGCAACTCGTACAGCGCGTGGGATCTGACCGGTACGCCGAGCGCCACCTTCTCGCCGAACCTGCAGGACCAGTTGATGGCCGGCATCGCCGAGATCGACACCGGCTCGACCGGCTCGTCGTGGATGCAGACCGAGGTCAAGCAGAACTACTTCCAGGCCGACTTCACCAAGCTGTTTGAAAGCGGCTGGCTGGACTCCATCCAGTTCGGTGCCAAGTACCGCGACGGCGATGTGCACCGCAATACCGGCAACACCTACTGGGTGTGCCAGGGCAAGGATCCGGCCGACTACGACAACAACCGTTACCAGGCCGGTTGCGATGCCACCGCCGGTGTCGCCCAGCCGGGCTTCTTCCTGTCCAACCCGATCAGCAACATCGCAGGCGGCTTCAACGCCAACGTGTTCCCGGGCATCAACTATCCCGCCTACATCAACTACCTCAACGAGAAGTACGGCGGGTCGCACAGCCGCAAGGAAGAGGACTTCGTCTACAACGTCAACGAGAAGATCTACTCGGGCTACTTCCAGGCCAACTTCCGTACCGAGCGCCTGCGCGGCAACGTCGGCGTGCGCGTGGTCCGGACCAAGCAGTTCGCCGAATCCAGCGACTCGGTGGAGAAGTTCAACGACTACTTCCAGGACAACGCCGCCGGCTCGCCGATGGGCTGCAACGATCCTGCTGCAGCGCCGCTGATCGCCTCCAACACCGGCTACGTCTGCCAGAGCGGCTTCGTGCGCCTGCCGGACGGCCTGGCGCGTGAGAAAACGTACGCGTTCACCTCGATGGACAAGACCTACACGGACTTCCTGCCGAGCTTCAACATCGCCTGGGACATCACCGATACGCTGGTGCTGCGTGGTGCGGCCTCCAAGGTCATCGCACGCCCGAGCTACACCAGCATCGCCGCCCCCGGCGCGCTGAACTACATCAGCGAGGAGTACAGCAACGACCGTCGCGTTGCCGGCGGCACGGACACGCCCGGCTGGTACGGCTATGGCAGCAACAAGAACCTGGAGCCGTTCGAAGCGACCCAGTTCGACGTCGGCCTGGAGTGGTACTTCAAGCCCGGCGCGGTGGCGGGCCTGGGCCTGTTCCGCAAGAACGTGGACAACTTCACGGTCCCGGTGGTCCGCGACCAGCAGATGAATGTCGGTGGCGAAACGGTCACGGTGCAGAAGTACGAGACCCAGGCCAATGGTCGTGATGGCGTCTCCCAGGGCGTGGAGCTGTACGGTCAGTACACCTTCGACATGGGCTTCGGTATCCAGGCCAACTACACCTACAACGACACCAACCTGGCCGCCATCGTGCTCGATGGCGAAGAGATTGGTTCCTCGCCGCTGGTGGGCAGCGCCAAGAACCAGGCCAACGTCACCATCTTCTACGAGAACGAGACGTTCCTGGCACGCGCGTCGTACAACCGCCGCGGTGAAGTCGTGGGCGGTCCGGTCAATGGCATGAGCCAGTACTCCGAACCGTACGACCAGCTGGATCTCAACGTGGCCTACAACTTCACCGAAGCGCTGACCTTCACCGCCTCGGTGCTGAACGCGACCAAGTCCGAGCAGCGCATCCATCTGGGCAACGACACCAAGGCCCGCCTGGTGTCCAACACCTATACCGGCCGCCAGTTGTACTTCGGCGTGAACTGGAAGTTCTAAGCGTCACCCGCCCCCGCCTCCGGGCGGGGCAACGGTCCTCCACGGCAGCTGCGCTTGTACAGGCGGCTGCCGTTTTTTTTTAATCCAGCGCCGCGCGCAGTGCGTTGACCTGCGCCACGTCGGTGGCGGTCCAGTCCGGTGACAGTCCCATCAGGGCGGGATTGTGGTGACGCATCGCCGAGGGCTGCGTCGTCTTCGCTGAGGCGTGAAGTTCGGTGCACCCACTGCGCTCGGCGACCTCCACGGCGTTGGCCGCCGTGATTCCCGCACCGGCCATCAGTGAGATGCGGTTGCCTGCCTGCGCCACCAGGGCGGCCAGCACATCGGCACCGGCCAGTGCACTGGCCTGCCCGCCCGAACTCAGGATGCGCTGGCAGCCCAGCGTCACGATCTGCTCCAGTGCCGCCGGCAGATCACGCGCCGCATCGAAGGCACGGTGGAAGGTGATGCCGAGTGGGCCTGCTGCGGACACCAGTTCCCGGCACAACGCCATGTCGATGCCACCGTCGGCATCCAGAGCGCCGATCACCACACCGTCGCAGCCGAGCGCACGGCAGTACGCGATATCGCGCAGCATGATCTCGGCCTCCAGCGCGGTGTAGAGGAAATCGCCGGGACGCGGCCGGATCAGCACGAACAGGGGAATCTGCAGGCGCTCACGGGCGACCGCGATGCTGCCCTGCGACGGCGTGGTGCCGCCCTCGGCGAGGTTGTCGAACAGTTCGATCCGATCCGCGCCGCCCTGCTGGGCGGCCAACGCAGAGGCCACCGAATTCGACGCGATCTCCAGCACCCGGCGCGGCGCGCTCACGTCTGTTCGCTCGTGTACACCGAAGCGGAATCGCGCAGGTCGTCCTGACGGTCCTTGTCGCAGACCGCGTAGACGAAACCGCGATGCAGCGCGTAGGCGCCGACCTCACCGTGCTTGTTCAACGCGAGGAAACACACCTGCAGGGTCTTGCTTGCCTCAGGGCGCTTGCGCACGACCCGGGCGATCGCCTCGCGGCAGGCCTCGGCCGGCGAGCGGCCCTGGCGCATCAGCTCGACCACCAGGAAGGAGGCCGCGTTGCGGATCATTTCCTCACCCACGCCCGAGGCCGTCGCCGCACCGACCTCGTTGTCCACGTACAGGCCCGCACCGATGATCGGGCTGTCGCCCACGCGGCCGTGCATCTTCCAGGCCATGCCACTGGTGGTGCAGGCACCGGCCAGACGCCCCTGGGCATCGATGGCGAGCATGCCCAGCGTGTCGTGGTTGCTGCTGTCACCGGGACGGCTGCGCCGCTCGGCATTGATCTCGGGGGTGTACTGCGCGGTCTTGAGCCACTCGCGCCAGGCCTTCTCGGCTTCCGGGGTGAGCAGCTTCCTGCGCTCGAAGCCCTGCTGCACCGCGAACTGCTGCGCGCCCTCGCCCACCAGCATCACGTGCGGGGTCTGCTCCATCACGCGACGCGCCACCGAGACAGGGTGCGCGATATCGCTGAGCGCTGCCACCGAACCGCAGCGGCCATCGCCGTCCATGATGCTGGCATCCAGGCTCAGCACACCGTCACGGTCCGGATTGCCGCAGCGCCCGACGGTGGGATTGCACAGGTCGCTCTCGGCCCAGCGCGCACCGGCTTCCACCGCATCCAGCGCGGAGCCGCCGGTTGAGAGGGTCTTCCAGGCGACCTGGTTGGCCCCTACGCCGAAATCCCAGGTGGACACCACGCGCGCACCGGAGGCGGAACGCGCCTGCAACGTCGGCAGCACGAGGGCGCCAGCGGCCAGGGCACTGGCCTGGAGAAATCGCCTGCGGTCAGTCATGGGTACGTCTCCAGTGAACGGACAAAGAGGGAATTACACGACGATACAGCGATGCTCCGCATGCCAGACCGCCGCGCCAAGAACACCGAGCTCGCCGTGGTCCACCCGCCAGATCGGCACCTGGCGCAGCACATCGTGCATCACGCCCTTGGCCAGGAACCGCGCGCGGAAACGGCCATCGCGCAGGAACCGGTCCACCCGCGTGGAGATCCCGCCGGCCAGGTAGACCGAGCGCGCACCGAAGGTCGTGGCCAGGTCGCCGGCCAGACTGCCGAGCCAGGCGCAGAACACCTCCAGCGTCTCGACCGCCACCGGATCCACGCCCTCGTGGGCGGCCGCGATCAGGGCCTCGGTGCTGGTCCAGTGCGGTGTGACCCCACGGATGTCACACAGGCAGGGATACAGGTTCATCAGCCCGCCACCGGACAGCACGCGCTCGTTGTCCACGTGCTCCCAGCGCTGCAGCAGGCGCGAGAGCACCTCCAGTTCCAGCCCGTTGCACGCGTTCAATGCGGCATGGCCGGCCTCGCTGGCCAGCACCGGCCGCTCGCCGCCCTCGAAGCGCAGCGCTGCGCCCAGGCCGGTGCCCGGGCCGAGCACCAGCGCCGGCCAGCGCGGGGTAGCATCGGCGTCCCCGTTGAGGGCCACCAGCGTGTCCGGCGCCACGTGCGGAATCGCATAGGCCACCGCTTCGAAATCGTTGATCAGCGCCAGCGACGCCAGCCCGGAATCGTGACGGGTCCGGGCGACCGAGACCGGCCACGGCAGATTGGTGTTGACCAGGTGGTCACCATCCAGCAGGCCAGCGATCGCGACCACGGCACTGTCCGGCGCTGCCGGCAGTCTGGCGATGAAAGCGGCCAGGATCGCGGCCAGGCTGGGGTGCTCGGCGCAGGTATAGCGCTGCAGGCCGCTCAGCTGTGGCGCAGCGCCCGCCCGCACGGTGGCCAACGCGACGCGGGCGAACGTGCCGCCCACATCGGCCACGATCAGCGTATCAGGGGAGGAATCCCGGTGGGCCGCGGTCCGCGCCACATCAGGTTGAGCCGGAACCGGTACCGCTGCGCTCACTCGCTTGCCTTGGTTGAATCGATTGAATCCCGGCGATTCTCAGGCATCGCCGGGGGAATGCAAAGCCGCCTCCGCCATACAGCGCCGTACTGAACCCACGGCGCCGTGATCAGGGCTTGGCGGTCTGCAGGCGGTAGCTGGTGCTGGCCGTGGCCGTCGGGCCATCGCCCTGCACGGCACGCACCTCCACCTTGTGCTCGCCTACCGGCAGGTTGGTCGGCAGCGCGCCGCGCCACAGGTGCGGCGACGGCGTGGCTTCCGGCGAGCGGTCGAAACCGCGCAGGCGCTCGGCGGTATCGTCGGCGACGTTCTCCTGCAGCAGCCGCGGATCGGGCTGCTCGACACGCTTCATCGGCTGCCAGGCGCCATCGTCCACGCGGTACTCCACCAGCGAATCGGCCTGGCCCATGAACACGTTGGCGTACACGCCCCACGCCGGATACGCGCCCTGGCGCAGCACCTTCGGCGCATGCAGGGCGATCTGGTAATCGTCCGGTGCACGCGCCACGTAATAGCGCAGGCCGTAGTCGCCACCGGGCTTGACCGACAGCACCGCATAGCCGTTCGGGGTGCCATCGCTCATGGTTGCATCGGGGATGCCGCTGCTGTCCTTCACGCCCGACCAGAATGCCCCGCAGGCCGCGCCCACGTTGTACTCGTGCAGCGGCTTGCTGCCCTGCCAGCCTTCGGCCGCGCCGTGGTAGTAGTGCTGCTGGGTGTGGCTGTGGCCGCTGAGCACCAGCACGTTCGGGAAGTCCTTCAGCAGCGCGAACAGGCGCGTGCGATCGGCATGGCGGAACGTCTCCCGGCCGGGTGCCGCATCGAACAGCGGGATGTGCATGCCGAGCACGATCAGGCGATCACGCGGCAGGCCCTTGAGGTAATTGCCGAGGAAGGTGAACTGGTCCGCGCGCAGGCCGCCCACGTAGCTCGGCTTGGCCTTGGGGTCGTAGACCACGTCATCGAGGAACACGAAACTCGCGCCCCCCTCTTCGACCGCATAGGTATCCGGGCCGTACACGGCGCGCCAGCTGTCCAGCGAGTGCGCATCGTTGCCGGCGTCCATGTCCAGGTCATGGTTGCCCGGCACGTGGAACCACGGCACCTGCAGCTGCGCGGTGACCTTGTTGATGTCCGGGTACAGGCTCAGGTCGTCATTGACGATGTCGCCCAGGGTCGTGCCCAGTCGCGCCGGGTGTTTGCCGATGATCGGCTCGACGATGGCGCGCTGGTAGTAGCCGATGTCCTGGCGGCTGGCGGTCTGCGAATCGGTGAACACCAGCATCTCGAAACCGTTGCGTGCCGCATCGGTGCCCTTGGCCGGTTCCAGCGCGAAATCCCAGTTGCGGGTGGCGCCGCCGGTGGCGCGGATGCCGTCGTACTTCAGCTTCGGCGATCCCTGCGGCGCGTAGTGGCGCCAGTACGAGGGCAACCCGTTGGCGGCGGCCGGGAAGCGGTACTCGTCGGGCTTGATCACGAACACGGTCTGGCCCTCGCGCACCGGCAGGCTGTAGCTGCCATCGGCGGCGGTGCGCACGATCCTTTCGCCGTTGGAGACCTGCACACCGGCCAGGCCGGGATCGGTCGGGCCGCGCCCGGGCTTGCCGTCGCGCTCCTGATACACCTTGCCGGTGACGGTCGTTTCAGCAGCCCAGGCAGGCGAAGTCATCAACAGCAGGCAAGCCAGCCAGGCGGCAGTACGGGTCATCGGGGGCGGTCCGGTGGGGGTGGGGAATTGTAGAGCCGCACATCATCGCCTGCACCGCGTTTCACCGACGTTAAACGATGTGCAGCCCTGCCCTACCCGGCGTGGCGCGCCGCCAGCACCGCGACCGCATCATCCATCGACAGCCCACGCGCACGCAGCAGCACGGTCAGATGGAACAGCAGATCGGCCGACTCGCCCAGCAGCGCCTCATCGTCCTGCACCACGCCGGCCAGCGCGGTCTCCACCCCTTCCTCGCCCACCTTCTGTGCGATCCGGCGGATATCACCCTCGAACAGGGAGGTGGTGTAGCTGCCGGCCGGGCGCTGCTGTTCGCGCTCGCGCACCACGGTATCCAAGCGGCCCAGGAAGTTGCCCGGTGCCTGCGGGAAGCAGCTCTCGCTGCCGGTGTGGCAGGTCGGCCCGGCCGGGCGCGCACTCACCAGCAGGGTGTCGTTGTCGCAGTCGATCCGCACGGCGGTCACCGCCAGCACCTTGCCGGAGGATTCACCCTTGGTCCACAGCCGTTGCTTGCTGCGGCTGAAGAAGGTCATATGGCCCGTGGCCAGGGTCTGCTCCAGCGACGCCGCATTGGCATAGCCGAGCATCAGCACGCGCAACGTGTCGGTGTCCTGCACCACCACCGGCAGCAGGCCATCGCCCTTGCCCCAGTCCAGCTGCGCCAGCGCCTCGCGCGACGGCTGCACGTCAATCAAACCCACTTCAATAGACATCTCGAACCTCGATCTGCTGCTCGCGCAGGAACTGTTTGAGCGCGGGAATGGCGATGGCCCCACTGTGGAACACGCTGGCGGCCAATGCGCCGTCAACGTCGGCCTGGTCGAACACATCGGCGAAGTGCTGCATCTCGCCCGCGCCGCCGGAGGCGATCAGCGGCACCTGGCACAGAGCACGGGCCTGGCGCAGCTGGGCCACGTCATAGCCGCGACGCACGCCATCGCTGTCCATGCAGTTGAGCACGATCTCGCCGGCCCCCCGGTGCTGTGCCTCCACCACCCAGTCCAGGGTACGGACCGCCACCGCCTGGGTCTTGTCCGGATCGCCGCTGAAGCGGCGCACCCGCCATTCGCCGTCCGCCTCGCGCACCGAATCGATACCGACCACCACGCACTGGACGCCGAAGGCATCGGCCAGCTCCTCGATCAGCTCGGGCCGACCGAGGGCCGGCGAGTTGATCGAGATTTTGTCGGCGCCGGCATGCAGTACGCGCCGTGCGGTCTCCACATCGCTGATGCCGCCGGCCACGCAGAACGGAATGTCGATCAGGCGCGCGATGCGCTCGATCCAGGCCACGTCCACCGCGCGCCCTTCCGGGCTGGCGCCGATGTCGTAGAACACGAGTTCATCGGCGCCCTGGTCGCGGTAACGCATCGCCAGCTCGGCGATATCGCCCATGTCCACGTGATCGCGGAAGCGCACGCCCTTGACCACGCGACCATCGCGCACATCCAGGCACGGAATCAGGCGGCGGCTCAACATGCCAGCGCTCCTTCCAGGGTCATGCGCCCCTCCAGCAATGCCTTGCCGAGGATCGCCCCGCCGCAGCCGACCGCCTTGGCCTGGGCGACATCGTCGGCATCACGCACGCCGCCAGAGGCCTGCACCGCCACGCCGGGAAGCAGTGTGGCCAGATGCTGGTAGAGATCGATGTTCGGCCCGGACAGCATGCCGTCGCGCGCGATATCCGTGCACAGCAGGTGCTGCATGCCGGCCTCGGCGTAGCGCTGGGCCAACACGTCCAGCGTGTCCTCGGCGGTCTCGGTCCAGCCATGCACCGGTAGCAGCCAGCGGCCATCCTCGGCCTGGCGCGCGTCAAGCGCGATGGTCAGCCGGTCCGGGCCGAACTCGCGCAGCCAGCCGATCACCGTCGCCGGTTCGCGCACCGACACCGAGCCGACCACCACGCGGGTGGCACCGGCGTCGAGGATGCGCGCGACGTCATCGCGCGAGCGCACACCGCCGCCGGTCTGCACCTTCAGGCCGGTCTGCGACGCGATCGAGGAGAGCAGCGGTGCCAGCGTGTAACCACCGGCACGGGCCGCATCCAGATCCACCAGGTGCATCCAGCCCGCGCCCGCCGCGGCAAAGGCCTGCGCGCGCGGCAGCGGGTCATCGCCGTAGGTGGTCTGTTGCGCGTAGTCACCCTGCAGCAGCCGTACCACGCGGCCTTCGCGGATATCCAGGGCGGGATAGACGATGAAACTCATGTCGGTTCGTTCTCGATGAAATTGCGCAGGATGCGCGCGCCGGTATCGGCCGAGCGCTCCGGGTGGAACTGGGCGCCACTGTGCCGGCCGCGCTGCACGACGGCCGCGAACAGCCCGCCGTGATCGCACGCCGCCACGGTGTCTTCGCCCAGGGGGGCGGCGTAGCTGTGGACGAAGTACGCGCTGGCCCGGGCCGGCACGCCCGCCAGCAGCGGCGACGCGCGCAGGGGCAGCAGCCGGTTCCAGCCCATGTGCGGCACACGGATGCCGGTGGCAGGACGCAGGTGGCGAACGACCCCGGGCAACAGGCCCAGGCATTCGACATGGCCCTCTTCAGAGCCATCGAACAGCAGTTGCATGCCCAGGCAGATCCCAAGCAGCGGTACCTGCAGCTCGCGCAGCGGCTGCACCAGACCCTGCGCATGCAGACGCGCCATGCCGTGCGGGGCCGCGCCGACGCCGGGCAGGATCACCCGCGAGACACCTTCGAGCCCCTGCGCATCGCGCACCAGCCGCACCTGCACGCCCAGCCGTTCCAGCGCATAGCGGACCGAACCGAGGTTGGCTCCACCCGCATCGATCAGCGCAACCTCGGTCACAGTGCCCCCTTGGTGCTCGGCAGCGCGGTGCCCTGCCGCGGCAAGGCCTGGCGCAGCGCGCGCGCCAGCGCCTTGAAGCAGGCCTCGACCTTGTGGTGGTCGTTGTCGCCGCGCACGCTCAGGTGCAGATTCAACCCGGCCGCATCACACAGCGAGCGGAAGAAGTGCGGCACCAGCTCGGTCGGCATGTCACCCACGCGCTCGCGCTTGAACTCGCCTTCGAACACGAAATACGGGCGGCCGCTGAAATCCAGCGCGGCACTGGCCAGGGTCTCGTCCATCGGCAGGGTGAAGCCGTAACGGCCGATGCCACGCTTGTCGCCGAGTGCCTCGCGCAGGGCCTGGCCCAGCGCCAGGCCGGTGTCTTCAATGGTGTGGTGCTCATCGATGTGCAGGTCGCCCTCGGCCTGCACACTCAGCGCGAAGCCGCCGTGCTTGCCGATCTGCTCCAGCATGTGATCGAAGAACGGCAGCCCGGTGTGGGTCTGCGGCTCGGCGGTGCGGTCCAGATCGACGTCAACCCGGATCTTCGTTTCCTTGGTATTGCGCTGCACGGTGGCGCGGCGCGGCGCATCGGCCAGCTCATGCGCGATCGAGGTCCAGTCCCAGTCGCCGCCGAACTGCTCGGTGCGCAGCTGGAAACCGCGGATCTTCATGTTCTCGGCGAACTGGATATCGGTCAGGCGGTCGCCCACCATCGCCGAGCGTGCCCAGTCGATGCTGCGGTCCTGCAGATACGGCAGCATCAGGCCGATGCCCGGCTTGCGGGTCGGTGCGTTGTCCTGCGGCCAGGTGCCGTCGATCAGTACGTCACGGAAGGTGATGCCCTGGCTGGCGAAGATCTGCAGCATCAGGTCGTTGGGGCCATCGAAGCTGGCCTGCGGATAGCCTTCGCTGCCCAGGCCATCCTGGTTGCTGACGATCACGAACTGATAGCCCGCATCGCGCAGCTTGAGCATCGCCGGGATCACATCGCGCACGAAGCGCAGCTTCTCGTAGGCGTCGATCTGGAAATCGGCGGGCTCTTCGATCAGGGTGCCGTCGCGGTCGACGAACAGAATCGGGGTCATGCGGCAGCCCTCCGGGCCATCAGGGCGGCGAGTACGCGGTCGTTCTGTTCCGGACTGCCGAGGGTGATGCGCAGTGCATCGGCCAGCTGCGGCGCGGCACGCTGGTCACGCACCACCACGCCGGCCGCGAGCAGCGCATCAAACGCGCCTTGGGCGTCGGCAAAACGGACCAGCAGGTAGTTGCCCTGCGAGGGATAGACACGCATCACACCGGGCAACGCGGCCAGGCCGGACTGCAGGCGGGTACGTTCGGCTTTGATCTGTGCGATGCGCTGGGTGGTGACGGCCAGACTCTCGGCGCCGAGACCGGCCAATGCCAACTCGGCACAGGGCGCGGGTACCGGGTACGGCGCCTGGCAGCGGCGCAGCAGCTGGATCAGCGCGGCATCGGCGATCAGTGTGCCAATGCGGGCGGCCGCCAGCGCATGCGCCTTGGACAGCGTGCGCAGCACGGCGATGTTCTCGTAATGGCTCAACAGCGTGGTCGCGGACGGCTGCTCGGCGTACTCCCCGTAGGCCTCATCCACCACCACCAGCGCCCTGCCCTGCAATGCCGTGGCCACCCGCTCGATCTCGGCCAGGGTGATCACGCTGCCCGCGGGATTGGACGGCGAGCACAGGAACACCAGCTTGGCGTTGCCCGACAGCGCCGCGGCAATGACGGCATCGATATCGGCGACCAGCGCATCGCCCTGATCGACCAGCGGCACCTCGATCAACGGCGCGTTCTGCAGGCGCGCGCAGACGGCATACATGCCGAACACCGGCGGCGTGGTCACCACCGCATCGCGGCCCGGCTCGCACAGCACGCGTACCAGCAGATCGATGGCCTCGTCGCTGCCGCGGCCGATCAGCAGTTGTTCGGACGAGCAGCCGTACAGCTCGGCCAGCCGATCACGCAGCGCCGCTGGCTGCGGGTCGGGATAGCGGCGCGCGCCACCGGCGACGTCGGCCGGATTGGCCCAGGCCGATTCATTCGCGTTGAGCCAGACATCCCCGACCAGCGCACTGCTGCGCGCCGAGGAATAGCCGGCAAACGCCTGCAGGTCGGCACGGGCCAGGGACAGGATGGAGGCAGTGCTCATGCGGCCGCCTCCATGCGCAGGGTCACCGCGTTTTCGTGGGCGTCCAGGCCTTCGGCGCGGGCCAGCACGCGGGCACACTCGCCGATCGCCGCGATGCCAGCGGCCGTGGCCGACTGCACGCTGATCAGGTTCTGGAAGCTGGCCACGCTGACGCCGCTGTAGGCGCGGGCAGCGCCGGCGGTCGGCAGCACGTGGTTGGTGCCACTGCAGTAATCGCCGAGCGCTTCGGGGGTGTAGTCGCCCAGGAACACCGACCCGGCCGCGTCAACCTTGTCCAACCACGCGCGCGGCTCGCGCAGCGCCAGGATCAGGTGCTCCGGCGCATACCGGTTGCTGATCGCGAAGGCGTCGTCCAGCGAATCGACCAGGATCAGGCGCGAGGACGCCAGCGCCTGCGCGGCGATTTCCGCACGCGACAGCTGCGCCAGCTGCGCTTCAACCGCCGCCTCGACCCGGTCCACCATCGCCGCGTCGTCGGTCAGCAGCAGTACCTGCGAATCCGGGCCGTGCTCGGCCTGCGAGAGCAGATCGGCGGCGACGAACGCCGGCGTGGCACCCGCATCGGCAATCACCAGCACTTCGGACGGCCCGGCCGGCATGTCGATCGCCGCGGCACCGTCCTGGGCGACCTGCTGCTTGGCTTCGGTCACGTAACTATTGCCCGGGCCATAGAGCTTGTCGCACGCCGGCACGCTGTCAGTGCCATACGCCATCGCCGCGATCGCCTGGGCACCGCCCAGCTTGAACACGCGGTGCACGCCGGTCAGGCGTGCGGCCACCAGCACGGCCGGATCGGCACTGCCGTCCTTGCGTGGCGGCGTGCACAACACGACTTCCCGGCAGCCGGCCAGCTGTGCGGGCACCCCCAGCATCAGCGCGGTGGACGGCAACGGCGCGCTGCCGGCCGGCACATACAGACCCACCCGACCGATCGGCCGCACCACGCGTTCGCAACGCACGCCGGGCGCGGTCTCGACCGCATAGCCCTGGGTCATTCCGGCCTGGTGGAAGGTACGGATGCGCGCGGCCGCATCGATCATCGCCTGGCGCAGCTCGGCCGAGACGGCCTGCTCGGCGGCGGCGAACTCCGCCTCGCTGACCTCGAAGGTCGCCGGTGCCACGCCGTCGAAGCGCAGGGTGATCTCACGCAGTGCGGCATCACCGCCCTGGCGCACTGCCGCGATCAACGCGGCAACGGACTCACGGGTGCGCGCCGCCACGGCCTGGACCGGGCGTTGCAGCGCCTGCGCCTGGGCGCCGGCATCCAATTGGGACCACGTCAAACGATTCATGCCAGCGACCGCTCCACACTCAATACCATCAAGCCCTGCGCACCCGCGCGCTCCAGGTCCTCCAACCGCTGCCAGGTCAACGCACCGTGGCACATGGTCTGCAAGCGCAGGTGGCCGCCGTCATCGGGCAACTGCACCAGCGGATCGGCGTCGGGCAGCAGGCGGGTCAACTCGGAGACCCGGTCCAGCGCGGCGCGGAACATCAGCAGCTTGCTGTCCTGCACGTTCACCACGCCATCAAGGCGACGCAGCAGCATCGCCATCAGACCGGCGCGGGCGTCATCAGGCGTGCGGACCGGGCCGGCCAGCACCGCCTCGCTTTCCAGCAGGGTTTCGACCGGCTTGAGCTGGTTGGCGGCCAGGGTGGCGCCGCTGGACACCAGATCGCAGATCAGGTCGGCGGTGCCCAGGCGCGGGGCGATTTCGACCGAACCCGACAGCTCGACCACCTGGGCATCCACGCCGCGCGCGGCCAGCCAGTCGGCCAGGATCGCGGGGTAGCTGGTGGCGATGCGCTTGCCGGCCAGCTGCTCCACGCCCGTCCATTCCCACTCCTCCGGCACCGCCAGCATCAGCCGGCACTGGCCGAAGTTCAGCCCGCGCAGCGCCTGGTAGGCATCCGGCAGGCCGATCCGGCGGCGGGCGGCGCCCTGCTCGTCCAGCTCGTTGCGGCCGACGATGCCGAAATCGCAGACGCCATCGGCGATCAGGCCAGGGATGTCGTCATCGCGGACCAGCAGCAGGTCCACCGGCAGCGACTCGCCGTAGCAGAACAGCTTGTCGCGGCTCTGCCGCCAGCTCAGCCCGCAGGCGGTCAGCAGGCTGCGGGCGGGCTCGGCCAGCCGCCCGTTCTTCTGGATGGCGATACGCAGCCGGTCACGTGCCGGGGCGGTCTGGGTTGCACTCATGGGGAGGCTCACTTACTCGGATTCGGGAGAGGACGGCGTGGCGGCAATGGCGGCGGCATAGCCGCCGTGGCCATGCTCCAGCGAACGCGCCACGCGCCCGGTGGTGGTCACGCTGACGCCGGTCAGTTCGTGGATTTCGCGATACGGCACGCCCTGCTGCAGCAGCGGCACCACCTTCCAGCGGTCCGACAGCGCCTCCAGTTCGGCCGGGGTGCACAGGTCGCGCAGGAACGCGGTGACCTGCTCGGCGCTGGACAGCGCGGCGAAGGCCGCAGCCAGGCAGGCCAGATCGGCCTGGGCGTCTTTTTCTCGGGGGACGGGGCGTAGTTTCATCGTATCAATGTAATAGCGTGCTATTACATTAGCGCAAACGAAGCTCCAGGGTCAAACCGGGTGGCTGCTCGGATCAGGTTGGTTCAGGGGCGGGAACGAAAAACGCCCGCGGAGCGGGCGTTTGTTTTGGGTATCGGGCGTTCATCGGCGTACCGACCAACGGTCGGTACCTACCGGCACGTTACCTCGGCGCGGAGGGCGCCGCTGCGCAGGCACTCGCCGAACAGGCTGCCCTGGCGGCTCGGGATGGACTGGACGGCCTGCAGCTCCCCTGCCCCGTCCGGGCACTTCTTCCCGGCCAATCCGCGCAGGTCACGCTGCAGCTGCTCCCGGTCGATCACGTGGCAGCGGTCGACCGTCAGCCGGTACTGGCCCGGACCGATCCGCTGGCCATGCAGCGCAGGATCGGTCCGGCACGCGGTCAGCAGGAGCAGCAGCGTTGCCGCCACCCCCAGCCGCCTCACGGCATGACCTTGGCCTGCTCCAGTTCCACCTGCAGGGTGCTGGCCAGTTCCTCGCGCGAGACCTCGAACTGCTGCTCGCGCAGCAGATCCTTGACCGCGACCACGCCACGCGCCAGCTCGTCGTCACCGGCCAGCACGACGAAACGAATGCCGGCCTTGGCCGCGTACTGGAACTGCTTGCCGATCTTCTTCGGCTCCATCTGCACTTCGGCGTTGATGCCACCGGCGCGCAGGCGGCGGGCGATATCCAGCGACTGCGGCAGGCTGGCGTCGTCCATCAGCGCCACCAGCGCGTGCACGCTGCTGTCTTCAATCCCGGCGATCAGGCCGGCTTCGCGCAGCTGCCAGAACAGACGGGTCAGGCCGATGGAAATGCCCACGCCCGGCAGCTTGGACTTGCTGTAGTGGCTGGCCAGGTCTTCGTAACGGCCACCGGAGCAGATCGAGCCGATCTGCGGGTGGTCGGTCAGCGTGGTTTCGTACACGGTGCCGGTGTAGTAATCCAGGCCGCGCGCGATGGAGAAATTCAGGCAGTACGCGGTTTCCGGCACGCCCAGCGCCTTGACCAGCTCCAGCACTTCGCGCAGTTCGGCCACGCCCACCTTCAGCGTCTCGCTGGCAGCCGGATCGGCCAGCAGCGCGTCCAGCTGCGCCAACGCGTCGGCGTGGCTGCTGGAGCGGACCGCCACGAAGGCCAGGATCCGCTCGACCTGCTCGGCCGGGATCTCAAAGCCTTCGCCCACCAGCGTCTCGCGCACGTAGTCGGGGCCGCGCTTGTCCAGCTTGTCCACTTCGCGCAGCACCGCCAGCTGGCGCTCGCCATCAGCCACGCCCAGGCTTTCAAAGAAGCCGCGCAGCAGCTTGCGGTTGTTGAGCTGGATACTAAAGGCGCCGATGCTGAGCTCGGCGAAGACCGCATGGATCACCGCCAGGACTTCGGCGTCATAGCGGATGCTCAGCGCGTCCTTGCCGATCACATCGATGTCGCACTGGTAGAACTCGCGGAAGCGACCGCGCTGGGCACGCTCGCCGCGGTACACGCGCTGCATCTGGTAACGACGGAACGGGAAGGTCAGGTCGTGCTCGTGCTCGGCCACGTAGCGGGCCAGCGGCACGGTCAGGTCGAAGCGCAGGGCCAGCTCGGGCAGCGTTTTGTCGCCGGCTTCGGCCGCGTTTGCCAATGCGCCGGTGGACTGCACGAAATACACCTGGCGCTCGGTTTCACCGCCGGACTTGGTCAACAGCACATCGGACAGCTCGAACACCGGGGTTTCCACCGGCAGGAACCCGAACCGCTCGTAGTTGCGGCGGATGACGTCCAGCATGCGCTGGAACGCGATCTGCTCGCGCGGCAGCAATTCCATGATGCCGGGCGGCGTACGGGGCTTGATCACTTGCGGGACTCCTGCGGAAACGGGGGGATGAGCGAGCGGCATATTCTAGCCGCAGCCAGCGCAACGAGCCGCATCCGGGCATCGGGACCGGGCCAATGGCGGCATGACGTATCATAGGCAGGTCCCGCTTGCTGACCTGACATGACCCGGCCCCACTCCGGTACCGCGCTTTCCGCTGTTGAAGACCCCGCCGCCCCCGGTTGCTCGCCGCTGCGGGACTGCCTGCATTGCTCGGTACGGCACCTGGCGGTCTGCTCGGCGCTGTCGCCGGATGAAGTGCAGGCGCTGGAGCGGGTCACCGTGTCCCAGGCACTGCCGCTGGGGTCCACCCTGGCCCGTGCGGGTGAGCCGCGCCAACATGTCTATACGATTACGGCCGGTGCGCTGCGCCTGGTCCGCACGCTGGCCGATGGCCGCCGCCAGATCAGCGGCTTCGTACTGCCCGGCGACTTCCTGGGCTTGAGCGGCAGCGATCACCACCGCTATGACATCGAGGCCATCGCCGACAGCCGGGTCTGCCGCGTGGCCCTGCCGCAGATGAAGGACCTGCGCTCGCGCTTCCCGCACCTGGAGCGCAAGCTGCTGCAACGCGCCTGCCAGGAGCTGGATGCCGCGCAGGATGCCGCCATGGCGCTGGGCCGGCTGCAGCCGGCCGAGAAGGTCGCCGATTTCCTGCTGCGCCTGGCCGCGCGCGAAGCGCTGCTCGGTGAGCCGGGCCTGCGCGTGACCCTGCCGATGGGCCGCGGCGACATCGCCGACCATCTCGGCCTGACCATGGAAACCGTCAGCCGCACCTTCACCAAGCTGCGCCAGCAGGGCCTGATCGCCCTGCCCCATCTGAACACCGTCGAGATCCTGGACGAAGCCGGCCTGCAGAAGCTGTCGGCCGACGAGTCGTACTGACCCCGCCTCACCCGCGTAACAGCACCTCACGCAGCGCCCCATACTCCGGTGCGCACGCTTCGGCCTGCGCGGGCCGCTCCAGCAGCGCGGCCAAGGCCGGCGGCACGTCCAGCACCTGCCCGATCAACGGCTCCACCACCGATTCGAACTTGGCCGGGTGCGCAGTCGCCGCCACCGCCCAATGCCCCTGTGCGCCCGCGGCCCGCAGGTGCTCCAGGCGCGCCACCGCCGTCGCCGTATGCGGGCAGAACACCTCGCCATGCAGGTCATGGCGCCGCTTGATCACTTCGCGGATCGCCGCATCATCCACGGCCTCGGCCGTGAACGCGCCCCGCAGTGCCACGTCATCGTCGTTGTAGAGCCAGCGCAGCCGCTCGAAATTGCTGGGCGCCCCCACGTCCATCGCGTTGGCAATCGTCGCCACGCTGGTTTGTGCCTGGTAGGCCTCGCCATGGAAATAGCGCGGCAACACCTCATTGGCATTGGTCGCCAGCGCGATCTGCCCCAGCGGCAGGCCCATCGCCCGCGCCAGGATCGCCGCCATCGCATTGCCCAGGTTGCCGGTCGGAATCACCAGATTGAGCACGTGGCCGGTCTGCGCTTGATGCACCAGGGCCGCATTGGCGTAATAGCTCATCTGCGGCAGCCAGCGACCCAGGCTGATGCTGTTGGCCGAGCTCAACGGCACTGCGTGCTGCAGCTCGCGATCGCCCAGCGCCTGTTTCACCATCGCCTGGCAATCGTCGAACGACCCGGCGACGCGCAGTGTGTGGATGTTGTCGCCGAAGCACCCCAGCTGATGCGCCTGGCGCGGCGAGACGCGGCCATCCGGGTACAGCACCACGACGCGGATCCCCGGCTGCCGATGAAAGGCCGCGGCAACGGCCGCCCCGGTATCGCCCGAGGTCGCCACCACGATCGTCAACGGTCGCTCACGGCCCTGCTGCAGGCGGGCAAGACACGCCGCGAGAAAGCGCGCACCGAAATCCTTGAATGCCGCCGTCGGGCCATGGAACAACTCCAGCACATGATCATCGGCGGTCGCCAGGGGGCGCAGTGGCGCATCGAAATCGAAGGCCTGCTCGCACAGTTCGGGCAGTGCTCTCTCCAGGGCATCGTCATGGAAATACGGGGCCAGTACCGCCGCGGCGGTCTGCGCGAAGGAACCCTGCGCTGACCAGCTCTGCAGTTGCGGGCGGTGTTCGGGAACGTATAGACCACCGTCGGGGGCAAGGCCGGCGGCGAGCGCCTGGCTGAGCGAGGCGGCGGGCGCGGCGTGACGCGTGGAAACGAACTTCATCGGATATCCCAAAGTAGAAAGAGTGGACGTGTCACAGCACGCGCGCGGCGGGCGCATTCAAGGGTGACACCCAGCCTTGGCTGTCGAAGCCCGCGTCCGCGAACGCCTGCTGGACTGCCGCCTGCGCGGCAAGCGCGGCATCGCGCTGCTCGAACCAGGCAAACACGCTCGGCCCCGCACCGGAGATGCTGGCGCCCATCGCCCCGGCATTCAACGCAGCATCGCGGGCCGCCGCAAACCCGGCGATCAGACCGGCCCGACGCGGCTCGACCAGCACGTCACGCAGGCCGGCACGGACCAGTGCGGCATCGGAGGTGAAGCAGCCACTGAGCACCAGCGCCAGATTCGCGCTCTGCGCGACGAACTCGCCCAACGCGTAATGCCCCTGCAGCGCGGCGCGCGCGCGGCGCGTCTCCAGCACCGCGTCCGGATGCACCAGCAGGCTGTGCCACGCCGCCGGAACCGGCACCGGTACCAGCCGGTCCGCCGTGCTCAGTACCAGCCCGCCCAGCAGCATCGGCCCGAGGTTGTCGCCATGGCGGCCACCACTGGCCACCGCCTCGCCGGTCAGCGCGAACGGATACAGCGCTTCGCGCGACAACGGCTGCGGCAACAGCGCATTGGCCGCGACCAGCGCGGCCACACACGACGCGGCCGAACCGCCCATGCCCGAGCCCAGCGCGATGCCCTTGTCGATCTCCACCTCGAAGCCGAACGGCAGATCCAGCGCGGCACGCAGCGCAATCAACGCCGCACCGGCGGTGTTGTCCTCGGCCACCCGTGGCAGATCCACCGTGGTGCCGCGGATCGCGTGGATGCGAACCACGGGCTCGTCGATCCACCGCACTGTCACAGTATCGCCAACGCCCTCGATGGCGTGCCCAAGGATGTCGAACCCGACCCCCACGTTGCCGACCGAGGCCGGCGCAAACGCGCGTGCTTCCGTCCTCCTGCCCTCACTCACAGACGTGCTCCTTCGCCCACCGCCACGCGCAGCACATCGGCGAACACGCCGGCGGCGGTCACCTCCGGCCCGGCGCCCGGGCCCTGCACCACCAGCGGATTGTTGCAGTAGCGGCGCGTGGTGAACTGCACCACGTTGTCGGTCAGGCGCAGGTTCGCGAAGGCATGCCCGGCCGGCAGCGCGACCAGGCCGACCTCAGCCCCGTCCGGCGTCAGGCGCGCCACATAGCGCAGCACCGCGCCGTCCGCCTTGGCGACTGCCAGGCGCTCGGCGAACACCGCATCGATCTGCGGCAGGCCCGCCATGAAGTCGTCCACACTGGCCTGGCGCAGTGCTTCGGGCACCAGGCTTTCCACGCGCACCTGCGCCAGGCTGAGCTCACGGCCCGCCTCACGCGCCAGGATCACCAGCTTGCGCGCGACATCCACGCCGGAAAGATCATCGCGCGGGTCCGGCTCGGTATAGCCCATGCCACGCGCCTGGCTGACCAGCGCGGAGAACGGCACCTGGCCGTCGTATTTGTTGAACAGCCACGCCAGCGTGCCGGAGAAAATACCGTCGATCGCCAGCACCTCATCGCCGGTGTCGACCAGGTCGCGCAGCGTGGTGATCACCGGCAGGCCCGCACCGACCGTGGCTTCGTAGCGGAAGCGCGCGCCACTGCCAGCCGCTGCCTCGCGGATCGCGTGATAGCGCTCCAGCGGGCCGGCACCGGCCTGTTTGTTCGGGGTGACCACGTGGATGCCTGCGGCCAGCCAGCCGGCATAGCGGTCGGCCACGTCGGCGCTGCCGCTGCAATCGATGATCAGGGCGTGCGGCAGATGGGCGGAGACCAGGTGTTCGGTGAATGCGTCCAGATCGCTCGGCTGCGCCGGGCCGGACAGCGCCGCGCGCCAGTCACCTTTCAGGCCGCGCTCGTCCAGGACCATGCGGCTGCGCGAGGCGACCGCACGCAGGCGCAGATCCACATTGGCGCGGCCGAGCAGCTGTACCTGGGCGGCCTGCAGCTGGTCCAGCAGCGCCGCACCCACATTGCCCGGGCCGATCACACCGACCGAGAACGTCTGCGGCGACAGCCAGAACCCGGCATGCGCCGCGCGCAGCGCCTTGGTCGCATGGCGGCTGTCGACCGCCACCGAGATGTTGCGCTCCGAGGAGCCCTGCGCGATCGCCAGGATGTTCACCTGCGCGCGGCCCAGCGACTCGAACAGGCGCGCGGCCACGCCGGGCTGGCCGGCCATGCCATCGCCCACGGCGGCCAGCACACTCACGTTGTCGGTCAGCTGCACGCGCTGCACCTGGCCCAGACTCAGCTCATGGGCAAAGGCCTGCAGCAGCGATTCGCGCGCCCGCACCGCCTCGGCCTGCTTCACCACGCAGCAGATCGAGTGCTCGGAGGAGCCCTGCGAGATCATCACCACCGACACATGCGCATTGCGCAGCGCCGCGAAGACGCGCTCGGCCGTGCCGGGCACGCCGATCAGGCCGGTGCCTTCCAGGTTGATCACGGCCAGGTCCGGGCTCAGGGTCAGCCCCTTGATCGGACCGGACGCGGTGCGCTCGGCAGTGATGCGCGTGCCTGGATGATCCGGGTGGAAGGTGTTGCGGATGATGATCGGCAGGCCACGCTCGATCGCCGGCGACATCGTCTGCGGGTGCACCACTTTGGCGCCGAAGTAGGCCAGCTCGCAGGCTTCGTCGTAGCTAAGCGCTTCGAGCTGGACCGCCTCGGGCACCACCCGCGGGTCGGCCGAGAGCACGCCGTCCACATCGGTCCAGATGTGCAGCTCGTCGGCGTTGAACAAGGCGGCGAAGATCGCCCCGGAGTAATCGCTGCCGTTGCGGCCCAGCGTGGTGATGCGGTCCTGGCGGTCGCGGGCGACGAAGCCGGTGGCCACGATGCGCGATTGCGGATGCTGCAGGCGCCACTGGGCCAGGCGCTCGGCGCTGCGCGCCCAGTCCACGTCCACGCCCAGTTCACCGCGCTCGATCACCAGCACATCGCGCGCATCCAGCACCGCGCAGTCTTCGCCCAGCGTCTGCAGGTACGTCCCGAGCAGTTGCGCCGAATACACCTCGCCCATGCCCTGCACGCGGTCCAGCACTTCGGTGGGCAGGCCGCCGATCACCGCCAGCGCACCCAGCACCTCGGCCAACTGATCGAAGCGCTGGTCCAGCCACTCCACCGTCGCCCCGGCGTGCTCGCCGAGCAAGGCAACGGCGGCACCGCGATGACGTGCCCGCAAGGCGTGCCACTGTTCGCGCCAGGCCGAGCCGTCTTCCGCGGCCAACGTGGCCACCCCGATCAGTGCATCGGTAACGCCCTTCATCGCCGAGACCACGGTGACCTGCATCGTCTCCTCACGCGCCAGCAGCAGCTGCGCCACATGACGATAGCGCTCGGCATCGGCCACCGAGGTGCCGCCGAACTTGTGGACCACGGTGGTCACGCCGGCCCGCGCGGCGACGGAGACGGCGGGCTGGGCGGAAGGTGGAGCGGAAGCGGCGACAGAAGACATGCTGACCTCGATGGGAGGCCCCGCGTCACATCAGGTTTGAGAGTTTCCCCCGCCACCTGATCTGGGTGCGGGGCCGTGGTTTTCGGAAATTACGCGAAGACGACGGGCCGCACCGGGCGAGTGGTGGCGGTGGTAATGATGGTGGTACCGGTCGACACGGCCTGGCCGCCCGCGGAGGCGGGAACGAGCAGGTAGGCGTGGGCAGCGGTGATGACCATGGATCAAGAAAACTACGCCACCGCCCTGCTTGTCAAGTGCTGCGCTGCAAAAGATCGCGGCACGTAAATCGCGGCCATCGTCGGCCAACAAGTTGCGATTGTGACCATCCAGCCGGGGCAAGGCCTGCCCTACCCCACATGCTCCGCCACCGCCGCAGGGGGCCGATGCGCGTGCGCGCACATCAGCACGCCCGACACCAGGCAGACGATGGCCACCGTTTCCATCAGCGTCGGCCAGCGTTGCTGCCAGGCAAAGCCATACAGCAGGGCGAACAGGGTTTCGAAGACGATCATCTGCCCGGTGAGGGTCAGTGGCAGGTTGCGGCTGGCGCGGTTCCAGCAGGCATTGCCGAGCACCGAGGCGACCACCGCCACGCCCGCGCTGATCAGCCAGAAGTTCAGCCACTCGCCCGGCGGATGCACCGTCGCGCTGGTCAAAAACGCACTGGGCACCAGCACGAGCGCGAGCCCGCCGGTGGTGATGCCGGTCAGCAGCGACCAGTCATGCCCGGACAGATCCGGCCGGCGCGCCAGCCAGCGGCTGTTGCCGATGGAGTACACCGCCCAGGACAGCAACGCGCCGACCGCGCACAGCAGCCCGAGCAACCGGCGCCCGGCCGAGCCCTGCGCATGTTCGGCCATCAAGGCTTCATAGCCCACCAGCGCCACGCCAAGCAGGCACAGCAGCAGCGCCGGGGCCAGGCGACGCAGTGGCACCGCGCCTTCCTCGCGTACGCCGGCCAGGGTCACCACCACCGGGATCAATCCCACGATCAGCGAGGCGGCCGCACCACCGGCCCATTGCACGGCATTGGCCAGCAGCAGGAAGTAGACCAGGTTGCCGGCCAGGCTCAGCCACAACAGACCCCGCCACTCGGCCCAGGCCAGCCGCTCCTTGAGCTGCCGCCAGCGCGGCGCAAGCAGAACGACGGCAATCAGGCCGTAGACCAGATAGCGGCCGGCGGAGAGCTGTACCGCGTTGAAGCTGTGCAGCATCGCCGGGGCCAGGAACACCACGCCCCACAGCGCGCCGGCGGCAATGCCGTTGGCGATGCCCACTCCCATCGATCGTTTCATTGCGGCTCACGCGGTATGCATTGGCCGCGCAGTGTAGAAGCCGCGCACCGCGACGTCTTGACCGAGGCTACTGCCGCCGGAAGGCCTGCGGGGTCAGCCCGGTTTCCCGGCGCAGGGCTCGGGTCAGCGCACTGTGCTCGGAATAGCCGGCATCCAGCGCGATCGTGGCGATGCTGTCGCTGCTGGTGAGCAGCCGGTGCTTGGCCCAGCGCAACCGGCAGGCACTCAGCCACGCCTGGGGAGGCACCCCGAATTCCTGGACGAAGGCCGCATGCAGGCGGCTGCCGCTGATGCCGACCAGCGCGGCCATGCGGGCCACGTTCCAGTCCGCGCCGGGGTTGGCCGAGAGCCGGGTACACAGGGCATGCAGGCGTGCCGCGCTGCCAGCGGGCGCGTACTGTTGCAGCAGGGTCGCGAGCAGACCCTCACTGCCGTGTGCGGGCGCACCGGCCAGGCGCTGGCGCACTCCCTTCGGCAGTGCCAGCCAACGCTGCCGGCGCAGGTGCTCCAGGGTGTGGTCATCGATCACCCCCGCCGGGCAATCGACGATCACCATCAGATGATCGCCATCGCCGGTCTGGGCATGTCCCTCGCCGGGCGCCACGAAGGCCCCCTGCAGCACATCCAGGCGGCCGCCAAACGCATCGACCTCGACCTCCAGATCGCCGCGCAGCGGCAGCACCCATTGCGCAAAGTCATGCCGGTCCACATCGGTGGACGTTCCGTAACACCGCAGGTGGCAGGCGCTGGCGTGCATGGGGATAGTCTGCGCGCTGGGTGAAGGCCGCTGCAAGCGGCGGCGAAACGCCCGCGCATCCGCGTACCATGGCAGCCGACCCGTCCAACATGGAGCGTTCACCGTGGCCTGCACCATCGTTCCTCTCAGTGACCGCCCCGACCTGCTGCCGATCCTGGCCGAGTGGTATTTCCAGGAATGGGGACGCCACGTGCCGGACCTGACCCTGCTCGATCAGCAGCAGCGGCTGGAAGTGTTCCTGCAGGACGACGAGTTGCCCCTGCTGCTGATCGCACTGGATAACGCGGTGCCGGTCGCCGCAGCGCAGCTCAAGTTCCATGAGCGGACCGAGCGCCCCGAACGACTGCACTGGCTGGGCGGCGTCTATGTCCATCCGGCGCACCGCGGGCGCGGCCTGGCCGAGAAAGTCATCGAAGAACTGCTGGTGCGCGGTCGCGCGCTTGGCGTACGCGATCTCTACCTGCAGACCGAAGCCGATGATGGGGGCCTGTATCGCCGGCTGGGCTGGGCACCGCTGGAATCACTGCAGCATGCCGCGGGCATGCCGGTCCGGATCATGGTCCGCAGCGTGGCCGCCGACCGCGTCGACTGAACGCGCGGTTGCGGCACCTTGGTTGAAGAATGAATGCGACGCCGGTGAACGGCGTCAGCGGAAGCGCACCGGCTGCGGTGCCGGGCGGTCGGCCAGCGAGCCGAGCGTGAACGTGTATCCGGCCTCTTCCAGCAGCTTGCGCATGCGCAGCTCCGCGCGCTTGGGATAGGCCAGCGAGGTCGGTGCGTGCAGGGCGTAGGAGGTCGATTTCCCGGGCAGCGTTTCGCGGGTCACCGAGGACTGATTGGTCTCGCACGCGTTGGCCCACAGGTCCATCAGCACCTTCGGGCCGATGGATTGATTGTTGCTGAGACGAAGCGTCAGCCAACGCATGTGTTCCATGACAAATCCAAGCGGCTCTTTGTCCCGAGTATGCACCAATTCCCCCACTACCGTTCGGGGCCGTCCGGTACGCTGGCAGCCACCCGGCAGTGTCGGGCAAAAACGAACAGCCCCGGCGGGGCCGGGGCTGTTCGGGTACCGCTCCAGGAAGCGGACTACTGGCAACCGTGGGGAATCGCCAGCGCACCGCCTGTCTGAAACTCAGTGCTTCATGGCGTGCTTGCGGTCGCGCATGACGGCATGGCATTCCTGCACCTGCGGCAGCAGACGCTGGACTTCCTGGCGCGCGGCCGGCGAGGTGTCGGCGTCGGTCAGGGTGTCCTTGAACGCCTTCAGCAGGCGATCTTCGGATTCTTCCAGCTCGGCCACGTAGCCGTACTGCTTGTCGCCCAGGGTGGCGCGCACCTTGCCGTAGAACTGCTGCATGGAACCGACGAAGGTGCCATGGTCGGCCGGCTTGCCGCCCGCGGCGACAACGGTGGCGCTCAGCGAGCGGACGATCTCATTCTTGACACCGGCGATACGGGTGAAGAGCGCCGCCAACTCGGCATCTTCGACCTTGCCTGCGGCCTCGGTGTAGAACTCCTGGCCATCGCGGGCGATTTCGATCAGGTCGTTCAAGTTATGCGCGGTCTTCGATTCGGTATTCACTGCGATGTACTCCTGTTGGTCCGGTTTGGCCCGTGTGTTGTTGTCGGGGTGAGTCGACTTTTCCGCATCGGCCATGAAGTCGGCGTGACACTGAAATGCGAGTGTTCAGCGAGCTCAACGCACTGCGCGACAGATGTGCACGGCGCGTCGTCGAGGCGCGAAATGCGTGTTACTTCCCTGCCCGTCTGCGCTTGATCCAGGCCAGACATTGCCCGGCAATCGCCGTGAGCAGAATCAGCGAATTGGTCACCACGAAAACGATCGAGCCGGTCGCCGCGCTGTACGCAATGAACAACACCGAGGCCGTGATCTGGCCAACGAACAACCACGTCGATACCGCCTGTGCATCCTCGGCCGTCCACTGCTTCCATATCTGCCGCCACAGCGTGGCGATCAGCACGGCGGTCGCCGCCCAGCCGAGCAGATCAATGGGGGCCATCAGCGCGCCAGCAGTGACAGCGGCGCCACGTCGCCCGCCACCTCATCTGCCGCCAAGCCAACGCGCTGTTCCAGGCGGCGCAGGAAGTCACTGAAACCGTGCGGTGCACGCGCGTGACGGCGTGCGCTGGTCATCACCCGTGGGCTGGCCAGCCGCGCCACCTGCATGCCGGCCCCGTGCATGGCCTGGATCAGCGCGACGTCCTCACCGGTGGCCAGCGGCGCAAAGCCGCCGGACTGCCGATACGCCACTGCGCTGAAGCCCATGTTCGCGCCGTGTACGTGCGGGTGCCCATCCACCGCATGCTCGCCCTGCAGGAACTGCTCGCGCACGGCCTGCGGGTAGTCCAACCAGTCACCCACCGCCACCACGCCACAGAAGGCATTCGCACCACACTGCAGCTGGCGCGCAAGCCAGTCCGGCGGCACCACGCTGTCCGCGTCGGTGCAGCCGATCCAGCGGGCCCCCAGCGCCAACGCGCGCTCACTCGCCGCCGCCCGTGCGACACCGACACACCCGGCGTCCACGCTGACCGCTTCCACGCCCATGCGCTGGCAGATCCATTCCGTGGCATCACGGCACCGATCCAGCGCCACCACGATCACCACCGGCTCGTTGCGCAGGGCCGGATGCAGCGCCGCCACCTGCAGCGACTGCAGGCAGGCCGCGATCATTTGCTCTTCGTTGTGCGCGGGAACGGTCACGGCAATCATCGCAGGCCCTCGCGTTCGGCCACCGAGGTGGTCTCGGCCGACCAGCCTTCCAGCAGCATGTCCTCGTCGCGATACGAGAACAGGCGTGGCAGGCTGTCATCAAACTGCGCGTGCACGAACGCGGCGCTGCAGCGCGCCTGCTCGAACGGCACGCGCCAATGGCAGGCGATCACCACGCCCTGCGGCGTGAGCGATTGAACCACCTGCGCCGCCAGCTGACGCATGTCGTCTTGTGAGAGGTAGTAACCCATTTCACCCACCACGATCAGGTCGAACCTGCCTGCTGGCCAGTCGTGTGGATGACGCGCCTGCTCGACGGAAACGTGCGCGTGGCGGCGGGTCATCGCGCGCGCCGCGGCGACAGCGCCTTCGCTCAGGTCGGTGGCGAGCAGGTGATCGCAGCGCTCGGCCAGGGCCGCGGTCAGCACGCCGTTGGAGCACCCCAGCTCCCAGCCACGGCCAAAGCGCTCGCGCGGCAGGCTGGCCAAGGTGAGCGCGCGCTTGCGCTGCTCGTACCAGCGGGTCCGGTACTGGAAGGGGTCCTCCTTCTCATACAACGCGTTGAAGTAGGCGACATCACTCATCCGATCAATACCTCGTAGTTCCGTTCAAACCGCTGCAGCACAGCGGCAGGCAGGATGGGCTCGCACTCGAGCCCCGCCACCGCGCCGGTCTGGGTCACGAATTGCTGGATCGCGTTGCGCTTGCGGTCCAGCAGGTCGTCCTCCAACGCATAGCGCGTCGCCGGCGCCCAAGCGGACGGTGCCGCCTGCGGGTCCAGCCAATGCCAGCCCCACACCGGGTATTCCTTCAACGCGGCGCCGCGCGCGGTGCAGGCCTGCACGCAGCCACGCGCGACCGCTTCATGGTCCGGGTGCCCATCGAGGCGCCACGGCGCCAGCACCAGATCGTCCGGCTGCAGCAAAGCCGCCAGCTGCTCGCCCATCCATGCCTCGCTGGCCGTCACGGCGCCATCGCCGATGTGCCAGGCAATCCGCGCTGCGCTCGCCAAGCCCAGACAACGCAGCGCATCGTCCAGCTCAGCGGCACGGGCCACGCGCAGCCGCTCGGGCGACCACGCAGGCTGATCGGGATAGCAGGCTTCGCCGTCCGTCACCGAGACCACCGTGACCGCCAGCCCTGTCTGGTGCGCAAGCGACATCAGGCCGCCGCAGGCGAGCACTTCATCGTCCGGGTGCGGCGACACCACCACCAGCCGACGCGCATCGCCGAACAGCGCAGCAGGGGACGCAAGCGGCAGCGACTGCAACCACGGCGATGCTGCCCACTGCGCCTCGGTCACGCCGCCGCCTTCGATCTGACGGTTCACAGCGTCCACGTACGCCCCTCGCGATGCATCAGGTTGCCAAGATGCTGCCAGTCGCGGTCGGCATGGCTCTGGCGGATGAAGACGGTCAGGTCAGCCCAGCGCCGGGCGTGCCCCGGGTCCATGCACATCGGGCCCGGCCCAAGCGCCCTACCGACCCGATCCAGCGTCAGGGAGGCGGCGCGCTCCACCGCACTGCGGGCCCGCACGATCTCACGCTGATGGGGTTGGTCGGGCTGTGCATCGATCAGCGCGGCCAGCTCGCGCAGCAGTGAGGCGCATGGCGACAGCGCCAGATCGATCTCACCCAGCAGGCCGGCCGCCGTGCCCGGTTCGTCGGCGCGCGCGCTGTGCAGCAATGGCTCGGCCAACGCGCTCGCCCCGCCGAACCAGCACGCCGCGATGCCTGCGCCACCATGCCAGAACCCCGGACGCTGCAGATAGGCATCCGCCGCGCCGATCTCGACGGCGGGCACCTGGTCGAAACAGGCGGTCCCACTCGGCACCCGCCCCATGCCCGTGGCCTGCCACGACTGCGGCAGGAAACGCACGTTGGCCCGGCGCACCGGCACCAGGAACAGCCGCGAGCGCCCGTCATCGCGCACCGTCACCAGCGCATGGTCCACCCAGCCGGCACCGGAGCACCACGGCTTGTCACCGGACAGCGTGCCGCTGGCGCGATCAAAGCGCAGGGTCGCCGCCGGCCCTTCTGCCGCCCATACCGCGCCCAGCCGATCGTGGTCCGGCATCGCGGCGCCCAGTTCTTCCAGGATCGCCTGCGCGTCGTAATGTGCTTCCAGCACCTTGGCCAGGCAGAGATCCCGCGCGGCGATATGCGCCAGCGCCTGCCAGCGCAACAGCGTGTCCCCGCTGCCAGGGCGTGGCAACGAGGCTTGATGCTCGATCCAGGCGCGGGCCTGCGCCTGCAGGTCGTCGCCATCGGTCACCGGCGGCGGTGCCGCCGGCGGTACAAGAGAAGCCACGGCATTCATGTCAGGGCGTCAGGATCACCTTGCGGCAATCCTCCTCTTTGCGGTCGAAGATCTCGTAGCCACGCACCGCGTCTTCCAGCGACAGCCGGTGGGTCACGATCACGCCCGGATCCAGCCGGCCTTCGCCGATATGGTCGAGCAGCTCTGGCATCAGCTTCTGCACATGGGTCTGCCCCATCTTGAAGGTGAGGCCCTTGTCGAACGCATCGCCGAGCAGGAAGCCGTGAATGAAGCCGGCATACACGCCCGGGATGCTCACCGTGCCACCCCGACGGGTCGCAGCGATGCACTGGCGGATCGCCACGCCGCTGCTGCCTTCCACCTTGAGCGTCGTCAGCGCCGATTCCAGCGCACTGCCCTCGGCCTCGAAGCCGACCGCTTCGATCGTGGCATCCACGCCGCGGCCGTTTGTCTGGGTGATGATGTATTCCGCCGGATCCTCCACCTGGGTGAAATCGATCGGGGTCACGCCGTAGGTCTGCTGCGCGAAGGCCAGGCGATACGGCAGGTGGTCGACCATGAAAATCGTCTCCGCCCCCAGCAGGCGGCAGCAGGCCGCACTCATCAGCCCGACCGGGCCGGCACCGAAGATCGCCACCGTGGAACCCGGCTTCACGCCTGCGTTGATCGCGGCCTGGTAGCCGGTCGGCAGGATGTCGGAGAGGAACAGTACCTGCTCATCGGACAGCGCATCCGGAATACGCAACGGCCCGACATTGGCCTTCGGTACGCGCACGAACTCCGCCTGCCCGCCGGATACACCACCATAGAGATGGCTGTAGCCGAACAGCGCTGCCGGCGGGCGGATGCCCTTCTGGTTCACCGCGGCGCCCTTGCCGGTGTTGGTGGTCTCGCAGGCCGCGAACTCGGCGAGCCGGCAATGGAAGCACTCACCACACGCAATCACGAACGGAATCACCACGCGGTCGCCCGGGCGCAGATCGATCACGCCCGCACCCACCTCCTCCACCACGCCCATGAACTCATGGCCGAGCACGTCGCCGGTATGCAGATCCGGGATCTTGCCGCGATACAGATGCAGGTCCGAGCCGCAGATCGCCGTGGCGGTCACGCGCAGGAGGATGTCATCCGGGGCGGCCAGCGCGGGATCGGGCACGGTATCGACCCGTACATCCTTGCTGCCGTGGTAAGTCAGTGCGCGCATAGCAGACTCCGTTATCCAAGTACCTCTGTGGTACGTGGTACGGCGTGGCAGCGTCGTGACCGCACCGTGTGCGGCGTGTCTATCCGGATCAGCGCGCCGCCCTGCAGAGGCTGGCGCGCATGGCGCTGCGCAGCGCATGAGGACTGAATCATTCATTCTGCGCGCGCGGCGAGCGCCGCACGCGACGGTCGCTTACTCCACCGAGGGCGCCGAAGGCGTCTCCGGGTCCGGCGGCAGTTCCTGCGGCGGCGATGCGGGTGCGGGGTCGCCCTCCGGTGGGATTTCCTGCGGCGGCTCCTGCGCAGGCGGATCGCCACGGCCGGGCTCTTCCACCGGCGGCGCGGGCGGCACGGGTTCCGGGGTCGGGTCCGGCACCTGGGCGATCACATCATCGAATGGGGCCATCGTTTCACTGTCCAGTGCCATGTACATCGCGTGTGTTCCTGTTGTGGGACTGCGCCCGACGCTACGCGGCGCACCGTCAACATCCAGCGAGGGCGAGCGTGACCGACGAGCGCTCCCGCTCAGTCATCGCCGTCGGCGCGGCGCTTGTTCACCGTGATCTCGCCGGAGGTTTCCAGCACTGCCAGGTCGACCTGCCCGAAACCTTCACAGCCGTTGGCGCGCATCGCCACTTCCAGATCCGCCGGGCTGACATTGCAGCGTTTCACCTGCTCCCAGTAGATCGTGCCGTGCCGCGCCAGCACCACCGGCACGCCTTCCACGATCTCGTTGAGGCGCTTGCTGCGCGCCCCCAGAAAGCCGACGAACCAGTTCAGACCGATCAGCGTCGCGGCCAGAATGAGCCCGCCGGGCAGCGAGGTGTCCTCACCGATCAGCGAGTTCTGCACGGCCGTGCCCAGCAGCACGATCACCAGGATGTCGAACGGGGTGGACTGCCCCATCGAACGCTTGCCGCTCATGCGGGTCAGCAACAGGACCACCACATACACCGCAACCGCGCGGACCACGAACTCCCACCATTCCATTCCCAGCTCGAACATCTCATGCATCGCGGCAGCCTCCGTGTGGCGAGGTCTGGACGATAGGAACTCCCGGGTGAAGCCGATGGGAGCACCCGCCCTTCACGGCACCCCCGCTCCTTCGTAACAGCGGCAGGGCTAGCGTCGAGGCATCACCGCCCTACCCGTTCGCGCAGGAGACACACCATGCAGCACGACAAAACCCCGCCCGCCTCCACCGAAGACGCTCACGCCGCGCACAACTGCCCGCCGGCGGAAGGCACGGTCGACAAGCAGCGCACCTCGGAGAACCATGACGAAGCGCTGGAAGAGACGTTCCCGGCCAGTGACCCGATCTCTCCGTTCGTTGCGGCCAAGCCGCCGACGGATGACAAGGACGAGAAAGATCCGGATGCAGCGCGGCTGAAGACGGAGAACGAGGGCTACAACCAGCGCGGCCACGGCAAGGGTGGCACGGCGGGTGAAGGGGAACCGGATGGCGTCCGCGAGGATGACGGCATCACCCAGCCGAACTTTGGGCAGGGTGGTACGTCTGGCAAGCAGACGTTGGATCGCTGACCAAACGGGGACATGTCATGACTACTGCACCGCGAGCGCCCGCTACGAAAGAAGACGACCAGCAGAAGAGCCACACGCCGGACAAGCTGAGGAACGATGACGCCCGGTGGAAGGACAAGGACATGCCGGAGGCGGAGCATGGGGCTACGCCTGAGGATTATGAGCGGCCGGGGAAGGTGTGAGCGCCAGTGGCCTATCGGCCCCACCGGATTCGCACGGCTGTGGAGCAATCCGCCGCCGGCATCGCGTGTCTCAACGGAGGTGGATGGTGACCCCGGCCCGATTCGAACGGGCGACCTTCCCCTTAGGAGGGGGACGCTCTATCCAGCTGAGCTACGGGGCCACGGAGGGCGTAAAGGATACAGGCAAACGAGGGGCCTCATCCATGCTCGTCCGGTTGCCCGCCACTCATCCCCGACAGCGGCAACTGCCCTATGCTCCTCCGTCCCCTGCGACGAGTGACATGGATGCATCCTCTTTGGGTCACCCTCTCCCAACTCGGCGACAGCCGCTGGCTGTTGCCCCTGAGTCTGGTGCTTATTATGCTTGGCCCCGAAGCGGCCCGCGCGCTCAGGTTTCGCTGGGCGGTCGGCTTGACCGTTGCCGCTGGGCTTACGCTGGCTTCTAAACTGGCCTTTCTGGGTTGGGGTATTGGTTGGGCCCGGCTGGACTTCACTGGATTCAGCGGTCACGCCACCATGACGGCAGTGGTTTATCCGGTCGCGCTTTATCTCGCCGCATTTGGTCGGCTCCCGAAACCCCTTTTTTGGGCACTGCTCGGGTCGCTGCTTGCCGCCATGGTCGCCTATTCGCGTCTACCCCTTAACGCCCACTCCGCATCTGAGGTGGTGAGTGGGTGGCTGCTGGGCACGGCGGCGACGGTTTTCGCCCTCTCGGCGCGCGCCACAGGCTGGACAACACCCCTACCCACTCTTGCCGCGTCAGTTGTAGTGGGTCTGGCAGTTCCCATGCTGATGCCCACGGTCCGCACCCACGATGTCGTCATACGCCTTGCGACCGAGCTCTCAGGCCGCGACCAAGTCTTCAATCGACATCATTTTGTGCGATAGGCGTCAAATATTGAGTGCAACGAACCCAGCCCAGGCGCTCAAACCGACTTGACACTGAATAGCGTTCAGCGCGAAGATGACGGCGAAAATTTACCTCACGGAGTAGGAAACCCCGTTATGAAGAAGATCTTTGCCGCTCTCGCCCTCGTGGCTTTCTCCCCGATGGCTCTGGCTCAGGAAGCCCAGGTTGAGCAGTCTGCTGGTGCTGAAGGCACCACCGCTGCCACCAGCGCAGAAGTTGCGGGGACTGGCGGCGCCACCAGCGCCGCTACGGGCGCCCTCACTACTGCCGCCATGATTGGCGCCGGCGTTGCGGTAGCTGCAGTTGTCTACAGTGTTGCGTCAGATAGCAGCAGCGACGACGCTGGCAACAACAATGGCGGTGGCACCACCCCGCCGCCGACCGGCACCACCGGCACGACGGGCACCACCGGCACCACCGGCACCACCAACTGATCCCTTAGCGGGCATTAGGTCATTACGCCCTCGCCGGGCGCAGGTCCGGCGGGGGTTTTTCTTTTGCCCGATAGGGCCAGGAAGAATCATCGATGGACTGCAAGCGTTTCGGCGCCACTCTGGCACTCGCCCTCACCCTGTCCGGCTGCGTTTGGGCCCCCGGCCAGCACATGCGCTCCAGCTCGGTGGCTCGCGATGACCAACCAGTCGGGAATGATCAGATCGAGCTGATCGCAATCACTCCCAAGTTAATCGCCATGGATCGGGCTGCGCGCGACGTTCCGTCGCTACCAAAGGCCCTTACCGAGTATCAACCAGGGCCATATCGGATCGGCGCTGGCGATAGCCTGTACATCACAGTATGGGATCATCCTGAGTTGACTGTTCCAGCAGGAGCTCAGCAACAACTCAACGCCGCAGGGCGGCCCGTGCAATCCGACGGCACCCTCTTCTACCCTTACATAGGGAAGATTGCGGCTGCCGGCAAGACTCCAGTTGAGCTGCGCGAAGAGATCACAACCAAGCTGGCGCGCTATATCGAAGCACCACAGGTGGACGTATCTATGCTCAGTTACGGCAGCCAACGCGTCTGGGTCACAGGGGCGTCCCGCCAAGCTGCCACGGTCCCCCTGACCATTACCGCTCTAACGCTGGGTGACGCGATCAGTCAATCAGGTCTCGACCCGATCCAAGCCGATTTATCGGGCGTTCGCCTTACTCGCGACGGTACGACCTATACCATTGACCTCGACCGTCTTGGTCGCCAGGGCGGCGGCGCAACAAACGTCTTCCTAAAAGCAAACGATCATTTGTACGTCCCTTATCTTGATCGCAAAGAGATTTTTGTAGTTGGTGAGGTCAACCAACCTGGTGCCGTCAATTTCAAGACTAGTGACATCTCGCTGAGCCAAGCGCTTGGTCGGGCGCGCGGCCTGCAGCAATCCACCTCCAACGGAAACGCAGTCTACGTCATTCGGGGCTCAAGCGACCTGCAAAGTGCTCCCTCCAGTGTTTTTCAGCTGGAAGCAAAATCTCCAAGCGCCTTCGCCGTTGCCAGCCAATTTGAACTTCTGCCTGGAGACGTGGTTTTCGTCGGCGCCGCCGGCGTGACCCGTTGGAGCCGATTTGTGAATCAACTGCTTCCCTTCACCTCGATCATCAGCAACGCCGCAAGCGCGCGCAACGATCTCGACAATTAACGGCAGGCGAATGATGAGCAGGAGCGCTCTCGTTGCGTTGCAACGGAATCATGGTGTGCGCGGCCTCGCCGCGATCTTGGTGATTGCAATCGCGTTGCCAGGTTGCGGCGTTGTCGGCCGCACCAGCGTCAAGACGGTGCAGATAGCCATGCAGGGTATGCCAGATGTAGAGCCAACCGTCGCGGACGTGGCCGCAAACCGCTATCCCCAGATCAAGGTCACCGGCCCTCGTGGAGGTGCAGTACTGGTCTTGGGCAACCTTGATGGCGATCGACAAGCTTGGTACAGCAATGACCGTAGCATTGTGTTCCTTGAAGATGGCCTGCTTGTGGGCACACACGGCGGCACGCCTCAGCTACAGTCTATGCGCATTGAGGGTGAGAATCCCTTCCGTAATCTTCACCGCATTCAATCACCCATTAAGGTCCAGCGCCGCTACGACATGATGCCCGGCTACCGCTTTGGGGTGCAGATTAGCGGCACCCTCGAACGCATCGGCACCGAGAACGTCCAAATTCTCGGCAGATCTCTACTGTTGCTACATATTCGCGAGCGCCTGATAGGGCAAGGCTGGAAACACGACAACCAGTACTGGGTTGACCCGTCAAACGGGTTCATCTGGAAGAGTGTGCAGGCGCTTGCGCCCGATGCGAGCCTCGAAATCATCCAGCTCAAACCTTACTCCCCGGATCTGAAACGTTGATCACATTGCGTCTGGCCGTCCTCGCCTTTTGCGCGGCCACTTCTGTTCCTGTGTCTGCCGCGCAGCTAATCACTGTCGAAGTGCTCGGCAAAGTCCGCAATCCGGGCTCAGTCACGTGTGCCAGTGGTTCCCGTCTGTCTGATGCGGCACTTGCAGGCGCGCCAGACAAAGATAGCTACATCCTCGGAACTGCTTTGCTGAGGCGTAGCGAAATCGTCGCCCAGACTCGGCTCAAAGCGGGGATACTATTTGATCTGGAAGTACTTGAAAGCCGGGAGAATCTCGATCCGGACGCGGCCTCAGCAGCACTGGCTATAGCCAAGGAACTCTCGGCGATGCCAGTGACCGGTCGCGTAATCCAAGCGCTTGGGCCGCGTGCTCTGGAGATGGACCTTAGCGGCAATCGCCCATTGAATGAAGGGGACAAGCTGTACTACCCAGCCAGACCCGACACAGTAACCGTGCTGGGTGCAGTGGAGCAGCCTTGCACGATCCCGCATCGACCGCTAATGCCGCCCCTCAGTTACGCGAGGCAGTGCACAACCATGCCCGCCGCAAGCCAGGATCACCTGTTTGTTATTCAACCAGACGGCCACGTGGAGAAGCTCGGTATCGCTCTTTGGAACCGCAGCCCTGCATCCGCGCTCGCGCCGGGGGCCCTCCTCTATGTTCCGCTCGACGCTAAATCTCTGCGCGACGTAAATTCCACTTTTAACGAGGATGCCGCCCGATTCCTCGCCACCCAGGTGCTTGATGCGCCCGGAGCAACAAAGTGAACCGCTCTTCCAGAACACGGACAGCCCGAATGGGTCTTGCGTTGCTAAGCATGAGCATCACTTCCGCCCTTTACGCACAGAGCGCACCCGCTCCTACTGCCAGTGATTGGGGTGGCATCGGCCTGCTGCAGACCCCGACTGCCCGGATGGCCGATGAGGGCGAGTTAAGCTTCACAGCAAGTCACACATCACCAAACAGCCGCTACAGCGTGGTACTACAGCCATTGCCTTGGCTGGAAGGTGGATTTCGCTACGTATCTGTCGCTAATCGTCGATACGGGCCGGAGTGGCTGAGCGGAGACCAGAACAACAAAGATAAATCAATTGATCTGAAGATCCGCCTGGCGCAGGAGGGATCGCGGATGCCAGAAATCTCTGCGGGATTTCGAGACATCGGCGGCACTGGTTTATTCTCTAGTGAGTACCTAGTGGCCAACAAGCGACTGGGCGCGGTCGACGTCAGTGTCGGGCTAGCTACTGGATACATCGGCAATCGCGGAGATTTCCGAAACCCGCTGACGGTGCTAAGCGATGACTTTGAAGATCGCAGAGAAGGTTCGCGCGCCGGCAAGATCAATAGCCAGGGCCTATTTAGAGGGCCCGTCGGAGTTTTCGGAGGTGTGTCATATCAGACCCCTTGGCAGCCACTGCAGCTAAAGCTTGAGTACGACGGCAACGATTATAGACACGAGCCTCAGAAGAACAATCTGGCACAGCGTACGCCGATCAATATTGGAGCGTCTTATAGACTCAACAATAGTCTTCAAGTTCATGTGGGCTGGGAACGGGGCAACACCGCCATGCTTGGGCTGACACTTCACTCGAACCTAGCGCGTGCACGGTCGGTATCTAAGTCGCTGGATCCAGCAGCGTCTCCTATGCGTGCCCGCGCTCAACTTGATTACTCCGTTGACGATAAGAATGATCCAGTCAACTGGCAAGCAGTTGCGGCAGATCTAGAATCCAACGCCGGAGTGAGGGTCCAGACCATTTCACAGCGCGGGAGCGAGGTGCTCGTGTCTGGCGAACAGCGCCGGTTCTTCTATCCGGCCCAGGGAGTGGGCCGCACGGTTCGTGTAATGGATGCGCACCTGGACGATTCCATCGATTGGGTGACGCTTCGCAGCACTCGCCTAGGCGCGCCCATAGTAGACGTTAGCGTAGAACGCGCGGCGTTTGCCAGCTATGTAGATCAACGCTTGGCAGCAAGCGATCTTGCACGACATATCGAAATGGCCGCACCGTCCTCTACGCCCCGCACTCTCTTATACCAAGCTCCTATTAAGCATTTTGAAGGCGCAGCGAATCTTGGATATAGGCAGTCTTTAGGTGGCCCGGACGGGTTCATTCTGTACCAAGTCGCCGCAACGTACACAGCGAACCTTCAGTTCACTCACAACGTTTGGCTAAATGGCACCGTTAGCTATAACGCTTACAACAATTACGATAAGTTTCGGTATGACGCCCCAAGTAACCTTCCCCGGGTTCGCACGTATGTCCGCCAGTACTTGACCACCGAAGATCTCACACTGCCCTCGTTACAGCTCACAGCAACTCGACAGTTGTCTCGAGATCTCTATGGAAGTGCATATGGTGGCTTGTTGGAGCCGATGTACGGAGGCCTGGGAGCAGAGATCCTCTATCGCCCACTAAATGAGCGATGGGCGATTGGCGCAGAACTCAACTGGGTGAAGCAACGTGGCTTCGACCAACGATTGAGTTTTCGCGACTACAGCGTCGCCACCGGGCATGCGAGCTTCTACTACTCTTGGGGGCGCGAGCAGAAAATTGTATCCACGGTGAGTGTTGGTCGATATTTAGCAAAAGATGTCGGCGCAACTTTTGCAATATCCAGAGCATTTACTAATGGGGTAAGCATGGGCGCATACGCCACGAAGACAGATGTGTCGTCAGCCGATTTCGGAGAAGGGAGTTTTGACAAAGGGATCTTTGTATCAGTTCCCTTCGACTTCATGCTACCGAGGTCTACTCGTGCACGCGCGAACTTCACGTGGAATCCGCTCTACCGCGACGGTGGCGCCAGGTTGGCAAGAAGCTATGGCCTTTATCAAATGACATCTGAGCGCGACCCAGATTTCTTCTTCGATAACCTCAGCACCATTGGCAATTGATCCCAAACAACAAAGGAATGCGCTGCACATCAGCAGGTGACATCTTCCGGCAGAGGAGGGGGTGCCCCCCCCCCCTCTCGTCGCTCAGCACATTTCGTTAATGTAGTTTCAATCAAAAAGAGCGAATGGAATTCTCATTCTCGAGATACCACCGGTACGTTTCAGCAATACCGGTCTTCAGCTCAACCGAGGCTTCCCACCCAAGTGACCGAAGCCGCGTAACATCGAGCAGCTTCCGGGGCGTACCGTCAGGCTTACTTTTGTCGTTGATGATATTCCCTGCGTAACCTGTAACATCCCTCACCATCTCCGCAAGCTCGCCAATGCTGACATCTTCACCGACCCCGACATTGACGATTTCCTCCCCGTCGTAGGACTCCGTCAAGAAAACTGCAGCAGCGGCCATATCGTCAACGTGTAGGAATTCTCGGCGGGGGGTGCCCGAGCCCCACACGACCACCTCTGCAGCACCCGTTAACTTGGCCTCGTGGAATTTCCGGATGAGTGCCGGCAGCACATGAGAATTACTAAGATCAAAGTTGTCTCCCGGCCCATACAGATTGGTCGGCATGAGACTAATAGCATTGAAGCCATATTGACGACGATAGGCTTGACAGAGCTTGATACCCGCGATCTTAGCAACCGCATACCACTCGTTGGTCGGCTCCAATGCACCGGTCAGCAACGATTCCTCCCGGATGGGCTGCTCCGCGAACTTCGGATAGATACAGGAAGACCCCAAGAACGTCAGCTTGCTCGCACCGCTTCGATAAGCAGAATCAATCACGTTGTTCTGAATCTGAAGGTTCTCCAACAGGAACTCAGCCGGATAGGTGCTGTTGGCTTGAATGCCACCGACCTTAGCAGCCGCAAGGAATACAACTTCGGGCTTCTGCTTTCGAAAATAATCATCCACCTGTTGGCGATCACGCAGATCGAGTATGTCGCGCCCTGCCAGCAGAATATTTTCGAATCCGAGAGCCCCAAGCCTGCGAACAATCGCTGAACCCACCAATCCGCGATGACCCGCAACGAAAATTCGACATTCTCTATTCATTTCTAAATTGACCTATATTTTGAAAAGCTTCGTACGCAGGAGTACCTAACCGGCGACAGAGCGGAAAAGAAGAAACCCACGAATTCCATCATGCGCCGCCATATGGATCCACCAGGCACTGCCACGCATATATTATGGTTAACACACCAAGTCCCGAGCTAGGTTGAGCTCTTTTTCACGGAATAGGTAGCGAGCGCGGCAAGGCCCGCAGCTTGCTCGCTTTTATTCTCGAAACTAGATTCCATCCTGGCGATTAGGGTGCGCCAGCGCGATCGACGTCAAGTCGAAGTCCGGTCAGCCGACCTAGCTCGTTCCTGATCTCGTCGGGATCGTCAAGACCTGCGATCGCAGCATCAAGTTCGTCCACTTTCGCACCTACCAGGAACCGGTACCAGTAACCCTGAAGAAAATGATAAACCAAGCCAGACCGACCATCCAGGAAGCCAAGCTGCACAAAATAACGCCAGACGAAATAGCATAGCGAACTTAGCGGATAACTGACGCGATTGTACACTCGCTCCTTCAACAGCCTCTTGAAGAACGCCTGGTACGAAGAGCCACGCAACGTGATTACATCTTCACGAGTAAATAGCCCGTATCGATGATTTAACACCTCCACAGCCTCGCGCGTCGCATACTTGTTGTGCTTATCAATAAAATAGTTTACGTTATTTAGATTGTGATCAGCAAAGCACCCGTCAAATGTCACTGTGACGCCCTCTGTCACAGCAATGTGTTCGTCCATCCAACGATCCTCGATTCGAGCCTTGCCCCTTCTAAATAACCGCATCATCAGCAACGGATAACGGCCTCCGTATCTTATCCAAGCTCCCATGAATATATGCTTGCGCTTAAGATTTACTCCGGTCACCGACTCGGGCAGAGACGGAAGTCTCTCCACGATCTCTGCACACAGACCAGGCTCGATCACTTCGTCCGCATCAAGGCGCATTATCCATTCGGTTGCGGCGCCCCCATTTTCCAATGCCCATTGGAATTGCTTCGCCTGGTTCTCAAACGCGTGGAAAAGCACCTTGGCGCCGTGGCTTCGGGCGATCTCTGCGGTTCGATCGGTAGACATTGAATCAACAACGAGTACTTGAGAAGCAAACGGCGCGACCGAAGCCAGCGCACGCGCGATATGCATTTCCTCGTTGAATGTCAAGATAATTACGGTGACGTCACTCACGCGAGCTCTCCGATTCCTTCGCAACTCTACGACGTCTAACTAGCTGTGCCGGGTTACCCGCATATACACCGAGTGATACAGCATCTTTGAAGAGAACGGCGCGAGCTCCAATTACCGCACCGCTATCGATCCTTACCCCTGGACCGATGAACGCCTCCGCGGCCACCCAAGCACCTTCACCAATTGAAATCTCTTTGGCTATCAACTGATGGGTTGGATCATCAATGTCGTGAGTGCCGGCACACAAGTACGCACCTTGACTTACAACTGCTCTTACACCGAGCTCGATGGGCGCCATGTTGTAGCACTTCACCTGGGGCCCAAGACACGAATGAGCGTCCAATCGCAGGTACGGCGGATACCAGACCCGGGCAGACCCATACACATGGGCAGTCCGATGCACTCTCGCTCCAGCGATGTTCAGCAGAAGAACACGCCAGCGGTGAAGCGGAGCCGGCGTCCAACTCGCTAGCAGGATCCAACTCAGGTTCCAAAGGACACGTCGAGCCCTATTCGCCAATGAGAATGAGGGACCTCCAGAGGTCGCGTTCGAAACTGCATAGTCAAGTGGCATCATCTACGCCCATGGTTGCAAGATATAGGGACCAATCCGCATCCGAAAACCTTCTTCTAATGATTTTACAAGGGTTTCCGCCTACTACGGAATTAGGGAGTACATCCTTGACCACAACCGCACCCGCCGCAATCACAGACCCAGTACCGATGCTGATCCCGGACCTGAGGATTACACCATGGCCTATCCAGACGTCGGCGCCAATGGTAGTTACCCTATGACGCCATTGAAAGTCCAACCGCGTAGGGAGCGCTGGATTACCCACGCCATGATCGTTTCCCACAATTTTCACCGACGTGGACACCATACAAAGATCTCCTATCGATACCGGACTAGGAGAGTCAAATCCGCTTCCAACGTAGCAGAAGTGACCAAGACGACTCCCCCGTGGAATCCTAACTCCACTTCCAAACTGCACGCCACGCCCCACCTCAGCCAATTGAAGCCGCATCTTCTTCAGCGCATTGAGCGGCTTCCTAGCAAGCTTCTTAATCCGCGTATCAATTTCACGATCGCACATACGGAGAGCATCCACGCCTACCCGAGCAGGTGAAGGAACCTCAGGAACCTGCCCTCTTTTGTCCATGACCATGGCTGCTACGCCCCCCACCGAATGGAGTCCAGTGCACTCTCAATCAACTCTCTTTGCTTAGCGGGGTTCCACCTCTGAGAGATAGTTGATCGGCACTCTCTTCTGACTTGCGCGCGATCGTTTCCACTTTCGAACCAGCGCTTCAGCACAAGCGCTAGATCGTCGACACTATTTCGACAAAAGAAGTCGCCAGTCACCCCCGGAGTGATAGCTTCAACCTCAGGCATTTGACGGTCCATATCTCCATGTGTGAATGCCGGCGTACCGTACGAAAGGCTATGAATGGCCGTTAATCCTATCTTACCGGGAGAAACAGTTGCATCCGCGTAATATATCAATCGCCCGAGAACTGCCTCATCATAGCAAGCGCCATAGAAATGCACGCTGAGCTCGAGTTGAAGCGCTAGCTGCTCAAGCTCATGGCGCGAAGGGCCGTCGCCGACCAACAACACATTTACCTCGTGCCCCATATGTCTAAGCTGCTCCGCAGCCTGGAGAAGAACATCGAACCGACACAGTTCAGTTAAACGAGCAGTGCAAATGATAAGCGGACGAAGTGGATCACTAAATAGCTGCCGAGCGCAGCTAACGTCTCCATCAGCACCACTTTCAATATGTTCAAAAACCCGCGTGGAAGTCTCGTAATCGAGGCTGTTGTAAACAACACGAACGCGATCAGGGTTGTAACCCTGCGAAACACCTATAGCTTTAGACCGATCCCCGTAAACCAACAATGAGTGGGACAGCTGATAATACATCCGCCTAAGCCATCTTTTAGACAAAGACTCCTGCGCAAGCCAGCCATGTGCCCAGAAGACCACCTTCTTCCCATTCATTCGACCCAAGATCGCTAGCACCCAAGTGGCGAAGATGTTCGGATTCCCCAAGATCACCAGAACTTCGGTGGATTTATCCGTGGCAATGTGAACATAATTTTTAAACCTGAATCCCCTCTTTGTACGGGACACGTCCAAGAATGAAACTGCTACCGCCTCGTCACCCTTAAACGCCTTTATCCCGTCAAAATCTTTCTCAGAACCATAAAAGACATAGTCGTGGTGGCCACGCAACGCCAACTCCCGCATCACGGGAGCTCGATAATGTGGAAACTGGTGATAGATTATTGCTACATTCATGATCGTCCTAGATCCCCTTTATATTCCGCAGAACTCACCGGCGCACCCTCAGCTTTGAGATTTGCCAGATAGCGAGAAACGTCAAAAACGCCACTACGGAAAAAACCAAATCAAATCTCCAGCCCGCAAAGCCGACGGCGAACGCCATGGACTGAACCGCCTCAGAGTCGAATGCTCTAAAGATGTTTGACAGACCCCAGAGGATCAGAGGAAGAAGGAACACGGATAGTGGGCCAAAATTTGCATACGCCTCACCGATATACGTCGAGTTAAGTGCAATTCCATCGACGTTCAATCCAGACAACCGACCTAGGGTTAGACCGAAGCCCTCCGGTCTATCTGGCCATATAGCCTTTGGGAGATAGAAGGTGAGAGGACGAACTATGAAGGTATCACCCATCAAGTAGTCGTATTTTGACGGGTAGCTGTCAACGACCATATTAGCCATATTGAGATTGCTCGCCTCAAATGAAGAGGATAGCATCAACTGAATATCCCGACCCTCCGCAGTACCCAAATGCCCATTGGCAGCCTTAACTGCGTAACTCATTTGCTGATAGTTTAACCCATCACTCCACATCATGCCTCGGACGATGGGAAAGATCGAGTTCGCCTGGATAATGATTGGGGCTGCAAGCAGAAGGATGACGTAACTCCTAGCAGGTATGGTGCGATAGGCAAGCGCGTAGGCAATAATGCATGTCAACGTAATAATTCTATTGCCCGACACGATCAACTCAAGGACCGATATCGCGAGAAGAGAACAAGCAAACACCGCATGTGATATTCGATAATTCTTTCGATAGAAAAGGAGAAGAAATGGGAGCGTGAATCGCATTACGTTCTTAATCTGCAACAATGCGACCGCTACTGCATCACCCTGCATGGCCTCGCCGTGACTACTATACCAGTGCCCACCGGACAGCTTTCCCGATGACACAAAGCCGTACGCCGTGAATATGATATAGAAAATCGAGTAGGAATAAAGAAACCTCAGCGAATCAACCGGAGCACTAAAGCGCCAGGTCTTAAACTTTATATACTTGTCAGGAATAATGAAGATTATGCATGCGACGAGTGCGCAAACGAGATAGATGCCGGATCCACCCGAAATAGACATGTTGGCAATTGGGACGTCAATCTGCTTAATGGATCCAAACAAAGCAGAAAGGAGCACGGGAGCTCCTACAAAGTATGAGTATCCGAATTGGACACCCGACCAGTATGTTAAACGTCCTGATCGGAACACCCTCACCGACATCATCGCGGACACAAGCACTATGATTGTCGACAGTAGGTAGTTTAGAATCTCCATTTGCCGCGGACCTTCAATCGGAGTTGCTTTAAGTAAGAGATTATTGGATTGTGGAGCACCGAGACTTTACCAAGTTGCAACACTGAGATATTGGAATCACGTGCTCCGGAGATTTTTCCATCGTGCGGATGTGATTTAATTTGGTTAACAATTGATCCCAGTATTCGAGATACGGCTGAAACAGAATATCGATCACTTATAGAAGTATGCGCCACGTCGAAAGCTCGATCGCCACGCGCGCTACTGGCCAGGTGGACATCGATCACCTCGCGAATAAAAGCCTGCTTTCTCCCAGCATATGAAAAGCCTTGGATAGAGCGAAATTCCCACGGAGTATTGTCTCTGAATTCTCGCGCGCGATATACCACTGGCAATCCGGTGCAGAGTGCTTCGAGAATCACGTTCCCGAAAGACTCGCCGCGCTGTGCATCGAGAGCAAAGCAATCACTAGCCCAGTAAAAGTCACGAAGATGAGTGTCGTCATCGACGCGATTAACTAAGCGGCAGCTCGCCCGATCTCGCAGAGCGAGCTGCAGCGAGACGGGCGCGCCTACAAGAATTAGCGTGCTCCCCACCTCGGCACAAGCGTCCGCAAGAGCCAAGTATGATTGCGACCACTTCCCCTCATGCGGGGAGCCGATACGGAGGACCACGCGCTCATTGTCGTTGATACCAAGCGCGAGCCTCGCCTCAATACGCTCAATCATGGATGGCCGTCGGAAAAATTCTGCGTCTTGGCCATTTCCAACTACAAATGGAATGCTGCCCAGCCGAAGGCTGCTGAGCTCATACTGGACTGCAGCCCACCGACCAAGGACGGTTGTGCACCAGCGTCCAGGCCAGCGATTGAAGGCATTGTCGGGGATTGCAAATATGTTGTTTACAATCAGAATTGGTGAGGGGCCACTGTACGCGCTAACACTTTCTATTAGTGCATCAATAGCTGCCTGCTGACCGGCGGAATAACTCGAATAGTGAAAGTGGACGACTTTTATCTCGCTCCAACAGACATCAGAGAGGTGGCCAAGCATTGCCCCCTTTGATTCGAAAGAAGCTTGTCTCGACTCAGCGACACCCTTCGCAGCATATATGGCTACGCCATATCCCAGCGAAAGCCAGGAGTCGCATGAGGTAAGCGCGCTCCGGCTGGTGCCTCCCAAGCCATCATCAGAGAAAACTACTAAGACTTTCCCAAGCTTATTTCGCATGTTCGAATTCATTCTTTGCTTTCAGTAGCAACAAGGACAGAACAAGTTGTGAACACAGGATTCCCGCTCCAGCCACAGCGTAGTTTTCGAAGAATCCACCAACTGCAACCAGCGATAGTCCGAAGAGTACGGCAATTTTCGTATAGCGCTGCACAACGGAAGCCATCCCCTGAGTGTAGAGAGCTGAGGACATCACCTGCGAGTACAGGCTCAGTATGGCGGCCCCGAACGCTGCAACGTACATCAGATTGAGCGCCGAGCTCGGCAACCCGAAGATTAAGGGGGCGAGCCAAAACAGCACTGGCGAGCATATCAGTGCTAATGCCAGCAATGCCCGCAACGGCACATATACCTGCCGCCACGCGATACTTCGGGCAGTCGGATCCGGTGCGTGCGTAAGATTTGGAACGAGTCGGGAAGTCACCACCGAAGTGACAATATGAACAGGACTTGCCAGCCTCACCGCACTCGCATACAAACCAGAAAGATACGAACCAAAGAATGTATTTATTAGTATCACATCCAATTGCTGCAGCATCGCCCACACGTTTATCAACCAGTAATCACTGCCGCCTCTGAACACATCTTTTCGTATATTAGAAAAATGGTATCGCCCGGCGAACCTGAACACGCCCCATAGCCACGCCGCAACGAAACTGAACGATACGAGGGGGAAAATCAGGCCGCTATCTGAATAGGAGCACCCAACCACCAGAGCACCGAGGGGCAGCAACCGTCGAAACATAGTGAACACATCAGCGTCTCGGTTTCTCTTCATTCCGTAAAGATAAGACTGGGCAATGTTGTTCTGCAGCTCAGCAGCGGTAAAACAAGATGCTGCGAATCCAATCCATGAGATATGGCCCGCAATGGCCGTGCTAATAACCAGGCAGACTAGACAAGATGTGGCAGATAGAATTGCTGCCGCGCCCAGATAGCTGCCACCCAGGTCTGCTTGATCAGCCCTGAGCTGAAGTGCTCGGATTGGCAGGCCCAGTCCGACCAGCCCGATAACAATTGCCCCCGCCGCGCAAATGGTCGAGTATATGCCGAACTCTGCAAGGCTAGCCGACCGGGCAAGGAGCACGAGAAAAACACCTTGGCACCCCGCTGCAGCTACCCTTGCGAATAGAGAAAAGGCTGGACCACTGTTCTTACCGAGCATAAGCCGGCGCTACTCTTTACTAGAATTCACGCGATACCCGTTCGCACGGAGCACCACCTGTTGCGCGGCCAGCGACCAATCGTTATCAACCATCTCACGGACCATTTCTTGCAACGATATCTGCGGGACCCAGCCGAGTTCGTCTTTGGCCTTAGCAGGGTCGCCCAAGAGAGTTTCGACTTCGGCAGGGCGGAAGTATCGTGGATCCACTTGTACAAGGACATCACCGGGCCGAACTGCTGGAGCCCTAGAGCCATCAACCGAGGAAACTACGGCACGCTCGTTTACACCGCTGCCCTCAAACACGAGGGTAATGCCCAACTCTTTTGCTGAGAGCTCGATGAACTGGCGAACGCTGTACTGTACTCCAGTTGCGATTACATAGTCCTGTGGTGAGTCCTGCTGCAGCATCATCCACTGCATGCGGACGTAGTCTTTAGCATGGCCCCAGTCGCGAAGCGCGTCTAAGTTGCCTAGGTAGAGACAGCTCTCGAGTCCATGGGCAATGTTTGCCAATCCTCGAGTGATTTTACGTGTAACGAAAGTCTCACCGCGCCGGGGGCTCTCATGATTGAAGAGAATTCCGTTGCATGCGTACATTCCGTAGGCTTCGCGATAGTTAACCGTGATCCAGTACGCATAAAGCTTAGCCACGGCATAAGGGCTACGCGGATAGAAGGGCGTCGATTCAGTCTGGGGGACTTGTTGCACCAACCCGTACAGTTCACTGGTGGAGGCCTGGTAGAACCTGGTCTTGTCTCCGCGACCCAGAAAGCGAATAGCTTCCAATAGCCTCAGAGTACCCATTCCGTCGACATCGGCGGTGTATTCGGGCGCCTCGAAACTGACAGCAACGTGGCTTTGGGCGCCCAAGTTGTATACTTCGTCCGGTTCGACCTCCGCGATGATGCGGGTCAGATTGCTACTGTCCGTTAGATCCCCGTAATGCAGATGCATTTGCGCCCCGGAATCGTGGGGGTCTTGGTAAATGTGATCTACGCGCTGAGTATTGAATGAAGATGAGCGTCGCTTGATACCATGGACCTCATATCCCTTTTCAAGAAGCAGCTCTGCCAAGTATGAGCCGTCCTGGCCAGTGATTCCGGTGATTAGTGCGCGCTTGGTCATGCTGGATCCGTGTCAGTCGAAGTTTCGCTGGTCGCATCTTGCGCCAGCAGGGAGAGCATCTTTTGTTGAAAGCGCCCGAGAATGGCGCCGCGCGCCAGTGTACTCTCTGCCTGAGCACGCGCCGCCTGCCCGAGTTGCTTTCTAGTTTCAGCCGAAGAGACTAATGAACGCAATGAGTATGCAAGCGCTTCTGTATTGCCAGGCGGCACAGCTATGCCGCTACATCGCAGTGCATCCGCAACGCCTGTGCCGGGATGGGCCGTTGCCAGAATCGGGCGGCCGCTTGCCAGCATGCCAGTCAACTTAGATGGCATAACAAGATCGGCGACGTCTGCGCGCTGAGGTAGCAAATGAATGTCTGCAAGCCCGAGCCAGTCGTTTAGCCGACTGACAGGCTGCAAATCAAGAAAGTGTACGTTTTTCAGGCCCGAACACATGTTTTCTAGAACTGCACGCCCCGGCCCTTGGCCGCCGAACACGAAGTGGAGTTTAGTGAGGTCTGCAGTTGCATGGGCAAGTTCACCTAATTGCTCCAGACCCTGCTTCAGCCCCATATTCCCGGAATAAAGTGCTACCACGTCATCCAGCGGGATCCCTAGCTCAGCACGATACGAGCTAACTTTCACAAGCGGATGAATACCGTCGATATCGGCCCAGTTGGGGAAATACTCTGATGCGCCTTTCGCAACACCCTTCGCCAGGATTCGTTCAAGCATTTTATCGGAAATCGTGGAAACCCGATCAAACTGGCGCAGCAGCAAGCGCTCAATCGCTAGGGCTGCTTTCTTTGCCGCACCCACTTCAACGATGCCCATGTCTAGGGCCGCATCCAGCTCGAAATCTTGCACGTGCAACCACGTCCTTGAGCGGCATAACTTGGCTGCCGCCAGAACTCCAGGAGCGCTAACTAGCGTCGGCGCGATGTTTATGATCACGTCCGGACGAAATGACACAGACGCGAGCAGTATCGGTAGTGATGAAACGCCAAAACTAGCCAAATGGATGATGCGAGTTAGGCCGCTCGGTTTGGCTGGCACCCAGATAGGACAGCGAAACACTTCGACGCCGTCAATGATTTCTCGCGACCACCAAAACCGTCGATAGCCGGCCACAACCTTCCAGGCAGGATAGTATGGAGGCGCGGTTACTACGCGCACTTTATGTCCTTCCCCGGCCAACCACGCCGCCATCTCGCCCGTGTACTTCCCTGTTCCGATGTTCTCAGGGGCGAAATTAATTCCCGCAATCAGAATCTTTGCCAAGAGGCCTCCATACTGGAAACAGGCCAAGCCGCTCGACCATCGAGGAGACGTTGGCCTTGCGTACAAATACTACAAGGTCACTGCAGCTCGCGTTGCGCTTATAACGAATACCACTATTCCACTAAGCGCTCATAACGATGCAAGAGGGCAGTCTTAGATCTAGTCGGCAACCAAATAAACTGGGCGCCTGCTACAAATCTCAACCATATCGTCGCGGAAAGAAGCATCCACCACATTTCAATGAACTAAATGCCGCTTCCGAGCATGCGACAACATTACCTATAAATTATTGGGTTGATTTATATTCGTAGTATCCGTAACTATAATATCCGGTGGCGCGACGCTCAACTGCATTGAAAATAGCACCCTTGATGCGAACATTATTCTGTTCAAACCGATGCTTAGCCAATGCCAATTCTTTTGCCTGATTAAGCCCAAATCGCGCCACCATTAAACATGTCCCCGCATGATGGGCAATAATCGCCGCATCGGTTACGGCCAATATAGGTGGCGTGTCAATGATCACAAGATCATAGTTGGACGACACCTCGTCGAGTAGGCGAGTGAAGTTTGAATGCATTAGCAACTCGGACGGATTTGGAGGCACATCGCCGCGCGAGATGAAGCTCAGATTATCCAAACCAGGGAGGCCACGTATAACGTCAGATCGCTCCGCCTTTCCAACAAGAAGGTCGGATAATCCGGGCGTTTGAGGAACGCCAAAAGCCCTGTGCAGCGTGCCCTTACGCATATCCGCATCGATTATCAAAACTCGCTTCCCTGCCTGTGCGATGACAGCTGCAAGATTCGAGGATACGAACGTCTTGCCTGCGTTCGGACTTGCGCCAGAGATGAGGACAATGTTGTTCTTTGCCTCCAATCTAGCAAAATGAAGACTGGTGCGAAGACTACGTACTGCTTCAATCGCAAGGTCGGCCGGGTCTTTGACCGCAAGCAGATGCAGCTTTCCGTCCGCCCTAAATTTTCCTCGCACTGAATCAGCGCTCTGCTGCACGCTGACGGGAATGGAGGCATAGACCGGAAGGCCCAGTTCTTCAATCTGAGCTGGGTCCTCGACGCCACGATTTAGCATTTGCCTCAACAGCACCAGGGCAATGGAAAGGAATCCACCTAGCAGAGTGCCCATCAAAACAATCATCGCTTTGCGAGGCTTGACAGGCATGGAGGCATCGACCTCAGCGGCATCGACGATCCGCACATTGCCTACCGTGCCCGCGCGCGCGACGTCCAACTGCTGCGCTTGGTTCAACATTCCCGTGTACATCTCGTTGCTGACCTGAAGATCGCGGGTAAGTCGAAGAAGCTGCTGTTGTGCCTCAGGAAGTTGTTTAACCTGACCTTGGAACCCACTCTTCCTACCCTCGAGATCGCCAATTTGGCGCATTAACGCCTGATATGCAGGATGATCGCGAGTGAACTTACGATCCATTTCCGCCTGTTGCATTCTTAACTGCTGAATACTGGTCTCAACCGCCACCTCTTGATCCAGGAGCCCTTTAGTCTGAAGAGTCAGGTCTACGGAATTAGCCTTCGTTTGATACGCACTTAGCGCCTTTTGCGCAGCGTCCACCTGATTGCGGACGTTGGGCAATGCTTCTTTCACAAAAGTCAGCTGAGCCGACGCTTCCGCAGAATTACGCTCCACGTTCTGCCGGACATACGCCTTCGCTACATACTGAAGGAACGTCTGAGCCAAAACTGGATCGGCGTTTTCATAGGCAAGAGTCAAGATCCCTGAATCCTTGCCGGACTCGCCGACCGAGATGGATTTTTGATACCGGCTAACAACCTGAAGATGGCGTTGTTTTACGATGTTGAAGCGCATTCCTGGATGCGCCTTCAACTCTTCCACCTGCATCACAACGCTACCGTTCTTCGCGGGCACCCCAACGACCCCCTTCAGCAGCAGGCTTCCGCCATCGTCCAACAGCGCGTACTCGCCACCTTTTCCTGCCACCAACGTCAGGTCTTGAGAAATGAGTTTGGGGGGCACTTCCAATTGAAAAATCTTGAGCTCTTCCCCGCCCCAGCCGAATCTGCTCATACCGAAACGTGCATCGGCGAGTTCGCCAGGGGCTGCCCCCTCCGCCTTGCGAGCCAAGTAGCTACCGACCAGAGGAAAGCGATTAGGCTCAACTACTACATCCAGTCCAAGTGCATTTACCGCGCTTCCCACCACGGCTCGCGAGGTGATCAGAGCTATCTCTGTAGTCGCCTCAGCAGCACCACCACTCATACCTAGCGATTGGCTAATATCAGCAAGGCCTGGCAGGGAAGGAGCTTTCGGCTCAACCTGGACTATGGCATCGGCACGGTACACGGGCTGAGAGAGAAGCGCATACGCGGCGGCGGCAGCGAAGAAGAGCCCCGTGATGATGGCTATCCACCAGCGATGGTCGATCAGCGTACCGAGTATCTGGCGCAGATCTATCTCATCATTGACGTCCGATGCAGCATTACGCGAATCAGTATTCATGGCAGGAGATATCACAGCAGAGGTAATGAGTGTTGGGACGAGAGTTCAGGAAGAAACGTCAGAGATGTCGGCGCCAGCTTTCGACGCCTTCGGCCATTAGCCTGTAGACGTGTTCAAAGGCAGGTCGTTGCTGACGATAGGGGTCTGGCACTTCGCGTTCGTCCTGCCACTTTCCAAGTAGAAATGTCTTACCAGATGCTTCTGGAGCAATTTCGGCGATACGGCGCACGTGCTTTCGCTCCATAGTTAGAACAAGGTCCGCTTGGGCCAAGATTTCCGGGCTGATCTGCCGGGCCGCGTGCGCACTACCATCTAGGCCCTGCTCTAGTAGCAGCGCCTGCGCAGTACGATCGATGCTATGCCCCACTAACGCACCCAGTCCTGCAGATGACACCTGGATAGCACCATTTTCCACGACGCTTCGAAGCATCACTTCAGCTGAAGGGCTTCTGCAAATATTTCCAACACATACAAAAAGAATATTTTTGAACACCACACTATCCTGTAGACACCTGTGCAGCCGCGACCAGACCCAAGCAGCGCCAATCGCACAGAATACCGCACGGAAGGGCTGACAAAGCAGCCTTTAACATTGATTCATTGATTGACTTCGCAAATTCGCCCTACAAACCACTCAATAGGCCGTCCTCTGCCCCAACACCTTCAACACCGTAAGCGCAATGATCCGCACATCCAGCAACGGACTCCACCGCCGGATGTAGTCGATGTCGTACTGCACGCGCTTTTTCATCTGCCGCAACTGGGGCGTCTCCCCTCGAAGCCCGTGGACCTGGGCCCAGCCCGTGATGCCCGGCTTGACGTAGTGACGATGCATGTAACGTTCGATCAGCCGCTCGTATTGATTGTTGTGCTGGACCGCATGCGGCCTCGGCCCAACTACCGACATGCTTCCACCCAACACATTGAAGAACTGCGGCAGCTCATCAAGGCTGCTACGACGCAGAAATGCACCAAACCGGGTGACCCGCGGATCGTTGCGAATAGCCTGCGTCACCTTGTCGGGCGCTTCGGCATGCACGCGCATCGAACGGAACTTGAGCATCCAGAATTCCTTGCCATCCAGCCCATGGCGCCTCTGCCGGAACAGTATCGGCCCAGGCGAACTCAGCTTGACTCCAAGGGCCAGGACGCCCAACAGGGGCGACAGCAGGATGACGGCAATGCCAGCGACCAGAAAGTCCTCAACACGCTTGATGATGATGAAACGCGGCTCCACCACACCTTGGCGCACACCAATCATCGGCACGTTGCCGACCTGATGCACGCCTGGATTGAGCGCACCCAAGCCAGTGATATCCGGCACGAGCCGTACCTGCACGGGATAGCGCTCCAGCAAGCGCAGTACGTCTTTCAACCGTGCACGGCCACCTAGCGGTAGCGACACCCAAATCTGCTCGATCTGGCCGCGATGGGCGTCTAGATAGGCCTCGAGGCCATCCAGATCACCCAAATGTTTCGGTGCATCCGCCCCCTCTCTACGCAGTGCAATGTCGTCCGGACCCGCGAAGTATCCGATTACCTCTTTGCCAATTTCCGGGCGGCTGCGTAACAGACGATGCACTTTCAATGCCGGTGCACGCAGGCCAACCAGGAGGACACGCTGACGATCCAGCCCACGCGCCCGCAACCAATGCAAGCGGAAGCGGATGCCTATACGGGTGGCACTCATGGCAACGAGGGCCAACGAGTACCAGCCGACCAGCCATAAAGCGGGCACCGTGTCTGCCATATCGATCAGGACCGCGTACATGGAGAACAGAGCGAATACGCCCGTCCAGCCAAGGAACAGAGTCCACAAATCGGCGAGAAGCCCGCGGTTACGCCAATCGCGGTAGACCGGCGCCACGCCGAAGGAGACGAGGGTACAGAGCAGCACTGCGCCGAACACCACCCGCTGCGGATGCGTAGGCACCAGCCAGCCGTAAGTGACGATATGGGTTAACGCCGCGGCGCCTGGCACCAACAGCAAATCTCCCACTCGCAGCCACACATCGAGTGCAGCCCTAGCCTCGGCAGTCACACGCTGGCGTCCACGCCGCGCGGTCAACTCTTCTACGGATCCATGTAGCAAAGGCAATTTCTCCATCAGGGATGACCGCCGGGACGGCCTCCCGTTCCGGCTTGTGCAACCGACCTCCCCGTCGTTTCACAAGACCTTGAGCGAATGTCTGGTCACTAAACCGGCGCCAATCTTACAGACTTCTCACAAAGATGACCGTCCGGCAACCTGAACTTATTCACCCTCCCATTAAAATCAATGACATAAGGTCCATTGTCGCCCGTACGCTTGCGCGTCAAAGTCCCGGCAGGTCCCATTGCTGGCTCTGTTACCATTCAATGTTCAGCTTGCCGCCCCCCCACCCTGCCAGCGGCCAGCGCCTTACAAACGCAACGCAACAGGAGTTTGCATGTCCTCTGACCTGCTCAAGGCCCTCGGCCTCGACGCGACCAACGCTGGCACCTACCTTGGCAACGGCGAGTGGTCCTCGGCCACCGATGCCGGTGTGATCACCCCGGTGAACCCGACCACCGGCGAAGCCATCGCCAAGGTCTACGCGACCACCGACGCCGACTACGAAACCATCGTCGCCCGCGCCCAGGAGGCCTTCAAGGTCTGGCGCACCACCCCGGCCCCGCGCCGTGGCGAAGCCGTGCGCCTGTGTGGCGAAGCCCTGCGCGCCAACAAGGACGCCCTGGGCTCGCTGGTCGCGCTGGAAATGGGCAAGAGCAAGCCCGAAGGCGATGGCGAAGTGCAGGAGATGATCGACATCGCCGATTTCGCCGTGGGCCAGAGCCGCATGCTCTATGGCTACACCATGCATTCCGAGCGCCCAGGCCACCGCATGTATGAGCAGTACCAGCCGCTGGGCCTGGTCGGCATCATCAGTGCGTTCAACTTCCCGGTCGCGGTGTGGGCCTGGAACTCGTTCCTGGCCACGATCTGCGGCGACATCTGCCTGTGGAAGCCGTCCAACAAGACGCCGCTGACCGCGATCGCCTCCATGCGCATCTGCAATGAGGCGCTGCGCGACGGTGGCTTCCCGGACCTGTTCTTCCTGATCAACGATGCCGGCACCGAGCTGTCGCAGAAGATGGTGGCCGACAAGCGCGTGCCGCTGATCAGCTTCACCGGCTCCACCCAGGTGGGCCGCCAGGTCGCCGAGAAGGTCGCCCACCGTCTGGGCCGCTGCCTGCTGGAACTGGGCGGCAACAACGCCATCATCCTGGACGAAACCGCCGATCTGAAGCTGGCGATCCCGGGCATCGTGTTCGGCGCGGTCGGCACCGCCGGCCAGCGCTGCACCACCACGCGCCGGCTGATCGTGCACGAATCCATCCATGACGACGTGCTGGCCACGCTGATCAAGGCGTACAAGCAGGTGGAAGGCAAGATCGGCGATCCGACCGACCCGGCCAACCTGATGGGCCCGCTCAACAGCGACGGCGCCGTGCAGCAGTTCCTGGCATCGATCGAGAAGGCCAAGGCCAGCGGCGGCACCGTGCAGACCGGCGGTACCCGCATCGACCGCGCCGGCAACTTCGTGCTGCCGGCCATCGTGACCGGCCTGAAGAACAGCGACGAGGTCGTCCAGCACGAGACCTTCGCCCCGATCCTGTACGTGATGAAGTACAGCACGCTGGACGAGGCGATCGACATGCAGAACGGCGTGCCGCAGGGACTGTCTTCCTCGATCTTCACCACCAACCTGAAAACCGCCGAGCGCTTCCTGTCGGCAGCCGGTTCGGATTGCGGCATCGCCAACGTCAACATCGGCACCTCGGGTGCGGAGATCGGCGGTGCGTTCGGCGGCGAGAAGGACACTGGCGGTGGCCGTGAGTCCGGCTCGGATGCCTGGAAGGTCTACATGCGCCGCCAGACCAACACCATCAACTACTCCGACTCGCTGCCGCTGGCCCAGGGCATCAAGTTCGACCTGTGATGGATCCCGTGCCCCACCTGCCGGCCGGCCCGCGCCTGGAGTTCACCGGGCGCCGGGTGCTGATTGCCGGTGGCAGCAAGGGCATGGGGCGCGCCATGGCGCTGGCGTTTGCTTCGGCAGGCGCCCGCGTCTCGGTCTGCGCACGCGGTGAGGCCGGTCTGGCCGCGCTGCGTGAGGATGCCGGGGCGCTCGGCTTGGCCGTGCATACGGTCAGTGCCGACCTCTCCCGGCTGGACGACATCGGCCGCTGGCTGGCCGATGCTGCGCAGGCCTTGGGCGGCATCGACGTACTGGTCAACAACGCGACCGGTTATGGCATGGCCGACGATGAGGCGGGCTGGGAGGCCAGCTTGAACGTCGACCTGATGTCGGCGGTGCGTGCCTCGCGGCTGGCGCTGCCCTGGCTGCAACAGTCCAGCGATGCCTGCATTCTCAACCTGGCTTCGATCGCCGCCCAGCAGCCGCGCCCGGGTGGCGCACCGTATGCGGCGGCCAAGGCCGCGCTGATGCATTACACCACCTCGCAGGCTCTGGCCCTTGCGCCGCAACGAATCCGCGTCAATGCCATCGCCCCGGGCTCGATCGAGTTCGAGGACGGGCTGTGGGCGCGCCGGCGCGAACAGGACCCGGCGCTGTATCGAAACACCCTGGCGAAGATTCCGTTCGGTCGCTTCGGCGAGCCGGCGGCCGTCGCCAACGCCGCGTTGTTCCTGTGCTCGCCCCTGGCGGGCTGGATCACCGGGCACACCTTGAATGTCGATGGTGGCCAGGTCCTGATGGGATAAACCCGCCGCTGGCCCTATCATCGAACCACCCCACCGCGACCAGGACCTGCATGAGCCTTCCGCCCCGACAAACCAGCGCCATGGCCGTGGTCAGCCTGATCATGGGCATCCTCGGCTGGACCGCCCTGCCCTTCATCGGCAGCGTCGCGGCGATCATCACCGGCCACCTGGCCCGCGCCGAGATCCGCCGCCGCCCACTGGAGCTGGAAGGCGACGGCATGGCCTTGGCCGGCCTGATCCTGGGCTGGATCATCGTGATCGGCAGTCTGCTTGCCCTGGTGGTGGTGCTGTTGTTCTTCGGCGGACTGGCCTGGTTTGCCGCTACCCAATCGTGAGGTGCACATGAGCCGCTCGGATTCGACCGAACGCTTCAGCAGTCGGGTGGCCGACTACGTCCGCTACCGTCCCGACTATCCCCCGGCATTGCTGGATTGGCTGCACCAGGACATCGGTGTACCCACCGAGACCCTGGTCGCCGACATCGGCGCCGGCACCGGCATTTCCACCCGGCTGTTCCTGGCCGCTGGCCACCCGGTCATCGCGGTGGAGCCGAACGCGGCCATGCGCGAGGCGGCCGAGCAGCTGCTTGCGCCGGACTATCTGCGCCTGAAGGTCGCCGACGGCACCGCCGAGGCGACCGGCCTGGCCGACAACAGCGTGGGCCTGGTTGCCGCCGCGCAGGCCTTCCACTGGTTTGACACCACCGCGGTGCGCCGCGAATGGGCGCGCATCCTGCAGCCCGAAGGCATGGCGCTGGTGTTCTGGAACTCGCGTCTGCTCGATGCCTCGCCGTTCCTGATCGGCTACGAACAGTTGCTGCTGGAGTTCGGCACCGACTACACCGAGGTGGCCGAGCGCTACCAGGACGATGACACCATGCGCGCGTGGTTCGGCGAAGGCCTGCGCGGCATGGCCCGCCTGCCGAACGTGCAGCGCATGGACTACGACGGCCTGCGCGGGCGCCTGTTGTCCTCTTCCTATGCACCGCAGGCCGGCCACCCGCGCCACGCGGCGATGCTCGATGCACTGCAACAGCTGTTCGACGCCCATGCGGTGGACGGCCAGATTGCCTTTGAATACCAAACCCGTGCCTTTGTCGGCACGCTGGACTGATTGAACGCCATGTACTCGCTTGCCCGCCCCTTCCTGTTCGCCCTTGATGCAGAACGCGCCCACGGCCTTGGCCTGAGCGCGCTGGACCTGGCCTATCGCACCGGCACCACGCCGCTGATGGGCCGCCGCATCGACCCGCTGCCGACCACCGCGTTCGGATTGAGTTTCCCGAATCCCGTGGGCCTGGCCGCCGGCCTGGACAAGAACGGCGAGCACATCGATGCGCTGCTGGCCCTGGGCTTCGGCTTCGTGGAGATCGGCACGATCACCCCGCGCCCGCAGGCGGGCAACCCGAAGCCGCGGCTGTTCCGGCTGCCGGACCACCAGGCCATCATCAATCGCATGGGCTTCAACAACCTGGGCGTGGATGCACTGGTCCGCAATGTCGAGCGCGCCAAGCGCCGCACCGGCCTGCTCGGCATCAACATCGGCAAGAACAAGGACACCCCCAACGAGCAGGCGTTCGACGATTACCAGCACTGCCTGCAGAAGGTGTATCCGCTGGCCGACTACATCACCGTCAACATCTCCTCGCCGAACACCGCCGGCCTGCGCGAGCTGCAGGAAGAGACCGCGCTGCGCCAGCTGATTTCGCAGCTGCGCGAAAGCCAGGAAAGCCTGGCCGCCCAGCACGGCAGGCGCGTGCCGATGCTGGTCAAGGTGGCCCCGGACCTGAGCGACCGCGACATCGATGCCGCCGCGCGCGTGCTCGGTGAGCTCAAGGTGGACGGCGTGATCGCCACCAACACCACCATCGACCGCAGTGCGGTGGCCGGTGACCCGCGAGCGAGCGAAGCCGGCGGCCTGTCCGGTGCGCCACTGCTGGGCCAGTCGACCCTGGTGCTGCGCCGCCTGCGTGCACGCCTGCCCGAGTCGATGCCGTTGATCGGCGTGGGCGGCATTCAATCCGGCGCGGATGCGGTGGCCAAGATGGCCGCCGGCGCCGCACTGGTGCAGTGCTACAGCGGCCTGATCTTCCGTGGCCCGGAGCTGGTGCATGACTGCGTGGAGGCGATCCGCCGCCGCAGAGAGGCGCCCAGCCGCGGCGCGGTGGCACCACTGTGAACGACGCCATGACTGCCTGGGCCATCACTGAAAACGCCTCGCTGAAGGCGCTCAACACCTTCCATGTCGACGCCACGGCAGCGCAGCTGCTGGAGGTGTTCGATCCCTCCGTATTGCCGGAGGTGCTGGCCCTGCCACGCGTCGCAGAGCAGCCGCTGCTGGTGCTGGGCAGCGGCAGCAATGTGCTGATCGCCGACAACGTGGAAGGCACCGTGCTGGTGTTCGCCAACCGCGGCATCGAGATCCTGGAGCACCGCGCCGACCACACCATCGTGCGCGCCGGTGCCGGCGTGAACTGGCATGGGCTGGTGATGTGGTCGCTGCAGAACGGCCTCTCCGGGCTGGAGAACCTGGCCTTGATCCCCGGCACTGCCGGCGCCTCACCGATCCAGAACATCGGCGCCTATGGCGCGCAGGTCGGCGAGTTCATCCAGGCCGTGGATGCCTGGGACCGACACGAAAACGACTGGGTGCGCTTCGATGCGGAAGGCTGCCAGTTCGCCTACCGCGACAGCATCTTCAAGCACGACCCGGACCGTTACCTGATCACCGCGATCGAACTGCGGCTGCCGCTGCTGCATGGCCTGCGCCTGGGCTATGCCGGGATCGCCGAAGAAATGGAGGCGATGGGCGTTGAACTGCCGGTGGCCGCCGATGTGGCCAACGCGGTGATCAACATCCGCCGCCGCAAGCTGCCCGATCCGGACGTGCTCGGCAATGCGGGCAGCTTCTTCAAGAACCCGATCCTGCCACTGGAACAGGTGGAGGTGCTGCTGCAGCATTTCCCCGAGCTGCCGGTGTTCCCGGCCGACGACGACAGCCGCCGCAAGATCTCCGCTGCCTGGATGATCGAAAGCTGCGGCTGGAAGGGCTATCGCGATGGCGATGCCGGCGTGGCGCCAAGCCATGCGCTGGTACTGGTCAACCATGGCCAGGCCACCGGTGAAGAACTGCTCGCGCTGGCGCGGCGGATCTCCGCCTCGGTCCTGGAGAAGTTCGGCGTGCCGATCGAACCCGAGCCCAGGCTGATCGGCGCACAGTGGTGAACCCCGCCCCCGCGTTACCGGTGGCCACGCCGCTGCGGGCCGCCTTGCTGATGCTCGGCAGTACCTTGGCCTTCGGCCTGATGGCGATTGCGATCCGCTACGCCACCCGGTACGTGCCGACCCAGGAAGTTGCGTTCTTCCGCAACGCCTTCGGCCTGCTGGCGCTGCTGCCGATGCTGATCCGTCCCGGCAGTGCACCGCTGAAGACGCAGCAGCTGCCGCGCTACTTCCTGCGCAGTGCGATCGGGCTGGCCTCGATGCTGTGCGCGTTCTGGGCGATCGGGCATCTGCCGATCTCCCAGGCGATCTCGCTCTCCTACTCCACGCCGCTGTTCGTCACCATCGCTGCCGTGTTGTGGCTGGGCGAAACCGTGCGCATGCGCCGCTGGGCGGCGGTGATCATCGGCTTCATCGGCGTGCTGATCATCGTGCGCCCGGGCTCGACCAGCTTCACCCCCGGCACCCTGGTCGCCGTGGGCGCCGCGGTGCTGAGTTCGCTGGTGGCGATCCAGATCAAGCAGCTCACCCGCGTGGACAGTGCCGATACGGTGGTGTTCTACACCTATGTGTTCTGGGTGCCGCTGTCGCTGGTGCCCGCGCTGTTTGTATGGGTCTGGCCGACCGGCCTGGCGTGGGTCTGGCTGGTCGCGACCGGCGTGCTCGGCACGCTGGGCCAGCTGCTGTGGACCCGTGCGCTGCGCCTGGGCGAGGTCTCCGCATTGACCCCGATCAGCTTCATGCAGCTGCCGCTGGTGAGCCTGTTGGGCTGGCTGCTGTTCAATGAAGCGCTGGACCGCTGGACCGTGATCGGCGCCGGCATCATCCTCGGCGCCAACGCCTACATCGCCCACCGCGAAGCGACGCTGGCACGGCGGGCGAAATCACAGGCAGTCACAGCGGCCGCCAAGCCGGGGGAATAGCCCCCGCATGGGGTGATGCGGGGCCCGGAGCAGTCGGCCACGCACGGCGTGGCCCTCCCGCGACAAACGGTCGCCTGCGGGTAGATCCACGCCATGCGTGGATGCTCTCCAGGCTCAATCCGAACCGAACAGATCCCGCGTGTACACCTTGTCCGCCACGCCCTCCAGCTCCGGCGTCAGCCGGTTGGCGACGATGATGTCCGCCTCGGCAAGGAACGCCGCGAAATCGTTCACCACGCGGGAGCGATAGAACGTCGGCTCGGTGAGCACCGGCTCGTGGACGATGACCTCGATGCCCTTTGCCTTGACCCGCTTCATCACGCCCTGCACCGCCGAGGCGCGGAAATTGTCCGAGCCGGCCTTCATCACCAGCCGGTAGATGCCCACCACCTTCGGATTGCGGGCCACGATGTCATCGGCGATGAAATCCTTGCGCGTGCGGTTGGACTCGACGATGGCGTGGATCAGGTTCTGCGGCACCTTGCTGTAGTTCGCCAGCAACTGCTTCGTATCCTTGGGCAGGCAGTAGCCGCCGTAGCCGAAGGACGGGTTGTTGTAGTGACCGCCGATGCGCGGATCCAGGCTGACGCCCTCGATCATCTGGCGCGTATCCAGCCCGTGCGAACTGGCGTAGGTATCCAGTTCGTTGAAGTAGGCCACCCGCATTGCCAGGTAGGTGTTGGAGAACAGCTTGATCGCCTCCGCCTCGGTCGCGTCGGTGAACAGCACCGGCACGTCCTTCTTGATCGCGCCTTCCTTCAGCAGTTCGGCGAATACCGCGGCGCGCTCGGAGCGCTCGCCGACGATGATCCGGCTCGGGTGCAGGTTGTCATGCAGCGCGCGGCCTTCGCGGAGGAACTCCGGCGAGAACAGGATGGCGTCGGTGTTGAACTTGGCCCGCAACGCGGCCGTGCAGCCGACCGGCACGGTCGACTTGATGACGATGACGGCAGACGGATGGATCCGCAGCACATCGCCGATCACCGCCTCCACGGAGCCGGTGTTGAAGTAATTCGATTTGGGGTCGTAATCCGTCGGCGTGGCGACGATGACGAAATCTGCGCCCTCATAGGCCTGCGCCGGATCCAGCGTCGCGGTGAGATTCAGCGCGCGGTTGGCTAGGAAGTCTTCGATCTCGACATCTTCGATGGGCGACTGGCGGGCATTGATCATCGCCACTTTGGCCGGATCGATGTCCAGCGCCACCACCTCGTGATGCTGTGCGAGCAGCACCGCGTTGGACAGGCCCACGTACCCGGTACCGGCGACGGCAATCTTCATTCAAGGTCCTTCTTTTACAGCGTCCAGAGTGAACTGCGAATTTTAGCAAACGCCGTGCACTGAACGCCGGCGCAGGTGGGCGGCATTTCGACCCGATCCCTGTGATTGGCGCTGCCTGGCCGGCGCCCATCGTGCGAGCGCAGGGTTTCGGGGTCCCAATGGCCCCAGTTAATACATGTATCGTTAAACGTCATTGGTGGCGCTTTATGCCATTTTTTCAAGTTAAATAGCCATATGTGACGCTTTATATTAATATCATTTAAGTGCCACAAAGCGTCATGCTTGACGCCGTATCCAAATAGTGGATGCTAAAGCGTCAAGAGGGTCACTTTATGACGATCACACATCTGATGACCGACGAGGCTGTCCTGGTGGAGCTCGGGCACCGCCTTGCCCGCATGCGCCTGTCGCAGGGCATCACCCAGGAACAGCTCGCTGATGCGGCCGGCGTCTCCAAGCGCACCGTGCAGCGGCTCGAAGACGGCACGCCCGCCCAGCTGGCCAACCTGATCCGTTGCCTGCGGGCCCTCGGCAGGCTGGATGCGCTGGACGTGATGCTGCCCAGCGACGGCCCCAATCCGCTCGATCTGCTGAAGCGCCGCGGCCACCCGCGCCAGCGCGCGCGACCGGGGGCGGCCGCGGCGGCACCGGCCAAGCCGTGGACCTGGGGCGATGAGCAATGAGCACCACGGCCGAGGTGCGCCTGTGGGGCAGCCGCATCGGCGCGGTAACGCTGGCCGACGGCGAGCGGATCGCACAATTTGCCTACGACCCGGCCTTCGCACGTTCCAGCATTGAGGTCGCCCCATTGACCATGCCGCTCGCGGCGGATCGGATCTACGGTTTCCCCTCCCTCAACCCTTCCGGCTTCCATGGCCTGCCCGGCCTGCTCGCCGACGCCCTGCCGGACAAGTACGGCAATACCCTGATCAACGCGTGGCTGGCCACCCAGGGCCGCACCCCGGACAGCTTCAATGCGGTGGAGCGGCTCTGCTACACCGGCACACGCGGCATGGGGGCGTTGGAGTTCTCGCCTGTGCATGGGCCGCGCGTCCGCACGGCACACAAGATCCAGATCGATGCCCTGGTTGCGCTGGCCACCGAGGTCCTGAGCAACCGCGACAACCTGCGCGCCTCGTTCGGCGATGAAGACCGTGCGGATGCGCTGCGCGACATTCTGCGCGTGGGTACCTCGGCCGGTGGCGCACGGGCCAAGGCTGTGATTGCCTGGAACGAAGGCACCGGCGAAGTCCGATCGGGCCAGGCCGCGGCGGCGCCAGGCTTCAGCTACTGGCTGCTCAAGTTCGATGGCGTGCAGAACAACCGCGACAAGGAACTGGCGGACCCCAAGGGCTACGGCGTGGTCGAGTACGCCTACGCACTGATGGCGCGTGATGCAGGCATCCAGATCAGCGAGTGCCGACTGCTCGAGGAAGGCGGCCGCCGCCACTTCATGACCCAGCGCTTCGACCGCACCGATGCAGGGGGCAAGCGCCACATGCAGTCGTTGGCGGCGATGGCCCACTTCGACTTCAATGATCCCACTGCCTACTCCTACGAGCAGGCCTTGCTGGTCATGCGTCAGTTGCGCCTGCCCATGGCGCAGCTGGAGGAACAGTTCCGGCGGATGGTGTTCAACGTGATCGCGCGCAACCAGGACGACCACGTCAAGAACATCGCCTACCTGATGGACCGGCAGGGCCAATGGTCGCTGTCCCCGGCGTTCGACATCACCTGGGCGTACAACCCGGACGGCGACTGGACGGCCCGGCACCAGATGTCGATCAACGGCAAGCGCGAGGGGTTCGACGTGGCCGACCTGGCCGCATGCGCCGCCACCGCCTCGATCAATGCCCGCCGCGCCCGGGACATCATTGAGCAGGTCCGGCACAGCGTGCTGCGCTGGCCGCACTTTGCCGACGAGGCCGGCGTCGCCGGGGTCTGGCGCGATCAGATCCGCGGCAGCCTGCGCACGGACATTCGCTGACGCGCGCGAGCCGATCGCAAATCCACTCACCTGATGCCGCGTTCGATATTGCGACGCGTCATGTAAACGGTTACAGCCCCTGCTAGCGTGACCTCTACCCCGCCGTCGGGGTCGTTTCAGATCAGGAGCACGTTGATGGGGCTGCATGCTGACCGTTCGACTGTTGTGCACCGGCCGCGCCGCGTCATGGCCGCTACCCTGCTCTTCTCTGCGCTCGCGCTGAGCTTAGGCGCTGCCGCCCAGACCCTGCCGCCGCGCAGCCAGTGGCAGGCCAGCAGTTCCTCCCAGCAGGTGCCGGCGATGGCGGTCAGCCACCTGATCGATGGCGACCCGAAGACAGTCACCGGCGGCGCCTTCAGCCCCGGCCACTGGTTCCAGGTGGACCTGGGCACGCCGAGCACGCTCAGCGGCGCGCAGATCACCTGGGACGTTTCCAATCCCGAGGGCTACACCCTGCAGACCTCGCTGGACGGCCAGCAGTGGCAGCCGGCCTACACCATGCGCGATTCACTCGGCGGTATCGAGACGCTCTACTTCGCGCCACGCCAGGCCCGCTACCTTCGCCTGGCGAGCCCGGAGCGCACGTCGGACTGGGGCGTGTCGATCTTCGAACTGGAGCCGTTGGACAGCACCACCCGTGCGCGTGTGGCCGGGGTGGATGCAGCCCAGGCCGCGGCGCTGTGGCAAGGCGGCAGCGCGGTCACGATTCCACGTGGCAAGGACGGTACGCACAGGCTTGAGATCACCTTGCCGCGTGCCGTGGCTACCACCGGCCTGGCCGTGGACTGGACAGGCGCGCATGGCGCCGCACGGCTGCAGGCGCGTGATGCGCAGGGCAGTTGGATGGAGCTTGCGCGCGATCCGCAGGCCGCTGCACGCCAGCAGAGTTGGCTGGCCGGCACTGCGGCCGTGACCGCCACGGCGCTGCGCCTGACGGTGGAGGGCGACGCGCCGCAGGTCGACCGCCTGCGCCTGCTCGGGCCGAAGGCGGTGATGACGCCAATGAAGCGTTACCAGATTGCCGCCAGTGGCGCGCAGCGCGCGTTGTTCCCGGCCTCGCTGCACCTGCAGCAGACCTACTGGACCGCAGTCGGCATCCATGCCGGCCGGCAGAAATCGATCTTCGACGAGTACGGCAACCTCGAGGCCTTCAAGGGCGCACCGCTGGTGCAGCCGATCTGGCGCAATGCCGACGGTGTTGCCGCAGGCGCCGCCGACCAACCGGTGCAGCACGCACTGCGCGACGGCTGGAAGCCGATGCCCTCGGCCACCTGGTCGCCACAACCCGGGCTGGAACTGCAGAGCGAAGCGTTTGCGGTCGAGCTCGATGGCCAGCCGGTCACCTTCGTGCGTCACCGCCTGCGCAACACCGGCAGTGCGCCCGTTGACGGCACCCTGACCCTGGCGGTACGGCCGATGCAGATGAATCCGCCGTGGCAGAACGGTGGCCTCTCACCGATCCGCGAGGTCGCCATCGAAGGGCAACGTGTGCGCATCAACGGTCGCGCCCTTCTCCAATCGCTGACGCCGGTGGATGCGGCCGGTGCGGCACCGTTCGGCCAGGACGGCAGCAGCGAGATCACCGCGGCGATCGCCAGCGGCACCTTGCCCGCCGCCATGCATGCACGCGATGCCGATGGCCTGGCCTCCGCGGCGCTGGCCTACCGCGTGCAGCTTGCGCCCGGTGCCAGCCACTCGGTGGTGGTCGCTTTCCCGCTCGGCACCGCGGCAGCAGCCAAAGACGGCTCCCTGCCGGATGCGCCCGCGCTGGGTCTCTCCGGCATACCCCGTGCACCCGATGCCGCGTACGAGGCGCTGGCCAAACGTGCGTCGGACGACTGGCAGGCGCGCCTGGGCCAGGTCGGCCTGCGCCTGCCTGATCCCTCATTGGTGGACATGCTGCGCGCGCAGGCCGCTTACATGCTGATCAACCAGACCGGCCCGGCGATGCAGCCCGGCCCGCGCAACTACAACCGCTCCTTTATCCGCGACGGCATGGCCACCTCGGCGGTGCTGCTGCGCATGGGCGAATCCCAGGTCGCGCGCGACTACCTCGCCTGGTACAGCGAGCACGGCGTGCACGCCAACGGCCTGGTCTCGCCGATCCTCAACGACGACGGCAGCGTCAACACCGGCTTCGGCTCGGATATCGAATACGACAGCCAAGGCCAGTACATCAGTCTGGTCGCCGACGTCGCGCGGCTGGATGGCGGCCCGGAATCGGTGCGCGCCTACCTGCCCAAGGTGAAAGCAGCGATGCGCTTCCTGCAGGAACTGCGCGAGCGCACGCTGGTGCCGGGCTACATGGCCAGCCAGCCCGCGCCCGAACGCTTCGCCGGCATCCTGGCGCCATCGATCAGCCACGAGGGCTACCCGTCGCCCACGCACAGCTACTGGGACGACTACTGGGGCCTGAAGGGCTGGCATGACGGCGCGTGGTTGGCCGAATCCCTCGGCGATCACGAAACCGCCGCATGGGCGCGCGAACAGTACGCCGCCCTGCACGATGCGCTGGCTGCCTCGATCCGCGCCACGATGGCGTGGAAGGGCATCGACTTCATTCCCTCTTCGGCCGACCTTGGCGATGGCGACCCGACCGGTGTGTCGATCGCGCTCGACCCGACCGGCGCACAGGATGTGTTGCCGGCGGAGGCACTGCGCACCACGTTCGCGCGGTATCTGCAGGATGTGCGCAAGCGCGGCGAGCCGGGCGCGTTGTACGCCTACACGCCGTATGAAATCCGCAACGTGCTGAGCTACGTGCACCTGGACCAGCCCGAGGCGGCCGACGAACTGCTGCAGGGCCTGCTGCACGACCGCCGCCCGCTGGAATGGCAGGTACTGGCCGAGGTGGTGCACTCGCGGCTGCGCTTTCCGCGCTACCTCGGCGACATGCCGCATACCTGGATCGGTGCCGAATACGGGCGCACGCTGTTCGGGATGCTGATGCGCGAGGACGATGACGCACTGTCACTGCTGCCCGGCACCCCGCCGTCATGGCTGGTCGGCGATGGGCTGGCCGTGGATCGCCTGCCGACCGCCTATGGCACCTTGGCGCTGCAGGCCCGGCAGCGCGACGGAGCGCTGCAGGTCACGCTGGGCAAGGGACTGCGCAAGGACACCGCGGTGCGGGTGTGGTGGCCGAGCCGGACACGCCCGACGTCCGTGCGGGTGGATGGGCGCAAGCTCACTGACTACGACGCACGCGGTGTACTGCTCACGCAGCCGTTCCGCCGGCTGGAGGCGACGTGGTGAGACTGGGGAAGGTCAGACCCCGCCCTCCTGCTCATGCAGGGTGATCAGCGATTCCATCAGATCCTCGTCCGCACTGGCACAGACGGCCAGCAGCACCGCTTCCTCGCAGCCGGTATCGACAATGTAGGCGTGGCCCATCTGGCTGTCGATGTAGATGCCCTGCCCGGTCTCCAGCACCACAGGATCGTAGAACTCGGTGTGGACCTGGATGCGGCCTTCGATCACATGCACGTACTCCTCGCCCGGGTGGCGGACCAGCTCACCGAACTCGGCGGTGGTCTTGGCCCGCACCTTGGTGAGGATCGGGATCATCCGCTTGCGCCGCAGTTCGGTGCACAGATAGTAGTAATCGTAGTTGTCGGTCTGCACCCGCAGCGCTTTGTCGAGCGAGCCGAGGCTGCGCCGCGCGGTGACCGGCTTGGGCGCGCTGTCGGTCTCCGGCTCGGAGAACAGCTCGGACATGCGCAGGTTCAAGCGCTGGGACAGGTGCTGCAGCTTGTCGTAGGTCAAGGTCAAGCGGTCATGCTCGATCTTGGACAACGTGGACAGCGGAATTTCGGTGTGCTCGCTCATTTCCTTGAGCGTCCATCCCTGGCGGGTGCGCAGACCGCGCAGCAGGGTTCCGAGCGTCGGGCTTTTGGGGCTCATCGACAGGACCTTTGGGCTATTGCTGGTGAAGTTGCCGATACGATACTACGTAGAGATGAATGCCATCCTGATCAGGATGCTTTCTTGTCGCGTTCGCCGCGTTAAGCGCTTCTCTGCGCCCTGAAAACGTTCTCAATGGTCAAAAAACGGCCTGCGCTGGGCATCCAATCGTCACATTCAGCCCGGTTTGCGCGATCCAATCGCGATCACGCGCATTTGACATTTCTCTGATCAGGAATATTGTTGTCTGATTGAGATGGTTTGAAGGGGATCGTCACATGCGTGCGTTGTCAGGGCTTGTCGGCTTGTGCTGTGGGCTGTTGCTGTCTTTCCAGGCCGACGCACAGCGGCCATCCTCCCCACCCCAGGCGGCCACACCGCCTGCCGGCGTGGATTCCGTTGCCCGGCTGACCGCCGACGATGCGACCACCTGGCTGGATGGCTTCATGCCGTATGCCATCGCACGCGGCGATATCGCCGGTGCGGTGGTCACCGTGGTCAAGGACGGCAAGATCCTGGTCCGCCGCGGCTACGGCGTCTCCGATGTGGCCAAGCAGACGCCGGTGGATCCGGACCGCACGCTGTTCCGGATGGCCTCGGTCTCCAAGCTGATGACCTGGACCGCGGTGATGCAGCTGGTGGAAGCGGGCAAGCTGGATCTGGACGCGGACATCAACCAGTACCTGGATTTCAAGGTGCCCGAACGCGGCCTGCCGATCACGCTGCGCCAGCTGATGACGCATACCGGCGGCTTCGAGGCCAACATCAAGTACATGTGGACCAGCGAGGCCGTGGCCGAAGCCGGTGGCATTGAACTGGGGCCGTACCTCAAGCGCCGCGTGCCGGCGCAGATCTTCGCGCCCGGTACCGTGCCCGCGTACTCGAACTACGGCACCAGCCTGGCCGGCTACATCGTCGAGCGCGTGTCGGGCCAGCCCTTCGCCGAGTATGTCGAGCAGCACATCTTCGTGCCGCTGCAGATGCAGCACGCCAGCTTCCGCCAGCCGTTGCCGCCGGCGCTGCGCGCCCTGGTCACCAAGGGCTATGCCCTCGGCTCGGGCAAGCCGCGTGAGTTCGAAGTGACCCCGTCCGCGCCGGCCGGCGCCCTCTCGGCCACCGGCAGCGACATGGCGCGCTTCATGATCGCGCACCTCAGTGCGGCCGGCGGTCACGACACCGCCATCCTGAAGGCCGCGACCAGCCAGCTGATGCTGACCCCGCAGACCCGCTTCGCGCCGCCACTGAACACCATGGCGCTCGGCTTCTACGAGATCGATGTCAACGGCCAGCGCGTGGTGTCACACGCCGGTGACACCTACTCGTTCCACTCACAGCTGTTCCTGTTCCGCGATCACGATGTCGGCCTGTTCGTCTCGCTCAACAGCGCCGGCGCCAATGGCATCACCGGCCCGATCCGGCGTGAACTGCTGGAAAACTTCGCTGACCGCTACTTCCCGGCGGGCACCGCGGCCCCGGCAGCGGCCGTCGACGCGGCGCTGGCCAAGGCGCAGGCCCGCCAGCTGGCCGCACCGAGCTATCTCGATTCGCGTCGCGCCGAGACCGGCATCGGCCGCACCGGCATCCTCACCCAGACGCGCCTGGAAGCCCTCGACGATGGCAGCCTGCGCTTGCCGCGCCTGAAGCAGCCCAACGGGCAGCCGACCACCTTCAAGCCGATCGGACCGTGGCTGTGGCAGGCGAACAACAGCGAACTGCGCTTGGCCGCCATCCTCAAGGACGGCAAGCCGGTCGGCTTCGCGGTGGATTCCTCCTCCCCGTTCAACGTGTTCCTGGTCGCGGAAGGCTTCCGCTCGGCGCTGTGGCTCAAGCCGTTGCTGACCGCTGCGGTGGCGGTGTTGGCACTGGCCGCGCTGGCGTGGCCGATCGCCGCGTTCGTCCGCCGCCGCCATGGTCGCGTGCTGGGCTGGCCGCGCAGCACCGTGCTGGCCTATCGCCTGAGCCGCGCCGCCTGCTGGCTCCTGCTGCTGGTGCCTGCCGCCGCGATGGCCGTGATGGCCTGGGCGTCGGCCGATTTCGCGCGCCTGGATGATCGTCTGGATCCGGCGGTGATCGGGCTGGGCATCGCCACGGTGATCGCGATCATCGGCGGAATCGGCGCAACGGCCTGGAACCTGGTGCAGACGGTCCGCGCTGGACGCGGCTGGCTGGCGCGCCTGTGGGCCGCGCTGCTGCTGCTGTCGGCCTGCGTGCTCGCTTACGCCCTGGTCCTGATGGGCCTGGCCGACTTCGCTCTCAACTACTGACCCATGGCCCCGCCTTGGGGCTGGAGACATCCTGTGAAACTGACCCTGCAGATCGACTCGCTTGCGTTGCTGGCCCCGTTCCGGATCAGCGGTTACGTGTTCGAAAACGCGCCGGTGCTGCGCGTGGAACTGGAAGAGGACGGCCATCGCGGCCGTGGCGAAGCCAGCGGCGTGTACTACTTCAATGACACGCCCGAGCAGATGCTGGCCACGCTGGAACTGCTGCGTGCGCGGATCGAAGCCGGCATCACCCGCGCCGAACTGCAGCAGCTGCTGCCCCGCGGCGGTGCGCGCAACGCGCTGGACTGCGCGCTATGGGATCTGGAAGCAAGCCGCACCGGCAAGCATGCCTGGGCGCTGGCCGGACTCTCACAGACCCGGCCGCTGCTGACCACCTGGACGCTGGGCGCCGATGACCCGGCGACGATGCAGTCGATCGCCACCGGACGCTATGCGCCGGCCAAGGCACTCAAGCTCAAGCTCAGCGGTGACCTGGATATCGACATCGAGCGCGTGCGCGCGGTGCGCAAGGTGCGCCCGGAGGTGTGGATGGGCGTGGACGCCAACCAGGGCTACAGCGTGGATGTGCTCGATGCGCTGATTCCGGTGCTGCTGGAGAACGACATCAAGCTGCTGGAACAGCCCCTGCCGCGCGGTCGCGAAGCCGAGCTCAACGGCTTCGCGCGGCCGCTGCCGTTCGCCGCCGACGAGAGCGTGCAGGACGTTTCAGAGATCGAAGCGCTCGCAGGTCTGTTCGACGTCATCAACATCAAGCTCGACAAGGCCGGCGGCCTCACCGAAAGCCTGGCGATGGTCGGCAAGGCACGCTCGCTGGGCATGCAGGTGATGGTCGGCAACATGATCGGCAGCAGCTGGGCGATGGGACCGGCCTTCATCGTGGGCCAGCATTGCGACGTGGTGGATCTGGATGGCCCGTTGTTCCTGCGCGACGACCGCGTGCCGGGCCTGCGTTACGACGAGGGCCTGGTGCATTGCGAAGATGCCGTGTGGGGCAAGGGAGTGCAGGCATGAGTCTCTGGCGCCCCCTGATCTGCGGCCTGCTGCTGGCCTCCACCGCCGCGTTCTCGCCGCTGCATGCGCAGGCACCCACGCCCGTCGCGACACCCGCCGCACCGGTGGCTGCCGAGACGCCGGACACCCTCACGCCCGCACCGGCTGCCACCGGCACGCTGGATGCGGCCCGTGTCGATACGTTCCTGGATGGCCTGGTGCCCTATCTGATGGCGCAGGGCGATCTCGCCGGCGCCGTGGTCACCGTGGTCGAGAACGGCAAGGTCGTCACCGAGCGTGGCTTTGGTTTCTCCGATGTTGAAAAGCGCACGCCGGTGGATCCCAAGACCACCCTGTTCCGCCCGGGCTCGATCTCCAAGCTGTTCGTCTGGACCGCGGTGATGCAGCTGGTGGAACAGGGCAAGCTGGACCTGGACACCGACATCAACACCTACCTGGACATCAAGGTCCCGGCCAAGGGCGAGCCGATAACGTTGCGCCAGATCATGACCCACACCAGCGGTCTGGAAGAGCGCATGCGCTACCTGATCGTGCTCGGCCCGGACCATCCGGCCAACCGCGACAACTACCTCAAGGAATGGGTGCCCAACCAGATCTCCGCACCGGGCACCACGCCGGCGTATTCCAACTACGCCACCGGCATCGCCTCGTACATCGTCGAGCGGGTCAGCGGCCAGCGCTTCGAGGACTACGCCAGGCAGCACATCCTGCAGCCGCTGGACATGCAGTACGCCAGCTTCGAACAGAAGCTGCCGGCCGAGCTGCTGCCGCATGCCGCCAAGGGCTATCTGCTGGGCTCGGGCAAAAGCTATCCGGCCGAGAAGAACACCGCGCCGGGCGTGGGCGGTCTGTATGCCTCCGGCTCGGCGATGGCACGTTTCATGATGGCCACGCTCAATCATGGTGAGCTCGACGGCCAGCGCATCATGCGCGCCGAGACCAACGCACAGATGCTGACCCCGCAGCCGGCGATCCTGCCGCATCTGCCGCGCATGGCCCTGGGCTGGATGGCCTCGGACACCGGGGGCTACGACACGCGCTCGCACGGCGGCACGATGCTGTTCTTCTACTCGTGGCTGTGGATGATCCCGGAACGCAACATCGGCGTCTTCGTTTCCACCAACAGCGTGGGGCGTGATGCGGCCGGTTCTGCCCTGCGCGCCCAGGTGTGGGAGCGCTTCGTCGAGAATTTCCTGCCGACCCTGCCGATCGAACGCGCCGGCCCGGGCGTGGATGCTGCCACGGCCCGCGAGCACGCCGCTGCGCTGGCCGGGACGAGCTGGCAGAGCACGCGCCGTTCGGACAGTTCGTATCTGCGCATGCTGACGCTGTTCGCACCGATCCGTGTGCACCCGCAGGATGACGGCACCATCACCGTGGATGGCCAGAAGGGCCTCAACGGCCAGCTGCTGCGCTGGCGCGAGGTGTCGCCGTGGTTGTGGCAGCAGGAAAACGGCCGCGGCCTGTTGGAAGTGAAGGTCAAGGACGGCCGGCCGGTGTACTTCTCCGGTGGCCCGTTCGCCTCGGTGTTCGGCTTTGAACCGATTCCGGGCTGGCGTTCGCCGGCGTGGCTGCGCCCGGCGCTGTTCGTCGCGCTGGGGTTGCTGACGCTGTCGGCCGTGCTGCGCATCGGGGGCGTGTTCGTGCGCCGCTACTACCGTGTCGGCGCGCCGGCAGAACGCCGCGGCCTGCGCTGGCTGCAGACGTTGTCGATCACCACGCAGCTGGGCACCGTCGTCGCCTGGGCGCTGTACGTGAAATCGATCGCTGGTCCGGGCGCGATCTCCTCGTACACCAACGGGCCGTTGATCCTGGTGCAGGCGTTGTCCTGGCTCAGCGTTATCGCCGCCCTCGCACTGGTCTGGGTGGCCGTCCGCGCGCCGGCCAGCTGGCCGCGCGTGCGCCGCTACGGTGCCTGGGTGGTCGCACTGGCAGGCGTGGTGGTGGCGTTCGTCGCCATTACCCAGCGCCTGATCAGCACCGGTCTGCAGCTCTGACCTACGGACGCCCTGCCCGATGACCCTCGATGCACCGCGCAAGGCCTGGTTCGGGCAACCGCCAGGCCTGACCATCCTGTTCCTCACCGAGATGTGGGAGAAGTTCTCCTATTACGGCATGCGGGCGCTGCTGGTCTATTACATGACCAAGCAGCTGCTGTTCTCGCAGGAACAGGCCTCGATGGTCTACGGCCTGTACACGGCGCTGGCCTACCTCAGCCCGGTGTTCGGCGGCATGCTCGCCGATCGCTGGCTGGGCAAGCGGCGGGCCGTGATCCTGGGCGGCGCGATCATGGCGTTCGGCCACTTCCTGATGGCCTTCGATGCACTGCTGTATCCGGCATTGCTGGCGATCGTGCTCGGCAACGGGCTGTTCCTGCCGACCTTGCCCGGCCAGGTCGGCGATCTGTACCAGCGCGATGATCCGCGCCGTGGCTCGGCGTTCAATGTGTACTACGTGGGCATCAACCTCGGTGCGTTTCTCGCCCCGCTGATCTGCGGCACGCTGGGTGAGGTGTATGGCTGGCACGTTGGCTTCTCCGCGGCCGGCATCGGCATGCTGCTCGGCCTGGTGATCTACATCACCGGCCGCCGCCATCTGCCGCCGGATCCGCCGCGCAGCGAACGCGCCACGCTGCCCTTCTCCGCCCTGTGGCAGCCAGCCTACCGCCCGCTGCTGCAGGTGATGGCGATGATTGCCGGCTTGATCGTGGTGTTCCGCCTGGCCTACGAGCAGATCGGCAACACCATCGCGATCTGGCTCGATACCGGCGTGGACCGCGTGCTCACCGCCGATTTCACCCTGCCGATGACCTGGTTCTTCTCGCTCAATCCGCTGCTGGTGTTCCTGATCACGCCGATGCTGGTGCAGCACTGGACCCGCCAGGCCCGCAACGGCCGCGAGCCGGCCGCACTGACCAAGATGGCGATCGGTGCTGCGGTGGTCGGCCTGTCCTTTGCCCTGGTGGCGATGCTGGGCGGTGAACCGTCGGCCAAGGTGGGCTGGCTGTGGGCCGTCCTGTTCTTTGCGATCTTCACCTTCGGCGAGCTCTTCATCCTGCCGGTGGGACTGGGCCTGTTCGCACGGCTGGCGCCGGTCGGTTTTGGTGCCACGATCATCGCGTTCTGGTTCCTGGCCTCGTTCGGCGGCAATCTGCTGGCCGGCGCGGTCGGCACGCTGTGGTCAACGCTCTCCAGTGCCGTCTTCTTCTCGCTGATGGCCGGCACCTGCATGCTGGTTGCGGTGCTGATGCTGCGCCTGGAGCGACGTGCCCGACCATTGCTCGCCGGCAATGCTGCACCTGCACCACAGCGTGCCGCCGCGGCCGACGGTGCGGTGACGTCGGGTTGAGCCGGCAGCATTGAGCAGGGCGATCGGCCGCAGCGACGATCGCGGTCGATAGCGACCCGTTTCCCGGCGTACGCCCCTGGGACAGATCAGGCCGCCCGGCAACGCCGTTCGGCACCCGCTGAATTGTTGCAGCGCAATAGTCCGCAATGGGACGATGTTTTCTGATTGCGCTTGACTTATACCTGATCAGGCTAAATATTCCTTGCCTAGGATTTGTAGGGATGTCGAAATGCCCGATCAGTTTCCGTACGACCCCAGCCGCCGGTATGCCCGCGCGCCCGCACTGACCGCGGGCTTCCGCGCCCATCGCGCCGCTGGCCAGCAACACGGCCTTGCACCTGCCAACGCCCGTTACCTGCCGTTTCCTTCCCCCACGCCCCCTCCCCTTACCGACGTGCCAACCCGGCGCGGCTGCGACAGCGCGCGCGTCCCTACCCCTGCACGGCGGTTACCGCCGTGCACGGCCGTCGTTTTTCCTGCCTGACCCCGTTGCTGATTCCGGAGAGCCCGCCACATGCGCAAGCCGATGAAACGTTCGATCCTCGCCTCCACCGTCACCCTGTGCTGCATGGGCCTTGCCACCGCGGCGATGGCCCAGGATGCCGACGCCGATGGCAGCCGCAGCACACCCGATGTGGTGGAGCTTGATCGCGTGGTGGCGACCGCACAGAAGCGCGCCGAGAACGTGATGGAGGTGGCGGCCGGGGTCAGCGTGATCAGCGAAGAACGTCTCGAGGCGTTCGGCGCCACCCGCCTGAACGACTTCGCCGCCTACGTACCGGGCTTCCAGGTCGACAGCGGCGGCGCACCGGGTCAGACCACGATGGCACTGCGCGGTGTCGCGCCCCTCGGCGGTGGCTCGATCATCGGCACCTACATCGATGACACCCCGATCGGCCCGAGCAGCAACAAGCAGCGCGCGACCACCTATGCACTGGATCTGCTGCCGTATGACATCCAGAGCGTGGAAGTGCTGCGCGGCCCGCAGGGCACGCTGTACGGCGCCAGCTCGATGGGCGGCCTGTTCAAGTACGTCACCAAGGCGGCTGATCCGGATGGTTTCGAGTTCCGCGCCGGCATGGACGTCAATGCCACCAAGGAAGCGGGCGACGTGGGCACTGGCGTGCGCACCTCGTTCAACGTGCCGCTGATCGAAGGCAAGCTGGGCCTGCGCGCCAGCCTTTCGCGCCAGGGCACGCCCGGCTATGTGGATCAACCCGACCTCACCGGCGAGGACGCCAAGGACAGCAACGGCTACTACCAGCTGGCCTCCCGCCTGGCGCTGACCTGGCGCATCAGCGACACCGCCAACCTGCGCGTGCAGGCGTTGTCGCAGATCGTGGATGCCGACAACTCCAGTGCGGTGGGCTTGACCTATCCCACGCTGGAGCCGATCCGCGGCCCGCTCGAAGGCATCCTCCAGCGCGCCACGCCGTACCGGATGGAAACCGACTACTACTCGGCGATCCTGGACTGGGATCTGGGCAACGTCGATTTCGTCTCCGCCACCAGCTTCTCCGAAACCCGCATGGACGAAGTGCAGGATTCCACGCTGGTCTATGGCGTGGCCTGGCCGCTGCTGACCCCGTACCCGGCCGGCCAGGCCCAGTTCGATGTCTTCCTCGGCACGCGCAAGTGGACCCAGGAGTTCCGCCTGAACTCCAAGGAGAACGAGCGCTTCGAATGGTTGCTCGGCACCTTCTTCACCGGCGAGAAGAACACCAACCGCCAGCAGGTCAGTGCCTACGATGCGAACGGCGTCCCGCTGCCGTTCAACCCCGGTGCCGCCAGCCTGCCCGGCACCTATGACGAGCAGGCGATCTTCGCCGACGTCACGTATAAGTTCAGCCCACGCTTCGATGTCTCCGCCGGTGTGCGGCACGCGCGCAACCAGCAGGATTTCGAACAGCACAGCACCGGGCTGCTGTACGGCCCGCGGCCGATCGATCTGGCCGACTCCGCCGATGACAGCGTGACCACGTGGAAGCTGGCCTCGCGCTGGCACCTCAACGACAGTTCGATGATCTACGCGCGCTACGCCACCGGCTATCGCCCGGGTGGACCGAACGTATCGACCTCCGGCGTGGTGCCGATGACCAAGGCCGACACGCTGGACAACCTCGAGCTCGGCTTCAAATCGCACTTCTGGGACCGCCGCGCGATGATCGACCTGGCGCTGTTCCGGATCGACTGGGACGACATCCAGGTGCGCGTTTCCGAGAACGGCCTGAGCTGGATGGGCAACGCCGGCAGCGCGCGCAGCCAGGGGGCGGAACTGAGCTTCATGGTCCGCCCGGCCGAGCGCCTGACGATCGGCCTCAATGCCGCCTACATCGATTCGAAGATCGGTGATGTACCGCCGTCCAGCGGACTGGTGTCCGGCAGCCGGATGCCGATGACGCCGCGCCTGAGCTGGTCCAGCACGATCGACTACGACTTCGATGTGAGCGACCAGTGGCAGGGCCGGGTCGGCGCCGGCTACCGGGTCACCGGCGAGCGCGTGGCCGGCGCGTACGACATCGACAGCTACAACGCGCTGGACCTGCATGCCGAGCTGACCAACATGACCTGGACGGTCCGCCTGTACGCCCGCAATGCCACCGACGAGCGTGCCTACGTCTCCACCGGCTCGGTGCGGGACGCGCTCAACCGCTACGTCGCGGTGACCGGCGTGCCGCTGCAGCCCCGCACGATCGGCATGTCGATCGACTATCGCTACTGAGTGCCGTAGCGCCGTGCCCGGTGGCGCGCACGCCGTCGCCGGGCCCACCGTCGGAAGAGACTAAAGGATTATCCTGATTGGGTTGCATATTCTCTGATTAGGACTTATACAGATCCAACCAGGTCTAACAACTGCGAGCCCCTCGTCGTGAATGCCTCCCCTCTCTTCTCTCCGCCGACTACTGGATCCCTCATGAGCGCAACGCCCACCGCAGCCGTACAGGCTCTCGCCGCCCTCCCCCAGCCGTACCTGCTGTTCCTGGGCGATACCACCGAAGCGGGCTTCGCCAAGACCGCGATTGGCCTGCACGACTGGGCGCCGGAAGTGTGCGTGGCCGAGTGGAGCCTGCCCGGCTGCCCGATCACCACCGGCCTGCCGAGCATGACCCCCGCGCAGGCGCGCGCCGCCGGTGCCCGTGCGATGGTGATCGGCGTGGCCAACGGCGGTGGGGTGATTCCCTCGCAGTGGCTGCCGGCGCTGGTGGACGCACTGGAAAACGGCCTGGACCTGGTCAGTGGCATGCACCAGAAGCTGGATGACATTCCGGAACTGGCTGCCGCGGCCGAACGCCACGGACGCGAGCTGATCAACGTGCGCGTGCCGCCGCGCGGCATCCCGGTCGGCAACGGCCGCAAGCGCACCGGCAAGCGCGTGCTGACCGTCGGCACGGACTGCGCGCTGGGCAAGAAGTACACCGCGCTGGCGCTGGCACGCGGCCTGCGTGGACTCGGCGTGGATGCCGACTTCCGTGCCAGCGGCCAGACCGGCATCCTGATCGCCGGCAGCGGCATTCCGATGGACGCGGTGGTCGCCGATTTCTCGGCCGGTGCCGCCGAACTGCTCAGCCCGAATGCGGCCGACAATCACTGGGATGTCATCGAAGGCCAGGGTTCGCTGTTCCATCCCGCCTACGCCGGCGTCAGCCTCGGTCTGCTGCATGGCAGCCAGCCGGATGTGTTCGTGGTCTGCCACCAGCCGGGGCGCAAGCACGTGCTGGGGTATCCGGACTATCCGCTGCCCTCCATCGAAGAGGTGATCGCGTTGACCGTACAGCTGGGACGCCGTACCAATCCTGATATCCGCTGCGTCGGCGTCAGTCTCAACACCCATGGCATGACCGAGGCCGCGGCATCGGCCGCCTGTGCCGAGGTCAGCGCGCGTCTTGGTCTGCCGGTGGCCGACCCGATGCGGCAAGATGGGGAATTCAACCGTTTGCTGGAGGCCTGCATCGCATGAAGATGACATCCCGTACCTTGAGCCTGTGCGTTGCCGCGTTGCTGGGCCTGAGTCCGCTCGCCGCGTTCAGCGCCAGCAAGACCAGCCCGGTGGAAACCGAAGTCGCGCGCCTGGCTACCCTGGTCGACGGCAAGGTGGGTGTCTCGGCGTGGCGCCTGGATGGCAAGGGGGCGCAGGTCCATCTCAATCCCGACGAAGCATTCCCGATGGCCAGCACGTTCAAGGTCGCCGTGGCGGCCGTGATCCTGACCAAGGTCGATGCCGGCGAACTGGCGTTGACCACGATGGTGCCGGTGCCGAAATCGTTCTATGTCGATTCGGAAGTGATCGCCGATCGTTTCATCCACGACGGCGTGAGCCTGTCGGTGCACAACCTGCTGGAGGTCATGCTGACCCAGAGCGACAACACCGCCACCGACGTGCTGGTGGCGCAGGCTGGCGGGCCGGCTGCGGTCACTGCCTGGCTGCGTGCGCAGGGCATTGAAGGCCAGCGCCTGGATCGCAACACCCGGCAGCTGCTCAGCGATATCTTCGGCCTCGGTGACGAGCCGCTGACCAAGGAGCGCGTGGCCGAACTGACCCTCGACCCCGAGGTCGTCAAGCGCACCAAATCCGGCAATGAAGCCTTCGACAAGGATCCGCGCGACACCTCCACGCCGCGGGCGATGTCGACCCTGCTGACCCAGCTGTTCACCGGCAAGGCGCTGAGTCCGGCCAGCACCGAGGTGCTGGTGCAGATCATGGAACGTTGCCGCACCTGCAGTGCACGCCTGCGGGGCAGCCTGCCGCCGGGCACCAAGGTGGCCGACAAGAGCGGCACCGTGGCCGGCACCGTCAACGATGTGGGCGTGGTCACCCTGCCCGATGGCAGCCAGTTCGCGATCTCCGTGTTCGTCAAAGCCAGCAATGCCCCGCGCAGCGAACGTGAGCGTGTGATCGCCGAGATCGCCCGCACCGTGCGTGACTTCTACCTGCTGCAGCCCACGGCCGCCCGCAAGTGACCGCCGCCGCCAGCCGGTTCCAGCGGTATCTGTTGCCCGGTTTGGCGTTCAAGTCGGCCGTGATCGGCGGCGGCTACGCCACCGGCCGTGAGCTGGCGGAGTTTTTCCTGCCCTCGGGCCCCTGGGGCGGCCTGGCGGCGATGGTGTTGTCGATGCTGATCTGGAGCGTGATCTGCATCCTGACGTTCCTGTTGGCACGGGCGATCCGTGCCAACGACTACCGCACCTTCTTCCGGCATCTGCTCGGCCGTGGCTGGTGGACCTTCGAGGTGGCCTACCTGGCGCTGATCGTGGTGGTGCTGGCCGTGTTCGGTGCCGCCGCCGGCGAACTGGCCGCGACCATGTTCGGCTGGCCGCGCATCGTGGGCACCCTGCTGCTGGTGGCGATCATCACCGGCGTGGTGCAGGCCGGCACCAATGCCGTCGAACGTATGTTCAAGCTGATGTCGGCCTTCATGTATCTGGTCTACGCCATTGCCGCGTGCCTGATCCTGTACCGCTTCGGTGGCGGCGCGATGGCACAGCTCTCCAACACCCATGAACTGGGCAAGGACTGGGTGCTCAACGGCGTGACCTACGCCGGCTACAACATGTTCGCGGCGGTCTCGATCCTGCTGGTCGTGCGCCACCTGCTGTGTCGGCGCGATGCGGTGATCGCAGGCGCCCTGGCCGGCCCGCTGGCGATCCTGCCGGCGATCGTGTTCTACGTCTGCATGATCGCGTTCCTGCCGGACATCGCCGACGCGCCGCTGCCGTCGGACCTCATGCTTGGCCAGCTCGGCCTGCCGTGGTTCCAGCTGTTGTTCCGCCTGATGATCATGGTGGCCCTGGTCGAAACCGGCGTCACCCTGATGGCCTCGGTGGACGGCCGCATCAGCGTCAACTGGAAGGAACGCACCGGTACCGCACCGAAGCGCGGGGTCCGCGTGGCGATCATCGTGGCGATCCTGCTGATGGCCGTGTTCATGGCCGATGGCATCGGCCTGGTCGCACTGATCGCAAAGGGCTACCGACTGCTGGCCTACGCCATCCTGGCCACCTACGTGGTGCCGTTGCTGGCCTATTCGGCGTGGCAGATCTGGTCACGCCGCGGGCAGGCCTTCACCGCGCCCGTGGGTGAACTGCCCGATCCGCGCCCCGCGCTGGCCGATGCCATCGGCGCTCATCCGCCACAGGCGAAGACCAGGAACTGATGCAGTGCGCGTGCCGGCGCGGACAGGTCTTCGTCCGGGCGCCAGACCAGGCCGACTTCCATCGGCGGTACCGCATCGGTGAGGGTGCGTACGTCGATCCGGCGCCCCTCCAGCGACCACGGTCGATAGACCATGTCCGACAGGATGCTGACCCCGAAGCCGTAGGCGACCATGCCACGCAGCGCTTCCAGCGACGAGGTGCGGAACACCACGTTGGGTTCGCGCCCGACCGAGCGCCAGTAGCGCATCGCCGACTCCTGCCCTTCGTCGACCATCAGCATGATGTACGGGTACGGCTCGACGTCGGCCGGTCTGATCACCGGCAGCTGCAGCAGCGGATGCGACTCGGCCAGCCACAGCTGGCGGCGCGAGCGGATCAGGACCTGGCGCCGCAGCACATAGGGCTCGGCCATGTTGGAGATGATGCACAGCCCGAAATCGAGCTCACCACTGCTGACGCCCTGTTCGATCGCCGCGCGGTCCATGTCGACCAGGTCCACTTCCACCTGCGGGTAGGAGCGCTTGAAGCGCGCCAGCAGGCTCGGCAGGAAATAGCCCAGCACCGTGTAGGAGGCGCCGATCCTCACCCGGCCCGGCAGCGTGTTGGCCAGGAACATCGGCTCGCTGAGCGCGTCCTGCAACGTATCCAGGATGTGCCGCACATGCTGGTGGAAGCGGTGCCCCTCGGCGGTCAATCCGACCCCGTGCGGCATGCGGTCGAACAGCTTCAGCCCCAGCGAGGTTTCCAGCTGGGCGACCGCGGTGGTGATGACCGACTGGGAGACGTGCAGCTTGCGCGCAGCCTGCGAAAACTGCCCCAACTCGGCCGCTTCGGCAAAGTACCGCAGCTGGCGCAGGGTCATGTTGGCTGGGATTTGCATGCACGGGCTCCCGCAGAATGAGGATATCTGAATAAACAATACCTCATACGCAATTAAACAAATTTACGATAAGCCGCTGTGCCTCTAGACTTCACACCGGGTGCAATGCGCCATGGCCCCAGCCGCCTTGCAAGCGCTGGCCCTTACCCGCTTCGCGACGAGATCCCGCCCGGATGTCGGCGCGCCAACATCGCCATTACCGTTGCCCCCCGCCTGCGGTATGCCTGTAGCTCCATGACCCAAGCCCAGCGAGGCCCCTGACATGTCATCACCCCAGATCCCCGCCACGCGTGAACCGTTGCGTTTGCACGTGCCCGAGCCCAGCGCCCGTCCCGGCGAGGCCACCGACTTTTCCTATCTGAAGCTGAGCCCCGCCGGCGCGGTCGACAAACCGCCCGTGGATGTGAGCGCCAGCCAGACCGCACCGCTGACCGGCCAGCTGATCCGCGTGCTGGATGACAACGGCGACGCCGTGGGCCCGTGGGCCGCCGACATCGACGACACCGTGCTGCTGCGTGCGATGCACGCCATGCTCAAGACGCGCGCCTATGACGCCCGCCTGCTGATCGCCCAGCGCCAGAAGAAGACCTCGTTCTACATCCAGTGTCTGGGTGAGGAAGCGATCGCGGTCGGCCAGACCCTGGCGCTGCGCGATGACGACATGCAGTTTCCGACGTACCGCCAGCAGGGCATCCTGATCACCAAGGAAGTCTCGCTGGTCGACATGATCTGCCAGGTGCTGTCCAACGCGGCCGACCCGCTGAAGGGCCGCCAGCTGCCGATCATGTATTCGTACAAGGACTACGGCTTCTTCTCGATCTCCGGCAACCTGACCACCCAGTACATCCAGGCAGTGGGCTGGGCGATGGCCTCGGCGATCAAGGGCGACACCCGCATCGCCACCGCATGGGTGGGTGATGGCGCGACCGCCGAAGGCGACTTCCACGCCGCGCTGACCTTCGCGCACGTGTACCGCGCGCCGGTCGTGCTCAACGTGGTCAACAACCAGTGGGCGATCTCCACCTTCCAGGCGATTGCCGGCGGTGAGAACACCACCTTCGCCGCGCGCGGCGTGGGCTACGGCATTCCGTCGCTGCGTGTGGACGGCAACGATCTTCTGGCCGTGTACGCCGCCTCGCGCTGGGCCGCCGAACGCGCCCGCAGCAATCTCGGCCCGACCCTGATCGAGTGGGTGACCTACCGCGCCGGGCCGCATTCGACCTCGGATGATCCGTCCAAGTACCGCCCCGCCGATGATGCCCAGCAGTTCCCGCTCGGCGATCCGATCGACCGCCTGAAGCAGCACCTGATCAAGCGCGGCCTGTGGAGCGAGCAGCAGCACGACGAACTGCGCACCGAACTGGATGCCGAGATCCTGCGTGCCCTCAAGGAAGCCGAGACCCACGGGTTGCTCGGCAGCGACAACCGTCCCGGCGCGGCCCTCATGTTCGAAGACGTCTACAAGGACATGCCCGAACACCTCCGTCGCCAGCGTCAGCAGTTGGGAGTCTGAACACATGAGCGGGATTGAACAGAACAACACCGGCGGTACGCCGATGACCATGATCCAGGCGCTGCGCTCGGCGATGGACGTGATGCTGGAACGCGACGACAACGTGGTGGTCTTCGGCCAGGACGTGGGCTACTTCGGCGGCGTGTTCCGCTGCACCGACGGCCTGCAGACCAAGTACGGCAAGCAGCGCGTGTTCGATGCGCCGATTTCCGAGAACGGCATCGCCGGCGCGGCGATCGGCATGGCCGCCTACGGCCTGCGCCCGGTCGCCGAAATCCAGTTCGCCGATTACATCTACCCGGCCTACGACCAGATCGTGTCCGAAGCGGCGCGCATGCGCTATCGCTCCGGCGGCAGCTTCACCTCCTCGCTGGTGTTCCGCACCCCGTGCGGCGGTGGCATCTACGGTGGCCAGACCCACAGCCAGAGCCCGGAAGCGATCTTCGCCCACGCCACCGGCCTGCGCACGGTCATGCCGTCCAACCCGTACGACGCCAAGGGCCTGCTGATCGCCTCGATCGAGAACGACGATCCGGTGATCTTCCTGGAGCCCAAGCGCCTGTACAACGGCCCGTTCGACGGTCACCACGACCGCCCGGTCACCGCGTGGTCCAAGTACCCGGACAACCTGGTGCCGGAGGGCTACTACAACGTGCCGCTGGACAAGGCCGCCATCGCCCGCGAAGGCAAGGCACTGACGATCATCACCTACGGCACCACCGTGTGGGTGGCCAAGGCCGCCGCTGAAGATGCCGGGATCGATGCTGAAGTGATCGACCTGCGCAGCCTGTGGCCGCTGGACCTGGACGCCATCGTCAATTCGGTCAAGAAGACCGGCCGCTGCATCGTGCTGCACGAAGCCACCCGCACCTGCGGCTTCGGCGCCGAGCTGGTCGCGCTGGTGCAGGAGCACTGCTTCTACCATCTGCAGGCCCCGGTGGAACGCGTTACCGGCTGGGACACCCCGTATCCGCACGCGCAGGAATGGGACTACTTCCCGGGTCCGTCCCGGGTCATCGATGCAATGCAGCGCGTGCTGGAGGACTGAACCATGGGACATCACGTCATCAAGATGCCGGACATCGGTGAAGGTATCGCCGAAGTCGAACTGATCACCTGGAAGGTCGAGGTCGGCGGCCCGGTCGCCGAAGACCAGGTCGTGGCCGAGGTCATGACCGACAAGGCCATGGTCGAGATCCCCTCGCCGGTGTCAGGCACCGTGGTCTCGCTGGGCGGCACGCCCGGCCAGATGATGGCCGTCGGCAGCGAGCTGATCCGCCTGGAAGTGGAAGGCGCCGGCAATGCCAGTGCTGCCAGTGCACCGGCTGCTGCCGCGCCGGCCGAACCGGTTGCTGCGCCCAAGGCGGCTGCACCGGCCGCTGCACCTGCCACCGCCGCCGAGGCCGCACCGGCTGCGACGCCGGCCAAGGCCGCCGCTGCCTCCGCACCTGCCTGCGCCGCCAAGCAGGACGCGCGTGGCGCGGTCACCAACGGCGTGCTCAACGCCGGTGAAGCCCCGCTGGCCTCGCCGGCCGTGCGTCGCCGCGCCTGGGACCTGGGCATCGAGCTGCGCTACGTGCCGGCCACCGGCCCGGGCGGCCGCATCCTGCAGGCCGATCTGGATGCCTACGCCGCCGCCGGTGGCAAGGCGCAGCCGGTCGGTGGCAGTGCCGGCGGCAGCAGCTACGCGCGCCGCACCGGCGAGCAGCAGGTGCCGATCATCGGCCTGCGCCGCAAGATCGCGCAGAAGATGCAGCAGTCCTGGACGACCATTCCGCACATCACCTATGTGGAAGAAATCGACGTCACGGAAGTGGAAGCCCTGCGTGCCAAGCTCAACGAACGTTGGGCCAAGGAGCGCGGCAAGCTGACCCTGCTGCCGCTGCTGGCACGCGCCGTGGTGCTGGCCGCACGCGACTTCCCGCAGATGAACGCCCGCTTTGATGACCAGGCCAACATCGTGACCCGCTATGAGGGCGTGCAGCTGGGTATCGCGACCCAGAGCGAGGTCGGCCTGTCGGTGCCGGTGGTCGCGCATGCCGAGTCGCTGGATCTGTGGCAGACCGCCACCGAGATCGCGCGCCTGGCCAATGCCGTGCGCGTGGGCAAGGCGACCCGTGAGGAGCTGTCCGGCTCGACCATCACCATCAGCAGCCTCGGTGCGGTGGGCGGTGTGGTGTCGACCCCGATCATCAACCATCCGGAAGTGGCGATCGTCGGTGTGAACCGCATCATTGAACGCCCGATGTTCCGCGAGGGCCAGGTGGTGGCGCGCAAGCTGATGAATCTGTCGTCCTCGTTCGACCATCGCATCGTCGATGGCATGGATGCGGCCGAGTTCGTGCAGGCGATCCGTACGCGCCTGGAAACCCCGGCCCTGCTGTTCGTGGAGTAAGCGATGTCCAATACCCTTCAAACCCAGTTGCTGATCATCGGCGGCGGCCCCGGCGGTTACATCGCCGGCATCCGCGCCGGCCAGCTCGGCGTCAAGACCGTCGTGGTCGAGGGCGTCAATCCGGGTGGCACCTGCCTCAACATCGGCTGCATTCCCTCCAAGGCGCTGATCCATGCCGCCGAGGAGTTCGCCAAGGTCACCGCCTATGCGGCAGGTACCTCGCCGCTGGGCATCAGCGTGCAGGCGCCGTCGCTGGACCTGGCCAAGACCGTCGCGTGGAAGGCCGGCATCGTCAAGAAGCTGACCGGCGGCGTCAGCGCACTGCTGAAGAAGAACGGCGCGCAGCTGATCAAGGGCTGGGCCATGATCGTCGACGGCAAGACCGTCGAGATCGCCGGTGCCGCCGAAGACGGCGGCACGCTGCGCATCACCTGCGAGCACCTGCTGCTGGCCACCGGCTCGGTGCCGGTGGAACTGCCGTTCCTGCCGTTCGGCGGCAAGGTCATCTCCTCCACCGAAGCCCTCTCGCCGACCTCACTGCCCAAGCAGCTGATCGTCGTCGGTGGCGGTTACATCGGCCTGGAGCTGGGCACGGTGTATCGCAAGCTGGGCTGCGAAGTGACGGTGGTCGAGGCCCAGGAACGCATCCTGCCGGCCTACGATGCCGAGCTGACCAAGCCGGTCGCCACGCACCTGGAGAAGTCCGGCGTGAAGCTGCTGACCGGCCACAGCGTGCTTGGCCTGGCCGACAACGGCCAGCTGCGCGTGCGCGACAAGGACGGTAACGAAATCGCGCTGGACGCCGACCAGATCCTGGTTGCGGTCGGCCGTCGCCCGAAGACCGACGGCTTCAATCTGGAATCGCTGCAGCTGGATCTGACCGGCAAGGCGATCAAGATCGACGACCAGTGCAAGACCTCGATGCGCAACGTGTGGGCCATCGGCGATGTCGCCGGCGAGCCGATGCTCGCGCACCGGGCGATGGCGCAGGGCGAACTGGTGGCCGAGATCGTCAGCGGCAGGAAGCGCCACTTCGTGCCGGCCGCGATTCCGGCGGTGTGCTTCACTGATCCGGAAATCGTGGTGGTCGGGCTGTCGCCGGACGAGGCCAAGGCACAGGGCATCGAGACCAAGGTCGCGCTGTTCCCGTTCGCGGCCAATGGCCGTGCGATGTCGCTGGAATCCACCGATGGCTTCGTGCGCGTGGTCGCACGCAGCAGCGACCACCGCATCCTCGGCTGGCAGGCCGTGGGCGTGCAGGTCTCGGAACTGTCGGTCGCCTTCGTGCAGTCCATCGAGATGGGCGCCACGCTGGAAGACATCGCCGGCACGATCCATCCGCACCCGACCCTGGGTGAGGCGGTGCAGGAAGCGGCGCTGCGTGCGTTGGGGCATGCGTTGCATATCTGAGGCAGGTCTGTAGGTCCGAGCCATGCTCGGACGCTTTGCAGCACCAAAACAAACGGCCCGCACTGCGGGCCGTTTGTTTGCATCGGTTCTGGTAGATCGCAACGGGCAGCAGTGGAGGCTGGCCGTGACGGAGGGGCCACACGCCCTCCATCCCGTCGGGCGTCAGCGCCCACCCTGGTGCGCGCCGCCCTCCCGGCTCACGCGCGTCGCGCCCAGAATCCAGGTCATGTCCGAGGTCGACCACGGCACGATGTGCGCAGACCGCGCAGGCAATGGCGCCGCATCCTTGGGCCAGCCATCGATCCCGGCTGCGGCCTGCACCTCGACCGGGCCACTGTCTGCCGGCCAGCGCAGCTCGATCCCGTCCGGGCCCGGCGCCTGCCAACGCAGTCGTGACCAGCGACCTGCCTCGTCCAGCAGGGGCGCGTCCTCGCCCTGCAGCTGCACATTGCGCACGACTGCCCCGCTCTTGAGCCGTACACGGAGTTCGCGCGTGCCTGCTGGTGCCAGCACGCGCAATATCGCCTGGCCCGTATCGGCATCGTAGGAGCGCTCGAAACGCACCGGCCCTGGCACCGCAATGGCGTCCGCCGTCGTTGCCCAGACAGATGTCAGATCCATCGCAGGAATCGGCAGGCGGGCAGGTTCAGCCTGCGCGCCGCCCAACGCACGCCGGCTCCAGTCAGACAGCTGCGGCAGTGAACTGACGCGGTGGTAGTGCTGGTTGTCTGGGTCCGCAACGAACAGCACCTGGGACAGCTCGGGGTAGCGCGTGCGGTCCGCCTCGGTGAATGACGCGGCGGCCAGTACACCCGCAGCCGCCAGCAGCGTCACGAGCGCAGCGATCGCGAACCCGCGTCCACCCTCGGCTATACGTACCCACGGCAGCAGCAATACGGCCAGCCACGCGAACGGCAACGCCAGCACCTCCGGCGTGCCGAAGCCGATCGCCTCGAACAGCTGCAGGGCAAAGTGGAAGACGTGCGCCAGAGCAAACGCGGTGATCACTGCCGCGGCAAGGACACGCAATGCGGACAGCGGCGCATGCGCCGGCAGCAGCCAGACCACCGCGGCCACCGCCAGCAGCGGCCACAGCAGCAACGGTGCCAGCTCCGGCGCCAGCACCTGCACGACCGCGCCGATGATCCAGGCCACCAGCAAGGCGCCCAGCCGCACGCTTTCACCGCGTGCAGCGGTTCCCGCGCTTGTCCAGGCCAGCAGCGCAACCAGCACGCCCAGCACCAGCCCGATCACATCGAACCCACCCCGCAGTGAGGCGCACGCACCGGCCAGCAGCGCGAGTGCGGCAGCCGGTTTGCGCGCGGCCCGGCAGGCCAGCAATGCACCCAACGCCACCACCACCCCGATGGACAACAGCCCCTCGCCCGCCGCCAGCGTCGAGAATGCCGCCAGCAGGTCGCGATTGTTCACCAGCGTGGCATCGCCACCGCCCAGCAGCCGGTACGACACACGCACCGCAAGCGCGACCGACAGCAGCGCCAGCGGCCACCACGCCACACCACTGACCACGCCGCGCCATCCGCCCAGGTTGAACGTGGCACGCCGTGCGACCACGACAAGGACCAGCAGCCCAAACGCCAGCACGCACCAGCCTGACCACACCGGCACGCTGATCATCCAGCCACCAGGAAGATCGCTGTAGATCGCATCCTGGGTGGAGGTCGGCAGTGTCGCCGAGGTCGCCAGCCGGCGCACCAGCGGCAGCACCTGCGCGCCCATGTGCTGCACGCTGCCCGGGTCGAGATTGGCCACGCTCGCGGTGGCGGCGTGGTAGTCGATCTGGCTGCCGATGATCGCGAAGTTGAGGCCGGGAATACCTTTCTGCGCCGGCACCGTGAAGTCGGTGCCGTTGGGCATGTAGCGGTAGACGAAACCGGTCAGCGAATTGCCCAGCGGCTGCGGCGCGAGTTTGGCGAACGTGCCCAGCAGCGCCGCGTTGCCCGGCCCGGTTTCGAACAGCACCGCACGGCCACTGCTGCCGCGGGCTTCCAGATTGACGACCGTGCCGATACGCGACGACAGCGGATGCGAGGCGAAGAACGCACGCGCGCCAAGCAGGCCGGCCTCCTCCGCATCGGTGAACAGGAAGACCACGTCACGCTGCCGCAGATCGTTCTGCAGCGCACGCGAGATCTCCAGCATCACCGCCACGCCGAGGCCATCGTCGGCTGCGCCGGGCGAATGGGGAACGGTATCGTAGTGCGCCATCAGCAGCACCGCCGGCAGGCTGCGATCGCGGCCCGGCAGCACCGCAACCACGTTCTCGACATTGGCGGCGCGCACACCACGTCCGTCGCCCGAACCGTACTCGGCGGCTGCCTGGCCACGCTGCACGGATACCTGGAGTCCGGCCTGCTGCAGGTGGTTCACCAATTGGTCGCGAACCCTTGCCGCAGCCGCTGAGCCGGTGGGATGCGGCTCGGCCGCGATCCAGCTCAAGTGCTGCATCGCACGTGCGGCCGAGAACTCGGTGGTGGCGATGGTGGCTGGCTTTGGCGGCGGGGTTTTCTGCGCGCTCCAGGCGGACCAGGCGGCGATGACGATGCTGAGGAGCAGCAGTGGCAGCGTGTAGCGTGCGACGCCGCGGGATGACCGGAGCGCGCTCATGCGCGCACCCTGTGGTCTAGGTCATTCGCCAGGCTGCAGAGGCGCGGGATAAGGAGCACAGGGGCAATCCAGCAAGGGGACCTTCACAGGATTACAAAGCAATTTCCGATATGTCAAACAATTTTCTGATCAGCCAAGATGCGGGTTCCCCTCGTGATTCACTGCGGAACTGGGAACGCCGAAGCACCGGTCGAACGCCCAGTTGTAGGCGAACGTATAAAAAGGGATGTAGACGATGAACACCAGGTCCAGTACGAACGCCTGCGTCAGCGTGATGCCCAGCCACCATGCGATGAGCGGGACCAGAAAGCACACCAGGGTCAGCTGGAACGCCACGGCATGCAGCACACGTCGGCGTACCGTGCGGGTGCGGTCGCGCTGGCGCCGCTCCCATGCCTCGAACAGGTAGTTGAAGCTCACGTTCCATACCGTGGCTATCCCCGTGATCATCAGCGCCAGCAGTCCGGTCGTGGCCGGTGACTTGCCGGTCAGCACCGTCATGACCATCGTTCCCACCGCGAGTCCCAGAAGCTCATAGCCCCCGACGTAGATCACCTTGCGCTTTACGCCCTGCATCACATCCTCCTGCTCGGTCACTGGCGAAGGGTGTGATGCTATATTCAGAATTACTGACTGAAAAAGTCATCTCCTTTCAGAATTATTGAAAGATATATGTCCCTCTCCAGCGATGACATCGATCTCTTCCTCGCTGTGGTCGACCACGGCTCCTTCTCCGGCGCGGCCCGCGCGCTGCGTCGGGTGCCCTCCGCAGTAAGCATGGGCATCGCAAACATCGAGGCCGGATTGGGTTATCCACTGTTTGACCGCTCGCGCCGCGAGGCGTTACCGACCGCACAAGCACTGGCCCTGCTGCCCCACGCGCGCTCCGTCGCCAGCAGGTTGCGGCTGTTGCAGATCCATGCCGTGGAGCTTTCGCAGAATCTGGAGAGCACTCTGACCGTCGCTGTCGCCGCCGGCGTTCCGGACCAGACGTTGCTGGAGGCGCTCGCCCGGGTGGGCTGTCGGTACCCTCTGCTGCGGGTGAACCTGCTTCGACTGCCCCAGGACCAGGTTCGCGAGATGCTGCACCAGGAGCGGGCCGATCTGGTCCTGCTGCCCGTCTCCACGGAGGTGGATCGAGAAGAGGCCTTCACCTATGTCACCAACGTTCTTTTCATCGCCGTCGCTTCGGCCACGGCGGACACGCCCGGTCTCCCGGCGGGCCTTCGGCGTCTGGAGGATCTCAGCGGCAGCCGCCAGATCGTGGTGGCTGGGCCAGACGACGACGTCGCAGATCGTCGGCTGCTGGTGTCCGACGCCCGCTGGCATGTGGACTCTGTGGAGGCTGCGCTGGGGCTGGTGGAACGCGGTGCTGGCTGGGCCAACCTGCCGGCGGATGTCGTTGAGGTCGCCGTTTCTGCTGGACGCGTGAAAGTGCTGGCGTTCGACAACCTGGAGAACGGCGTGACGATGCCGGTGCACCTGGTGTGGCTGCGCAGGAAGCCGGTGCGACGTGCCGCTGGCGATGTGATCGCGCTGATGCGCGACCACCTCTGACCCCGTACACCCGAGGAGAACAGAAAAGCCCGCATTTCTGCGGGCTTCCGTGTACGTCCGTGTGTCTAGATACCAGCCAGGGCTGGACGCTGACTCACTCCCACTCGATCGTCGCCGGCGGCTTCCCCGAGATGTCATAAACAACCCGCGACACTCCCCGCAGCTCATTGATGATCCGGTTGCTCACCGTGCCCAGGAACTCATACGGCAGATGCGCCCAATGCGCCGTCATGAAATCAATCGTCTCCACCGCGCGCAGTGCGATCACCCACTCATACGCACGCGCATCACCGACCACGCCCACCGACTTCACCGGCAGGAACACGGCAAACGCCTGGCTGGTCTTGTCGTACAGATCGGCCTTGCGCAGTTCGTCGATGAAGATGGCATCGGCCTTGGCCAGCAGCTCGGCGTATTCGCGCTTCACTTCGCCGAGGATGCGTACGCCCAGGCCCGGACCCGGGAACGGATGGCGGTAGACCATGCTGCGCGGCAGGCCGAGCTCGACGCCGAGGCGACGCACTTCGTCCTTGAACAGCTCACGCAGCGGCTCGACCAGGCCCAGCTTCATGTGCTCCGGCAGGCCGCCGACGTTGTGGTGGCTCTTGATCACGTGGGCCTTGCCGGTCTTGCTGCCGGCCGACTCGATCACGTCGGGGTAGATGGTGCCCTGCGCCAGCCACTTGGCATTCTTCAGCTTGGTGGATTCTTCATCGAAGATGTCCACGAACAGGTTGCCGATGATCTTGCGCTTGGCTTCCGGATCGCTCACGCCTTCGAGCTTGCTGAAGTAACGGTCGGCCGCGTTGACGCGGATCACCTTGACGCCCATGTGCTCGGCGAACATCGCCATCACCTGGTCGCCTTCCTGCCAGCGCAGCAGGCCGGTATCGACGAACACGCAGGTCAGCTTGTCACCGATCGCCTTGTGCAGCAGCGCAGCCACGACGGACGAATCGACGCCGCCGGACAAGCCCAGGATCACTTCGTCATCGCCGACCTGCTCGCGCACGCGGGCGATCTGGTCGTCGATGATGTTGGCGGCGGTCCACAGGGTTTCGCAGCCGCACACGTCCACCACGAAGCGGCGCAGCAGCGCCTGGCCCTGCAGGGTGTGGGTCACTTCCGGGTGGAACTGCACGCCGTACCAGCGCTTCTCTTCGTTGGCCATCGCGGCCACCGGGATGCGATCGGTCACGGCGGTGACGGTGAAGCCCGGGGGCGCGACGGAGACGTGGTCGCCGTGGCTCATCCAGACATTCAACTTCGGCTCGCCACCGTGGTCGCTCAGGCCCTTGAACAGCGCATCCGGGGCGACGACGTTGACTTCGGCATGGCCGAACTCACGCTGGTCGGCCGCTTCGGTGGCACCACCGAGCTGGGCGGCCAGGGTCTGCATGCCGTAGCAGATGCCGAAGATCGGCAGGCCGCTGTCGAACACTTCCTGCGGTGCGGCCGGCGCGCCCGGCAGCGTGGTCGATTCCGGGCCGCCGGACAGGATGATGCCCTTGGCGCCGAACGCGGCGATGTCGGCCGGGTTGTGGTCCCACGCCCAGATTTCGCAGTACACGCCGAGCTCGCGGATGCGGCGCGCGATCAGCTGGGTGTACTGGGCGCCGAAATCGAGGATGAGGATCTTGTCGTTATGGATGTTGGTCATGGTGCCCGGGCAATGCAGGAGTAAATACGGGAAACACAGCGTCGTTACCGGCGGCCGATAGAGAAAGAGGAACGGGAATCAGCTTCCTCGTTCCTCTTTGCTCATGCCGCGTCAGGCGCGGTAGTTCGGCGGCTCTTTGGTGATCTGCACGTCGTGGACGTGGCTCTCACGTTGGCCGGCGCCGCTGATCTTGACGAACTTCGGCTTGCTGCGCATGTCTTCGACGGTGCCGCAGCCCACGTAACCCATGGTGGCGCGCAGGCCGCCCATCAGCTGGTGGATGATGCCGCCGACCGGGCCGCGATACGGCACGCGGCCTTCGATGCCTTCGGGCACCAACTTGTCGGCGCTGGAGGCGTCCTGGAAGTAGCGGTCCTTGGAGCCCTTCTCCATCGCGGCCAGCGAGCCCATGCCGCGGTAGCTCTTGTAGGAGCGGCCCTGGAACAGCTCGGTCTCGCCGGGCGATTCCTCGGTACCGGCCAGCAGGCCACCGATCATGATGGTGGAGGCACCGGCGGCGAGCGCCTTGCCGATGTCACCGGAGTAGCGGATGCCACCGTCGGCGATCAGCGGGATGCGGTCCTGCAGCGCCTCGGCGACCAGGTCGATCGCGGTGATCTGCGGCACGCCAACGCCGGCGACGACGCGCGTGGTGCAGATCGAGCCCGGGCCGATGCCGACCTTGACTGCGTCCGCGCCGCTGTCCAGCAGCGCCAGTGCGGCTTCACCGGTGCAGATGTTGCCACCGACAACCTGCACCTGCGGGAAGTGCTTCTTGACCCAGCTGACGCGGTCCAGCACGCCCTGCGAGTGGCCGTGCGCGGTGTCCACCACCAGCACGTCCACCCCGGCGGCGACCAGCGCCTCGACCCGGCGGTCGGTATCGCCACCGACGCCGACGGCCGCGCCGACCAGCAGGCGGGTGGCGGTGTCCTTGGCGGCGTTCGGGTAATCGGTGTTCTTCTGGATGTCCTTGACGGTGATCAGGCCGCGCAGGGCGAACTCATCGTTGACGACCAGGATCTTCTCGATGCGGTTGCGGTGCAGCAGCTGCAGCACTTCATCGGAGGCCGCGCCTTCCTTGACCGTGATCAGCCGATCCTTCTTGGTCATGATGTGGCGGACCGGATCGTCCAGCTCGGTCTCGAAGCGCATGTCACGGTGGGTGACGATGCCGACCAGCTGGCCGCCGCCGTCCACCACCGGCACGCCGGAGATGTTGCGCGCCTGGGTCAGGGCCAGCACGTCGCGGATGGTGGTCTCCGGGCCGACGGTGATCGGGTCGCGGATGACGCCGGCCTCGAACTTCTTGACCTTGGCCACTTCGGCAGCCTGCTGCTCGACGCTCAGATTCTTGTGGATGATGCCCATGCCGCCGAGCTGGGCCATGGCGATGGCCAGGCGGGCTTCGGTGACGGTATCCATGGCAGCCGAGAGGATCGGAAGCTTCAGCCGCAGGTCGCGCGTCAGGCGCGTTTCCAGACTGACATCCTTGGGCAGGATGATGGAATGAGCGGGGACGAGGGAGACGTCGTCGTAGGTGAGAGCTTCAGCCTGGATGCGCAGCATCGGCATACCCGAGATGTGGGGAAGCGCGACATTTTACCCTGATTCGGGCGTCTTTGGCAGGGGGCAGGTGCGACGCTGTGTCGCGCCGACGAACCCGGTAGAGCCGACCGTTGGTCGGCTACGCCTGGATCGGGTAGAGCCGACCGTTGGTCGGCTGCGCCCGGATCGGGTAGAGCCGACCGTTGGTCGGCTGCGCCTGGATCGGGTAGAGCCGACCGTTGGTCGGCTGCGCCTGGATCGGGTAGAGCGGTGTCTCCGCCGCTGGTCGCCGCCCCACGGGGCCCCCCCCCCCCCCCCCCCCCCCCCCCCCCCCCCCCCGCCTCGCCTCTACCAGGGGCGGCAGGTGTCGGTCGGCCCGGGATCGCGGCCGCAGCAGGCGCCGACCGTGGGGCCGCACAGGGCGGTCAGAACGCCTCGGCTGCCTCGATCGTGTTCTGCATCAACGTGGCCACGGTCATCGGCCCTACCCCGCCCGGGACCGGGGTGATCCAGCTGGCGCGCTGGGCGGCGGCCTCGAAGCCGACATCGCCGACCAGGCGGCCATCATCCAGGCGGTTGATGCCCACGTCGATCACCACGGCGCCCGGCTTGACCCACTCGCCCGGGACGATGCCGGGGCGGCCCACGGCGACCACCAGGATGTCGGCGTTGCGCACCGACTGCTCCAGCACGTCCTTGGGGGTGAACTTGTGGCAGCTGGTCACGGTGCAGCCGGCGATCAGCAGCTCCAGGCCCATCGGGCGGCCGACGTGGTTGCTGACACCGACGATGGTGGCGTTGCGACCGCGCACCGGCTGGTCGGTATGGCCCAGCAGGGTCACGATGCCGCGCGGCGTGCACGGGCGCAGGCCGAACTCGCGCAGGGCCAGATGGCCGACGTTTTCCGGGTGGAAGCCGTCCACGTCCTTGCGCGGGTCGATGCGGTGGATCAGGCGATTGGCGTCCGGGATGCCCGGCAGCGGCAGCTGGACCAGGATGCCGTGGATCTTCGGATCGGCGTTGAGCTGGTCGATCAACGTCAGCAGCTCGGCCTCGGTGGTGCCGGCCGGCAGATCGTAATCAAAAGCTTCGATGCCCACTTTTTCGGCCGCGCGGCGCTTGTTGCGCACGTACACGGTCGACGCCGGATCGCCACCGACCAGCACCACGGCCAGGCCCGGACGGCTGCCACCGGCAGCCAGGCGGGCGTCCACCCGGACCTTGAGGCTGTCCAGCAGGTCTTCGGCGATGCGGCGGCCGTCGAGAATGCGGGCGGAAGAAGCGGTGTCGGAAGTCGGTGAGCTCATCGAGGGCGGCAGGCGTGGGGGCGACGGTCGGCTATTGTCCCTGATTCGGCCCGCCCCGCCCACCGGTAGTGCCGGCCGCTGGCCGGCGCGTGGGATGGGCCCATCTGGGTGCCGGCCAGCGGCCGGCACTACCGGAGCCTCATTCCTCTTCCGGCACCTCGTCCGCGTTGAGCGTGCGCGCTTTGCGCTTGGGCGCGGTGAACGGGGTCGGCGTGGGCACGCCGGGCAGCGCCGTGCCGAACACCATGTGCGCCCCGGCGCGCAGGTCTCCGCCCGCCATCTCCAGCTCGAAGCGTTCCGCATCACGCTCGCGGATCTGCTCGGCGATCTCACGCGCATCGTCCGGATCGGCACCCAGCTCCATCAACGCGGCCTGGCCGAACTGCAGCGCCGACTCGAAGGTCTCGCGGATCTGGAAGTCCACGCCGGCATGGATCAGGCGCAGCGAATGCTCGCGATCGAACGAGCGCACCAGCAGCTTGGCCTGGGGGAACTCGTGGGTGACCAGCTCGACGATGCGATCGGCATCCTGGTCGCTGTTGACGCACACCGCGATCGCACGCGCCGACCCCGCGCCGGACGCATGCAGTACATCCAGCCGGGTACCGTCGCCGTAGTATATCTTGAACCCGAAGCGCTCGGCGTTGTGGATCATGTCCACGTCGTTGTCGATGATGGTCACATCCACATCGCGCGCCAGCAGCGACTGACTCGCCACCTGGCCGAAGCGACCAAAGCCGATCAGCAGCACGCTGCCGGACAAACCGTCGGCTTCTTCGACGCCATCGAGCGAGACTTCCCGGTCCGGCATCAGCTTGTCGTGCAGCAGCACGAACAGCGGCGTCAGTGCCATCGAAAGCACCACGATCGCGGTCAGATTGGCATTGACCTGTACGTCGATCACACCGGCCACCGCCGCGGCGGAGAACAGCACGAAGGCGAACTCGCCGCCCTGCGCCATCACCACGCCACGATCCAGCGCCTGCCGATGATCACTGCCCAGGATGCGCGCGACCACGTAGATGCAGACCGCCTTGGCCAGCATCAGCGCGAACACGCCGGAGACGATCAGCGGCCAGTTGTTGGCCACGACGGTGAGGTCCAACGCCATGCCGACGCTGAGGAAGAACAGGCCGAGCAGGATGCCGCGGAACGGCTCGATGTCCGCTTCGATCTGGTGGCGGAAGGTGGATTCGCTGAGCAGCACGCCCGCGAGGAACGCGCCCATCGCCATCGACAACCCACCCAGCTGCATCAGCAGCGCGGCGCCGAGCACGACCAGCAGGGCAGCGGCCGTCATCACCTCGCGCGCCTTGGCGGCGGCGAGGATGCGGAACAACGGATTGAGCAGGAAGCGGCCGACCAGCACCAGGCCGACGATCGCACCGGCAGCGATACCCACGGTGACCCAGCGCGAGCTCTCGCCCGCATCACTGTGTACCGGCGCCATGAACGCGACCACCGCCAGCAGCGGCACGATCAGCAGATCTTCGAACAGCAGGATCGAGACGATCTTCTGGCCGGTCGGCAGCGCGATGTCGCCGCGTTCGGCGAGCAGTTGCATCACCACCGCGGTGGAGGTCAACACGAACCCGGCGGCGCCGATGAAGGCCACCGGCAAGGGGAAGCCGAGCAGCATGCACACGCCGGTCAGCACCGCACCGCAGACCACGATCTGCAGCGTGCCCAGGCCGAAGATCTCGTTGCGCAGACTCCACAGGTGCGAGGGCCGCATCTCCAGGCCGATCACGAACAGGAACATCACCACGCCGAGCTCGGCGGTATGCAGGATGGCCTGCGGATCGGAGAACCAGCCGAACCCGAACGGGCCGATGGCCAGGCCCGCGGCGAAATAGCCCAGCACCGAGCCCAACCCGAGCCGGCGGAACAGCGGCACCATGACCACTGCCGCGCCCAGCAGAGCGACGACTTTCACCAGTTCACTGGCACCTGCTTCCACCGCCATGCGGTTGTTTCCCCGGACTACACAAGATGGGTCAACGATAGGGCAAAGCGGTGGAGGGCAATAGCGCGGATGATGCGTTTTATCGTGCTGAATTCAGAACGATATTGAATCTGGATGCCGCATCGTCCCGAAATCGCCACCGAACCCACCGGTAGAGCCACGCCACGCGTGGCTGCGGTCACCCGGCGGCCCCTCGCCAACGGCATCCACGCATAGCGTCCCGGCGAACCGCATCCACGCATGGCGTGGATCTACGCGCCGCTGCAGAACGCGGCGTAATCGATGTACCCAGGGAACGCGCGCCCGGGCGCGCAGAGCGGACAGGCCGGGTCCGGCCTGAGCCGCGTCTCGCGGAAGCGCATGCCCAGCGCATCGAAGGTCAGCAGGCGCCCGATCAGTGGCTCGCCGATGCCGAGCAGCAGCTTGAGCACTTCGGTGGCCTGCAGCAGACCGACCATGCCCGGCAGCACGCCGAGGACCCCGGCCTCCGAGCAGTTGGGCGCGAACTCGGGCGGCGGCGGCTCCGGGAACAGGCAGCGGTAGCAGGGCGCAGTGCCACGCTGGCGACCGGCATCGAACACACTGACCTGGCCGGTAAAGCGCTCCACCGCGCCATACACCAGCGGGATGCCGTGCTGGAGGCAGGCATCGTTGAGCAGATAACGCAGCGGGAAGTTGTCCGAGCCATCCAGCACCACGTCGACCCCCTCGAGCAGCGCATCGATGTTGTCCGAGGTGACCCGCGCCTGCACGGCGTCCACATCCAGCGAAGGATTGAGCGCGAGCAGGCGCGCGCGGGCGGAGCGCACCTTGGGCTCGCCGACGCTGGCATCGGTATGGATGATCTGCCGATGCAGGTTGCTGCGATCCACCACGTCGTCGTCGGCGATGCGCAGGTGCCCTACCCCGGCCGCGGCCAGATAGAAGCTGGCCGGTGCGCCCAGACCGCCGGCGCCGAGCACCAGCACGCGCGAGGCGAGCAGCGTCTTCTGGCCCTGGACACCCACCTGCGGCAACAGCAGATGACGCGAGTACCGTTCGTTGAAATCGCGCTCGGCGTCGCTCTGCATCGGCTGCACCAACGGCAGCCCGTCAGCGCGCCACGCGGACGTCCCGCCGTGGACGGAGGCGACATGCGTATAGCCGAGACCGGCCAGGACGTTCGCGGCCTCCATCGAGCGCTTGCCGCTCTGGCAGATCAGGACGACCTCGCGGTCGATGGCCGGCAGGTGCGTGCCGGGTTCGGCCTGGAGATCGCCCGTGGCGATGCCGAGGGCGCCTTCGGCCATGCCGGTGGCACGCTCGTGCGCCTCACGGACGTCGATCAGCAGCGCGCCCTGGGCGAGACGTTCGCGGGCCTGCGCCGGGGTGAGTTCGGGGATCGTGCTCATGCGGGGATTATCGCGCACGGGCGCGCCGGCCGCCGGTTCGTCCGGGTTGCCGGCCAGCGGCCGGCACTACCGCTACGTGCGGCCACTGGCCGGCAGCTCCAATGAAAAGAGCCGGCTTGCGCCGGCTCTTTCTGCATCACTTGCCCTTGACGTGCTTGATCAAGCGGCGCTTGCGCTTGAGCTGACGTTCGGTGAGCACGTTCTTCTTGCCCTCGTACGGGTTCACACCCTCGCGGAAGATGAACTGCACGGGCGTGCCGACCAGCTTGAAGCGCTTGCGGAAGAAGTTCTCCAGATAGCGCTTGTACGACTCCGGCAGGTCTTTCAGACGGGTGCCGTGGACGATGAAGGTCGGCGGGTTGGAACCGCCCGGATGCACGTAGCGCAGCTTGGACACGTGACCACGGATCGCCGGCGGCGGGTTGGTCTCGTAGGCCGTTTCCAGCGCCTTGTTGACTTCGCTGGTGCTGAACTCATGCGTCGCCGAGGCATGCGCGGCGTGGATGCAGCGGAACAGCTCACGCAGGCCCGAGCCGTGCTTGGCCGAGATGCGCACCACTTCGGCCCACGGCACGAAGCCGAGCTTGCGCGACACCAGTGCTTCAGCCTGCTCGCGCTGGTAATCGGTCAGGCCATCCCACTTGTTGATCGCCACCACCAACGCACGGCCGGCATCGAGCACCGCACCCAGCACGCTGGCGTCCTGATCGGTGACACCTTCAGAGGCATCGAGCATCAGCACCGCGACCTGGCACTGCTCGATGGCCTGAAGGGTCTTGATGACGCTGAACTTCTCGACCACTTCCTCGACGCGCGCCTTGCGACGCAGGCCCGCGGTATCGATCAGGCGGTACTCGCGCCCGTCACGCTCCATGTCCACCGCGATCGAATCACGGGTGGTACCGGGCACTTCGGAGGCGATCATGCGCTCTTCGCCGAGCAGACGATTGACCAGCGTCGACTTGCCCACGTTGGGGCGGCCGACGAAGGCGATGCGAATGCGGTTCGGATCGGTGTCCAGGGTCTCGGTGGTGCCCTCTTCCGGCAACCGTTCCACGACCTCGTCCAGCAGATCATCCAGGCCCTGACGGTGCGCGGCCGAGACGGTCAGCATTTCGCTGAAGCCGTAACGGGCAAACTCCGAACGCACGGTGTCTTCGTTCATGCCGTCGATCTTGTTGATCAGCAGCAGGGTCGGACGGGCCAGTTTGCGCAGCCAGGACAGGATCTCGTCGTCCATCGGGCCCTCACGGGCATCGACCACGAACAGGATCAGGTCCGCCTCGGCGGCGGCGGCGCGGGCCTGGCGGGCAGTAGCGCCGGCCAGACCTTCTTCTTCACCGGCGATACCGCCGGTATCGACCACCAGGAACGGGTGGTCTTCATCAAGACGACAAACACCGTAATTACGGTCCCGGGTCACGCCGGGCTGGTCATGGACCAGCGCGTCGCGCGTACGGGTAAACGCATTGAACAGCGTGGACTTGCCGACATTCGGCCGTCCAACCAGGGCGACCAAGGGCAGCATCGCGGTAACTCCTTATTGTGCCAACCGGAACGCGGTCAGCTTTCCATCAACGTTCTGCACCAGCAGAATCCCATCGGCAGCTACCGGCTGTGCCAGGAGGGCGTCGCCGCCACTCTTGGCGCGCGCCGCGAACTCACCGTTATCGGTCCGCAACCAGTGCAGATACCCCTTGTAATCACCGACCACAACGTAATCGCCGTGGATGACCGGACCGGTCAGCGAACGACGGGCCAGGCCCGTCTGCGACCACATGGCCGAACCGCTGGCCTTGTCCAGGCCGAACACGCCGCCCTTGTTGTCGGTGACGAACACATTGCTCGAGGTCAGGGCCACGCCACCGGCGCCACCATGATCACGTGCCCACAGCGGACGGCCGGTCGGGCCTTCGATCGCCATGGTCTGGTTCTTGAAACTGCTGACGAACAGCGTATTGCCTTCCAGCACCGGGGCGCCATCGATATCGGCCATGCGCTCCAGCTCGGTACGGCCTTCGCCGGTGCCGACCATCTGGTCCCACAGCGTGCGGCCGTCCTGCATGGCCAGCGCGGCGATGGAACCGTCGTCGTTACCGATGAACAGGACGCCCGGGCCGGCGACGACCGGCGCGTTGCCACGCACGGTCAGTGCCGGCAGCTCGCGCGGGTTGAACCAGCGCTGGGTGCCATTTTCGGCATCCAGGCCGGTCACGCGACCGTCGTTGCTGCGCACGAACACCATGCCCTGGCCCACGGCCGGCGCGGAGATCACTTCACCCGGCACCTTGGCACGCCACTTCTCAGTGCCGTCGGCCGCGTTCAACGCGATGACTTCGCCATCCAGGGTGCCGATGACGACCAGGCCGTCACCCACGCCCGGGCCACCGGACAGACGCAGCTTGGGCTGCTTCTTCACCTTGGCCGGTTCATAGGTCCAGATCTTCTTGCCGGTCTGCAGGTCGATGGCATGCACGCCACCGTAGATGGCGGCCGCGTACACGCGACCATCGGCGACCACCGGGCCCTGACGGACGCCGATGCGCTTCTCACCCTTGCCGACGTTGGCCGTCCAGATCTTGTCGACCTTGGCGGTGGCATCGAACTTGACCAGCTCGGCCGGCTCCAGCGCCTTCTTGGCCGCCGCATCTTTGCCGGCGAACCAGCCCTTCATCGTGCTGCAGCCGGTCAGGGCCATGCCCAACAGGGCGACCGTGGCAACGCGCTTGATCATGACCATCTGATTCATTACACCGACTCCGCAGGATCGGTGACGGTGCCACCGGCATCCGTCAACTTGGTTTCCAGCAGGCGCCGCTGGGGCGCTGCCACGTCCAGCGTCTTGAGCGCCTTCTCATACTGCTCGCGGGCGGCATCACGCTTGCCCTGCGCCATCAGTGCGTCGCCATGGATTTCCAGGCTGGCGCTGTCGGTTGCGGTGCCGAGCTGCTTGATCGCATCCTCGGTCTTGCCGGTGGCCACCAGCAGGCGCGCAACGCGCTGCTCGATCACCGGCTTGAATTCGGGGTCGGCCTTGATCGCGCGCAGGGTCGCCAGCGCATCTTCGTTCTTGCCGGCATCGACCTGGGCCTTGGCCAGCTGCAGTGCGGCCAGATCGGCATAGATGTTGGCCTTGCCGCTTTCCAGGTCCTTCACACCCTTGGCGGCCTGCTCCAGATCCTTTTCTTCCAGGCTCTTGAGGACGATCTGGTATTGGACGTTGGCGCCGGCCAGGCTGTTGCTGTGCCGGGTCTGCCACTCTTTCCAGCCCCAGATGCCACCAATCGCGATGGCTACGCCAGCGAGGATGCTGACACCGTTCTTCCGCAGCCAGCCGCGGACGCGTTCACTTTGTTCGTGCTCGTCGAGCAGGTCGTCGATCGCCATGCGTACTCTCGCCCCGCCCATGAGGAGGAGCTATTTGAATTGGATTGGGGAAACGCGGTTCAGTGCGAAACTGGGACCACGGAGCCGTCAGAGGATACCGTAAAGCGTGCCACGTTGGCTCGCTGGTACGGCGAAAGGTCGACGATAGTGCCGGCCTGCTGAACCTCGACCGCCGATGCATTGCCCAGCACCATGCGGGCCACCTGGCCTGGCGCGAAGCTGCGGGTCTCGCCCGACTTGATCAGGGCCTTTTCGACGGTGGTGCCGTCGGGCCCGGAAATATCCACCCAGCTGTCGCCTTTGAACTGCAGGCTCAGGGCGCCGGCCTGCGATGCCGGCGCAGCGGCCGGACGCGGAACCGGGGTCAGCGATGCCAGATACGGCGCCGCCGGTGCCGAAGGCTTGGCCGCTTCGACCGCCACCGGTGCGGCCGGGTCCGGGGTGTCGCCACCGGCCACCGGTACCGCCGCCGGGATCACATCCAGCGAGGCGGTGTTCGGGGTGGTCGCCGTGCCATCGAAATGGCCGCGGGTGGCGAACCAGACCGGCACGGCCAGAACGGCGGTGATGCCGACATACAGGACACGACGCCCCAGGCTCTCGGCAATGCGCCGGGCCCGCGGGGTATGGGTGTGGCTGACCAGCTGCGGCGGCACGATCGGCCCGATATGCGCCTGCTCGAGGATCTCGCCGATGTCCACCTTGAGCAGGCGGGCATAACTGCGCAGCTGGCCGCGGACGAAGACCGGCGCGCCGAGACGCTGCCACTGTTCTTCTTCGAGGGACTTGAGTACCTGAACCGGCATATGCAGCTGCTGCCCCACCGCCTCCAGGGTCAGTCCGGCCGCTTCCCGGGCCTGGCGAAGACGAGCTCCGCAACCGGCCGCAGTATCAAAAGCGTTCACAGTCTGGTCATCAATCACAATGCTTCAACCCCGGGGATTAGGTGCCGCATCCTGCGGAAATTCGTCATGAATTCGCTGCAGATAGCGACCGGATGCCACGCTGTCGCCAAGCCGCGCCTCGATTTGAGAGGCAAGTTGTAACACGGAACGTGTGGCCGGTGCAGCCGTCAAACGCCGTTGCGAAAAGGCCCGCGCCTCGAAATAGCGCCCTTGGGCGTACTCGTTGCGGGCCATCGACTCCAGCGCATAGGCATTGACGGGATCTATCTCAAGCGCCCGTCGCAGGTCCGGCACGGCCCGTTCGGGCTGGCCTGCGTCCAGCGCACAGCCACCGGCATTGGCCAGGGCGGACGCCGGCGTGGTGTAGCCCGGGGCCTGCAGCGCCCGGTCGAACCAGACCAGCGACTCGGCCGGCCGGCCATGAGCACATAGCCACGCGCCATAATTGTTGAGGACGTCGCCGCGCTCCGGGCCCAGCTCAGCGGCCTTGGCGTACAGCTGGCCGGCCTCGGCCTCGTTGCCGCGCTGGGCGGCGATGGCCGCCAGCAGCATGTAGGCCTCGGGACGCCGCGCATCGATCTTCATGGCCGCCCGCACCCGCTTCTCGGCGGCATCCGGGGCACCTGCGCGCAGCGATTCGCCAGCCAGGACCATCTGGTCCTGGTAGTTCACGCGCTTGCGGATCTCAGGGTTGTCCCGGGCCTCATAGGTCGGCGCGACCTCAAGGGGCCCGGACGGCGGTTTGATGCCTTGCTTGCCACAGCCGACCACTGCCAGCGCGAGGAAAACAACGGCTGGCAATCGGCAATCAGGCAGCCGCATCCCGGCCTTTCCCGTCCTGCAGCGTTTTATTGAACTCGGCCTGGCGGCGCGTGCGATCCATGACCTGGCCCTTGAGCTGGCCGCAGGCGGCATCGATGTCGTCGCCACGGGTGCGTCGCACCATCGTCAGCACCTTCGCATCGAGCAGGATCTTCTGGAAGGCGCGGATGTCGGTTTCGCCGGAGCGCTCATAGCGCGTGCCCGGGAATGGATTGAACGGAATCAGGTTGACCTTGCCCGAGTTCGAGGCCTGTACGGCGTTGTCGAACTGGCGCATCAGCCGCGCCAGCTGGCGGGCGTGCTCTGGCTGGTCATTGATGCCCTTCATCAGGGTGTATTCGAAGGTGACCGATTCGCGGCGCTTGTTGGCGCGCAGGTAACGTGCGCACGAGGCCATCAGCTCGACGATCGGGTACTTCTTGTTGAGCGGGACCAGGGTCTCGCGCAGTGCATCGTTGGGCGCATGCAGCGACACCGCCAGCGACACGTCACTCTCGGTGGAGAGGCGGTCGATCTGCGGCACCAGGCCGGAGGTGGACAGCGTCACGCGCTTGTTGGCCAGGCCATAGCCCAGATCGTCGCGCATCACGCTCATGGCGCGCACGACGTTGTCGAAATTCATCAACGGCTCGCCCATGCCCATCATCACCACATTGGTGAGACGACGCTGCTTGTGCGGGATGTTGCCCAGATGGCGCGCCGCGACCCACACCTGGCCGATGATCTCGGCGGTGGACAGGTTGCGGTTGAAGCCCTGGGTGGCGGTCGAACAGAAGGTGCAGTTCAGCGCGCAGCCGACCTGCGACGATACGCACAGCGTGCCGCGGTTCTTGTCCGGGATGTAGACCGCTTCAATCGCGTTCTTGCCGTCGGTGCCCATGGCCAGCAGCCACTTGTGGGTGCCATCGGCGGAGGGCTTGTCGAACACGATGTTCGGAACCAGCACCTCGGCATGCTGCTTGAGCTTGGCGCGCAACGCCTTGCCGAGGTCGGTCATGTCATCGAAATCGGTGACGTAGTGATGGTGGATCCACTTCATCACCTGGTGGGCACGGTAGCGCGCTTCGCCGAGTGTCTCGGCGAAGAAGCGCTCCAGACCCTCGCGATCGAGGTCGAGCAGGTTCTGCTTGGCCACAGCCGGGCTCGAGACGAGCACGGATGGGATGGCGGTTGGCTGTACGACCTCGTTCACGGCATCACTCTCAGCGCGAGACGACTTCAGTCGCGGCGAAGAAGTAGGCGATTTCGATCGCGGCATTCTCAACCGAGTCCGAGCCGTGGGCGGCATTGGCATCGATGGATTCAGCGAAGTCGGCGCGGATGGTGCCTGCGGCGGCTTCCTTCGGGTTGGTGGCGCCCAGCAGGTCGCGGTGGGCCAGCACGGCGTTCTCGCCTTCCAGCGCCTGGATCATCACCGGGCCGGAGATCATGAACTCGACCAGCGCGTTGAAGAACGGACGCTCGCGGTGCACGGCGTAGAAGCCTTCGGCTTCACGGCGCGACAGCTGCTTGTACTTGGCGGCGACGACTTTCAGGCCGGCCTTTTCAAAGCGGGCGTAGATTTCGCCGATGACGTTCTTGGCGACGGCGTCCGGCTTGATGATGGAAAGGGTGCGCTCCAGCGCCATGGGAATACTCCGTTGGGCGGGCCACTTGATCGGCCCGAGGTTAACATGAAAAAAACCCGCGTCAAAACGCGGGCTTAGCCTGATATACGTGCGCCAATTCTAACGTGTCCTCCCCATCTCCGGTAGTGCTACGCCATGCGTGGCAGGCTTGGACCGCATGGGATCGCTCGCCCCGTTCAGGGAATGAAGGGTTGCCGGCCAGCGGCCGGCACTACCGAGCGGGCGGATGAACGGAGGCCTATTTCTGCTGCGCCGCACAATGCGATGCCGCAGCCGCAGGTCTAATATCAAACAATCGTTTGATTGAACTGCCCTGCCCCATGGCCAAACCTGCCCACTTCTCCACCAAGGACCGCATCCTCGGCGCCGCTGAAGAACTGTTCGCCCTGCACGGGTTCGCGGGCACCTCGCTGCGCCAGGTCACCAGCCAGGCCGATGTGAACATCGCCGCGGTCAACTACCACTTCGGCTCCAAGGAGAACCTCGTCAACGAGGTCTTCCGCCGCCGGATGGACGAGATGACCTCGGCCCGCCTGGCCCAGCTGGAGGCTGCACGCCGTGAGCACCCCGGCGCGCTGCGCCCGGTGCTGGCCGCCTTCGTCGAGCCGGCCCTGGCAATGGCCCAGGACCGCCAGACCGGCGGCGCGTTCGTGCGGGTCATCGCCCGCGCCTACGCCGAAAAGAACGACAACCTGCGCAAGTTCCTGTCCGACCATTACGGCCACGTCCTGCGCGACTTCGGCAAGGCGATCTCCGCCTGCGTGCCGGAGCTGAGCAAGGAAGAGCTGTACTGGCGCCTGGATTTCCTCGCCGGCTCGCTGACTTACGCGATGGCCGACTTCGGCCTGATCAAGCGACCCGCCGGTGTCACCGAAGCGGCGCATCGTGCCCATGCCGCCCAGGAACTGATTCATTTCGCCGAAGCCGGATTCCGCGCCAGCGCGGCCTCGAGCGCTTCGACGACCTCCCTTTCCACCCCGTAGAGCCGGGCGTTGACCGGCTTCCAGACAACCAAAGGCTTATCGACATGTCCAACTCCCTGCTAGTCCGCCGTGCCGCCGTGCTGGGTGCCGGCGTCATGGGTGCCCAGATTGCGGCCCACCTGACCAACGCCGGCGTCGACACCGTGCTGTTCGACCTGCCCGCCAAGGAAGGTCCGGCCGATGGCATCGTGCTCAAGGCGATTGCCAACCTGGGCAAGCTCAGCCCTGCCCCGCTCGCCAGCAAGTCCTACGCCGAGGCGATCACGCCGGCCAACTACGAAACCGGCCTGGAGCAGTTGAAGGACTGCGACCTGATCATCGAGGCCATCGCCGAACGGATGGACTGGAAGCAGGACCTGTACAAGAAGATCGCCCCGTTCGTGGCCGATCACGCCGTGCTGGCCTCCAACACCTCGGGCCTGGGCATCAACAAGCTCGCCGACGTGCTGCCAGAGCAGCTGCGCCACCGCTTCTGCGGTGTGCATTTCTTCAACCCGCCGCGCTACATGCACCTGGCCGAGCTGATCCCGGCGACCACCACCGACGCCGCCGTGCTGGAACGCCTGGAAGCGTTCCTGGTCACCACCCTGGGCAAGGGCGTGGTGTACGCCAAGGACACCCCGAACTTCATCGGCAACCGCATCGGCGTGTTCTCGATCCTGTCCACCATCCACCATACCCAGGAATTCGGACTGGGCTTCGATGAAGTGGACGGCCTGACCGGCCCGCTGGTCGGCCGCCCGAAGTCCGCCACCTACCGCACCTCGGACGTGGTCGGCCTGGACACCATGGCCCACGTGATCAAGACCATGGGCGACACCCTGCCCAACGATCCGTGGCATGAATTCTTCAAGTCGCCGAAGTGGCTGGACGCGCTGATCGCCAAGGGCGCGCTGGGCCAGAAGACCGGTGCCGGCATCTTCCGCAAGGTCGGCAAGGACATCGTGGTGCTGGACCTGGAGAAGCAGGACTACCGCACCGCCGACCGCACCGCCGCACCGGAAGTGGTCGAGATCCTGAAGATCAAGAACCCGGCCGAGAAGTTCGCCAAGCTGCGCGAAAGCCAGCACCCGCAGGCGCAGTTCCTGTGGGCGACCTTCCGCGACCTGTTCCACTACAGCGCCTACCACCTGGCCGACATCGCCGAAACCGCGCGCGACGTCGATCTGGCCATCCGCTGGGGCTACGGCTGGTCGCTCGGCCCGTTCGAAACCTGGCAGGCCGCCGGCTGGAAGCAGGTCGCGCAGTGGATCGCCGATGACATCGTGGCCGGCAAGAGCATGAGCAGCGCACCGCTGCCCGATTGGGTGTTTGATGGCCGCGACGGCGTGCACGCCGCCGAAGGCAGCTACAGCCCGTCGCGCAATGCCAAGCTGCCGCGTTCGGCGCTGCCGGTGTACCAGCGCCAGCGCTTCCCGGATCCACTGCTGGGCGAGACCTTCAGCCCGGGCGAAACCGTGTTCGAGAACGACGGCGTGCGCATGTGGCACGACGGCGACGGCATCGCGGTGGTCAGCTTCAAGACCAAGATGAACACCGTGTCCGACCACGTGCTCAACGGCCTGCAGGAAGCGATCAAGCGCGCCGAGCAGGACTACAAGGGCCTGGTGATCTGGCAGCAGAAGGAACCCTTCTCCGCCGGCGCCGATCTGTCCGGTGCGCTCGGCCTGCTGCAGGCCGGCAAGGTGGACCAGTTCGAAGAGATGGTGCACAACTTCCAGCGCACCAGCCAGGCGATCAAGTATTCGCTGGTGCCGGTGGTGACCGCGGTGCGCGGCCTGGCCTTGGGCGGTGGCTGCGAGTTCCAGATGCACAGCGCCAAGAGCGTGGCCGCGCTGGAAAGCTACATCGGTCTGGTTGAAGCGGGCGTGGGTCTGCTGCCGGCCGGTGGTGGCCTGAAGGAACTGGCCGTGCGCGCCTCGCAGGCCGCCGGTCCAGGCGGTGACGTGTTCGCCGAGCTGAAGAAGACCTTCGAAACCGTCGCGATGGCCAAGGTCTCCAACTCGGCGGTCAACGCCAAGGAACTGGGCCTGATGCGCGCGACCGACAAGGTGGCGTTCAACAGCTTCGAGACGCTGCACATCGCCAAGGCCGAAGTGCTGGCGCTGGCCGAAGGTGGCTACCGTCCGCCGATGCCGGCCCGCCGCATCCAGGTCGCCGGTGACGTCGGCATCGCCACGTTCAAGATGATGCTGGTCAACATGCTGGAAGGCCGCTTCATCAGCCCGTACGACTACGAGATCGCCGTGCGCATCGCCACCGTGCTGTGCGGTGGCGAAGTGGATCGCGGCACGCTGGTGGACGAAGAGTGGCTGCTGACGCTGGAGCGCAAGCACTTCGTCGAACTGGCCCAGCAGGAAAAGACCCAGGCCCGCATCGCGCACATGCTCAAGACCGGCAAGCCGCTGCGCAACTGACCCTTTTAGAGAGATCACTGCAATGACCAAGCAAATCCAGGACGCCTACATCGTCGCCGCCACCCGTACCCCGGTGGGCAAGGCGCCCAAGGGCGTGTTCCGCAATACCCGTCCCGACGACATGCTGGCCCATGTGCTCCGCTCCGTGGTCGCACAGGCGCCGGGCATCGACCTCAACCGCATCGATGACGCGATCATCGGCTGCGCGATGCCGGAAGCCGAGCAGGGCATGAACGTGGCCCGCATCGGCGTGCTGCTGGCCGGCCTGCCGGACACCATCGCCGCGCAGACCGTCAACCGCTTCTGCTCCTCCGGCCTGCAGGCCGTGGCCATGGCCGCCGACCAGATCCGTCTGGGCAATTCGGACCTGATGCTGGCCGGTGGTACCGAGTCGATGTCGATGGTGCCGATGATGGGCAACAAGATCGCCATGGCACCGAGCGTGTTCGACAACGACCACGTCGCCATCGCCTACGGCATGGGCATCACCGCCGAGAAGGTCGCCGAAGAATGGAAGGTCTCGCGTGAGGAGCAGGACGCCTTCGCCCTCGCCTCGCACCAGAAGGCCATCGCCGCGATCCAGAACGGCGAGTTCAAGGACGAGATCAGCCCGTACGACGTGCGCACCCGCCAGCCGGACCTGGCCGACGGCCGCCGCATCATCACCCGCGACAAGATCGTGGATACCGACGAAGGCCCGCGCCTGGATTCCTCCGCTGAAGGCCTGGCCAAGCTGCGCCCGGTGTTCCGCAACGGCCAGTTCGGCGGCACGGTCACCGCCGGCAACTCCTCGCAGATGAGCGATGGCGCCGGTGCGGTGCTGCTGGCCTCCGAGCAGGCGATCAAGGACTACGGCCTGACCCCGCTGGCCCGCTTCGTCAGCTTCTCGGTCGCCGGTGTGCGCCCCGAAGTGATGGGCATCGGCCCGATCGCCGCGATCCCCAAGGCGCTCAAGCAGGCCGGCCTGACCCAGGACCAGCTGGACTGGATCGAGCTCAACGAAGCCTTCGCCGCACAGTCGCTGGCGGTGATCCGCGATTGCGGCCTGGACCCGTCCAAGGTCAACCCGCTGGGCGGCGCGATCGCCCTGGGCCACCCGCTGGGCGCCACCGGCGCGATCCGCACCGCCACCCTGTTGCACGGCCTGCGCCGTCGTCAGCAGAAGTACGGCATGGTGACCATGTGCATCGGCACCGGCATGGGCGCGGCGGGTATCTTCGAATCGCTGTAAGGCATTGATCGGTGCCGGCCCACGGGTCGGCGCCGATGCGGCGGATAACCGGCCCCACCGGTGGCACCAATGCAACGGGTATCACCGGTCCAACCGGTGGCACCAATGCAACGGGTATCACCGGCCCAACCGGTGGCACCAATGCAACGGGTAGGCACCGACCGTTGGTCGGTGCACGGTCGGAAATGAAAAGGGCAGCCTCGCGGCTGCCCTTTTCTGTTCTGCCGGGAGCCGGCCAGCGGCCGGCACTACCACCGCTGCTTGAGGAGCCGGCCAGCGGCCGGCACTACCACCGCTGCTTGAGGAGCCGGCCAGCGGCCGGCACTACCGCCGCTGCATCGCGCGGCGGCAGCTCGTCCTCAGCCTTCAGCCAGCATCTTCTGCAGCACTTCGCGCGCCGGACCGGCCAGCTTCTCGTTGTCGAGCGCAAAGCGGATCGTGGCTTCGACCAGGCCCAGATGGGTGCCGCAGTCGAAGCGACGGCCTTCAAAGCGGAACGCGTCGACACGTTCGGTCTTGAGCAGCTCGGCGATCGCGTCGGTCAGCTGGATCTCGCCACCTGCACCGGTCCCGGTTGCTTCGAGCAGCTCGAAGATCTTCGGGCTGAGCACGTAACGGCCGACCACGGCCAGGTCGCTCGGGGCATCTTCGGGCTTGGGCTTTTCGACGATGGCACTGATCCTGCCCTGGCGGCCGTCGAAGGCTTCGGTGGCCACGATGCCGTAGCTGCCGGTCTTGTCATGCGGTACGTCTTCGACCGCGATGATGCTGGCGCCGGTGGCTTCGTTGGCGTCGGCCATCTGCTTGAGCGCACCGTTGCCGCGGTTCCAGATCAGATCGTCCGGCAGCAGCACGGCGAACGGCTCGTCACCGACAATCGCCTTGGCGCACAGCACCGCATGGCCCAGGCCCAGCGCTTCAGCCTGGGTCACGAACACGGCGCGCACGCCATTGGGCAGCACATGGCGAACCAGTTCGAGCTGCTCCTGCTTGCCGGCGCGCTCGAGTTTCTGCTCCAGCTCGTAGGCCTTGTCGAAATAATCCGCGACCGCATGCTTGTAGCGGTTGGTGATGAAGATCAGCGTGTCACAGCCCGCCTCGATCGCCTCATCCACGGCATATTGGATCAACGGCCGATCAATGATCGGCAGCATTTCCTTCGGAACGGTTTTGGTAGCCGGAAGGAATCGCGTTCCCAACCCTGCGACAGGAAATACCGCCTTGCGAATACGCTTGCTCATCAGAACCTAGTGGCCTCACGCGCCGGAAAGGCGAGCACTTTAGCAGAGCTGACGTGATCGTCCTGTTGCAGCGGAGAAAATTCCGGCATGGTCGCAAACAGAATGCTGTTGATCGCATCAGTATCGTAGCTGGCAATCGCCTCGCGCAGTTTCGGCACATTGGCCAATACCTGTTCGCGCGCGAACGTGCGTACGCCGGCCTCGAGAATCTTCGGGTGCGCGGTCGGACGATAATCTTCGTCGGAATAGAACAGCGTTTCGTGCAGTTTCTCGCCCGGGCGCAGGCCCGTATAGACGATGGCGATGTCCTTGTACGGCTGCTTGCCGGCCAGGCGGATCATCTGCTCGGCCAGCACGCGGATCGGCACCGGCTCGCCCATGTCCAGCGTATAGATCGCCCCATGCGAGGCCGACGCGGCCGCCTGCAGGATCAGCTGACAGGCCTCGGGAATGGTCATGAAGTAGCGGGTGACTTCCGGGTCGGTCACGGTGACCGGGCCACCCTTGAGAATCTGCTCGCGGAACACCGGCACCACGCTGCCGGCCGAGGCCAGCACGTTGCCGAAGCGCACGGTCACGAAACGGGTGTGGCTGGTCTTCTGGTCCAGGCTCTGGCAGATCATCTCCGCGTAGCGCTTGCTGGCACCCAGGGCGTTGACCGGATCGACCGCCTTGTCGGTGGAGATGAAGACGAAATGCTCGATGCGCGCTTCGACGCAGGCACGCGCCACCGTTTCGGTGGAGAGGATGTTGTTGCGCACCGCCTCGCGGAGCTGGCGCTCCAGCACCGGCACCTGCTTGTAGGCGGCGGCATGGAAGACCGAGTCCACCCGTGACAGCGACAGCGCATGGCGGATCACCGCGGGGTCGCCGCAGTCACCCAGCACCGCTTCCACCACCAGATCCGGGAAGCTGCGCTGCAGCTCCGCCTCGATGGTGAGCAGGAGCAGCTCGCTCATCTCCACCAGGACGATGCGCCCTGCCCCGTGGCGTGCACACTGGCGGCACAGCTCCGAACCGATCGAACCGCCCGCGCCGGTGACCAGCACGGTGCGCCCGCCCAGCCAGCCACGGATCAGCGCCCAGTCCGGCAGGATCGGCTTGCGGCCGAGCAGGTCCTCGATCGCCACTTCCTTGAGCTCACCCGGCAAGGAATGACCCAGCAGGATGTCGTTGAGCTTGGGCACCATCCGGAACGGCACGCCGGTGCTTTCGCAGATGGCCACCACCCGCTGCATGCCCACGGCATCCAGCGAGGGAATGGCGATCACCAGCAGCTTGGCGGCGGTCTCGCGGACCACGGCCGGGGCATCTTCCAGGGTGCCCAGGATCGGCAGGCCCTGCAGCTTGGCGCCCTGCAGATGAGGGGCGTCGTCGAGCAGGCCGACCGGCTCGAAATCACCCGAGCGGCGCAGGTCGCGGACGAGGGCCTCGGCCGCCTGGCCGGCACCCAGGATCAGCACACGGCGCGCGGTGACGTCGGACTGCAGCGCCTGATAGTCCTTCCATGCGCGGTACAGCAGGCGCGGCGCGCCCAGCAGCGCGGACAGCGCGAAGGGGTAGATGACCAGCACCGACATCGGCACGCCTTCAAAGCGCTTGTACGCCAAGGCCACCACGATGGCGAGCAGGCCGATGAAGCTGGCTTTGAAAATATTGAGCAGATCGGCGACGCTGGCAAAGCGCCACAGGCCGCGGTACAGGCCCACCCGCCAGAACACCACGGCCTGGATGACCAGCACCAGCGAGGTGTCGATGTTCCACAGCGGCAACGCCGGCGCGTCGACCAGCATCGAGTAGCGTCCGGCGTGCAGCAACTGCCAGCACGCCCAGACCATGAACAGGTCGTGGGCGACGATGGCCGCGCGGGGCATCAAGCCGGTAAGTCGGTCCTGCCAAGGCGTCATAAACAACGTAATCCTTCTAGTTGCGCATTCCCTTGCGCAGGAGCAGCCAAAGGCCGGACGCGAAGATCAACCACGCGATGGCCACGGCAGCCTCCCACCTCGGCTGCAAATTCGTGCATGCATTAAACACTGCCGCACTGAATATTCCAAAAACAAGATACATCCCGGTGACGAAAGTGTGGCTTGCACCACCTTTCACCGCGCGCTGATAGAGATGCTGCGTGTGGGGTTCCATCCAGCGCTGTCCGGACAGGATGCGCGAAAGCAATGTGAAGCCTGCGTCCACAAGAAAGGCCGAAAGCGGCACCAGCAACAGCAGCCAGTGGATATCGGTGCGCACACTGACCAGACAGACCAGCGCCGCGATCGCATAGCCCAGCGCCCCGCTGCCCACGTCACCCATGAAGATGCGCGCCTTCGGGTAGTTGAACGGCAGGAAGCCCAGGCAGGCCAGCCCCAACACCACGCCGGCCAGCCCGTAAGGTGGCGGCAGGACAAGGGCGAACGCGAGACCGGCCAGGATCGCCTGCGTGGTGGCTATCCCGTTGATCCCATCCATGAAGTTCCAGATGTTGATCAACGAAGTGGCAAACAACAGCGCCAGCAGCGCCTGCCAGGGATTGCCACTGGCGTGCCAGACCAACCCAGCCAGCAGCGCGGCCGCGATGACATGGACCAACAGGCGACGCACCGCCGGCAGCGGCCGATGGTCGTCCCACCAACCGATGCCCGCGACCAGCACCAGCCCCAGCGCGAATACCGCCAGGGTGAGCCCGGCCGTGGGCCAGATCACCGCGGCGACCACGCAGGCCAGCAGCAGGGTCAGCACGATCGCGATGCCGCCGCCGCGTGGCGTCGCCACCCCGTGGCTGCGGCGCTCGCCGGGCTCATCCAGTAGATTGCGGCGCAGCGCATAGGCGCGTGCGCCCCAGGTGAGGCCCGCCGATACCGCCAGCACCGCCAGCAGCCCCGCCATCCAGGCGACCATCATGGTTCAGAGCACCGCGTAGTTGAGCAGCGGCTTGACGGTGCCCCATTCCTTGCAGCTCGGGCACTGCCAGTGATGCGTGCGCGCCCCAAAGCCACAGCGGGTGCAGCGGTACGCCGGATTGCGGACCAGCAACTGGTCGGTGATGTGCTTGAGGTCGTGCAGGGTCGCGGTGGAATCCGCGCCCTCGGCCAGGGTCAGGTCGATCAGGGCCGACTCGCCACGCACCGACGGACGATCCTTGAGCTGGCGGCCGAGGTAGGCGCGCGCCGGAGCGACACCCTCCTGCTCTTCCATCAGCTGGGTCAGGGCCAGCACCGGGGCGATGCCGCGATAGTGCTCGGTCATCTCCGAGAGGAACGCGCGCGCGCCACCGAGGTCGCCGACCTTGCGGTAGTTCTGCATCAGCGCCTGCAGCACTTCCGGCAGGTACTCCGGATCGTTGCGGGCGGCCCGCTCGAAGGCACGCACGGCGGCTTCGGCATTGCCCGCATCGTTCTCCAGGCGCCCTTCGATGATGCCGGCCCGCACCGACATCGCATCGGCCTGGTAGGCGCGCGCGATGGCCGCGCGGGCCTCTTCGATCTTGCCAGCGCCACGGTAACGCTCGGCCAGCTCGCATTCGAACTGTCCGATCAGCTTGCCCATCGGCTCGCCGGTGACCTCTTCGAAGCGGCTGGCGTTGTCGATCGCCTTTTCCCAGTCGCGCTCGGCCTGGTAGATGCCGATCAGGTGCTTGAGCGCCTGCGGTGCGCGCTGGTCGATCTGGGCGAGCTCGGTGAACACGGTTTCGGCGCGATCAAGCAGGCCGGACTTCATGTAGTCCTCGCCCAGCGCCAGCAGTGCCTGGACACGCTGCTGATCACTCAGGTCCGCGCGGTTGACCAGGCCCTGGTGCAGGCGGATCGCACGATCAACCTCACCGCGGCGGCGGAACAGATGGCCCAGCGCGACCTGGGTCTCGAAGGTTTCCTTGTCCAGTTCGGCGATGTGCAGGAACAGCTCGATCGCCTTGTCCGGCTGCTCGTTGAGCAGATAGTTCAGGCCGCGGAAGTACGTGCTGGACAGATGGCTGACCTGGTTGTCGCCATGGCGTTGACCGCCGCGACGCCCGATCACCCAGCCCGACAACGCGGCCAGGGGCAGGAACAGGAAGAACCAGAACCACTCGGAGACAAATTCCATCGGCGCTCAGCGTCCGTCGAATGTAGAAGAAGAAGGGGGTGCCACGACCACGGCAGGCGCGGCCTTCTGCGCACGGCGCAGTTTGGCGTACAACGGGATCACCACACTGGCGAGCACGAGGCCGCCGCCGATGATTGCACCGGACAACAGGGCGATGATGATCGCCACGCCGGTGGTGGAATTGATCTGGGTAAAGCCCAGGCTGATGATGATCGGCTGCGAGTTGAGGGCGCCGATGATGAGACCCACGACCAGAACCGCCAGCAGGATCAGCAGACGTACGATGTTCATGCAGCAGCTCCAGTTCCGGGAGATTCAAGAGTAGCGGAATATAGAGCAGCGGGACAAAGAGGCCCGGAACGAAAAAAGCAGCGGACCAACGGTCGGCTCTACGCAGGATCGCTTTCCAGCGGCACCACGGCGCTGACGCGCTCGCGCAGTTCCTTGCCCGGCTTGAAGTGCGGGACATGCTTGCCCGGCAACGCGACCGATTCCCCGGTCTTGGGATTGCGCCCCAGCCGTGCGGGCCGGTAGTGCAACGAAAAACTGCCGAACCCGCGGATCTCGATGCGATCCCCGCCGGCCAGCGCCCCACCCATCATTTCCAGCAACGACTTCACGGCCAGATCGACATCGTCCGACTTCAAATGCGCCTGTCGGCGCGCCAGGATTTCGATCAGCTCGGATTTGGTCATTACGGGCTCTTGGGGAGGAACTCAGACCCTGAAACGGCCCGGACTGATGTCCGGGCCGCCCAGGAAACTACGACAGCGACAGACCGATTACTCGGACTTGTTGCCGTTCAGCTGTGCACGCAGCAGCGCGCCGAGCTGGGTGGTGCCGCTGGAAGCCGAAGAGGACTGGTATTCCTCCAGCACTTCGCGCATTTCCGCGTCGTCCTTGGCCTTGATCGACAGCTGCAGGGTACGACCCTTGCGATCCATGCCCACGAACTTGGCTTCCACCTTGTCGCCGACCTTCAGGAACTGGGTCGCGTCGTCCACGCGCTCGTTCGCAACGTCGCGAGCGGCCACGTAGCCTTCGATGCCGTCAGCCAGTTCGATGGTAGCGCCCTTGGCGTCCACTTCCTTGACCACGCCTTCGACCTTGGAACCCTTCGGGTTGGCCGCCATGTACTGACCGAACGGATCCTGCTCCAGCTGCTTGACGCCCAGGCTGATGCGCTCGCGCTCCGGATCGACGGCCAGGACCACTGCGTCCAGGTTGTCGCCCTTCTTGTAGTTGCGGACCACGTCTTCGCCGGTGGTGTTCCAGCTGATGTCGGACAGGTGCACCAGGCCATCGATACCGCCGTCCAGGCCGATGAAGATGCCGAAGTCGGTGATCGACTTGATCTGGCCCGACACCTTGTCGCCCTTCTTGTGGATGGCAGCGAAGGTTTCCCACGGATTGGCGGCAACCTGCTTCATGCCCAGCGAGATGCGGCGACGCTCCTCGTCGACGTCCAGGACCATGACTTCAACTTCGTCACCGACCTGCACAACCTTGGACGGGTTGACGTTCTTGTTGGTCCAATCCATTTCGGAGACGTGCACCAGACCTTCGACGCCCGGCTCGATCTCGACGAATGCGCCGTAATCGGTGACGTTGGAGACCTTGCCGAAGACGCGGCTGTTGGCCGGGTAACGACGGGCGATGTTGTCCCACGGATCTTCACCCAGCTGCTTCAGACCCAGCGAAACGCGGTTGCGCTCGCGGTCGAACTTCAGCACGCGCACGTCCAGCTCGTCGCCGACGTTCACGACTTCGGACGGATGGCGCACGCGCTTCCAGGCCATGTCGGTGATGTGCAGCAGGCCGTCGATACCGCCCAGGTCCACGAATGCGCCGTAATCGGTCAGGTTCTTGACGACACCCTTCAGGATCGCGCCTTCCTGCAGCTTGTCCATCAGCTGCTCGCGCTCTTCCGAATGCTCGCTTTCGACGACTGCACGACGGGACACAACGACGTTGTTACGCTTGCGGTCCAGCTTGATGAGCTTGAATTCCAGCTCCTTGCCTTCCAGGTAGGCCGGGTCGCGCACGGGGCGCACATCCACCAGCGAACCGGGCAGGAACGCGCGGACATCCTTGATGTCCACGGTGAAACCACCCTTGACCTTGCCGCTGATGCGGCCGGTGATGGTTTCGTTCTTTTCCAACGCTTCTTCCAGCTCGTCCCACACCATCGCGCGCTTGGCTTTCTCACGCGACAGAACGGTTTCACCGAAGCCGTTCTCGATGGAATCGAGGGCGACCTTGACGACGTCGCCTTCAGCAACGTCGATCTCGCCAGCGTCGTTACGGAACTGTTCGATCGGCACGATGCCTTCGGACTTCAGGCCGGCGTTGATCACCACGACATCGCCGCGGACTTCAACAACGACACCGCTGACGATCGAGCCCGGCTTCAGCTTGGCCAGATTGGCCTGACTGGCTTCGAACAGCTCTGCAAATGATTCGGTCATTAGATTTACTCTGTTGGACACATGGGCATTGGCCCCCGAAGGGAACCGCTTACTGCCCGCCTGTTGGTCGACCCCGGTAAGGCAGGTCGTGTGTTAAGTAGGAAAACCGCCACGCATCATTGCGGGACGGAGCTTTTGTTGCCTTGCGATGGTGCGACACCGTCGATGGATTGACGGCCCTCCTTTACAACGGATCAGGCACCCGAAACCGGAAGCAGATCCAATACCTTGGCAACGACAGCGTCGATGCCAATACCACTGGTGTCGATGACGACGGCATCGTCTGCCGGCTTCAGGGGCGCCACTGTGCGCTGTGCATCACGGGCGTCGCGGGCCATGATCTCGCGCAGGAGGTCGTCAAAGTTAACCGAAACACCCTTGTCTTTCAACTGCTTATGCCGCCGCTCGGCCCGTTCCTCGGCGCTGGCGGTCAAAAACACCTTGAATGGAGCGTCCGGGAAGATGACCGTACCCATGTCCCGTCCGTCGGCGACAAGCCCCGGCTCCATCCTGAATGCGCGCTGGCGCTCTTTCAGCGCCGCCCGGACCTCCGGGATGGCGGCAATGGCCGAGGCCAGCGCGCCGGTGGTCTCCAGGCGCAGCTCGTCGGTGGCATCGGTCTCGTTGACCAGCACCCGCAGCCCGCCATCGGCCGATTCCACGAAGCGCACGTGGGTGTCGAAGGTGCAGCGCACCAGCGCCGAGGCGTCGGAGGTATCGATATCAGCCCAGCTGGCGGCCACGCCCACCGCCCGGTACAGGGCGCCCGAATCCAGGTAATGCCAGCCCAGGCGGCGTGCGACAATGCGGCTGACAGTGCCTTTGCCGGCCCCGGAAGGACCGTCGATGGTGAGCACGGATGGAAGCTGATTCATGGGTTTCCCGGTAGATGTGACCGCCCATTCTAGCCCCTGCCCGGGGCGCCCTGAGACTTTTTTGGCCCAACCACTTGAAAGGATGGGAAAAAGGCCGGTAGAATGGCGGGCTTGAACGGGCGTCACCTGCCGATTGTCATCTGCATATCGCGGCCGCGCTCCAACCGAATCCAACGTTTACGCCGAGGTATGCAATGAAAGTCCTGTCTTCCCTGAAGTCGGCCAAGACCCGTCACCGCGACTGCAAGGTCGTCCGTCGTCGCGGCAAGATCTTCGTGATCTGCAAGTCGAACCCGCGCTTCAAGGCTCGCCAGCGCTGAGCCGGCTGGCCTCACGGCCGCCATCGGTCCCTCACCGGACCGGGTGATGAACAAAAAGCCGCCTCCGGGCGGCTTTTTGCTGCCATTTTTGGTGTAATCGCCAGGTAGCTCACGACCGTTGGTCATGAGACCTGCAGTCGTGAGACCTTCCGCATTCTTGACCACTGGGGAGTAGATCGAGATGAAGCGTTACCTGACCACCTTGCCGTTGCTGGCCGTACTGGCCGTTTCCAGCGCCCACGCCGACACGCTGCTGATCGACCGCAGCCGTGAAAAGCCCGCCGTCGCCCTGCCCGTCCGCGGCCAGAGCATGCAGCAGGTCCAGGCCCAGTTCGGCGACCCGGGCGAACGCCTGGAACCCCGCGGCGGGCAGAAGCGCCAGTGGCCCACGATCAACCGCTGGGTCTACCCGCAGTTCACCGTGTACTTCGAAAAGCAGAAGGTGATCGACGTGGTCGCCAACCGCGCCGACGCCAACGAGATCGGGCCGAAACCGCCGATCCGCTGACCCCTTTCCCTTTGCCCGCCAGCCGGCGGGCCATCGCACTGAGATCATGAACGACACGCTCCGCTTTCCGGCCGAATGGGAATCCCAGTCCGCCATCCTGATCGCCTGGCCCCACGCCGACACCGACTGGGCCGACCGCCTGGGTGACGTCGAGGACACCTACATCGCGCTCGTCGCGGCCATCACCCGCTTCCAGCCGGTGGTGATCATCGTTGCCGACGACGACCTGGAGGCGTACGCCGATGCGCGCCTGCGTTCGAACCGGATCGACACGGACCGCGTGCGCTTCGTGACTGCCCAGTACGACGATACCTGGCTGCGCGACTCCGGTCCGATCACGCTCACGCGTGCCGATGGCGGCTTCCGCCTGCTGGATTTCCGCTTCACCGGCTGGGGCGGCAAGTTCGACGCCAGCCTGGATGACCAGCTGGTCGGCGTCCTGCACGCGGCGGGCCTGTTCAACAACGCGGAGCTGCAGAGCATTCCGTTCGCGCTGGAGGGCGGCGGCATCGAGACCGACGGCGCCGGCACCCTGCTGACCACTTGGCAGTGCCTGCACGAGCGTCATCCGGACCGCAGCCGCGACTCGCTCAGCGCCGACCTGGCCACCTGGCTGGCCCAGGACCGCGTGCTGTGGCTGGACCATGGCTATCTGGAAGGCGACGATACCGACGCCCACATCGATACCCTGGCCCGCTTCGCCTCGACCGACAGCATCGTCTACCAGGCCTGCGACGACGCCGGCGATTCGCACTACGCCGAACTGCAGGCGATGGGTGCCGAGCTGGCGGCGCTGCGTACCACCGACGGCCAGCCGTACCGCCTGTTCCCGCTGCCATGGGCGCAGCCGGTGATCGACGAAGGCCGCCGCCTGGCGGCTTCGTATGCGAACTACCTGATCCTCAACGGCGCGGTGCTGATGCCGGCCTACGGCGATGCGGCCGACGAAGCGGCGCGTGCGGTGTTGGCCCAGGCCTATCCGGACCGCGAGATCGTGCCGGTGCCGTGCCGTTCGCTGATCTGGCAGAACGGCAGCCTGCACTGCATCACGATGCAGCTGCCGGCGGGATTGCTGGCCTGATCGACCAGTGAGTACCTCGGCCTGGCGTGTCGGAGCGGGTCGGCAGCCGATGGAAGAGCGACAGCCCACGACCGAGGGTTGTGGCCTGTCCGCCGCTGTTCCGGTCATCCTGCGGAGCCGGCCAGCGGCCGGCACTACCGGTGCGGGTGTTGCCCATTTAGCAGCCAGCACGCTGCGTGCACCCATCCGCGATAAACTGCGTTTTTCCCCTTGCAGGACCGTCTCCGGATGAGCTCACGCCACACCCTTTCCGTCGCCCTGATCCAGGAGCGCAACCACGGCGATGCCGAGGCCAATCTGGCCGTCATCGAAGCGCGCGTGGCTGAAGCGGCCGCGCAGGGTGCCAAGCTGATCCTGCTGCAGGAACTGCACAACGGCGCGTACTTCTGCCAGCACGAATCAGTGGATGAATTCGATCTGGCCGAGCCGATCCCGGGCCCGAGCACGGAGCGCCTGGGCGCGCTGGCCAGGAAGCATGGCGTGGTGATCGTCGGGTCGCTGTTCGAGCGTCGCGCTGCCGGGCTGTACCACAACACCGCGGTGGTCTTCGAGAAAGACGGCACCCTGCTCGGCAAGTACCGCAAGATGCACATCCCGGATGATCCGGGCTTCTACGAGAAGTTCTACTTTACCCCGGGCGATCTGGGCTTCACCCCGATCGATACCTCGGTGGGTCGCCTCGGCGTGCTCGTGTGCTGGGACCAGTGGTATCCGGAAGCGGCGCGCCTGATGGCGCTGGCCGGTGCCGAGCTGCTGCTCTATCCCACCGCGATCGGCTGGGACCCGGACGACCAGCGCGACGAACAGGGCCGCCAGCGTGATGCGTGGGTGCTGAGCCACCGCGGCCATGCCGTGGCCAACGGCGTGCCGGTGCTGAGCTGCAACCGCGTCGGCCATGAAGCCTCGCCGATGGGTGCTTCGGGCATCCAGTTCTGGGGCAACAGCCACGTGCTGGGCCCGCAGGGTGAATTCATCGCCGAAGCCGGTGGCGAGCCGACCGTGCTGGTCTGCGATGTGGACCTGCAGCGCAGCGAACACGTCCGCCGCATCTGGCCGTTCCTGCGTGATCGCCGCATCGATGCATACGGCGATCTGCTCAAGCGCTACATCGACTGACCGACCAGGACACCCCACCGTGACCGTGCACCTGCGCGATGCCACCGATGCCGATATCGCGGCCATCACCGCGATCTATGCGGTGGAAGTAACCGACTTCGTCAACACCTACGAGTACGAGATCCCGGAGGCGGCGGAAATGCACCGCCGCATGCAGGACATCGTCGGCCGCGGCTTTCCGTACCTCGTGGCCGAGGTCGATGGCCAGGTGGCCGGCTATGCCTACGCCAATACCTACCGCGGCCGGATCGCCTATCAGTGGACCGTGGAGAACTCGGTCTATGTGGACGCGGCGTTCCAGGGCCGCGGTGTCGGCACCGCGCTGATGCAGGGCCTGATCGATGCCTGCGTCGCGCGCGGTTACCGGCAGATGGTGGCCGTCATCGGCGAGCCCACCAACACCGCCTCCATCAAACTGCACGAGCGTTTCGGTTTCCATACCGTCGGCGTTTTCCGCGGCCTCGGCCGCAAGCATGGCCGCTGGCTGGATACCGTCCAGATGCAGCGCGCGCTCGGCGATGGTGCCGACAGCGCCCCTTCGAATGAATGATGCAATGACCGATACCCTGATTGACGCCGGCGACACGTTGTTCGCCGGCCAGCCCGTCCGCATCGTCGAACGCGATGGCGTGCGCTACACCCTGCTGGGCACCGCGCACGTCTCGCAGGCCAGCGTGGAAGCGGTGGAGCGTGCGATCGAGAGTGGCCGCTTCGATGCGGTCGCGGTCGAACTGGACGCCCAGCGCCTGCAGGCACTGACCGATCCGGATGCGCTGGCCAAGCTGGACCTGGTCGAGGTAATCCGCAAGGGCCGCGTCGCCCTGTTCGCCGCCAACCTGGCCTTGGCCGCCTACCAGCGCCGCCTGGCCGAACAGCTCGAGATCGAGCCGGGTGCCGAGCTCAAGCGCGCGGTCACCCTGGCCAACGAACGCAACCTGCCCGTGCATCTGATCGACCGCGAGGTCGGCCTGACGTTCCGGCGTGCCTCGCAGCGCCTGGGCTTCTTCGGCAAGATCAAGCTGGTGATGGGCCTGGGCGCTGGCCTGTTCGCGTCCGAGGAAGTCGGCGAAGACGAGATCGAGAAGCTCAAGCAGGGCGACATGCTCGAAGCCAGCTTCGGCGAGTTCGCCAGCGAGAGCCCGGCCCTGTACGAAACCATCATCGGCGAGCGCGACCGCTACATGGCCACGCGCCTGCGCGAAGTGCACGATCCGGCCCAGCGCGAAGTGCTGGCGGTGGTCGGTGCCGGTCATCTGGCCGGTCTGGCCAGGTACCTGGAAACCGACACCGACGCGCCGGGCCCGCTGCGCGAGTTGCTGGAAGACGTGCCGAAGAAGCGCAACATCCCGTGGATCACGCTGGCGATCCTGGCCATCGTGCTGACCGGTATCGGCGTGGGCTTCTATCGCGGTGGCCTGGGCGTCGGCAGTGAGCTGCTGGCGGTCTGGGCGATGTACACCGGCGGTCTGGCCGGCCTGGGCTGCCTGTTGGCCGGCAGCCACCCGCTGAGCATCCTGACCGCGATCGTGGTGGCCCCGTTCAAGCCGTTCCGGCTGAGCATCCCGACCGGTGCGTTCTCGGCCCTGGTGGAAGCGCGCCTGCGCAAGCCGGCCTACGAGGATTTCCTGAAGCTGCGCGACGATGCGCAGAGCGTCAAGGGCTGGTACCGCAACCGGGTGACCCGCGTGGTGCTGACCTTCATGCTGACCAACCTGGGCAGCATGCTCGGGTTGTGGCTGACCGGGTTCCAGGTGTGGGGCAAGGTCGCGGGGTGATTCCCGCGCCGGCTGTAATCGAAAGGCCACGCAATGCGTGGCCTTTTTTGTGCACGCATGTGGGAACCGCGGGTAGTGCCGGCCGCTGGCCGGCACCTGTCATCGGTGGGCATCTCGTGGGCCGGTCATCGGTGGGTATCTCGTGAGCCGGCCAGCGGCCGGCACTACCCGCACGCACTCAGCTCCGTACCAGGGTGATTCCCGCGCCACCGTTTCCATCTGTAGATCCACGCCATGCGTGGATGCGGTCCGCGAAAAAAGGAGGCCCGCCCAACGGGCCTCCATCCACCCTCAAATCGATTCTGCGCCCGGCTCGACCACCGGAGCATCCACGCCGCGGCCACGCGCGCGCCGGATGATCCGCGACACCGCCGTGCTCATGTCATCGAGCATCGCGTAGATGGTCGGCAGGAACAGCAGGCTCACCACCGTGGAGAACGCCAGGCCGCCAGCGATGGCGCGGGCCATCGGGTAGTACGGCGGACCATTGCCGAGCAGCTGGGTGTCGGTCATGGAGATCGGGATCATCGCCAGGATCGCGGTGCCCATCGTCATCATGATCGGGCGCAGGCGCTCGCGTGAGCCTTCCACCAGCGCCTGGGTCCGCCCCATCCCGCGGCGGCGCAGGTTGTTGATGTGCTCGATCATCACGATGCCGTTGTTCACCACCACGCCCATCAACACCAGGATGCCGATGAAGGACATGATCCCGAACGAGGTGCCGGTGATCCAGAACAGCCAGAACACGCCGAAGATCGAGAACAGCACGCCGCTCATGATCGCCGCCGGGAACAGCAGCGATTCGAACACGGCCGCCATCACGACGTAGATCATCACCAGCGCGATCACCAGATTGAACATCATCTGCGACATCGCCTGGTCGTCGTCGCCGTAGTCGCCACCGTCGAAGCTGAAGGTATAGCCGGCCGGGAAACTCATCGGCGTGAGCATCTCCTCCATGGCCTTGCGCCCTTCCGGCACGGTGACCTTCTCGGCCAGGTTGGCCTTGATGGTCAGCGTGGTCTGGCGGTTGGTGCGGCCGATCTGCGTGGCCGAGGGTTTGATCGCCACATCCACCAGGCTCAGCAGCGGCACCGAGCGGCCGTCACCGGTGCGCACGGTGTAGCTGGCCAGGTCCTCCGGGCTGCTCTGCTCGGCACCGGCGAAACGTACCCATACCGGTACTTCGCTGTCACCGCGGCGGAACTCGCGCAGCGGCGCGCCACGCAGGGCCAGGCCGACGAAGCTGGCGACCTGCTCGGCATTGAAGCCGAAGGCGGCCGCGCGCTCGCGGTCCACATGGATGGACAGCTCGCTGCCCTTCTCGCCGTTGTCGATGCGCACATCGCGCAGTTCCTTGCGCTGGGCCAGCAACGGCACCACTTCCTCGCCGATCTCCTGCAGCATCTTGGTCGAGTCGCCGACCAGCTGCACCTGCACCTGGTTGTTGCCACCGCCGCCGCCGTCGCCCGAGTTGCCGACCACGTAATCGGCACGCGCCGACCGCGGCAGGCCCTTGCGCAGTGCCTCCTGCACGGCCGGCATGCTCTTGGCGTGCGCGGTATCGAAGGTCACGATCGTGCTGCTGCCTTCCTGCTCGCTGTACCAGGAATACACCTGGGTGATGTGCAGCGCCTCGCGGTTGTCATCCAGGTAGCGTTCGACGCGTGCCACTTCCTCGGACATCTGCCCGAAGGTATAGGCGCCCTTCCAGTTGTACCCGATGAACACCTCGTGGCCACCCTCGCCACCGAACATGTCGATCTTGGTCAGCTTCATCGGCACCAGGCTGATCAGGATCACCAGCAGGATGCCGAACACGCTCCAACCGCGATGCTCCAGCGTCCACTGCAGCAGTGTGGCGTAGCGGCGCTGCAGGCGGGCGATCACCCCGCTGTCCGAATGCACCAGCTTGGGCGTCTGCATACGCGCGGACAGCATCGGGATCAGGCTCACCGCGACCAGCCAGGAGGCCAGCAGCGAGACCGAGATCGTGATGGCGATCTGCGACATGAAGATGCTGATGTTGTTGGTCTCGCCGAACAGGTTCGGCACGAACACGATGCAGTGGCACAGCGTGCCGGCGCTCAGCGCGATGGCCACGTTGCGGGTGCCGATGATCGAGGCCAGCCGTGGCTGGTCAGGCATCCGCTCACGTTCCTGGTAAATGCTCTCCACCACCACCACGGCGTTGTCCACCAGCATGCCGACCGCCAGCAGCAGGCCCATCATGGTCAGGATGTTGAGGGTGACGCCGGCGAAATACATGAAGCCCAGCGTGATCACGAAACAGATCGGGATCGCCAGGGTCACCATCAGCGTGGAGGGCCAATGGCGCAGGAAGAAGAACAGCACCGTGATCGACAACAGCAGGCCCACTGCACCCGCCTCGGCCAGCTCCAGCAGCGAAGACGTCACCATCTTGCCCTGGTTGTCGATCACCTTGATCTGCACATCGCGCATCGAGGGCTGCGTGCGGATCGCCTCCACTTCCGCCAGCGCGGCACGCGAGACCTCCACCAGGTTGGCGCTGCGCTCCTTGTAGATATCCAGGCCGACGGCCGGGTTGCCGTCCAGGCGGCGCCCGTAGTTCATGCGCGTGGGCTTGAGCCGGATCTCGGCGATGTCGCCCAGGCGCAGGCCCTTGGTGTCGATCACCAGATCGCGCAGTTCCTGCAGGTCGGTGATCTCGCCCACCGGCTGGATGCGCACGCGCTGGCCGTTGTCGTCGATCTGCCCGGCCGAGATCGAGAAGTTCAGCGCGCGCAGGCGATCGCTGAGCTCGTTGATGCTCAGGTTGTGCGCGGTCAACCGGTCCGGGCTGATCGCGATCTCGACCTCGTTCGGTGGGGCACCGGAGATGTTGACCCGCGCCACCCCCGGGATGCGCTCGATCCGCCGCTTGAACTCGCGGTCGAGCATGTCGTATGCGCCGGTCAGGTCGGTGGCACTGGCCAGGCGCACCTTCAGCACCGGGTCATCGCTGCTGGACCACTTGAACACGTTGTAGCGCTGCAGGTCGTCAGGCAGGTCGCTGCGGATCGCATCGATGCGCTCGCGGGCATCGGAGGCCGCGATGGCGATGTCGCGGTCCCAGTCGGTGAACTCGATGAAGATGCTGGCACCTTCGGAGGTGGCCGAGGAGCGCATGCGCTTGATCCCGGTCATCGTTGCCAGCGCTTCTTCGGTGGGCCGGATGATGTTGCGCTCGACCTCTTCCGGCGTGGAACCGGTATACGGCACCTGCACGAACAGGAACGGCGCGGAGATGTCCGGCAGTGCTTCCAGCGGCAGCCGGAACGAGGCGATCAGGCCCACCACCGCCAACGACACAAAACACATGATCGTGGTGATGGGCCGGCGGATGGAGAACTCGGCAATGCTCATGCCGGCTCCTGTGCGGTGTCATGGCCGGCATCGGCCAGCGGCGTCTTGAGGTGCCGGCCACGCGCGCGGTAGTAGGCGTCGCCACGACGATCCAGCAGGTCGTACACCACCGGGATCACCACCAGGGTCAGCAGGGTGGAGACCAGCAGGCCACCGATCACGGTGATCGCCATCGGCGCACGCACTTCGGCGCCTTCGCCCATCGCCACCGCCAGCGGCAGGAAGCCGAACAGCGTGCACAGGGTGGTCATGATGATCGGCCGCAGGCGGGAGCGCGCGCCTTCCACCAGCGCCTCGCGCTTGGGCACACCGGCCTCGCGCAGCTGGTTGACCTTGTCGATCAGGATGATCGCGTTCTTGGTCACCAGGCCCACCAGCAGGATCAACCCGATGAACACGACCACCGAGATCGGCTTGCCGGTCAGCATCAACGCCAGGATCGCACCGACCAGCGCCAGCGGGATGGTGAACAGGATGACGAACGGGTGCAGCAGCGACTCGAACTGCGAGGCCATCACCAGATACACCAGGAAGATGGCCAGGCCGAAGGCGAAGATCAGCGAGCGCGCCGAATCGGCCAGCTCCTCACCCTGGCCGCCGATGTGCATGCCCACACCGGCACCCAGCGGCTGCTTGGCGACCATGTCCTGCACTTCGCGCACGGCGCCGCCCAGGTCGATATCGCGCAGGTTGGCCGAGACCACCGCCACGCGGGTCTGATCGGCGCGATGGATCTCGCTCGGGCCGTTGGTGGCGACCACCTCGGCCACCGAATCCAGCGTCACCGGCCGGTTGCTGCCCGGATTGACGATCAGCCGGCGGATGCTGTCCACGCTGGCCCGGTCGCCTTCCTGGGCACGGACCAGCACGTCGATCTTGCGGTCGCGGAAGCTGTAGCGCGTGGCCACATCACCGCGCACCTTCTTGACCACCACATCGGCGATCTGCCGCGTGGTCAGGCCCAAGGCACCGGCGCGCTCCTGGTCGAAGCGGATCTGGATCTCCGGGAAGCCCTCTTCCACCGTGGATTTGACGTCTGCGTAGTGCGGGTTGTTGCGCAGCATCGCGGCCAGCGCCTTGCCGGCCGTTTCCAGCGTGGCCATGTCCTGGCCGCGCAGTTCCACTTCCAGCGGGGTGGAGAAGCTGAAGAGCGCCGGGCGGGCGAAATCGACCTGCACGCCGGGATGCTGCTGCATCGACTCACGCAGACGCTCGGTGATCGCCGCTTCGGTGCGTGCGTTGCCGCCACCGGCCATCACCACGGTCAGCTTGCCGATGTTTTCGCCACTCTCGGTCGGGCTGGCATCCAGGCGCGTGCCGCTGCCACTGACGCCGTACAACGAGGCGATGCTGTCGTCCTTGGCATGGGCCAGCTGCATCTCGCGGACCAGTGCATCGGTCTGCTTCAGCGGCGTGCCGGCCGGCAGCTTGGCGGTCATTTCGAAGCGGTCCTGGGCCAGCTGCGGGATCAGATCCGCACCCAGCATCGGCACCAGCGCCATCGTGCCGACGAAGGCCAGCGCGGCCAGACCCAGCACCTTGCCCGGGTGGTGTAGCGCGCCCGGCAGCAGCTTCAGGTAACCGCGTTCGGCACCGGCGTACGGCTTCATCGCCACATCGCTGGCCTTGCGCATCACCGGGCCGACCACGGCCACCAGACCGCGCCAGACGCGGATCACCGACCAGGCCATCCCGAAGCAGATCCAGCGCACCAGCGTGCCTACGCCACGACGGCTGCCGGCGACCGGCTTCAACCACCGGCTGTCCGGCTGCCACGGCTGATGCGCGGGTTCTTCCGGGAAGGCCAGCGGTGGGCGGCCCTTGAGCGAGCTCAGCATCGGGATCAGGGTCATCGAGACCAACAGCGAGATCGCGATCGCGATCGCCACGGTCAGCGCCTGGTCGCGGAACAGCTGGCCGGCGATGCCATCCACGAACACCAGCGGCAGGAACACCGCGATGGTGGTCAGGGTCGAGGCGACCACGGCCATGCTCACTTCACGGGTGCCGACGATGGCGGCCTGCAGGATGCTCAGGCCACGCTCGCGCGCCTTGGCGATGCTCTCCAGCACCACGATGGAGTCGTCCACCACCAGGCCGGTGGCCAGCGCCAGACCGCCCAGCGACATCACGTTCAAGCTCAGGCCGAGCTGGCCCATGAAGAAGAACGTGGTGATGATCGAGACCGGCAGTGACAGGCTGATCACAAACGTGCTCCAGCCGTCGCGCAGGAACAGGAAGATGATCAGGATGGCGAGGATGCCGCCGATCACGGCGTCTTTCTTGACGTCGCTGATGGCGTGTTCGATGAAGCGCGACTGGTCTTCGATCGTGGTCAGCTCGGCATCGCCGGGCACCTGGCCCTTGATCTGCTCCAGCCGCGCACGCAGCGCTTCGGCGGTCGACACCGTGTTGGCATCGCCCTCCTTGTAGATCGCCAGCTCGACCGCTTCCTTGCCACCCAGACGGATGATCGCTTCGCGTTCCTTGTAGCCCTGGCGGACGGTGGCGACATCCTTCAGCCGCACCGGCACGCCGTTGGCGATGTTGGTGGAGCTGCTGCTGGATGCGCTCTGCGCGGCCGAGGCGGCGGCCACGGCGGCATCCGAGCCGGTCGAGGCGGCGATGGCGAACATCTGCTGCATCGCTGCATCGGCCGCGCTGCCGTTGCTGCTCTGGGTGGTCACCAGCAGGTTGCGGATGTCCTCCAGATCGGCGAACTGGTTGACGGTGCGCACCAGGTAACGCTGCGAGCCTTCCTCCAGGCGACCGCCGGAGATGTTGATGTTCTCTTCCTTGAGCCGCTTGATGACATTGTCGATCGGCAGGTTGAGCTGGGCCAGCTTCTGCTGGTCGATGTCGACCTGGATTTCATCCTCCAGACCGCCGCCGACCTTGACCGCCGCCACGCCGGTGACCGGCTCCAGCTTCTTCTTCAGGTCTTCATCGGCGTAGCGGCGCAGCTCGGTGAGCTGGCGCACGGCCTCGGCATCGCTGGACGGATCGGTCTTCGCCGAGATCACCAGCCGCATGATCGGTTCGGTGGACGGATTGAAGCGCAGCAGCACCGGGGACTTCGCCTCCAGCGGCAGGTTCAGCGCTTCCATCTTGTCGCGCACCTCCAGGCTGGCCTGGTCCATGTTGGTGCCCCAGGCGAACTCGAGCACCACATCGCTCTGGCCGGTACGCGAAATCGATTTGAGCTTGCGCAGGTTCTTGACCACGCCGACGGCTTCTTCGACCGGCTCGGTGATCAGCGTTTCGATTTCCGCCGGCGCTGCACCGGTGTACTCGGTGCGCACGGTCAGGGTCGGGTAGCTCAGGTCGGGCAGCAGATTGACCTTGAGATTGCCCAGCGCGATGAAGCCGAACAGCATCAGCGTGACGGTGAACATCGCGATGGTGACGCGGCGGCGGGTGGCGAATTCCACCAGGCCGCCGCCTTGGGCACCGGGGCGCTCGCCCTGGTGCGGATCATTGCCGTGGTCGTTGCCGGCCGCTGTCATTGACGGCTCTCCGCCTTGGCCGGCGCCGGCTTGGCACCGATCACCTGCACCGCGGTGCCGTCACGCAGCGCCACCTTGCCGGCTGTAACCACCTGGTCGCCGGCGGCCAGGCCCTCGCGGATTTCCACCCACGGGCCTTCGGCATAGCCCAGCTTGACCGGCACGCGTGCGGCCTTGCCCTCGCGCACGCGGAACACCGCCGGCTCGCCATCGTCGAGCAGTGCGATCCGCGGCACCACCAGAGCATCGGCACGCTGGTCGTAGTCGATCCGGATGCGGCCGAACATGCCCGGCTGCAGGCCTTCAGCATCTTCGCCAAAGCCGCTGACCACGCGGAAGGTGCCGCTGCCGGCATCGACCACCGGCGAGATGCGGTCCACCGTGCCCGGGAAGGTCTTGCCCGGCAGCGCATCGGCAATCAGCGTGACCGGCTGGCCCGGGCGCAGCGTGGCCAGCTCGCGCTCGGGCACGTTGAGCGTGGCTTCCAGACGCGAGTTGTCGACGATGCGGAAGATCGGAGTGTTGATCTGCACGAAGTTGCCGGTCTTGATCGAGCGCGAGGCGATCACGCCCGAGATCGGCGCGACCACCGTGGTGTAGGACAGTTCGAGCGTGGCCAGGCGGTACTGCGCGCGGGCGTTGTCGAGGTCGTACTTGATCTGGTCGACATCGGCGGCGCTCACCATCTGCTCGCCGACCAGCTTGTGGGCACGCTGGTAATTGTTCTCCAGCTTGCGCATCTGCGCTTCGCTCTGGGCAACCGCCAGGCGCGCACGGTCCGGGTCCAGCCGCACCAGCGGCTGGCCGGCACGTACCTGCTGCCCTTCCTCGACCAGAACGACCAGCGCAACGCCGGAGGTCTTGGCGACCACCTGCGACTCGCCCCGCGGTTCCAGTGCGGCCGTGCCGGTGTAGCTGGCGGCGACGGCGCGACGGCTGGCAGCGACGGCTTCGACCGGTACCGCATCGACCCTCTTCTCGGCCTTGCCGTCCTTTTCAGCAGCGTTGGCTTCGGCGGGGCCGGCGCCACCGCAGCCGCTCAGCAGCAGGGTGGAGGTGATCAGCAGTGCAGCGGCACAGCGTCCGGTGCGGCCGAGCAGGAAAGTGTGTCGCGACATCGTCGTGTCCCTAAGGATGCGTGGGCAGGTGTGGTAGCAAAGTAATGCACCACGTCACGACCACACCATATCCCAAAGGTCATGGTGACCTGCGGCGATGGCTTCCCGGGCCCGGTTTCAGCTAGATGAAATGGCAGGCTATACTCGGCCCAGTTCCGTACCCCACGCCGGAACGACCAGACCCGTTTATCGGAAAAGGACATCATGCGCCCGCAGCCGCTCGCCGCTTGTCTCGTTCTGGCCGTCCTCCTGCCCCTCGGGGCCGCCGCACAGGCCGCAACACCTGCTCCTGCAGTACCCGCCACCCCCGCTCCGGCCGCCACCGCGCCGGCGCCCGCCGCCGTCACCGGCCGGTTCGATAATGGCCGGGTCCTGGCGTACACGTGCCAGGGGTGCCACGGCATCACCGGGTACAAGAACGCCTACCCCAGCTACAAGGTGCCCAAGATCGGCGGGCAGACCCGTGAGTACCTCAGCCAGGCGCTGACCGAGTACCGCCACGGCAAGCGCAAGCATCCGACGATGCAGGCGCAGTCGATGAGTTTCAGCGAACAGGAGATCGCCGATCTCGCTGTTTACCTGTCCACCGTCAAATAAGCGCGCTCATGTCGAAAGCCACGCCACTCCAGCGTTACGCCATCGCCCTGTCCGTTGCCCTGCTGATGACTGCGTGCTCGCAGTCACAGGTGGAGAACAGCGCAGATTCCGCCGCCGATCCGGGCCACGCCAGTGGTGAACACGGGTCCGGCTCCTCCGCCGGCCTGCCGGCCGGCCGCATCGCCGCCGGTGAGGCGCGTGCCCAGGTGAAGGGCAAAGCCACCGGCCAGAGCTGCATCGACTGCCACGGGGCGGACGGCAACAAGCCGATCGACCCGACCTACCCGAAACTGGGTGGGCAGTACGGGGATTACCTGGCGCACAGCCTGCAGGCCTACCGCGCGGGGGATCGCCAGCACGCGCTGATGACCCCGCAGGCGACCGACCTGAGTGATCAGGACATCGCCGATCTGGCGGCCTATTTCGGCTCACGGCCGACCCAGCTGCGGGATCTGCACGGCTTGAAGTGATGGCGGTAGAGCCGACCGTTGGTCGGCTGCCTTCCGTCCGGGCGCCATGAGGTAGTGCCGGCCGCTGGCCGGCTCTCCTCTGGATTGCCTGGAGCCGGCC